>NZ_QAOO01000016.1 GCF_003051105.1 Nitrosomonas nitrosa | reverse complement strand
CCAGCTTTACTCTATTCCCAAGAAAACTTCGTCTCTAAAAATAAAATGTAACCTTTTGTTACTTATTCAATTTATGAGTTTTCGGGCTGACACTAGATAGTGACGCATGTCTATGGGTGCCATAATTCTATATAAGAGGAGAACAAAATGCTGCTAGTGACAACAAGTACCCGCCATGCCCTACCTGAGCTTGAAACGACACCCGACAATATTATGCTTGCTGCACTCAATCTTTCTGCCCGAGCTTATTCCGATCGGCATCTTGACGCTCAGTCCGTCATCGATACGGTGAACGTGCGTGTTCAGAACTGGGCGCCCTTGGCGGTAACATCTTTGGGTTTTGCTGAGAGTGACCGTAAATTCAGTGTGATAAATGGCAACTTGCTGCGATATGACAATGAAAATGCTTCGGCAACAGTCGGTGTAACGATGCTGGGCGGTAAACAAACATTGGGTATATCGTTTGAAGGTTCGAATGATATTTCTACAGAAAACGGCTTGAAAGACTGGAATCATAATGTTTTCAGTATCAAGGGCTATTACGATCTTCTGAATGAGCCGCATGGTGATAGTGGTATTGGCTTCCTTCAATCAATCGTCAACTATGTCAACGATCATGGCATCGAGCAAGTATTGGTGACCGGCCATAGCCTGGGCGGATCAGCTGCGCAATTCTTCATGCAACAGTTTGGTGTCACCGATGGTCGCTATGTCGGTGTGACTTTTGGTTCGCCTGGTACGAATCGTTTTCAAGCACTGCCCGAAGAGCGCTTTGCCAATATTCGCCATAATGACGATGAGGCGGTAAGCGCAGGAGAAACAAGAGGATATGAAGTAAGCGGTTCGATTATCAATATACGGGTAGAAGATTCCGGGATCGATGGATTGTCGGAGCACGCGCTATTTGTTCCGTTGGATGATTCGGGAATCAGCTATCGGAGAAGTATTGAATTTATCACTTCACAATTAGATGCGAGTACTTTGTTCCAGAATATGAATATTGTTCCCGGTACCCATAGTGACAACCGTCTAAATGCGAAAGAAGGTCAAAGGATGGAGGTTTTGCTCGGTGGAGGGGGGGCTGACAGCTTGATAGGCGAGATAGACGGCGAGCAACATCTTCAGATATTCAAGGGGGGGCTAGGTAACGATGTCATTCATGGTGGCGGAGGAATTGATTACGCACTTTATAGCGGGGTGCGTTCGAATTTTACCCACCAAACTTCGGCTGCGGGTGAACTGATGATTATCGATCAGAGAGCAGATACGCACAGCGAAGGCACCGATACGCTTCAAGGCATAGAACGGATTATTTTTGCCGATTTGGCCGTTGCGCTCGACGTGGAAGGTTCGGCTGGTAGAGTTGCGAAATTGATTGGGGCCATTTTTGGAGCTGAAAGCGTTCCCAATCCCAATTATGTAGCAATCGGGTTGTCCGAGTTCGATAAAGGTACTAGTTATGAAGACCTTGCTGCCTTCGCAATCACTGCTGCCGGCGCGACTACGCCTGAGCAAGTCACATCGCTATTGTGGAACAATGTCGTGGGTTCACCCCCAACAGACGATCAGCTACAACCTTACATCGACTTGCTGAATACAGGTACGACTTCGATTGGTGAGCTGGGCGTCTATGCGGCAGAGCAGCCACTCAATCAAGAAAATATTGCATTGTCTCAACTGGCAGAAACCGGCATCCTATTTGATCCGCAGGGCTTCATTGTTTAGTGCTGCCCTTGTACATGTCTGGGATCGTCAGATCATGTACTTCAGAGCATACTTCCCTACTTCTATGCCCTGTCAAATCACTTAGTATACTCACTCATGTGAGCTCCTTAAGTGAAGGGAGTGCTGGCTGTCGTGGTGTCGGTAAATGGACTGTCAGTTGATCGAACGGGATGACCCAACCATAGTGATTACAGGCGCTGACCGTGGTACGTTGTAGAAAACGCCGAATTGACCAGTAATCTTCAGCCGCGGCACCCGTAAACACTGCAACGATCAATAGATTCAATGAGGAGCTGGCAGCTTCGTTGAATTCGACTAACAGGGCTTTTAGATGAGGCTGAAAGGGTTGTTGTGCTAATTGTTCTTCCAGATAGGTGCGCAGTGTTGGCACGATGTCGCTCAGCAGGGTGTTTTGATGCTGATAATCCAGACCAAAGACGATTGGGATCGCAAAGCCGTCCTGCGATAAATTGCGGGGATTTTTACCTAAGTAGTCCGCAACACGGAACGTGGTCGTTGCACCGACTATTTGTACTTGCACGATTTCTGGTGTTTGAATCAACACTTTACCGTAGATATCACCCTCAAGGATGACGATGTCGCCCTCCTTGCTCGGGAACCACGGCTCATCGGGTGAGTAAGGGCGGGATTGTAACTCGACCAGTTGATCGATAGGCAGACGCAATACGCCTCCTCCGTGTAATAAAGGGTTGTATAGGGTGGAAAAAATATTCAGAGAGGCAATTCTCCATGGTATGCCATTGTAGACGATACGCTCGCCTTCACGGACGCTACCCATGTTGAGCAGAATGCGGATTTCTTTGACATAACGCGGCAAAGATTTCTGTAGCCCCAGCGCCAGACCGATCGTCAGCAGAATGAGCAGGCCAAGCAATAACCAGTCCCCCCGTACGTACAAAATCAGCATGGTGGCGAATAAAGCTAGAATAACAGTGAAACCGCGAAGTAACAAGGCGACAGCACGCGCCATCCGTCGTGTGCCAGGCTCCCGTTTCCGGTTTGGAAAACGGCTGATCAATCGACCTAAGCCCGTCAGGGTCAGGTAGACGAGCGCAAAGCCAGCTACAGCCAACAGTAGATTTAATCCCCGACCGCTGGCGAATGTTTGCAGTCGGGTTGTCAGCTCTTCGCCTATATCGTCACTGGATGCGCTTAAGCGTGTTAATTGCGTATTGATGCGTTGCAAACGTCCTTCGGCGTTTTCCTTTTGGTCCTGCCATTGTTCAAGCAGTGTTTGAGTGGATTGTCTGACGAGTGGGGCTTTCGTTTGTTCGAGTGTTTTCTCCAGTTCAGTGATTGCTTCATTGGCAAGTTGCAGGCGGTGTTCTTGTACCGCCTGTTCGCTTTTCAACCGCTCCATCAAGCGAGGTCGTTCCGTCAATTGCTTGAGTTCGTCCAGCAGAGGCCGCACGATTTGCTCCAATTCTTGTTGCCAATTGAACGGCGTATCTTCCGTTTTATCGATCAATGATGAGAGACTGTGCCCACCAGTGACCATTTCTTCAAAAGAGTTCTGCAAATCGCGTAAACGTTGGTCGAGTGGTTCCAGTTGCTCCCGGATTTGTTGTGCGGCAGCCGGATCGGGAGTGCGTTTCAGCTGTTGATTGAGCTCTGCCCGTTCTTTTTCAATTTCCTTGATAGCGGTTAGCAACGCTTGCATCAATTCTTCTGATGAGGGTGATTCATCGGGCTGTGCAGTAACCGGTGCCAGGGGCTTGGTTTCTGGTACGGTCTGTGCATAAACAGCCGGTAGGAGGAGAGCAAAGAGGAAAGCGAAGGTTAGCTTACAAAGGGTCATGAAAAAAGCTCCTGTCAGTGTAGGCTCGTCAGAATGCCACTGAACTTATGGCAGTCACTGAAAGTTGTGGGGGCGCCTTTATATAAAAAGCAACCGGGAGACGAATCTAGATGTATAAAAAAATGGGGTGTATTCGATTTCACTTGGGTTCAAAGCTACCGGGAAACGAAAAGGTTGTCAAACCGCTGCTTACTTGGTTAAGAGCGGATATTATTTGTCGGGGCAGGTCATGATTTAACACCTCGACCCTTTGAATAGCTTTTATATTTCACGAAATCGGCGAATAATAAAATAAGAAAATAAATAAGCTTTGTTTATATTAAAACATAAAGGAGTTGTCTTGATATGGGATCAGCTAGAAATACGTTCGAGTCGACCGGGCATCCATCAGCCCTAATAATCGACACTTCGAGAAGTAGACGGACTGGTGGGATGGAGAGATATTCGATTTATCAAAATAAAGAAAATAGGCCGTTTGCTCCGATCTTTGGGCAAACCAATGGACGCATTCAAATGCAGAGGGTGAGGAATTTGATCTTTGGGGCGGTTTTTCTGGGTTTCTCGGGGATGATGCCTTTGGTCCAGGCAAAGGGTTATGAAGTATGGGTCAGTGATCAAGCGAATACCCAAGGCATCACAGCGGAAACACCGACTGGCACGCATGGCGGTGCGGTGCGGATCTATGACAGCGAAGATTTAGAGCGAACGCCTCCGGTGGATAATCCGGTGATTTTGGATGTGACAGCCGACTTATTTCCGGCAGCGGATACTGCCACCGGCGCGCATGTTGCCCGTATCCACGGTATATTGCCAAGCCCGGATCATAAGTATATGGCGCTCAATTTTGTGGTTTCAGGGCATTTAGGCATCGTTGATGGGGAAAGCAAATCGCCTGTTTGCCTGTTTAGAGCAACCGGGACTTCGACAGGCCGGCAGAACCATATGAGTTTTTGGGCACCGGATGGTAAGCGTGTGATCGTCGCTAACCAAAACGGGCGTATGCTGGAACGTGTCGATGTGGTGCACAATAGCCAGGGGGAGGTAACGGGTTTTGATTTCAATGCCGCAGCAAGTTTAGATTTGGTGGGTGGAGTGGGTCGGATTACAGACCAGCCAGTCGCCGTCGATCTGAATCCCGAGGATGGAATCGTATGTACGGTAAGCGGGATGGTTGCGGATGGACAGCCTACAACAACACCAACCGGGGCCTTAAAGGAGGCGGAAGGTATCCGGCCGCTGAATAGCGTGATCTGTCCGATTGCTGCCAGTACTGGCCAGCATGTCTTCGCAACACTCGGTGGCGGGGGGATGTTCGTGATCGATATGAGTGCAACACCAATGAGGATCGTGGCCGAGTACGACATGAATGTGGTGCGTGCCGCTGGTTGTGGTGGTGTTGAAGCAGCAGGGTTCATGCATTTGAATACGGGGACACCAGGGCCCAATATTTCTGAATTCTCGCTCTATCGTTTTACCATTGATTATCCCTCTGCGCCAGCATTCAATGCCGCAAATACACCGGCGCCAGTTGCAGTATGGGCGGATGCGGACAATGGCAAGGTGGCGGGTGCCGATATCCCCGCTGGAAGTAATCGGGATGCACACGGTCTCGTGTTGGTGAGCAACCCGCCAGCAGAGACGGCTTACTATCTGCATCAGATGGACCGCATTCGCAACAATGTAGAGGTATTTGGGATCTCCTCGTCAGGAAATCATCAGGTATTCGACCATGCAGGGAGCTATAGTCTCACGACCACGAATGTCTGTGGTTCGACCGTTGGCACAACCAAAAGTAATGATCCGACACCTGATCTTGGCGATTTATCGTTAGCGGGTCAAACGAAAGGCAGCCGGATTTATGTCGCGCTGCGTGGCCCGTTCCCACTGACCGTAAGCCATGCAGCGGATGGCAGTTGTCCAGGATTGGGGATTATTTCGCTGTCACCAAATTTGACCAGTGGCACACTGACGCATGTATTGCCCACTACCGTACTGGACGCCGAGAAATCTAAAAATCTCAGCGATCCTCATGCCGCGATTGTGCGGGTAAAAGCAGAGTAAGTTTTAACGACATACAGCATAGGGTGAGCCGTCTACCAAAGCCTGATATTGGGTGGGTAGTTGAGGCCCACCCGGGTAGTTGTATTCGGTATCTACCGCTAATACACCTTTTTGTTCGTTGGCATTGAAAGTCAGCAGCAGGGGGCGATCCTTGTTCGGGTCATAATAAGGAAAAAACCACAGGCTGATACCTTCATAGAAATTGCCACCGTAGCTGGCTGCGTATTCCGGCTGCGTAGCCTTTTCGGTTTGACCGGCGACTTCGAAGGTAAAACCGGTTTTATCGACGACGATGTGGGGTTGGCGTTTGCAATCACCAGCCGGCGCATAGCGGCCAAACAACCGTTCAAACCCTTCCAGATTGGTCAGACCGATGGCGTGGGCACTGCCCGCCGCGGCCGAAAAAAAAGATAATCCTAGTGCGATCATTATAATTTTAATCATCGAACATTTCTCCCCAATACCAATACGTTGAAGGAATCATATTGCCATAAAAATTATGGTCAAAGCGCCCAATGCGCCATAAAACGTCGACAATAGCGTCTCCTCGAAACTTACATTCAGTCATTCATCCCGTTCTCTCTGGCTTTTCTGTCTGCAGCGTGTGACAGCTCCCGAACCCGATGAGGTCGATCCATGATCAAACCAGCAATTCCTGTCAGTAATGACCTGGAAAGATCCAACGCAATCAATAAATCCGATCGGTCAGATTGCCCATAAACCCATCTGTTTTCACGCCGACCAAGCCAAAAAGTTTAATTAATTCTTAACATTATTTTAAGTGGGAATTCACAAGCGGCTATCTAGAATCTTACTGCGATCTGTACTTTTTTGGTTTGTTAACCGCTTAAGATTTTGGAGAGAGGAAATGAACGAAAGAACGTCAATTTATGGAGGATATATTGTTCTGATTCCTTTGCTTATGCAAGCTATCAATGTTGCTGCGGCAGTCAAATTCATGAATGACAGCATAGCTGAGAAAATGGCTGCGCTGATTTATCCTCAGCCATCATTGGCGCTCACACGTGAGGTGATGTTTCGCATCAGCCTTGCAAAGAGTCTATATGAAGCAGAAGAAACGCTTGATAGGTCACTCTGCTGTATTGAAAAAACAGAATATAGCCAAGCGAAGAGTTTGCTATCCACTCTCTTTGAAGATGCTGTGGCGGCTGAAGCAGAAAGTGACGACCCGGCTTTATCGCTCATTTAATGTTTTATAGGCTTATTTAGGAAAGAAAGATCCGACAACGATCGCAAGTACCCAAGATCAGGACGGCCGATTGAGGCAAATATTCAGACAGTGGTTAGGTTAACGATTAGACCCGAGCGGTGAATGTTAATCCGTTAACCGTTGTAGGCACGGGCATATCGCTTTTTGAATTTTTAAACTTTTCGCATGGAATGATTTTTCGTGCTTTTTGCTTACATTAGAGAGGAGATTTGTGAGGATGATATGGAAGAATAGGCGAATAATTTGTTTGATGTGTCTTTTCACGATAGGGGGCTTCGCGTCGAACACGATCGCATCTGCTGAACAGGCAAAAGGCAGTGAGGTAACGGAGACAAGGAAATCGATTGTATTCAAAAACAATGTACGTAACACTAACTCAAATTCAACCCCATTTGATGTAGAAGAAACGCCGGGGCGGACGCGTTTCGATTATGATAGCCTAACTAAATTGATGGAGGAGCATAAAACGCCCTTGTCCGCCATGACACCTGAATGGCTCAATTTGGCGATCGAGCATCGAACACGTTACGATGTGTACGATAATGGTTTTACAAGAGATATCCCCGGTTATAACGATCAGATTCATCAACGGACACGATTTTTATTCGAAATAGAAAAAATTATTGATCCTCTCCGGTTTACGCTCGAACTTACTGATATTCGCGCGCCGCTCGCAAAATATGATCAAGAACATTCCCCCATTTTCGCAAACCATTTTGATTTTACCCAACTTCACCTCGACCTGGTATCCAAGGATTTTCTAGGGACAGGGTATGGTGCTAAATTCGAAGTGGGGCGTTTAATTCTTGAATACGGTGAATCTCGATTAGTAGGGGGGCATCGTTGGGGAACATTCACGCCCACTTTTGATGGGATGCGATTTTCGATAGGTAACGACAAAGAGAAATGGGGTCTTCATATATTTGGGACTCGACCTGTTAATCGGCAACCGACAGAGTTAGACTGGAATACGCCGGAAACCTACTTCTCAGGTATACATATTACTAACCGTGATTTTCATTGGGCCAATGCAGATGCCTATTTTTTTCAATTAAACGAAGGTAATAAAGTTAGGCAGCGTAACTTATCTACGACAGGCTTCCGGTTGTTCGCCAAACCAACGAAAGGCCTACTGGATTATGAAATCGAATCCATGTATCAGTTTGGAGATACCCAGGATATGAGTGTATTCGCTCACCGCCATCATGGGGAAATAGGGTATAGCTTCGAAACCGCGATGCCACTAAGACTTGTTTACTTGTTCGATTATTCTTCAGGAGACCCTGATCCAAACAAAAATTTCGATATTTTGTACGCAAAACGCCGGGTAGAGTACGGCCCCACAGGTATGTTTGGGCCATTTTTCCCTTCCAATCTATTCTCACCAGTAGGCTTTCGCATGACGCTATTACCCGTTCCAAATGTTAGGCTTATGATGTCTCACCGTGCTTATTGGTTGGCTGATAAAAGAGGCGCATTTGTGGGCAGTGGCCTGCAAGATCCAACCGGCAGATCGGGTGGCTTTTTAGGCAATATGCTTGATGTGAGCGTTGGATGGGACCCGCAATGGAGCTATTTAAAACGGGTAAGCTTTGATATCGGGTATAGCCATATATTCAAAGGCTCTTACTTCGACAAAGTCCCGGGTTCCCCCGGCTCTGCTGATACCAATTATGGCTATACGATGGCTACCATCAAATTTTAACTTTGACATAAGCATGATATGATGCTTGGATAAATAGGTATAAGCTTTTTATCTTTTTGGTATATCTTTATAAATTTTATTTATATAAAGGCTACGCTATGTTTAATAAATTTTTGTTAATTGTTGCGCTCGGTTTCAGTATTTCGTGTTTTGCGAATACGGCAGAAAATTCATCCAATACGTCCAACACGCCAGTTGATTCAAATAAACTGGTTTTGCCAATACAATCTGACTCATCAAATAAAACGCAGGCCTCAGAGTCATCAAATGACAATAATTCAGCACCAGAGCAGGATGCTTCTGGATCGCCCAATCCCAAAAAACAATCACCTATGATTGAATACTGTAGAAAACATACCTGCTAAACCGATAATTAATCTCAACCGAGGTCGTCATGAATAGAAAAAAATTAAACAGTTTAATTGCTGCTGTTATTGTATTCTTCGCAACAAGCGCCTTTTCAGAATCGCCACACTGGGATCATGCAGAACAATCGACATGGTGGGCCATTGAAGATACCACTCAAACCTATCCGCCAAAAAGATTTCCCTTCGCAGTATGCGGTGTTGGACAGCATCAATCGCCTATCGATTTGGCTGCTGCAGAAGTTATCGATACCATTCAGATTAACCCACTTGAGATTTTGTATGATGTTGACCATGCGCCGGTTTTTTTTAATAGCGGCCATGGAATACAAGTTAACACATCGATCGAGTACTCAGGCAAGCTGAAGGTTGGAGAGGAATTGTTTCCGCTGATCCAATTTCATTTTCATGCCCCTGGTGAGCATGTCATAGGCGACACCAAGTTTCCAGCCGAATTGCATTATGTTCATATACAAGCAGATGGTAAAATAGCCGTTTTGGCTGTTGCGATCAATATCGGCGATGAGAATTCAGCTTTCCAAACCATTTTAGAGAATGTGCCAAGTGTTTCGGGAGGAAAAAACGAAAATTCTGGTTTGCAATTTGATCCCGCAGCATTGCTACCTCCGCTCGATCATCCGATTAAATACTATACAGTTGCCGGATCTTTAACAACGCCACCCTGCAGTGAAGGTGTTCAGTGGTACTTTCTGCCAACGGCGATCACCATTTCAGAAGCACAGCTTAATCAACTAAGAAGTCTCTACGCGGATAACAATCGTTTGCCACAGGATGTAAATGGCCGATCTTTATTGACACAATAGCGTTAGGCAATACCTACGATATTGTTCAAACCTAGACCTCATAAGCATTTATGTTAAAGGGTCGTTCACATAAGCAGCATGGAAGACTTGTCTGAGTAGAAAGTGGCGCTCATCATGAGTCGACTAAACACAATTCGTGACAAATCAAGAATTGACGAATGGGTTCTTTCTGACGAGCTTTTTCACAATCTAGTAGTGGCCGCCGCCTTAAAGGCGGTGGCCACTACTTTTTATGTGTAGACTCGTGCCTGTTTAGCTTGATGGGGATAGATAGCCTTGGTTGTCTACCCGTAACCTATGTCAACCCCCTTATTTTCAGTAAAGGGGTGCTTAGTTTGCTGGCTAGGGTGGAGTGGCTTATGGTTATTATCACCAAGGGATTTCGTGGCCATCGTAGCGTAAGAACCGGCCGCTGTCGGCCAAGGTGAAAGTATCAACTCGATTACGCATGTTTTCGACACTTTCTTGGGGTGACAGTAATCCATCCGGTCCCCCCATCTGCGTTCTTACCCAGCCTGGATGTAATAACAATACTCCGATCTGCAGCGGCTTCAGCTCCAAAGAAAACCCTTTCATAGCCGCGTTCAAGGCTGCTTTGCTGGAGCGATAGAAGTAGCTGCCAGGATTTTCAATTTCAGCAATGGAGCCCATGTGGCTGGTTATGGCGACGATAAGCCGCTTCTGACTGCGTCGCAAATGATCGAGGAATGCACGGCTAACGCGCATCGCGCCTATGGAATTGACGCTGAAAGTATGAGCCCAGGCCCCATAATCGGTAGTTTGGTCCGGCCGAACATATTTTTCGAAATAAACCCCCGCGTTATTGATCAAGAGGTCGATGGGGTGATCGGCAAGCTCTTTGGCTAATGTATGGATCTGATCGTGGTCGGTCACATCAAGGCGGTGTAGGGTTAAGGCGTTATTCTCCTTTTTCAGTTGTTGTAACGCTTTAGCTTCTGCAGGAAATCGGCATGTGGCGAGAACACGCCATCCTGCTTGTACGTATTGACGGCACCATTCCAAGCCGAGACCTCGGTTGCTGCCGGTAATCAGAATAGTTGGCATAAAGGTCAAGTATTAAATTCTCGATTAATTAGCGTTATCTTTCTTAATATGCTTTAAAAGCATTAGATTACCCGTATTTGCAGGCATAACCTTCCTCAATATTATCAAGCGTTAAGGATAAAGTCGGCATCAGATAAAATTTAAGCGTTAAGCGATCCCATTCTAACCAACTATTTGCCAATCCAGTGACAAACTTGAAGGCTTTGTCAGAGTATGGATTACCGAGGACGCCAAGGTGCAATGTTTTCTCGGTTATCGATCAGCCGGTGATTACTGATATTAACATCATCAAAATCAGCTTCTTCAAATGCATTGATTTGGTAGACACCAGATGCGACATGAACCTTGACGTGCCCCTCCGCAACGGCGATATGGCTATGGCCATTTTTGTAAATCTGGATGGTAAAGCGAGTGCCAAAATCTTTGATGATGGCGTTACCAACTTTCACTTCAAGCTGATTTGTGGCGTTTTTATGGATATCAAAATAAACATTGCCTTTAAAAAACTCAGCTTCCAGTATTTCGCCTTGTTTTACCGCAATCGAGCTGCGCGTATCCAGCGCAATATCGATGCCGGGTGCTATCGAAGTGGTTAGCAATTCCTCTGCAGTTGTTTCATAAAACCGGATACTTGGTGGTTTGCCGAAATACCAGGATAACAATCCAAGGGTCAGACAAATACCCAGAATCGTGCTGTGCACCATAAAACGCCGCCAACTGAAAACGAAGGTGTAAGGCTTTGTAACGGGTGGTTTGGGTTCTTGCATTTTGTTTAGTAAAAATAGAATGAAAGTAAAAATTATATACTTGATAGTTCATTTTTATTAGCCTGGAATTGAGATGTAATTCTTGATAGATGGGCATGGTTATTGGTTTTCCAGCTTGTCGGTTATCTGAAAAATGATCTGCGTGAACGCGCTGTCGGTCGGTCGCCCGCACAACGTCAACACTGTGCTGCGTCGTGGCAGTATGCTGTTTCGTTCTCCTTGCGCGCTCTAACGTCTGTTGCGTGAATAACGGGTGACGTGGATTCTGCTGTTCATTTTGCAGGGTTGCCCGGGGGCATGCTGAATTGAGAAATAGGGGTTATGGTACAGATAGTACGTGTCCCTGCATGGCTGACATAAAACTGTCATATTTTTCTCGTAGGATATCGAACTCTGAAGCAAGTCTTCACCTTATCATTCTATTAGGAAATATTCTAATTGTATGATTCTCTTGTATTTTAATCTTTTTTCTGCTGATGCTTTAAATGAATGTTTTGAGTAGGCGCTGAAATAAAGATGTGGAAAATATTCATGAAATTACTCGATATATTTGTAGCGTTGATCGGAATAATGATCATTACCCTGTATGCCCCGAAAGTGATGGCAGACAATCTGGATAATCTGGCTAAGTCACTTGCAAAGATACGTGGTGAAGTCGAAGAGTTGCAATCTCAGTTAGATTTAGAAAAGGAAAATCATAGCAGTCGAATCGCGGCACTATCTTCACAGCTTGCTGATTTGAGCGTAGAGGAAAGACGGCAAAAAGTCAGCATTGAAAAACTACAGCAATCACTTGAACAGTTAACGGCGAATTCAAAAGAGGCAGAGCGCTCGGGTGAGAATCTTAAGCCGCTCTTGCTTGAGTTTTTGTCGGCCTATAAACATCACGTCCAGCAGGGTTTGCCGTTCAGAGTAGAGGATCGTATCAAGGCAATCGAGGAACTGGAAAGCAATGTGACCAACAAACTGGTTGATTCAAAGAAAGCAGTCAATCAGGCATGGTCGCTCATCGAGGATGAGATTCGGCTGAGCAAGGAAAATGGCTTGTACCAGCAGACCATCCTATTAAATGAAGAAAAGATTCTGGCTGATATCGCCAAGCTGGGTACCGTTTTTCTATTCTTTCAGACACGTGATAACCGAGCGGGTATGGCGCAAAGAGTGGGCGATGCCGGATGGAAATTCGTCGTCGTCGACAGTAATAAAGATAAAGAGCGTATTGCAAAATTGTTTGATGCGTTGAAGAAGCAAATACGACAGGGCTATTTTGAGCTACCCAATCCATTGAAGAAGCTATGAGATTATTTATTTGTTTGATTCTGCTATGTGTGACTTTGGTAAATATTGTTTACGCCCAAGCGGAAGAACCCGTCACTACGTCGTCGGCAGGCTCATCGAGTTCCGATGCGGCAGACGTGAAACCCACCGCTAAGCCTGAAACAGGCAAAACCAGCCCGACGGCGGGCAAGAAAAAGGCTTCTTCCGATACGCAGCCCGTCAGCCTAGAGACGGCGTATAAGCGCGAATATGCTTTTCTAGATGCGCAGAAGCGCGAGCTTAGAGCCCAACTCGATAAGTACAAGGTTAATGCCAACAGCAAGGAACAGGAACTTATCCGGAAAATCAATGCGCTCGAACGTGAGTCGGTATCGCGTTCAGCCAAGATTGATCAATTCAATTCGCAGATTGCAGAAGCAGAGCGAACGCAAGCGGCAGTCAGTGAGCGGAGCGAGGCGCTGGAAATTACTTATGCTCAAGCTGAAATCACATTAAAGAATTACAACTTGGAAATGCCCGCGGCACTGAAAGAAGCCACAGAAAGCGACCAGCAAAAAGTGGATTATTTGTTTAAACAGGCGCTTTCTCTTATTGCTGGGCTCGGCGATATCCAATCTAAACCCGGGAAATTCTTTCTGGAAAATGGCAAGCAGGCAGAAGGAGAGATCATCTATTTGGGCAACATCGCTGCCTATGGGGTCAGCGCGGAGGGAAGCGGGAGTCTGGTGCCAGCAGGTAACGATGAATTTAAAGTATGGAAAGAGCCCGCAGCGGATATTGCGGTCGCGTTGAGTAAACAAGTTCAACCCGATGAACTGAAATTGTTCTTGTTCGAATCGCGTACGGCGGCCATTGAGGAAACGCCCGATAAAACGATACTGAGCGTGATTCATTCAGGCGGCATCATCGGCTGGGTGATCGTTGGTCTCGGTGCGTTTGCCCTGCTGTTGATTTTTATAAGAACGTTCTTGCTTTATAAGAATAGTTCGGATACCAGACTGCTGTCTGATGGTGTTATCAAGCATGTGATGGCAGGTCAGCTGGATCAAGCTCGGCACATGTGCGAGCAAGGTTCATCGGCGATTACCCGGGTGCTTGCATCGACCTTGCGTCATTTGAAAGATGACCGGGACCATATGGAGAACATTGTGCACGAAGCGATCTTGCAGGAATCAGGGCCGCTGGATCGTTTTGGTTCCGCTATTCTGGTGATAGCTTCGGTTTCCCCGCTGCTCGGATTATTGGGCACAGTTACCGGGATGATCTCTACCTTCGACGTAATTACCGAGTTTGGTACCGGTGATCCCAAATTACTTTCGGGCGGAATTTCGATTGCGTTGGTGACGACCGAACTGGGGTTGATTGTGGCCATTCCAGCCTTATTGCTCGGCTCTTTGTTGACGGCCTGGTCGAGAAATATCAAGCGCGATATGGAGTACTCGGCTTTGCGTGTTACCAATGCATTCTTGGGAAGCATAGACGAGGTAAATCCATTATCTCCCAATGAAAGTAGTGAGCAATTCGCTATGAATCCACAATTGGCTTAGCAAGATAGGGCAATATCCATGACTATCGAAGAATTGATCCGCCTGATTCGGGAGCTCTTTGAAGCAGGCGGCATCGTTATGCCGCCCTTATTGCTGTGTGCATTATTGCTGTGGTATGGGCTCGGCTATCGTTTCTCGATTCTGAAATCATCTGGATCGATGGGGGTGCGCGATATGCTCAAATTTTATCAGGAAGACCCTGGTCGGCCCGCAAAAAGTATCGTCGAGCAGGCCGTGCAGCAGGGCGTTACGCTTAAAAACAAGCATGTAGGCAATCTTAAACAATTACGCCGTTTTCTCGATGCCGCTTTTTATGAATATGAGAAAGAAATTAAAAGCTTCTCGGTGCTCGTCAAAACGGTTGTCGTCATTTCGCCCTTGCTAGGGCTGTTGGGTACGGTCGTTGGCATGGTCGAGACATTCGATTCGCTAGCATCGATGGCGCTATTTACCCAGTCAGGTGGAATCGCAGGAGGCATATCGCAAGCCTTGTTTTCGACCCAAATGGGTCTGGCGGTTGCGATTCCTGGCTTACTGGTTCATAGCATACTCAATAAAAAGCAGCAGCAAATCGAAAAAGAGCTTAGGCAAATCAAGAGCCTGTTGTGTAGTCAACCCATTACTTCATGAGCCAAGGTGTGCAATGAAATATAACGAACCTATTGAAGCGGATACCTCGATCGATATTGGCCCCATGATCGATATCGTATTTATTTTGCTGATTTTTTTTATGGTAACGACGACGTTCGTCAAGGATATGCAGCTGGAATTGGAGCGACCCAAAGCAAGTAGCGCTGTTGCTTCATCTAGCAAAGCGATCCGTTTGTTTATCGATCGTCATGGCGATACCTACATGGATGGCGAGCCTGTGCGGCTCTGGTTGATCCAGAGCAAACTCAGAGATCTGTTGAGCACATCGACCAACAAAGTGGTGTTAGTGGTTACGGATGAAGGTGTGCCTGCAGGAAAGTTGGTTGAAGTAGTTGACCAAGCCAGATTGGCAGGTGCGCAAAGTGTGGGCGTCGCAACGAGAAAAGAGGCAGGTTAAATAGAGAGTGAGGAATGAAACTATGAAAGCCAGTAAACATGTTGTTGCGTTGTCCTCCATGTTGATGGGGCCCGTATTGGTGTTTGGTCTCGTGATCCTGATGAATAAGTTTGCCGGACAAGTCGATAAGGCACCTGTTCAGGAAATGACCGAGATCAGTATGGTCAAGCAGCCGCCCCCTGAGCCTAAAAAGATCGTCAAAAAAATCGAACCCAAGAAACAGCCGGCACGCACCGATGCGCCGCCTCCCTTTAAGGGGCTGAGTTCATCATTGTCGGGGATCGATCTGGGATTGTTCGGTATCGATGATGGCGGTATGAGCGGTGTCGACGAGAGCCTATTGGGCAAAACAGGCAATGCGGTGATGACTGAGGATTTGGTGGACGTGCCGCCGAAACCCAAATCCAGAAGCGCGTTTAGATATCCGCCTGCGGCCAAAAAGAAAGGAATCAAAGGTTATGTCGTGCTCTCGGTGCTGGTTGATACCGATGGTTCGGTAAAGCAAATACAAGTTCTGGAATCAAGCCCATCGGGTGTGTTTGATGATGCTGCCTTACAGGGGGTGCGCTCATGGCAATTCGAGCCTGCTAAATATAAAGGGGATAGCGTGCGGGTATGGGCCAAGCAAAAAATTCGATTTGATTTGTCTTGATCGGTATGGGCAATGGATAAAATAATTGGACGGGTGCTGATCAGATTTGCGGCCATAATTTTGGCAGGGCTGGTGCTCGTAAGCTTATGCCAACTGGCCTTTGCGAAAGAAAAGCAATCCGATACTACTGATTTTATCGAGCTTGCCGCAATCATGCTCAAAGATGGGCATTATGATCGTGCCTTGATGGCACTGCAAAGCATTGATCTGGAAGACGAGAAGACGGATTTGGCAAGGTTTTATACGCTACAAGGGTTGGCGTACATGAACCTCAATGATTTTGTGGCAGCTAAAGATAGCTTGCAGTCGGCCATTCATCATGGCCAGCAGGATGCGCTCATTTATGCTTATCTGGCGCAAATTCACTTTTCCCTGAAAAATTATGCCGAGGTCTTGGGCGTTGTTGGTAAGGCCGGCGAGCATAAAAGGCAGAACCCGATTTTGATTTCAATCCAGGCGCAATCTTATTGGCATTTGAAAAAGACTCACCAGGCCATTCAAGCGCTGAACGAGGGCCATAGGCTATTTCCCAGCGATTACCGTTTTCTTAAGCTTAAGGTTTTTTATTTTGTTCAGCTGGAGCTCTATCAGGAGGCGGCAAAGCTCGGGCAGGAATATCTCGCGCTTTCCAAGGCCAAGGCTGAGGATTATGTGGCAATCGGGAATGCCTTGAGATTGAGCAAGGAGTATCAGGAAGCCCTGAAAATTATGGAGATCGCCCGTTTGCAGTTTCCTGATAATGAAGTGGTGTCCAAATTACTCGCACATATCTATCTTGACCTGGGCATGCTCAATGCCGCAGCCCACATTCTCGAACACGCGGCGCGCGTCAATCATGCTTTGCTTTCCGAGGCGGCGGAGATTTACCGCCGAGCGGGTAGATTGCATAAGGCGTTGATGCTTAATTCCACGATTCTTGATCAAAAAGTGAAACTCAAACAACGGCTTTCCATACTGCTTGCGCTAAAGCAGTATGAACAAGCGGCAAGTATGGAAGGGAGTTTATATCGTGTCGGTTTACTGGAAGATGAGAATGTCCGCTATGCCTTGGCCTATGCGCAGTTTTCCAGCGGTCATTTTCAGCAAGCGGCCAAGCACCTCGATTTCTTAAAGGAGCCCGAACTATTCCGGCGCGGAGTCGAGCTTCGCCGTTTGATGGAAGTGTGCAAGGATGAGCCCTGGAAGTGTGCTTAACAAGGTCACGCTTATCGGATTTCTCGTAGGCGTTTAACGATACCCCCTGTCATTTTCGGCAAACTCACCCTGAATTTTTGCTTGCAGATAACACGCTTACGAATGGCATACGGATTAAATAAAACGGTTTGCCATCTTGGCCGTGTTTTGGCTCATTGTTGCTCAGTCGTCCGTTGCACAACGGCTTCACCGAAGATAATTTCAAACTGAAGTCCTGCTATCCAAGCGCTCTTACGTTCTTCATCTAGCCCATCTCGTGGCCAATGCATGCCAACCCACGGCTCAACAAAGAACCAATCACGTAAATAGCGTTGTCGGTAAATCCCGCGAAAACCATAATCTCGCAACGATGCTGGATGGGCGGTTTCGCCGCGTGCCCACATTTCTCCGGCATAAGCACGATTACTGGATTGCAGGTAAAACAAGCTTGTCGAGGTACGCCAGCGGATGCCGTCGGTACGCTGAGCCAGAGTGGCGCGTCCAGACCAGCGACCAAGCCAGCGTTCACCCATACCGATTTCATAATCAAGGCGCTGGGCCACCCCAAAGCCATCACTATTTCGCCAGAAACCAACGGATTGCCAGCGAAGTTGGCTGCGGTCAGTTAGTTCAGTTTGCATGAGATAACGTGCGCGTAGGTAAGGATCAAAGCGCAATCCGCCACGAAAACCGGCTCCCAAGGAAAGTTTGCGCCGATTTTGAATAATTGGGTCATAACCCAGCCCGATCAGCCACTCATTGTCGGCATCGAGGCTGCGAATTAATGCGGGACGGCTGATATCATCGCCGGTGATAAATTCATCAAACCCCAATCGGCCAATAATCGCCGAGAATCGATTATCGAGATGGGGTAGATAAAACCGAGCACGTAAACTGCCTATTGTGCTCCAGCCATGAGCCTCGTCCCATCTCGGGCCGAGCGACAGCCGTCCTACCGATGTGGCTAATTTTGATGGGTCGGAGGGTTGATCGTCGAACCAGCGGGGATCGCCAAAAAAGCGATCCACCCAGCGTGCTGTGTTATCTACAGTTGAAGTGACGGTACGCTGTACGTGATCGATCCATTGTGTATCCTGCCGTTCATGCTTCGTGCGCTCATGTGCATTGTTTTCGGTGGATGCAGTGGTAATCCAGGGAGTTGCTGCACCTCTGTGACGCATTTCACTGGCCAGCGCGATTGATCCTTTTGGAGACCAAGGGCTGTTGCTCATTATCAAAACAATGAAAGAAAATCGAGCTAAATTCGATGTACGCAAAACATTTCACCCTGGATTGCAAATCATTACCAATAATCAGTTTATCTCACGGCAACATGGAAATGTTGCGATGTGCTACCTATATCAAACGCTGGTTCTGATATCTATTGTTTCTATATTGTATACAATGTGATTCGGATAATTATGCTTATCATTTATGCTATCAATCATTAGTATATGCATCATAGAAGCTGGTATGGGTAATAGATGTGATAAACCATAGTTTTATCAAGGTTTATCTGCTTAATCCTTGTTGATTAGTATAGATGAGGTTAGGGTTATTATCCTGAGCAGTGTAATTCTAATGAAAGACAAATGAAGTACTGTCAACCAGGAAGAACGTATCGTTAGTGTGGTTATTGATACCAATTCCGCTTTTTATCCAGGAGGACTAAAAATGAAAACTATATCGGTCAACTCTATGGCTATATGGATCAAGCATCTTATATCCGGATTGTTCATGACCATGGCGATGTTCATAGTCATACCCTCGCTAGCATCTGCTGCGGGCAGCACGCACGGTATTCTCGTATTGGCAACTGCCGATCTTGAGTCTTCAAATTGTGATTACGTTGGGGACGTATGGGGGAATTCAGGGTGGGGTAAATCTTCTCTGACGGTCTGGAAACATAAAGCGGAACACAGGGCTATGAAAATGGCAAAGGAACTTAACGCTACGCATGTGTACTGGGAAGGAAACTCGACAGGCGGATATGGTTCAAGTCCTCAAGCCTACGGAAAAGCGTATCGTTGCGATGGGTTGGGTAAATCCAACGAAATGGCATCTTCCGATAAGGACGCTAGCTCATCTAAAGCAACTCAGTTGAACTAGTCTTAGGTAATGTAATGGTAATGTAATACTTCAGATATCTCCTTGAATTGATGCTAGGCAGTTGCTTCGCTGTCTAGCATTTTTCTTTTAATTGGTCATTTCTGGATCCACTGACCATTTTCTTTTTGAATCCAAGTGCCTGCAGGAATTTTTTTGAATAATTCTATCGCATAAACTTTACCCACTTGATCGGCGCTAATACCCTGTTCAGCGGCTTTTTGCTGATAAATGGCGCGACGTTTTGCGTTAATGGCGTCAGCCGCCGCTTTCGCGCTTGACTGCCGTGCGACCACGTAACCGGTGAGACTTTCGCCAATTGCACCCGAAGCACGAAGCTGCTCAATGTTATCGGCCCACGCGGGTAATCCATAGAGTAGTAGTGGCAATAGCGCTGTATTGATGACTCCCCGCAGGAATTTTCTTCTATTGGGAATGCTAGGCATACGTAGCATGATATTCTCCTTATCGAACCGAATTTGCACTAGAAGATATTTGGATGGGTCTCAATGTCTTTTTTGGCTTCTTCTTCAAGCTTAACTCGCACATCGGCATCCAATTTGACGTTAAGGTTAATGGTAATGGGTTCTTGCGGTGCTTTCATTTCGACTGTAGGTGTGCAGGCAACGAGTGCTAGACAGCAAATCACGGGTAATACGATTTTAAGTGAGCAATCTGTCATTCGATGTATTTGGAACATGATCGGACTCCTTTTCTGATCGATTCTCGGGGTCTATGTGTTACCGGGATCGAATAGTGAGCATAATAGCTTATCAAATGAGACTGTATACAGTTTATCCGGACAAAATTTAACGTAACCTGAATAAACCACGCATCACTTCATTCGATAATCTGTACCCCTGGCTAATACTGTCCAGAATTTTACCGATATTGCTCTCAAGATTAATATTCAAACGAAACATCTGCCCATCTACCACATTAGGGTTATTGCCTAATAGGGAAAGGGTGGCGAGCAAATCGTGCTTGGCGGATTTGCTTAGTTTTAGCGTCAGTTCGGTATAATGAAAATCCTGCATGGCCTGAAGCAGCAAGTCCATTTCTTCGCCTGCGCCGGCCAATAATTGAGACGCTTTTGCTGACTTGAAATGCAACATGCCAGGGATTTCCGCCATAAGATGGCTGTCTCGGATAGTCATTTGATCACCTTCAAAGCAGATCGGAATAACCCCATCAAGGCGGCCATTGCCCGTTAACCCCTCTACTTGGATCAAATCGAAAAAGCTTTCAAGGTCGATATTATCCACACGCACTACAATGTCATTGCGGGTAGCAAATGGGTCGATGACGGTGGGCTCCAAGGAAATAATTCCGCCCAGTAAAAAAAGGCTTGCTTTCTCAAGCGCAATTTTGGGTGGCGTCCCCTCAATTCGATAGGAAACTGCCAAACTTTCTAGGGCGATGCCGGGGTCGATCCGGCGGATGGTGATAATTTGTTGTGACGCGCTTGCCGGTGATATGACATCGCTTAGATTCAGTGTCGCATTCAGGTCTGTTATTTGGACACCCTCATACACAAACGATAAATGATGAAAATCAAGCGTACCGCTACTGTAAATTTCATCCCGATTCCAGTTGACGCGTGCCGAAGCGCTCACGGTACCGCTCGCATCCTCAAGCCCGGCGAGTGCGGGTAGCAGTACTTCGGGTTGCAAACTACCCGGAGAAAATTCCAGGGGAATGATCTCCATTTGGAGACTGCCCTTGCCGCTATTGGGCGTGTATACACCTGACAGTGTCAGGTAGCGTAACGCCGGTGTGCCGCCGGTTACGCTAAGGGTTAATCTATCCGGCTGACCATGGGCGGGTTGGACATGACCAGAAATAGAAATGGGGGTAAAAAAAGGGGTGTCAGCTTGATGGCGTACTTGGCCGATGGTGAAGTCGATAAACTTGCCTGTCCCAGTGGCGCCGAGATGGAGTGTGGTTGCAATATTTTCCAGATGGATGGCGGGTTGCACCAGGGTCAGATTCGTCCCACGCAGGATACCTTTGCCCTGATAGGGGCTGCCAACCCTGTATTGTCCGCGCAATTCTACTTTTCCTGGATGAACGCGGGCTTCGATTTCATCCTTTTTTTGTTGGGCTATGCGCAGTGTTAGCGGGGCGGGGGCCGCAACAATATGATGATCAAAGCGCATGCCCTGTGGATGCTGCTTTAATTCAATATCCATTCGGGGGATAGAGACATTCAAGGTATCTTGAATTCTGAGGGTATCGATCGGATCGATCGCGCCGACTGACACCTTGCCTGCTTTTTGCAGATTGATGCGCAAAGAATCCTGATCGAAACTAATTTGCAGCGGCAAAGAGGCCGAAGTGCGGCGGGCAGTGATCGGCCCTGCAACTAAGCGATTGCTGTGGGCAAGCAGTTCGAGCTGACCCGAGCCACTTTCCGCTGATCCCTGGATATCGCCTATGAGCTTGAGCCGCTCTATGCTCATGCCGGCATAACGAACCCCTTCTGCTTGTAATGAAAGGTCGGCCAGCTTGAACCGGGTTAATTTGTTCTGGTTGTCCAAGGTGACTTCGACAGAAGTGCCGATAGCAGCTTGTGCATGTTTCGACGCAAGTATCACTGCGATAGCGCCATTTACATCAATAGTATCCTCATGTTGAATAAGGTTTATTTGAGGGGGTTGATCATTCGGACCGCTGATGAGTAAGCTTCCTCCCTCGGATAGCAGGTGAGCGCTCTCTGTGGTTAGACCTAAATCTGTAAGCCATTCAGTATTCAAGCGGGCTATTTGCAAGACATTCTTATCTATGAAAGATAGCCTGCCAACGCCGTTGGCAAGAGCCAGATGAAGGTTGAATTGGCTATTGAGATCGGTAATTTTTTGCGGGAAGCGGATTCCCTGCAGCTCGAGCTGAGCTTGCCCGTCCCACAAACTCTGTTGTAACCAGCTTCGGTTGATCGGGCTGTTGCGGTTTATCGCTTGAAAAGCGGGGGATTGCCCCTGAGCTGTTACTGTTAACGCCATCCTGCCTTTGTCGGGCTGACTAAAACCAAGCAACTGCCATGGAAAATCATGTGCTGCACCGCGTGCTTGCAAAGAAAAATCGAAGTCAGGCACTTTCAGCGCATGATGTACCGCACCCTTCCATTCAACTGTAAAGCTGTCGTGGGTTGTTCGTAGTGCCCCAGTCAGTCGCGCATGGGTCTCATCGAAACCTATTTGGATATTCGCTTGTTCAAAGTGATAATCGAATGCCGGTATTGCCGTCTGGCGGACAGATAGGCGCATGTCCGAGAGTGCCAATTCGGCATCGATGCGGTGTAGATGCGAGGGGGTCAACTTGAAAACAGCGCCCCCCGTGAGGTGCATGATACGCGCTTCAGGCAACTCCAGCTTGTCGCCTGAGACCGTCATTTCTCCTTGGATATTGCCCGTGTTATCCAGAGTTGCTGCCAGTGTGCTTGTAACTTGGCCTAATGAGCTGATTATTTTTGCATCGAAGTGCGCGGCCTGAGCATCCCTAAAGGGTTGTTCGATGTTGCCAGCCAGTTTGATTGCGATTGCTCCCCATGTTGATTGTATTTGGATCGCCGAATCGGCTATTGAAATGGCGGGCAGCTTGCGTGAGCCGGTATTTTTTTCCGATGATGAGATTAACGGTTGTAATGACCCTAGAGGCGGGAGTTCGCCTTGTAAGTCAACCACGACTTGCAAACCGTTTATTTCGACCGATTTAACCGTTCTGGCGAGTAAGTCAGAAAAACGCCAAGCAATACGCATCTCATCGATTTGTAGTTCCCGCTCGGTGCCTACGGACAAGTTTCGCAATTGCAGCGCATTAAAGGAAACTTCTTCGACTGTCAGTGAGTGAACCGCTATACCTTGCTTGTGGAGCTGGCCTCTGATGAGGGTTTCTAGTAGTGCGTGGCGAGAGAAGAATCCTATGCCGATGAGAAGTGCGAAACCGATCCATATCAACCGCCAGTGTGTAACGTGTTTATTCATAAGATCATGTCATTTTGTGGATCCAAAAGCTATGAAGGAGATCGCGTCTGAATAGGCTTTTCATCATAGCATAGCGAGGGGTTGAGGAAGAGTAGCGATAGTTGGGTAAAACTCACGCCGGAGGCGGTTTTGTAGATAATTAAAGTGTCGCTGACAGGAGCAACGCCAGCGCTTCAACCTGGTGACCCTGCCCCAGGGTGACTTCATCTATGATCGGCTCGATCTACCCCCGGCCAATGTTTACGAGGCTGAAGCCAACCAGCGGCGATCGTTGATGTATCCACCCAAGACGGTGGGCGAATATCTAGACGCGTTGCTAAAGTGGGGTCATATGCAGACCGTTAATCTGCTGATGGAGTGGAAAGTTGCGCTTTAACGGATTTCAGTTCAATTCGTAACCCGCAATCGAATCGGAGTGCACAATCTTCACTCCTCTGGAACTCATCCGGTTTCCTGCAACCGCAGTTCGGTGAATTCGTCGGCGAATGGGTTGATGCTTTTCATTTTTCCATCAAACAGCACGTTGATGTCCATGGTCGGTTGTACCTGGTTGTGGATTCTGTGTTTACTTGCCGGGTGTCGTTGAGCTGTGTCGGAATATCCTAAAATAACTTGCCAGCGTTCCGCTTTTCACATGCGTTGTCACCTGCTATATTAACGGTCGTATTTGCAAATTGAGCAGATTGTGTTCGTTTACCGCCAGAGAATTGGCGGCCCACCAGGAATCGAGGCAAACCGAAATGGCAAAGGCACCGGAAAATTTTGCAGAGAGGGTCAAAGAGGTCCGCCAGCAACTGGGGCTCAGCCAGGAAGAGCTGGCGCACGAGCTGGGCGTCAGTTTTTCCACGATCAACCGCTGGGAAAATAGCAAGACGGTTCCGTTCAAACTGGCGAGAAGGCAGTTCGAAGCTTTTTGTGAGCGGATGAAAGAACAGGGAATGTTGATCTGATGAACAAGAAACAACTCTCTGAACGCGATATCTGCACTAAGTACATAACGCCCGCCCTGGACAAGGCGGGCTGGGATGTCACGACTCAGGTCCGTGAAGAGTTTTCTCTCACCAACGGACGTATCATCGTGCGTGGAAAGCTGCATACCCGCGCCAAGCGCAAGCGCGCCGATTATGTGCTGTTTTACAAGCCGAATATCCCCATTGCCATCATTGAGGTCAAGGACAACAACCATACTATTGGCGATGGCATGCAACAGGCGCTGGGTTATGCCGACATGCTGCAAGTGCCCTTTGTATTCAGCTCCAACGGCGACGGCTTTCTGTTTCACAACAAAATTGCCCCGGGCGGCGTTGTCGAGCGCGAGCTTGCCCTCCACGAATTTCCCGCTGCGGAAACACTGTGGCACTGGTGGGCGCAGCACCGTGGCTTGAACGAGCAGCAGAATGTGCTGGTCACGCAGGATTATTTCAGCGACGGCAGCGATAAAAGTCCGCGCTATTACCAGTTGCTGGCCATCAACAAGACCATCGAGGCGATAGCTCAGGGGCAAAATCGCATCCTGCTGGTTATGGCCACCGGCACGGGTAAGACCTACACTGCCTTCCAGATTATCTAGCGGTTGTGGAAGTCCAAGGTAAAAAAACGCATCCTGTTTCTTGCCGACCGTAACATTCTGGTCGACCAGACCATGACCAACGATTTCAAGCCGTTCGGCTCGGCCATGACCAAGATCCAGAAGCGGCAGGCCAACAAATCCTACGAGGTTTATCTTTCCCTCTATCAGGCTGTTACCGGCAACGAGGCAGAGAAAAACATCTACCGGCAGTTCAGCCCCGACTTTTTCGACCTCATCATCATTGATGAATGCCATCGGGGCAGCGCGGCTGCCGATTCGGCTTGGCGAGAAATCCTCGAATACTTCAGCTCCGCCACCCAGATCGGCCTTACTGCCACGCCCAAGGAAACCAAAGAAGTCTCCAACATCGACTACTTTGGTGACCCCATTTATACCTACAGCCTTCGGCAGGGCATCGATGACGGCTTTCTGGCCCCCTACAAGGTCGTGCGTATCGATCTCGACCGGGATTTGACCGGTTGGCGGCCCGACAAGGGCATGATCGACAAGTACGGCTTTGAAATCGAGGATCGCATCTACAACCAGAAGGATTTCGACAAAACCCTGGTCCTTGAACAGCGCACCCAGTTGGTGGCCAAAAAAATCACTGAGTTCCTCAAGCAGACCGACCGCTTCGATAAAGCCATCGTTTTCTGTGAAAACATCGACCATGCCGAGCGCATGCGCCAAGCCCTGGTCAATGAAAACGCCGACCTGGTGGCGCAGAACAGCAAATACGTCATGCGCATCACCGGCGACAACGAGGAAGGCAAGGCCGAGCTCGACAACTTCATCTTCCCGGAGAGTAAATACCCGGTTATTGCCACCACCTCCAAGCTGATGACTACCGGCGTGGATGCCCAGACCTGCAAACTCATCGTGCTCGACCAGCGCATTCAGTCCATGACCGAGTTCAAGCAGATCATCGGGCGCGGCACCCGCATCAACGAAGATTACGGCAAGTACTACTTCACCATCATTGACTTTAAAAAGGCCACCGAACTGTTTGCCGATCCTGATTTTGACGGTGAACCGGTGCAGATCTACGAACCAACGGGGGATCAGACACCGGTGCCGCCGGATGTGCCCTTTGAACCTGAAAGTGGGAGTGGCATCACCTACCCGGTAACCGGGGAAGACCAGGAATGGATCGGCATCAACGGACCCGGAGTAGCAGAGGAAGGCAGCATTCGTCGTTACGTCGTGGCCAATGTCGAGGTCAAGGTCGCCGCCGAACGCGTCCAGTATTTCGATGCCAACGGCAAATTGATCACCGAATCTCTTAAGGACTATACCCGCAAGGCACTGGCCAGGGAATATGCCACCTTCGACGATTTCCTCCGGCGCTGGAGCAGCACCGAGAAGAAGCAGGCTATTATCGACGAGTTGTCAGAACAGGGCGTTTTCTTCGATGCTCTTGCCGATGAGATCGGGCGGCAATCCGGCAAAGCCTTCGACCCCTTCGATCTGGTCTGCCACGTCGCCTGGGATATGCCGCCTCTCACCCGCAAGGAGCGGGCGGAACAGGTGAAGAAACGCAACTACTTCACCCGCTACGGAGAGCAGGCCCGCCGGGTGCTGGAAGCCCTGCTTGACAAGTACGCCGATGAAGGCGTAGCCCACATCGAAGAGACGCAGATTCTCACCATTGCCCCCTTTACCGAATTCGGCACCCCGCTGGAAATCATTCGCGCCTTTGGTGGACTGAATCAGTATCAGCAGGCAGTGCATGACCTGGAGGAGGCGCTGTATGCCGGGTAAGCAGGGAATCTCACACGAAGGCACGAAGACACGAAGGGACAAGGAAGAGCTTTCTCGGATTGTCGTGGATTGTGCGTACCGAATGCATGTTGAGATCGGGCCGGGTTTGCTGGAATCGGTGTATGAGGCAGTATTAGAAAAACTGTTATTGGGGAAAGGCCTTAAGGTAAGCCGACAGCAGGCCATTCCGATTGAGGTGATGGGACTTTCCATCAACGAAGGATTCAGGGCTGATTTGATCGTCGAGGATCTGCTACTGATTGAGCTCAAGTCAGTAGAAAAACTTGCGCCCGTTCATTCTAAGCAAGTTCTGACTTACCTGCATCTATTGAATCTCCCCCTCGGTCTCCTCATCAACTTCGGTGCTGCCACATTCAAAGAAGGCTGCAAACGCATCGTCAACGGCAAACAAGACTTCGTGTCTTCGTGCCTTCGTGTGAACCAATCAGGATAACAACTATGCAAGTTCTGACTCACCTGCGTCTATTGAATCTCCCCCTCGGTCTCCTCACCAACTTCGGCGCAGCCGCGTTCAAAGAAGGCTGCAAACGCATCGTCAACGGCAAACAAGACTTCGTGTCTTCGTGCCTTCGTGTGAACCAATCAGGATAACAACTATGCAAGTTCTGACTTACCTGCGTCTATTGAATCTCCTCCTCGGTCTCCTCATCAACTTCGGCGCTGCCACGTTCAAAGAAAGCTGCAAACGCATCGTCAACGGCAAACAAGACTTCGTGTCTTCGTGCCTTCGTGTGAACCAATCAGGATAACAACTATGCAAGTTCTGACTCACCTGCGTCTATTGAATCTCCTCCTCGGTCTCCTCATCAACTTCGGCGCAGCCACGTTCAAAGAAAGCTGCAAACGCATCGTCAACGGCAAACAAGACTTCGTGTCTTCGTGCCTTCGTGTGAACCAATCAGGATAACAACTATGCAAGTTCTGACTCACCTGCGTCTATTGAATCTCCCCCTCGGTCTCCTCACCAACTTCGGCGCAGCCGCGTTCAAAGAAGGCTGCAAACGCATCGTCAACGGCAAACAAGACTTCGTGTCTTCGTGCCTCCGTGTGAACCAATCAGGATAACAACTATGTCACTCACCACCCTGATCAAAGCCATACAGGACATCATGCGCAAGGATGTTGGCGTCGATGGCGACGCTCAGCGCATCAGCCAGATGGTCTGGCTGATTTTCCTGAAGATCTTCGACGACAAGGAACAAGAGTGGCAGCTCACCGTGCCCGGTTACAAATCGCCGCTGCCTAGCCGTTTCCGCTGGTCTAGCTGGGCCAAGAACCCCGAGGGGATGACAGGTGAGGAGCTGATCGACTTCGTCAACAATGACCTTTTCCCGGCACTCAAGAAACTGGCCACCGCCGCCGGTATCTCGTCCCATGGCAAGGTGGTCGGTTCGGTCTTCGAGGACGCTTACAACTACATGAAGTCCGGCACCCTGTTGCGCCAGGTGATCAACACTATCGAAGAGGATGTGGACTTCAACAAATCCGGCGACCGTCACCTGTTCAACGACATCTACGAAAAGATCCTTTCTGACCTGCAATCGGCCGGGAACGCGGGCGAGTACTACACACCCCGCGCCGTCACCCAGTTCATGGTCGATATGCTCGACCCGCAGCTCGGGCAATCCATTCTCGACCCGGCCTGCGGCACCGGCGGCTTTCTCACCTGCGCCATCGAGCACCTGAAACAGCAGGTTAAAACCGCCGACGACCGCAAGCGATTGCAGGAGTGTATCTTTGGGGTGGAGAAGAAACCGCTGCCGCACATGCTGGCCATGACCAACATGATGCTGCACGGCATCGATGTACCTACCAACGTTCGCCACGACAACACCCTGAGCCGACCGCTCAAGGATTACGGTCCTCGCGACCGGGTAGACTTGATCATCACCAATCCGCCCTTCGGCGGCATGGAAGAAGACGGCATCGAGAACAACTTCCCGCGCAAATACCAGACCCGTGAAACCGCCGATCTGTTCATGGCGCTGATCATGCATCTCTTGAAGCATCCCTCCAAAAATGGAGAGGGTGGGAAGGCAGCCGTGGTGCTGCCTGACGGCTTTCTGTTTGGCGAAGGTGTCAAGATCTCCCTCAAGCGCGAGTTGCTGGAGGAGTTCGACCTGCACACCATCGTGCGACTACCCAAGGGCGTGTTCAGCCCCTACACCAGCATCGCTACTAACATTCTATTCTTCGAAAAGGGCGGCCCGACCAACGAGGTTTGGTTCTTCGAGCACCCGTATCCCGAGGGCTACAAGTCCTACTCCCGCTCCAAACCTCTAACCATCGCCGAGTTCGATCTCGAAAAGGGTTGGTGGGGCGGAGCCTCCCGTCGTGGGCGTAAGACCACCGAGCAGGCCTGGAAGGTCTCCGCCAAAGAGCTGGCTGAGCGCAATTACAATCTCGACTGCAAGAACCCCCACGAGGTGGAGGTCAACCACCGTGATCCGGAAGAGTTGATGGCCGAGTACCAGCAGATCGTTCACCAGCTCGAAGCGGCGCAGCAGGCGTTGAAAGCCGAGTTGATGGCCTGTCTGTCGACAGACAAGCGGAGTAAGGCTTGACTGATTCATTGACACCCCTGTTGCTGGCGGGCGAAGGGTATCACACCGAGTTCAAGCAGAGCCTCGACAAATCCTTCGTCGAGGAGGCCTGTGCCTTCGCCAACTCGGGCGGAGGCAGGATTCTCCTAGGCGTCTCCGATAATGGTGTCATCAAGGGTGTCGACACTGGTAACGTCATGCGTTCCCGCGTGCAGGACACGCTGGGCCAGATCGAGTCGCGGCTGAGCTGCAACATCGAAGCGGTCGGCGATGTCCTCGTCGTCAAAATTCCCGAAGGGACGGAAAAACCCTACGGCTGTTCCCGTGGCTTTTTCATGCGCATGGGCGCCAATTCGCAAAAGCTCACCCGCAATCAGATCATCGAGTTCTTCCAGAAGGAAGGCCGCATCCGTTTCGATGAACTCAGTCATGCCAAGGCTGTTTATCCCGACGATTTCGACCCCGATGCCTTTGCCCACTTCCTGAAACTGGCCGGTATCAGCCCGAGCATTGACCGCGATACCCTGCTGCGCAACCTGGATTGCCTTACCGCCGACAACCGGTTAACAAATGCGGGCGTTCTCTTCTTTGCCAGGGACATCGATTTCCTGCTCAACCACGCCATTGTCGGCTGTGTCCTTTACAAGGGAAACGACAAGGTGCATATCCTGGACAAGAAGGACTTCAAGGCCAACCTGGTAGACAACATCGACAACGCTATGCTGTTCATCCAGCGGCATACTAAACTCCGCTATAAAATTGAACACTTGCGCCGCGAGGAGATTCCGGATTATCCCGAAGTGGCGCTGCGCGAGGCCGTCATCAACGCAGTCTGCCATCGGGACTACTTCGACAAACGCGCCAACGTATTGATCGAAGTGTTCGCCGATCGGGTCGTCATCACCAATCCCGGCGGATTGCCCAGCGGATTACCACCGGAGGAATTCGGCACCCGCAGTGTGGCCCGCAACCCCCTTATTGCCTCGCTGCTGCATCGCATCGACTACATCGAAAAAATCGGCACCGGCATCAACCGTATCCGCCAAGCGGTCGCCGAACACGGCGGCACCGAATTGGACCTGCGCTACAACGACTTCTTCACGGCCATCTTCCGAGCAAAGGTCGCCATGGAGCCAGGTGGGGAAATAGGTGGGTCAATCGGTGAGCAAGTCAGTGAGCAAGTCAGTGAGCAAGTCAGTGAGCAAGTCGCCAGAGTGTTGATTGCCTGTAAAACTCAGCCACAGTCAAAGGCCGAATTGCTTGAGGCAATCGGCCTGGCGAATGTTTACCTGAACTACAAGCGGCATCTGGTCCCGTTGATCGAGCAGGGAATCATCGAAATGACCATCCCTGACAAACCCCGAAGCCGCCTGCAGAAATACCACCTTACCGATAAAGGACGGGCTTTGCTGAACAAGGAGGGCGGCGATGAATAACGGAAACGTCTCACACGAAGGCGCGAAGATACGAAGGGTTGAAAATTTACGTCATACCCGCGCAGGTGGGTATCCAGGTTCGCGGCAACGATTTATCCAACCGCTTGTTGGACAATTTGGCCAACACCTTTCGGTATTTGTGACACAGACCGTGGCACAAATGATCGGCTCCATAAAAGTGCAGCAGGCTGCTGCACTATTTCCAGTTATTCAGGCCGGGAGGGGTATATGACCAGATCGCTCTCCTTCGTGCCTTCGCGCCTTCGTGTGAGCGATCTGCTGGAACAGCACTTCGACACCGCCTTTGCCGCACCCGATGGCATTGCCCGGCTGCGTGAGCTGATATTAACCCTCGCCATGCAGGGCAAGCTGGTGGAGCAGGACCCGAATGATCCGCCTGCTTCGGAGTTGCTGAAAGAGATTGAGAAAGAAAAGGCCTCACACGAAGGCACGAAGACACGAAGGAAAGAAAAACTGCCGCCCGTCAAGCCGGAGGAAGTGCCTTACGAACTGCCAAAGGGGTGGGAGTGGGTAAGGTTGGGTGACATCACAGATTACAATGGCAGAAACAACATCTCAGGGGATGAAATAACCCCCAATACATGGTTGTTGGATCTAGAGGATATTGAGAAGGGTACATCTCGTCTTCTCTACCGAGCAACATTCTCAGAGCGTCAATCAAAATCTACAAAATCAACCTTTCAGAAAGGCGATGTGCTCTACGGAAAGCTGCGGCCTTATCTCGACAAGGTAATCGTTGCCGATAGTGATGGCGTTTGTACAACGGAGATCGTACCGATCGTTCCGTTTCACGGCTTAAATGCTGAATTTCTCAAATGGCTACTCAAACGCCCAGCATTTCTGGCGCACGTCAATTCCCTGATGTATGGCGTAAAAATGCCGAGGCTTGGTACAGATGATGCCGTGATGAGTGTTCATCCTCTACCCCCCTTCCCCGAACAACACCGCATTGTCGCCCGCATCGACCAGTTGATGGCCCGTTGTGATGCGCTGGAAAAGCTGCGCAAGGAGCGGGAGGAGAAGCGGCTAGCTGTCCACGCCGCTGCCATCAAACAACTGCTCGATCCTTCTCTTTGCGCCTTTGCGCCTTCGCGTGAGGAAAATTCTTCAACCCTTCGTGCCTTCGTGCCTTCGTGTGAGCTATTCGCATTTCTAGACCAGCACTTCGGCGAACTCTACACCGTCAAGGAAAACGTCGCCGAACTGCGCAAGGCCATCCTCCAGCTCGCCGTCATGGGCCGCCTCGTCCCCCAAGACCCCAACGACCCGCCCGCCAGCGAACTGCTGAAAGAGATCGAAAAAGAAAGGGCCTCACACGAAGGCACGAAGACACGAAGGAAGGAAAAGCTGCCGCCCGTCAAACCGGAGGAAGTGCCTTACGAACTGCCGCAGGGGTGGGAATGGGTGAGATTGGGAGATTTAACAACGGAAATCGCAACTGGACCATTTGGATCAATGATCCACAAGAGTGACTATGTGTCGGATGGAATACCGCTAATCAATCCCTCACATATGATTGACGGAAAAATCGTACATGATTTGTCAGTTTCGGTCTCTCAGCGCATGGCAAAAAAGCTAAGTTCTTACAGGCTATTTGAAAACGACATTGTAATGGCTCGACGTGGAGAAATGGGTAGGTGCGCCATTGTCACCGCCGAATCTGATGGTTTTTTGTGCGGAACAGGTAGTTTCGTCTTGAGGTTTATCGACAATATCGACCGGCAATACATTTTGAATCTGTTCAAAACAGAATATGCAAAAGAGTACCTTGGAGGCAATTCTGTTGGCACCACCATGACAAATCTTAATCATGGCATACTGAACAACATGCCGGTATTGCTGCCCCCTCTCCCCGAACAGCACCGCATTGTCGCCCGCATCGACCAGTTGATGGCCCTGTGCGACACGCTCGACCAGCAGATCGACGCCGCAACCGGCAAACAAATCGAACTCCTCAACGCCGTGATGGCCGCCGTATGAATACTACCTATCTATCTTCAACCCTTCGTGTCTTCGTGCCTTCGTGTGAGGCCCATAAGGAGGTCCCATGAACTACCAGCCACCCTACACCATCACTCCGGCGATTGTGAATCTGGTCGCCGCCATCCCGGTGGAAAGCCTGATCTTCGAACACCAGGCCCAGTATTACCAGGCATTGCAGGAGAGCACCAGACAGACCGATTCTGCGCCCTTCATCGCCTTCATGCTGCGGATGATCCTGGATACTGTGAATACCTCGACCCCGGAAGTGACGCAGGAAGTAACCCCGGAAGTCCGACTGCTCTCGGTTTTGGCCTCCGAGATGACCTGGCAACAGCTCAAAGAGGCGCTCGGGCTGAAAGATGATGAGCATTTCCGCAAGGCCTATCTGCTCCCGGCTCTGGATGCTGGACTGATTGAAATGACCATCCCCAACAAGCCGCGCAGCAGCAAACAGAAATACCGGCTGACCGGCAAGGCCGTCAGGTTATGGCCCAGCGCAGCGGTGGATGACTTGCGACAAACTCGCCGCATGGTTTATGGCAATCGGGTTATGGCATATCAATTCAATGGAGAGGTGATTAACGCCAGCCAGCAAGATCTGGTTTATTAAGTTCAAAGTTGCAGATATTTTTGGGGGCAATTTTGCTTTAAGGGTGAGGATGACCTGAACGGCTTTTTTAGGGAGGTGCGTGTTGAGTAAGTAACCACGTGCGATCGATCGCAAAGCGCAGTAATATGTGCTGACCCGTTCATTGTTTGAAAGGTAGATCGATATGGTTGCCAAGTTAAGATCCATCCATCATCTTCCTGTCAGTATATTGCCGCAACCGGATGAAACTACTTGCGGACCAACCTGTCTGCACGCTGTTTACAATTATTGGGGGAAGCGCGATTCGCTGGAAGATATCATTGCCCGCACGCCTAAGTTGGAAAGTGGAAGCGGCACATTTGACGTGTTTTTGGCGTGTGATGCGTTGCGCAATGGATTCCAGGCTACCATCTATACCTATAATCTGGTCGTGTTCGATCCCACTTGGTTCGTGGGGGGCATTGATATTGCCGAGCGATTGCGGCGGCAACGTGCCGTAAAATCGGACCGTAGATTACATTATGTCACTGAGGGTTATTTGGAGTTTCTGAGTTTGGGAGGGAAGCTCCGCATGTCCGATCTATCCCATGCGCTGATTCACGGATTGCTGCGCCGTGGTTTGCCGATTTTGACGGGGCTGAGCTCGACTTTTTTATATCGCGCGGCGCGCGAGCATGGGCCGAATGATGTGCCAGATGATATTCTCGGTTTTCCGGCTGGCCATTTCGTTGTGATCACAGGGTATAACCGTACCAAGCGCACCTTGTTGGTCGCTGATCCCTACGGACGGCCGACTCAGGAATATTGGTGCAATATCGACCGAGTGATCAGCGCAATTCTGTTGGGGATTGTAACCTACGATTCCAATCTACTGGTCATCCATTCATCGCAGCATGCGCATGCTGCACAAGCTGAGTTGCCATGAGCATTCTGATCGTCGTTAGTAATCCCCGTGATTGGCCATTGGCTATGCCAGATGTGATGGTGATTTCAGCTAAAGCCTATCTGACCGATCCCGCATTTGGCAGCCAACTGAGAGCGCGTGTTTTTAATCTCTGTAAATCCTATCGCTACCAGAGTCTGGGGTATTACGTTTCACTCCTGGCCGAAGCGCGCGGACATAAACCCTTTCCCCGTGTAAATGCTATCGAGGATTTGCATTCTCCCGGCTTGGTGAGATTGCTGACCGAGCAACTGGATGAACGGGTGCAGAAATCGCTCGTTGCGCTCAAATCCGATCATTTTGAACTCAGTATCTATTTTGGCCGCAATATGGCTAAGCATTACGATCAGCTGAGCCGTCAGCTGTTCAATTTACTGCAAGCACCTTTGTTACGCGCCTATTTCGATCGACATGGCGGACAGTGGCGCATTCGTAGCATCAAAACGATTGCTGCGAGTGAGATCCCGCCGCAGCATCAGGATTTTGTCGTACAGGCGGCCATCGATTATTTTTCTGGGCGCAAGCCGTGGGTACCTAAACAGATAGCGCCGCGTTACGATTTAGCGATCCTGCATGATCCCAATGATCCTGAACCGCCTTCCAACGTCAAGGCGATGAAGTATTTCGAGAAAGCGGCGGAAAACCTGGGGATGCACGTCGAATTCATTACGCGTGCGGATATGGGGCGATTGCCGGAATTCGATGCGTTGTTCATTCGTGATACTACTTACGTCAATCATTACACCTACCGCTTTTCCCGGCAGGCAAGCGCTGAGGGTTTGGTCGTAATCGATGATCCGAATTCCATTCTAAAATGTAACAACAAGGTTTACTTGGCCGAGCTCATGACCCGGCATCGTATTCCTGTGCCGCGAACCCTGCTGGTGCATCGGGACAATGTCGAGCAGGTCATTCCTGCGCTGACGCTGCCTTGCGTGCTTAAACAACCGGATAGTTCATTTTCACTGGGGGTTGCCAAGGTCACGACTGAAACGGAATTACGGCACAAAGTAAACGAGTTGCTGGAAAAATCCGAACTGATTGTGGCTCAGGAATATTTGCCGACCGAGTTTGATTGGCGGGTAGGCATACTCGATCGTCGACCGCTATTCGTCTGTAAATACTTCATGGCGCCGGGGCATTGGCAGATTGTCAAGCATGGTGAACAAAAACACGACTACGTCGAAGGGCTGACACAAGCGGTATCTTTGGTAGAAGCGCCGGTTAAGGTCGTGAAGATGGCGCTCAAGGCGGCCAATCTGATCGGTGATGGACTGTATGGCGTGGACATCAAGCAGGCTGGCAAGCGCTGCTATGTTATCGAGATCAACGATAATCCCAACGTCGATGCGGGCAATGAGGACGGTATTCTCAAGGAAGATTTATATCAGCAAATCATGACGGTATTTTTGCATCGGTTGGATAGGTGCAAGCAGGGTGTTCAATGGTGAGTGCTCAGTCGTTGCCCGCTTTTTCGGGTTATGGCATCGAATTGGAGTATATGATAGTCGATCGCGAGCGTCTTTCCGTTCTGCCTATCGCAGATCGATTGCTGCATCGGCTTGCGGGCAGAGACGTTGCTGAAGTCCAGAGGCGTCGTGCTACTTGGTCCAATGAGATTGTCCTACATCAAATCGAACTCAAGAACACCGAGCCAGAACCCGCCATTGAATTGCTTTCAACGCTGTTTCAGCGGGAAATTCGATATATCAATGAGCAACTCGCTTGCTGCGGCGCAAGGTTGATGCCGTCAGCCATGCACCCCTGGATGAATCCGTGGCTGGAAACAAAGCTATGGCCGCATGACAACGCGGAAATCTACCGCACCTATGATCGTATCTTTGACTGTAAGCGCCATGGTTGGTCTAACTTACAGAGTATGCATCTGAACCTGCCCTTCATCGATGACGCCGAATTTGCGGGCTTGCATGCCGCCATTCGGCTAGTACTGCCTATCCTGCCTGCGTTGGCAGCGAGCTCGCCGTTGGCAGAAGGGAAACCAACGGGTTTTCTGGATACGCGTATGAATAATTACCTGACACATCAAATCAGAATCCCTTCAACCATGGGAAAAGTTATCCCGGAGACGATAGCGAGTCGCGCTGCATACCAAACACATATTCTAATGCCGATGTATCATGAAATTGCGGTGCTGGATGCAGAAGGCATTTTGCAGCATGAATGGCTGAATGTGCGGGGCGCTGTTGCGCGCTTTGTCCGTAATGCAATCGAAATCCGTGTCATCGACGTGCAGGAATGCCCGCAGGCCGATCTGGCGATCGCCGCAGTGGTGCGCGATATCGTCCATGCCCTATATGACCAGCGAACGGCATCACGCGCGGATCAGCAGGCCATTGGCACCGATGCATTGGTCAAAATCTTGCAGGATTGCATACGCGATGCTGAGCAAGCCAGCATTACCGATAGCGTATATTTGCGCCTCATGGGGTTTCCCAAGCAGCATTGCGAAGCAAGGGAGTTGTGGGCACACCTCATGACTGCCCTGGCCAAACCAGAAACTCTTCAGCATTGGCACGATGCATTAGCCGTCATGCTTGAACGAGGACCGCTAGCGCGTCGTATCATGTGCGCATTGGGTAGTGAGACTAACCAGAAAAAAATGCAACGGGTTTATCATGCATTATGTGATTGTCTCCAAGAGGGGCAGTTGTTTCAAGGAGTAGGTTAAACGTTAAAGTTTGATGTCGAAACGATGTCGATCCACATCGTTTTGTAGCAATCGGATAGACTGTGAAACTGTTGCAAGCCATGCTGAGAATGGAAGGCGGAGAAAGTGGATACGTTAACATTGTGTTTCTGCTAGGAATATTGGACGATAAAAAGGATTGTTATGAAGTGTATCAATCATGTTCTTGAAATTGAAACATCCGCGGAACTTGAATTTTATGATCTTACCCCGAGGCTGCGAGCACTCATCTCCGCATCGGGCATTTGGCAGGGCTGGATGATTGTCAGTTCGTTGCATACCACCTGTGCGGTGATCGTGAATGAAAACGAGCCAAGATTGTTGGAGGATATCAAAGGTGTGTTGAGTCGTTTGGTGCCCAAGGACGCGGCTTATTTACACAACGATATCCTTGCTCGCAATATGCCCGATGAGCCCCTTAATGCCCACGCACATATTGCTTCTATCTTGTTGGGGGCTACGCAGACTTTATCAGTGTTTGAAGGCGCACCTACGCTAGGGGTATGGCAATCGGTGTTATTGGTAGAACTCGACGGTCCACGTCAGCGCAAGATTAACGTACAAATTGCGGGTTCGATTTGATATCGCAATTTGGGAGCGGGGATCAGCATCGTTTTCTGCTCACTAAAAAGGTGTGACCCCGTAATATAGGGGGTCACTGGGATTGGATTGTTACATCGTTTCGATGGAATGCATCTTTCAGAACGCCATGCATGTGAATGGATTTCTCGTTGTGATACCGAGTTCATGCCGCGCATGATCTTTTGCCTGTATCATCCCCGTGTTATCCGGATGGAATAAGGTCCTGTTCCAACAGGCGAGAAATGCCTTATGCGGACGAAATATTCGCCAGGTGAGATTTGGCGACGAATCCGTGCATTGAAAGAGGCGCCGCCATCGTCATTGCGGGCAATTTCGGGTAGCTGACTGTTTGGGCCGTGCAAGGTCATAAAGGTATCTGTGGTGCCGGTGGTTTGAATGGTATAGATTCCTCCTGTCGTGATGGTGAAGCGGTAGAGATCACTTTCATTGGCTGCAGCAATGGCCGCATTAATGCTTGCTCCATCGACGGCGAGTTCGGGAATAGGGTTAGGTGCGTTACCCTCAGCGCGGACAGCAACCGCATAATTGCCTGTTGCGCTTGGACTGAAAAGGCGGATACGCAGGTAATAGGTGCCTGCCGAGAGATTTCTGCCAATTTGCGAATTAAGGTTTTCCCCACCATCATCGTTTGATGTCACTTCGATATTCGGATCATTGGGGCCAAAAAGAGTCATGAACGTGTCAGATGATCCCGTGGTAAACAGGGTATAGGGACCAAACGATGGCACTTCAAAGCGGAAGACATCGACTTCTCCAGGTGCTCCGATATCAGCTTGCATCGGATTGGCACCGACGATGAGAAGCGGTATCTCAGGCTGAGGTTGAACGACGGCATCGTCATAAACAATTCCTAGTGCCGTGCTATCTAAAACATCGATTGGCCGGGGGCCGATCTGCCCTGAAGGTGTACTATCCATAGGGTCGGTCAGATTCTGACCAAAAGGTCCACCGCTGGCGGGAAGATAGCCTTGATTGGGGAAACGGAGCTGCCACTCGTGCCAGATCTTGTCAACCATACAGTGATGCATGAAAAACACTGGGTCATTGGGCGAGGTCATTGGCAACATCGAACCGCCGACCCAGACATGCCCGCGATTGTGCAGGTTGGGGCCGATCCAACCTTCCAGCTGATTGCGGAAGCTTGGATTGCTGTTCATGTTCCATGATGGCACATCATAAGGTGTCACAGCCATGACTTGGTTGATTTCAGCTTGAGTGGGCAAGGTCGGAAAACCATTCTGGCCAAAAGCCCGCATGAGCGGGCCGGCCGGCGATCCGCTTGAATTAACGACGGTCCACTGGCCAGCCCGGAAGGGTCCAGTCCGGACAACGCCACCGGCATCTCCATTTCCACCTAGTAGATCGTCATTCCACATGGCGGCATTGGCGCCGCCCGATGGCCAGTTCCAGTAGGGGATACCGAGATTGGGATTCCCGGAAACACGCTGAAGCTCCCGCTCGAGATCGAAGAGGAAACGGCGGTGCCAGGGCAGGAAAGCTGGGCATCGATGGATGGCGTTCATGATGGCGTTTGCATGCCTGAGCACGAATTGATCGTAGATCCCTTCTGCTTTTAAAGTCAGGATGGCGTCAACGAATTCCGCCCGTTCGGCAGCACTTAGCGTATTTGCATCTTTTCTGATGGCCATGAGAATGTTCTCCTTTTCTCAATTAATTTCGACTATTTCTTCGACTTGGAAAACTCGACGGTGTGTCGGGCGATCGCTCTTGCCATCTCCAACAATGAATCATATTGGGTGTAGGGCAGATATTTCGATGAAAACTTTTTTTTTGCAGTATCTTGTTCGTAATCGATGACTTTTCCATTGATGGTCAAGTCGATGTCGTCTTTGATTTCTATAGTGCAGCCTTCAAAGGTTTCTTGATGGTGTGACATATTTTAGGCTCCTTTTCTGTTGGATAAAAAACGATTGCTCAGCTGGGAAAGGGGATGCTTGTGAAATTATTCATTCACCTCCTTGCATTGGAGTGTTAAGGATACGAAGTTTTCTGGATGATACGAATGTCCGCGCAGTGCCGCGGATAGGTCAATCAGTTCACCATCTAGCCGATCCCGATTTAAGGTGACAATTCCAAGTGTTCTCGGAAAATCCGGTGCATCGCTCATGCCTATGGTCTTCGTCGTCAGGAGTTCTAGGCGTATTGCGCCATTCAAATAAGATACTTGGTATTTCCCGTATTTTGTGGCTTCATCTACCATAAAGCACGCGTGGTAATATCCCTTTAGTTCAAATGTACCTTCTTCCGAAATGACGAGTACGCCGGAATGTAGCGTGGGTAAACCGGTGCACTCACTCGTTCCAGCCGCTTGGATGTGGCAGGTCATCGTCTTAAACGGATAAGCTTCCGTCTGAGCTGTGCTTGTTTTAGCGAGCGCCGCGATGCTCATCAGAATCAATACAAAGGGTTTCATGGCGTTTATTCTTTGAGCGCATCATAAATGAGTGTGCACTGATGTAAACAAGCAGCGCAGAGAGTTGGAATGGGTCAATAAGAAAACAATGACGCATTTATCTCTGTCCATTCTTACTGTTGTTGGCATCATGCACACTCCTAATCTCGCTCACTATTCCTGCGAGTAAGCCGATTGATCGATACATCACTTGCAGTTTTTCAGATTGCAACTGCTACTTCACACACATTCCGGCACAATCAGCGTCACCCTTGGTAGGGTCGCAGTTATCCGAAGGATCATCCACACATTTCATGCCTTCAGGGCACGGAAAACCAGCAATGCCCCCACACATTTGTTTGGGCTTTTGATCAGAGTAAGCAGCGCTTCCTTTGGGTGGATAATCTATACGTTTTCCTTCGCCCGGCTTGGCGTGCTCTGTTGATCCCAACTTAACGGTATCTTGAATTTTTCGTGGTGGAACGGTTTCTACCGCTATAGATTCAACGTCGCTTTCGGTATGCCGAGCCGTATAAACGCTGACAACATCCAAGGGCACGGGGCTCTTTACAACCAAAAATCCCTCAAGAAAGGCAAAATCCACACAAACACCATCAATTGGACAAAAGTAGCTCGCAATATCAAAGCAATTGATTCCAACTGCGCCATCTGGCTGGAGTTCGGCACCTTTGAAAGGCGTCACATCAAAAGGACCGGGTTCAGAACCAAACTGTGTGGCAAGGGCTACTTTGGCAGCGATGGAGATTTTCTTGTTGGTCGGGTTGTGTATATTGACCGTTGTGCGGTAGATTCCCCTAGCCAATGCTCCATCCTGGTGTGGCAGTAATAATGAACACGTGATTTTTGCAGCATATTGATACTCTGTTTTAATCACTTCCGCGTATTTTTTTGTTTCTGCCTGAGCAGTTTGCTGGCTGTCGATGAAACCGGACCCGCTCGCTAATCCGAGCAGTATGAAGAAGAGTTTAAATAGCTTAAGTTGTTTCATAATCGTCACCTCACTCAGTTTTATGCCCATAATGGGAGCCATGCTCATAATTCACTTCGCACCCACTGAGGCTCATGTAGGTTACCTCGATCTTTGCAACCTGAAAGATGAGGCAGCCCCCGCTATTTGCAATGCAAAATCCTTGTACTGCGTGGTTCTGAATAAACAATAATCATGCTAACCAAACCCTCGGCCATCCAAGGATAATGATGCGAGAAGTCATTTCAATTGACTTAAGCATCTTTGCCGTGCCTACTCAGCTATACAAATTCCCGGACAATCTGCGTTTCCTTGATCAGGATTACATTCATCCGAAGGATCATCCACACATTTCATGCCTTCGGGGCACGGGAAACCAGCAATGCCCCCACAGGCTTGAGGTTCTGCCGGAGCGCATTCCCCCAAGTGATCGATGGAAGCGCCCGCTGCTGCGGCTACACAGGCATTACTATAGGTTTTGCCATCGCAGCCACAGACCGGTTTATATTCTTTCGTACAGATCGTAGGCTTTATCTTGCAGATGCCTTGCGCATCAGCAACCTTGCATTGTCCTATTCCAAAATCGCAGTACTGCTCTTCTGGGCAAGTCAATCCTTGGATGGTCCCGCAGACAACTTCGGGCGTTTCAGGAGGTGTTGGGGGTATATTTTCTTTACAACCAACCAACATAGAGGAAATAGAAAAAGCTACCAACAAAGGGATCAGCGCGTTCATGGTCAACCTCCTTTTGCAAGACAGGTTATCGATTTGCCAGAGGGGTAATCTAGCAATCGTTAAAATCGCTTAAATTGAGATGGGATCTAATGTTCAACCCTAAGCATCAGGGTGTCTGATTTGCTCTCATGATTTAGCACGATCAGATATGCTGATCATATACCGATTGAAATAAATTTCAATTCAGGAAGCCAAAAATAATTACAACCAATCCGATAGAGCGTATCGGCAATGAATGTATCATTACCCAATGATTACCTGAACGCGCGAGTATCGAGCGTCGCACGGATAGCTGGGCTATAGGGTAAACCCGCCAGGGAGCGTCAGTGTGCGGCTTTATTGGCTAGCAAGCGAAGCGCATGAAATTTGTTTGGAAAATGACGTTTCAGTTAGAATCGGCGAAAGATCAAACGGGAGCATTGGTCATTAATGACTCTATTCTTCATCAGTTGTGAGCATGGCGGTAATCGTATTCCGCAGCGATATCGATCTTTCTTTAATGGTTACGAGTTTCTCCTGCATAGCCATCGAGGCTATGACCGTGGAGCGCTGCGTATGGCGAAAGAAATGGCGCTGGCTTTAAAGGCACCTTTGTTTGTTGCAACGACAAGCCGTTTGTTGATTGACCTTAACCGTTCGATTGGGCATCCACGATTGTTCTCTGAGGCGACCAAGCATTTATCAAAAGCGATTAAGCAAGAAATCCTGGCACGTTACTACTTACCTTATCGTAAGCAAGTTGAAGCAACGATCACTGAGACCATTCGCGCAGGAAACCGTGTTATTCATATCGCTTCGCACAGCTTTACACCGGTGCTCGATGGGGCGGTGCGTTATGCCGATATCGGTTTGCTTTATGATCCGGTGAGAGCGGGTGAACGGATATTTTGCCATGCCTGGCAATCGCGCCTCAAAGCAGCAGCGTCTGATTTGATCGTCCGGCGCAATTATCCTTATGCAGGAAAGGCGGATAGCTTGACAGTCTACCTGAGACGTCGGTTCCCAGCCGAGGCGTACTGGGGAATTGAACTTGAAATCAATCAGAAGTTTGCGCTTAAAGGCGGATCGCGCTGGCAGGCACTGCGACGTCTCATAATAGATGTGCTCCATGAAATGATTGGAGAAAGTAATCAACGCATGCATCAAAATTCGCTTCCCGATGGGTTATCATGAAATAAGCAGGAACATTTGTTTCGCATCCTCACTCGAACAGCGATTGATAATAAGCGCGCGAGTTGCAATCAGGTGAGTAATTGACGCTGACGATGGTTAAGCATGGAGGCATAATTGATTTGATATGATTTTGTTTGCAATATATCGGGCGTTTAATGATTTAAGTTGTGCCCCATTTTGTCAAATGAATAGCGCCATGAGCTTTTCGGTGCTCATGATGCCATGTTCATCCCTACAATTTTCTTTGTAATTCAATTGACCCTTTCTTCTACCCGTTTTCAGACTAGTAAGCGGGAACGTGCCTATCTGGAGTGTTGGTAAGTATTCATGGTTTCGATACGCAGCAAATTACTTCCCCCGGCTGAAGGTTGCACCGACACCGAACGCTGGTTAAATGATCTGGCTACGCAGTTTAACGTGGATGAGAACAAACTGCTGCGTGAAGCTTGTATGGTGGCGGCACCGCTCTATAACGGTCAGCATACATTGACCAACACGCCATTATTCCAGCATGCGATGGGTGCGGCGTCGATTCTCGTCGGCATGCGCATGGATGCCGAGACCGTCATTGCGACCTTGCTGCATGCAGTTCCCGAGTATCTGGTCGATTGGTATGGGCAACTACAAAGCCAGTTTGGTACCAATATCGCTAATTTGGTGGAAGGTATCTCTCGCATGGAGCAGATTCGCCAGTTCAGCGAAATTGAGCAGCTGCACTTTTTAGATTACGCGGGGGATCAGGCTCAACAAATCGAGGGACTTCGCCAAATGCTGTTGGCTATGGTGCAAGATATCCGCGTAGTGCTTATTAAGCTGGCAGAGCGCACACAAACGCTACGCCATCTGGCGGGCGCCAGCCATGAACATCAACAGCGAATTGCGCGCGAGACACGCGGTATTTTTGCGCCACTTGCCAATCGGTTAGGTGTATGGCAGATCAAGTGGGAGTTGGAAGATCTTGCGATGCGCTACTTGGAGCCTCAACTCTACAAGGAAATTGCCCGTCTGCTCGATGAACGTCGCGTCGATCGTGAGCAGTACATCGATGAAGTGTTGCTGCAGCTCAGACAGGAGTTGCAACAGGCTGATATCAAAGGGGAGATCAGCGGCCGTCCAAAGCATATTTATAGCATTATCAACAAGATGCGGCGGAAACATCTGGAATTCAGCGAAATCTATGACATACGTGCCGTGCGTATTCTGGTGGAGGATATCAAGGATTGCTATGCAGCGCTGGGTTTAGTGCACCACCTGTGGCAACCGATTCCTGGTGAGTTTGATGACTACATTGCTCGCCCCAAGAGTAACGGTTACCGTTCGCTGCATACGGCTGTGATCGGCCCGCGTGGCCTAGCACTTGAAGTGCAGATCCGCACGCACGAGATGCATCACAACTCTGAGCTCGGTGTTGCGGCACATTGGCGCTACAAAGAAGGTGTCAAGTCAGATAGTAAATTCGATGAGAAAGTCGCTTGGTTACGCCAAATTCTCGCATGGAAGGATGAAATCAGCGACGGTGGCAATTTGCTTGAGCAGTTCAAAAGCGAGCTGTTTCAAGACAAAGTATTCGTCCTGACGCCGCAAGGTAAAGTAATTGACCTGCCCAAGGGTTCGACGCCCATAGATTTTGCTTATGCTTTGCATACCGATCTCGGCCACCGTATCCGGGGTGCCAAAGTTAACGGGGGTATCGTGCCGCTCAACACCCGATTGCAGAATGGTCAGCGTGTGGAAATCCTTACATCTAAAATGGGGGCACCCAGCCGTGACTGGCTCAACCCGGCGCTCGGTTATTTGCAGAGCCCGCGCGCACGGGCCAAAGTGCGTCATTGGTTCAAGTATCAGAATTTCGAGGAGAATGTGGCAATTGGCCGTGCCAAACTGGACCGGGAGCTTCATCGAGCTGGTGTCGTCAGCCTCAATCAGGAGAAGCTTGCTCAGAAGCTGCACTTCAACCGTCTGGAGGACCTGCTTGCCGCCATCGGCCGGGGTGATGTCAGCGAACACCAAATTGCACTTGCCATTCAGGATGCGGTCCCCCCCAGAGTTCCAGAAGCGGTTCCAGTATTGACTACCAGGCGTATGCACAAGCCTAAGGTGTCATCTGGCATCGTGGTCGAAGGTGTCAGCAATCTGCTCACTACTTTGGCTCGGTGTTGCCGGCCGGTACCACCGGATGGCATCGTCGGCTATGTGACACGTGAACGGGGCATGACTATCCACCGGCAGAATTGTACTTTCGTGACCCGCTTGCCGGAAGAGCGACGTGGCCGCTTACTACAGGCAACCTGGGGGGGTGATGAAAATCTTGTCGCCAGCGTCGATATCGAGGTGGAAGCTTATGATCGTCAAGGACTGTTGCGGGATGTGAGTGACCTATTCGTGCGTGAAAAGGTCAATGCCACCAAAGCTAATATGCTGAGCCGCGGTAACCGTGCATTAATGCAGTTTTCACTTGAGATTGTTGATTTGGATCAACTGCAGCGCTTGCTCGTGCAGATCGGGCGCGTACCCGATGTCATTGCCGCAAGGAGAAGAGAGTAGAGGCTGCTCTAATCAATGAATGGGTTGCTCTGTTGACAGGTTTTCGAATATCGTTAGCAGAACATACGATTTGATTTGGTATGATTGTGGGCATGGATGTACTTTCCCATGATGGATCTCGCGGGTAAAACGCATTTGTTCCGCTGGAGCGGGTTAATGAAAATGGTTGCCATACCTGTTTAACTTACCACGAGCGTGTTTGAGGGTCCTGCTTACTTTTCGTATAGTAAGTAAATGGATATAACTAACTGAATAACAATACAAATAATGTCAGATAAGCAGCGCGTGCAGCATTTACTAGATTTTATCGATGAAAGTCCCAGCCCATGGCATGCCGTTGCTTCGATCGAAACTATTATCAAGACCTTTGGGTTTGCCCGGCTTGAAGAGGCGGCCAGATGGACGTTGCAGGCGGGGGGGCGATACTACGTTGTACGTGATGATTCATCGATCGTGTTGTTCGTAGTGGGTGCCAAAGCACCTGCTGAGTCGGGTTTCAAGATTGTCGGCGCACACACGGATTCGCCGGGATTTCGAATCAGGCCAAATGGCGTGACCGTCAGCGATAATCTTGTCCGGCTCGGTGTGGAGATTTATGGTGGGCCAATCCTCGCGACCTTTACCGACAGAGATCTCAGCCTGGCTGGACGGGTCAGCTATCTTGATCGTCAAGGACAGCTTGCTCATCAAACAGTGCGTTTCGATCAGTCGCTGCTGCGTTTGCCAAATTTAGCGATTCATATGAATCGAGGGGTCAATGAAGACGGCCTGAAGCTGCATAAGCAAAATGAATTGCCGTTGCTGCTTGCACAGCTGACTAATGATCAGCTACCACACGCTTATTTTATGGCGCTGCTGGAGCAAGCGACAGGGATTGCGGCTTCAGCTATCCTTTCCTGGGATCTGGCGGTCTACGATATCCAAAAAGGGGTATTCTGGGGTGCGAATCAAGAATTCTATGCTGACAGCCAGATCGATAACCTGGCTTCCTGCCATGCCGGATTTCAAGCTTTGCTTGATGATGCAGTGTTGAACCATGCCGAGAGTACATTAGTTTGTGCATTTTTTGATCACGAAGAAATTGGCAGCGTAAGTCATGTTGGCGCAGCGGGTAGTTTTTTAGCCGATGTGCTGCAGCGGATCAATATCGCAATTTCATCGGATCGGGAAGATGCCGTGCGAGCGCATGCCCATAGCTTTTTAATCAGCGCTGATATGGCGCATGCCTATCACCCTAATTTCCCCTTGGCTTATGACGCGGATCATAAGGTATTCGTCAACAAAGGCCCGGTGATCAAAACCAATGCCGGCCGCCGTTATAGTTCTGAAAGTATATCGGCTGCACACTTTATTCAATGGTGCGACCAGGCGGGCGTGCCCTATCAACGCTACTCACACCGCTCAGATTTACCCTGCGGCAGCACGATCGGCCCCATTGCTTCTGCTAAGCTCGGTATACGCAGCGTCGATGTCGGTTGTCCGATGTGGGCGATGCACAGCGTTCGCGAAAGTGCTGGTGTGCAAGATCACGCGTATATGATCAGGGTATTGAAGCAGTTTTTTCTCAACTAGAATCATTAACAAACGGCAGGCAGTACTGCTCGTTGAGCCGGCGCGTTGGCGGAGATAGGGCTGTTATCCAATGTTGCGTTGGTTCGGGTAATGCTGATTTACGCGGCTCGGATACTGCTCACTAGCTGTTTTTGTAGGGCGACTGGAAAACACATTGTTTAGAGATGAAATCTTTATCTGTTAAATTTTAATCATCCACTTAAAAGTAGGCTGTTCTATTGAGATTTTCTAACAGCATTGTTTGGTTGGCAGCGTAGCATTTCGGAGCGACATTATTTTTTTATCTAATTTTTTCCAAAAAATGACAATAATTTCCCCTTTAGAGCCACAACGGTTGTATCAATCCTGTAACCCTGAACAGTTCACTTTTCAGACGACGGCAGAACTTACAGATCTGGATGAGATTATTGGCCAGGCACGCGCCATGGATGCGGTACGTTTTGGTTCCGGTATTCGTCATGAAGGCTACAATTTATTCGTGCTTGGTTCACCTGGCATGGGTAAGCACAGTCTGGTGCGACAGTTCCTTGAAGAGAAAGCGAGTAAGGAGCCGGAATCAGCAGATTGGTGTTACATCAATAATTTTACTCAACCGCATAAACCAAAGATGCTCAGGCTTCCCGCCGGCAAAGGCGAGGAACTGCGGACGCAGATGGAACGCGTGGTTGATTATTTGCGCAGTGCTATTCCTGCACTGTTTGAGAGTGAGGAATATCGAGACAGAGTAAACGCAATTCAACAAGAGTATAACGAGTTGCAGGAGCGCGACATTAGGCAATTGGGTGAGGAAGCCGAGAAAAAGGAGATTGTTTTACTGCGAACGCCAGAGGGATTTGCACTGGCACCGAGTCGTAACCGTGAAGTGATTCCGCCTGAAGAATACGACAAACTTCCTCAGTCGGAAAAGGAGCGAATAGAGGCTGCGATTACTGAATTACAAGCCCACTTGGAAAAAATGCTCAGCCACCTGCCGCAACGAAGGCGAGAACGAAGCGAGCGAATCAAGCAAGTCGGTCGCGATATCATGTTGTCGACGGTCGAACATCTGCTCAACGAGTTACGCGTCATTTATGCCAGCCTGCCGGATGTGCTCGATTATTTCGATGCGGTACAGCAGGATATGGTTGCGCACGTAGACGATTTCCGTAAACCCGATGAATCGGTAAACGTATCTGGTATGACAGTGGTTACTCATCAAACGTTTAGTAATTACCAGATTAATGTGTTGACTTCAAACCATAAAAAAACCGGTGCGCCCATTGTCAGTGAAGACAATCCAACTTATAGCAACCTGATTGGGCGGGTTGAGCATATTGCTCAATTAGGTGCGCTGGTCACGAATTTCATGTTGATCAAACCAGGCGCGTTACATCGGGCGAATGGTGGCTACTTGCTGCTCGATGTGCGGAAAGTGTTGCTACAACCTTTCGCCTGGGAGGGTTTAAAACGGGCGCTACAATCGAGCAAGATCCATATCGAATCACTTGGGCAGATTTATAGCCTTGTCAGCACCGTCTCACTTGAGCCTGAAGCAATCCCCCTCGATGTCAAAGTGGTGCTATTCGGTGATCGTCTATTTTATTACTTGTTGCAAGCGTATGATCCAGAATTCAGTGAGCTGTTCAAGGTAGCTGCCGATTTTGAAGAGACGATCGAACGCAATGCGGAATCTCATCTTCTCTATGCGCAGCTGATTTCTACCCTGTCGCGGAAGGAAGGATTGTTACCTTATGATCGATATGCTGTTGCCAGAGTTATTGAACATAGTGCACGCCTGGTAGGTGATTCGGAAAAGCTATCGATGCATATGCGGAGCATTGCTGATTTGTTGCGCGAGGCTGATTATTGGGCGCGTGAGGCGGGCCAGGATGTCGTGCGGGCCAATGATGTCCAGCAAGCGATCGATGCGCAGGTACGCCGGCAAGATCGGATCAGAGATCGGCTATACGAAGCGATCATGCGGGGTACATTGATGATTGATACCCAGGGCGGCGTGACGGGGCAAGTCAATGGCCTGTCGGTAATCGAGTTGGGTGGATTTGCATTTGCTCAACCGACCAGGATTACCGCCACGACTCGCTTTGGTAAGGGAGATTTGATTAATGTTGAGCGCGAGGTCAAGCTCTCGGGGGCGATTCATTCCAAGGGGGTTCTGATTCTGTCTGCTTTTCTGGCTGCACGTTATGCAAGGAATCAGCCACTTGCCTTGTCAGCTAGCCTTGCGTTTGAACAGACCTACGGTATGATCGAAGGGGATAGCGCATCATTGGCGGAGTTGTGTGCGTTACTTTCTAATTTGGCGATGGTGCCCATCAACCAGTCATTGGCGATTACGGGCTCAGTCAATCAGTTTGGTCAGGTACAGGCCATTGGTGCGGTGAACGAGAAGATCGAAGGTTTTTTCGATATCTGTGCGGCACGAGGAATGACGGGCACTCAGGGGGTATTGATTCCTGCGGCTAATGTACAACACCTGATGTTGCGCAAAAATGTGGTCGAAGCCGTAGCCGCCGGCAACTTCCGTATTTATGCTGTTGAGAATGTCGATCAGGCTATTGCGCTGCTGACCGGTTTACCCGCAGGAGAGGTAGACGCAAATGACCAATATCCGGAAGGTAGCGTTAATTATCTGGTGGCGACGCAATTGACAGAGCTCACAAAGATTAGCAAGTCATTGCAGCAGGGAGGAAAAAATTAGGGTGTGATGGTTCAAATATACCGACAAAGCCTAAAAATTGAGCTGTGGTTGAGATTGCGCAAGGCCGGTTTGCAATTTCAATTTAATTTTTGCGATGGAGATATGACGGGTTAGTTAATAGTCCGCTATTTTAGGTTAAAAATTACGGCAATCTATGAAGTGAGAGAGGGCGTAGTGGATTGGGAGCGAGCTACTAAAAAAATATGGCCGGGTTTAACCGGCCATAAGAGAGACAGCAAGTGAGATGCTATAGCCTGTTGCTACTAATCCTCAACAGGCACTAACAAACTCATTACTCAATAACATTCAGCGTGCCTGGCAAGTGGATATTTTTGGGGTGGAGTTGGCACCAAATGGTGAACGCACCTGCTTTGTCAGCAACAAAAGAGATGGTTTTGGTTTCTCCTGCTTTGATTACTTCTTGAATACCATACTCATCAATGGAAAAACCTTCGCTGATAGGTGATTTATTTTCGACGGTGATTTTAACTTTTGCACCTTTGTGGACTGCAATCGTTTCAGGTTCATTAAGAACATTAAAAGCACGAATGTTTTTTACGGTAACGCCTTCAATATTGAGTTCTGGAATGTTTGTGTCATAGGCATTGACAACAACTTTAAAAGCTTTTTCTTCAGCTTGTACATTACCTGCTACCAGTAATGCAAGAACGGCACTTGCACATAATGCTTTGGTTATTTTCATCATCGATTTTCCTCTACGTTAGTTGCTATTTTAGTGAAAAAGTACTCACCTTTTCAGATGGTACCTGGGAATTATTACAATTTGTCGTAAGATTTCTCGGTTTTCTGTTTTTTAACAGCCAGTCCTTGAAACCCAGACTTGTTATTAGTATTGATTGTAATATTTTATATGATTTTACTTTTTTGATTCCAGCCCGATACTTTAGATGGGAAGGCAGTAGATGTCAATAAAACTCATGATGCTACGCCTTGATTTTTATGACAAACGACATCGAGGATAATGAGCGGAATAATTTTCTACGCTTTGTGATATTTTGCTCAATTTCTAGGATTGGATACCGTTGTTCCTTGTATTAAATTTCACAATCGACATGGTTGATCGGAGTAAAGTAATATCGTGCTATGAATTCGGTCATCAGATAGAGAGGATAGAGGCGCCCTTTGATAAGTGTGTTGAGCGTTGTTGGAAATCAATATCAATAGAAGAAGGCGTTGGCTAAAACGCAAAATTGATCACTTGCAACTGAAGTGCTTTCCATGCGCTGATGATCACATAACGTTGCTTGTTCATTCTAGGAATCGGCTTCAAGCAACGTAAATCCACAGATAATTATTAGGTTATAAAAGGGGTAGTGAACCATGTCTCAGCTGAATGTAGTCGTTTTGGCAGCAGGAATGGGTAAAAGGATGCGATCATCACGGCCTAAAGTCTTGCATGCGATTGCCGGGAAACCATTATTGGCACATGTGCTGGATACCGCAAAAGCGCTCTTGCCCAGTAAGCTATGTGTAGTCTACGGGCATGGTGGAGAAGCGGTACTCAACGCGATCGATGACAATCAAATTACTTGGATAAAGCAGGAAGTTCAACTCGGCACTGGACATGCTTTGTTACAGACATTACCTTGGTTGGACCAAACCGGCGTGACACTCGTGTTATTGGGAGATGTGCCGTTAATCAAAGCGGATACCCTAAATAAGATGATGGCTATGGCGACTGAAAGTAACGTGGTCTTATTGACGGTTGAGTTGGCGGCTCCTTTTGGCTATGGAAGAATCGTCCGTAATCAACAAACGGGTAAGATTCAGGCAATCGTCGAAGAAAAGGATGCGAGTGCATCTCAGCGTGCAATCCAAGAAATCAATACGGGTATGATGGTGTTACCCAATGTTTTTTTACGTGATGCTCTCCCTAAGTTAAACAATAATAATTCACAAGGAGAATACTATCTTACGGATATTATCGGTTTGGCTGTTGAAGCAGGTATTCAGGTTGATGCTTGCCACCCCCTGTATGGCTGGGAGACATTGGGTGTCAATAGCAAAGCAAATTTAGCAGAGCTCGAACGCATTTATCAGCGTGATTGTGCAAATGCTCTACTTGATCAGGGTGTAACGCTTGCGGATCCGGAGCGTATCGATGTGCGCGGGGAGCTTGTTTGCGGCAGCGATGTGGAAATAGATATCGATTGTATTTTTGAGGGGGTGGTGCAGCTTGGGGACAATGTTAAAATTGGCGCGCACTGTATCTTGCGTAATGTGACTATCGCATCAGGAACGTCAATTTTTTCATTTAGCCTGTTGGAAAATGCAGTGATTGGGCAAGATTGCCATGTGGGGCCATATGCGCGTATCCGCCCGGGTACACGGCTCCACGATGCTGTTCATGTAGGTAATTTTGTTGAAGTGAAAAATAGTGAGATCGGCATGGGAAGTAAAGCAAATCATCTGAGTTATATTGGTGATACGGTGATCGGTAAAAAGGTTAATATTGGTGCCGGTACGATTACTTGCAATTACGATGGGGCTTGCAAGCACAAGACTATCATTGAAGATGAAGTGTTCGTGGGTTCTGATACTCAGTTGGTTGCACCGGTAAAGATAGCAAAAGGTTCTACGATTGGGGCGGGTTCAACGATTACACGAGATACGCCTGAAGATCAATTGACACTCTCCCGTTCAAAACAAGTGAGTGTTCCCGGTTGGAAACGACCGCAAAAAAGCAAAATATAATCTATCTGTGTTATTCACTAAAGGTAGTATGAAGGAGAGTTTATGTGCGGAATAGTGGGTGCTATTGCTAAACACGATATCGTGCCGGTTTTACTGGAAGGATTATCCAAGCTTGAATACCGCGGTTACGATTCTGCCGGACTTGTTGTCGCAAATGGAAGCTTGGCTAGATTACGAACAACGGCACGCGTGGCTGAATTAGGAAAACTTGTGGATGCGCAAAAAACACAAGGACTCGCTGGAATTGCACACACCCGCTGGGCGACGCATGGTGCGCCTTGCGAACGCAATGCACACCCTCACTTATCAGGAGATGAAAGAAAAATCGCTGTTGTCCATAATGGCATTATTGAGAACCATGAGGCCATCCGCCAGCGTTTGCAAGCGGAAGGATTCGAATTTTTCTCCGATACGGATACAGAAGTCATCGCGCACCTGATCTCATGCCATCTCAGGACGACGCATGACTTGCTTGAAGCCGTTTGCTTGTCAATTGCGGAATTACGTGGTGCGTATGCAATTGCCGTCGTTGAAGAAAGCCGGCCAGAGCATATCGTCGTTGCGCGAAATGGCGCGCCTTTGTTGCTCGGACTGGGCGCCGACGGTAATTATGTCGCCTCGGATGCTTCCGCATTGGTGCAGGTGACACGCCGCATGATTTATCTGGAAGAAGGGGATGTCGCAGAATTGTATCGAGATAATTATCGTATATTCAATTGTCTAGAAAACCCCTTGGGTAAGGAAGTGTCGCGTGTTGTGCAAGAAAGTAATTTGACCCGTGATGCCGTTGAGCTGGGTCCCTACGCGCATTTCATGCAAAAGGAAATATTCGAGCAGCCTATCGCAGTTGCGAATACCTTGGAGATGGTGCTTAACGCCCACTCAATTACTCCACAATTGTTCGGTAGCGAAGCTGAGGAAGTTTTTAGGCAGACGCGAGGCATTTTGATACTGGCTTGTGGTACAAGCTATCACGCGGGGTTGGTCGCCAAGTACTGGTTGGAGGCTATGGCAGGATTGCCGTGCAGTGTGGAAATCGCGAGCGAGTATCGCTATCGTATGCCGATTGCCGACCCCAATACGCTGGTCGTGGGCATCTCTCAATCAGGGGAAACAGCCGATACACTGGCTGCAATCAATTATGCTAAGTCTTTAGGACATCAATATAGTCTGGCAATTTGTAATGTCCCGGAGAGCGCCTTGATAAGACAAACCAATCTGCGCTTTCTTACCCGCGCAGGCCCTGAGATAGGCGTGGCTTCTACCAAGGCATTCACTACCCAGTTGGCATCTTTGATGCTATTGACCATCACGCTTGCCAAGCTTCGCCATAAGTTTACGGATGAAGTCGAACAAAAAATGATTGCAGCTTTACGGCATCTACCCACTGCTATCAAACTTGCCCTGCAAATAGAATCGCAGGTAATGGCGTGGGCAGGGCATTTCTTCCAAAAGCGGCATGCCTTGTTTCTGGGGCGTGGGGTACATTACCCTATCGCGCTGGAGGGTGCGCTTAAACTCAAGGAGATTTCCTATATCCATGCAGAGGCTTACGCCGCGGGTGAACTTAAGCATGGCCCGCTTGCCTTGGTAGACAATGAGATGCCTGTGATTGCGATTGCGCCTAATGATGCATTACTGGAAAAACTCAAATCTAATTTGCAGGAAGTCCGCGCACGCGGGGGTGAGCTTTATGTTTTTGCTGATGCCGATTCTCATATCCAGGAAAGCGAAGGCGTGCACATTATTCGATTGGCCGAGCATGCGGGTATGCTCAGTCCTATCCTGCATACCATTCCATTACAGCTGTTGGCGTATCACGTGGCGTTACAAAAAGGCACCGATGTCGATAAACCGAGAAATTTGGCCAAGGCGGTAACTGTCGAATAATTGACCAATGAGATACCCGATTTTCTTAAGCCACCTTGGCGTTTGCTAACCTTCATTTCTTACTCAATTAACGAAGTTTCATGTGAGCTTCATTCAGTATGCCCCTATGAATGATGCGAGGCTACTTTATTCAGAGGGTGCACGGTGATAGCATTCTATTCTTTTCAATAGCAAAGGAAAGCAATGGCAGGTCATAGTAAGTGGGCTAATATAAAGCATAAGAAGGCTGCACAAGATGCTAAACGTGGCAAGATTTTCACGCGATTGATAAAAGAAATCACGATTGCGGCTAGATTGGGCGGTGCTGATCCTGGAAGCAATCCTCGGTTGCGGCTCGCTATCGACAAAGCATATGAACACAATATGCCGAAGGATAATATTGAGCGCGCGATCAAGCGAGGCTGCGGCGAGCTCGAGGGCGTGAGCTATGAGGAAGTGCGCTACGAAGGCTACGGGATTGCCGGGGCGGCGATCATGGTCGATTGTATGACTGATAACCGGACCCGGACTGTTGCCGATGTAAGGCATGCTTTTACCAAATATGGCGGTAACTTGGGTACGGATGGCTCTGTTGCGTTTTTATTCAAGCACTGTGGTCAATTGCTGTTTGCCCCTGGGACGGATGAGGAGCGCATCATGGAAATCGCGTTGGAGGCGGGTGCAGAAGATATCATCAGCAATGAAGACGGCAGTATCGAAGTGATTACGGCGCCTTACGAATTTGTTACGGTAAAAGAGGCGTTGGAGAAAGCGGGGTTCAAGGCGGAACTTGCTGAGGTCACAATGAAACCGTTGACTGAGACATTATTGGCTGGGGAAGAGACTGTCAAAATGCAAAAATTATTAGATGCGCTTGAGAATATTGATGACGTGCAGGAGGTTTACACCAATGCAGTCATGGAAGGGTAGTTTGAACCTGTTTGGACGCTGAGAAAATTCGTATCCTTGGGATCGATCCGGGATTGCAAGTTACCGGATTTGGGATAATCGACAAGATCGGTAACCAAATAATTTATGTAAGTAGCGGTCGTATCAAAACTTCAGCCGACAGTAAGTTGCCGCCCCGCTTAAAGCAGATTCTAGACGGTTTGAATCGCATCATTTCACAACATACGCCACATCATGTCGCGATAGAGCAAGTCTTTGTCAACATCAACCCAAAATCAACGCTATTACTCGGGCAGGCACGTGGGGCGGCAGTCTGTGCTGCTGTACTCAATGATCTCGAAGTGTCTGAATATACCGCGTTACAGATTAAGCAAGCAGTGGTGGGTAACGGTCACGCCAGAAAAGAGCAAGTGCAAGAGATGGTAATAAGGTTGCTAAGGTTGGAAGGGAAGCCCGGTATGGATGCGTCTGATGCACTCGCTTGCGCAATTTGCCACGCGCATGGTGGATTGGGTGCGTTCGCAAACTTGTATCAGCATATTAAACATGGAAGAGGCGTGTGATCGGAAGAATAACAGGCATTCTACTTGAAAAACGCCCACCCCTGGTGCTGGTCGATGTACAAGGTATTGGTTATGAAATCGATGTCCCGATGAGCACTTTCTATTATCTGCCTGTGGTTGGAGAAACGATTACCCTTCATACCCACTTTATCGTCAGGGATGACGCTCATTTATTGTTTGGATTCGGGACTGAAGCAGAACGGTCAGTTTTTCGCCAGCTAACCAAAATATCGGGTATTGGTGCCAGAACTGCTTTGGCGCTTTTATCGGGGTTGAGTGTAGCCGATTTGCATCATGTCGTTGCGACCCAGGATGCCGTTCGTTTGACAAAAATTCCAGGTATCGGCAAAAAAACGGCTGAAAGATTGTTGTTGGAGTTGCGAGATAAGCTGGATGTTGATGCTGATCATCCTGTGGTAACAACCTTTTCAACTGGAAGCGAAACAGATGTCCTCAATGCCTTGCGCTCGCTCGGCTATAATGATCGGGAAGCGGACTGGGCAGTCAAGCAATTACCCAGAAATATTTCGGTGTCAGACGGTATCAAGCAGGCATTAAAACTGCTTTCGAAAGAAAAATAGCCTATTTTTCAGGATCGCAAAAATGATAGAGATGGATCGGGTTGTGACGGCCACACCGTTTTCTGCGCAAGAAGAAGTATTAGAACACGCGTTACGCCCCAAACAATTTGAAGAATATATCGGGCAGGAAAAAATCCGTGGGCAATTGCAAATCTTTATAGAAGCTGCGCGGCGTCGCAAGGAAGCCTTGGATCATGTGTTGTTGTTCGGCCCCCCGGGTTTGGGTAAAACGACGTTGGCGCATATTATTGCCCGAGAAATGGGCGTAAGTTTGCGTCAAACATCCGGGCCGGTACTTGAGAGACCAGGTGACCTGGCCGCTTTATTGACCAATCTCGAACCTAACGATGTTTTGTTTATCGATGAAATCCATCGGCTTTCACCCGTCGTAGAAGAAATTCTCTATCCTGCCTTGGAAGATTATCAGCTTGATATCATGATAGGTGAAGGTCCCGCCGCGCGTTCGGTCAAGATCGATTTGCCGCCTTTCACCTTGGTCGGTGCGACCACGCGTGCAGGGATGTTAACGAATCCGCTCAGAGATCGTTTCGGTATTGTGTCGCGCCTGGAGTTTTATACTGCCGATGAATTAAGTAAAATCGTGCTCCGTTCTGCAGGGCTGCTGAATGTGAAAGCGTCTTTTGAAGGGGCGATGGAGATAGCGTGTCGGGCGCGTGGCACACCGAGGATAGCGAACCGGTTATTGCGACGTGTGCGTGATTTTGCCGAAATCAAAGCTGAAGGATGCGTAACCCGTCCTGTGGCGGATGAAGCTTTGAAAATGTTGGATGTGGATGCGATCGGGCTGGATGTGTTGGATAGAAAACTGCTGCTGGCTGTACTTGAAAAATTTGAAGGGGGGCCTGTGGGCATTGATAATCTAGCAGCGGCTATCAATGAAGAGCGCGATACCATTGAAGATGTTTTAGAGCCGTATTTGATTCAGCAAGGCTTTATAAAACGTACGCCGCGAGGCCGTGTAGCCACGGCGATGACGTACCAGCATTTCAACATCCTGCCGCCAAGAAACAATTTAATGGACGATTTGTGGGGAGATCGACATGAAGGAAATTATTGAATGATTGAAATAAAGTATAAAAATGAGTAAAGATCATCCAGGGCAGTTGACTTTAACGAATGATATTTTCTCTTATCCGGTGCGTGTTTATTATCAGGATACCGATACAGGAGGGGTTGTGTATCATGCCACTTATCTGAATTTTATGGAGCGCGCCCGTTACGAGTGGTTGCGTGAAATGGGGTTTCCAGTTAATTCATTGATCCAAGAGCATAAAATAATTTTTATGGTGCGTTCGCTGAGTATCGAGTATTTCAAGCCAGCGGTTCTGGATGATCAACTGCATGTGACCGTTCAGGTAACTGAAGTGGGTAGAAGTCGTATCACCTTATTCCAGCAAGTCTTGCGAGATCATGTTATGTTAGTCAGTGCGGTTATTCATGCAGTATGCGTCAGCGTGAACAACCTCAGGCCTGTCCGTTTACCTGCACCACTTCGTCAAAAAATCGAGAAATAAATTATTATGAACACGACTGTTACCCAGGATTTATCACTTTTTTACCTCATTAGTAGTGCGAGCTTGCCCGTGCAACTGGTGATGTTGCTGTTGCTGATTGCCTCATTACTTTCTTGGTGGTTTATCTTTCGTAAGATGTTTGCGATTAGATTGGCGATCAAGCAGAGTGATGAATTTGAGAATACTTTTTGGAGAGGCGTCGATCTGAATGCGCTTTATCAACGCGCTGCGGGTGCACGCGAAATGGCGGGGAGCATGGAGCGTATTTTTGAAGCGGGCTTTCGCGAGTTTACCAAACATCAGGCAGGTATGGATATCGGTGCGATGATGGATAGTACCCGCGGGGCGATGCGAGCGGCTTATCAACGTGAAATGGACAGGTTGGAGTCTCATTTGTCTTTTCTCGCCACTGTCGGATCGGTGAGCCCTTACGTCGGTTTATTTGGCACGGTATGGGGCATTATGAATTCATTTCGCGAATTGTCCAATTTGACGCAGGCGACGATTGCCCATGTCGCGCCAGGGATTGCAGAAGCATTGATTGCAACTGCAATGGGTTTATTTGCAGCGATTCCGGCGGTGATTGCCTATAATCGTTATGCAAGCGATACCAGCCAGTTGGCGACACGCTATGAGAGCTTCATGGAAGAGCTGTCCAATGTGTTGCAACGACGTGCCGCAAAACTATAAAGGATTGTAGTGACACATGATTACTCGTCGTGGCAAACGCCGTCTAATGAATGAAATCAATGTTGTGCCATACATTGATGTGATGTTGGTATTACTGGTCATTTTCATGATTACTGCCCCCCTGATCCATCCAGGTCAAGTTGAACTGCCGCAGATTGGTAAATCTTCGACCGCCCCATCCGAGCCGCTGGAAGTCATCATTGCTGCCGATGGCAGTCTTACGTTACGAGATCGTAGCAGGGCGGGCAGCGAGCAGACAATGAATCGAACTGAGCTGATAACTGCGATCAAAAGTAAGCAAGCGCAAAATGCTGAGCAACCTGTCGTTATCGCTGCAGATAAAAACGTTCGTTACGAGGAAGTGATTAACGTTATGGACATATTGCAGCAAGAGCAAGTCAGCAAGGTTGGCCTGCTTACTAAACCTAGATAAACAAGCAAGCAACGATGAACGTAACCGCTTGGCGCGATACCGCATATTCAGAGCCGGGATTATTCAGGGCGGCTGTATTGGCTTTGCTCGTTCATCTCATTTTCTTTGCATTCATGGTGTTTGGATTAAGCTGGAGAAACGATCCTGCTGAAACAATGGTCGTCGAGTTATGGAGCGATTTGCCGCAGCCTATCAAGCCTGCTCCTGTAGTCAAAGAAACACCACCGCGACCTGAGCCGGTGCGGCAACCTCCTCCACCAGTCAAAGCAAAGTCTGAGCCAGTTAAAGAGACAACACCACCCAAACCTGCGCCGATCAGGGTAGAGGCGCCACCTCCCCCTAAAAAACCAGCGATTGAGATTAAAGAAAAAGTAGTCAAGCCTCAACCTGTGAAGGAAGCGGTTAAACCGCCCGAGCCTGTTAAAGAGACGCCACCGCCTAAACCCGAGCCGGTTAAGGAGAAAACTGCGAAACCAGAAGTGGTTAAGGAAACAAAAAAAGCTGAGATTGAAAAAGAAAAGCCAGTTAAAGAACAACCCCCTGCAGAAGATACCAAACGGCAGCAACAGCAACGTGAGCAGGAAGCCGCTGCGCAAAGGGCTGCGGCGGATAGAAGCCGGAATATGGATGAAATTGCCAAATACAAAGCAATGATCCAGACAAAGATCAGGAGCCGTATCGTCCTGCCTCCGGATCTACCGGGTAACCCGGTTGTTGAGTTCAGGGTAACGCTTTTGCCAGGAGGAGAGGTATTGAATGTCGTATTACGCAAATCAAGCGGTTATTCCGCATTTGACGAAGCGGTAGAAAGAGCGGTTTTTTTGTCTACGCCGCTGCCGATTCCACCTGATCCGGCATTATTCAGAGAATTTCGTGATTTCAACCTCACGGTATATTATCGTGAAATGCTTTAATTTTTTAAGGGTGCAATTTTTTTGAGAGTTGCTGCTATGCAGAATTTTTTATCACGTTTTACTTGTTATGTATTCTTTTTGTTTTTATCAATGGCGTATTCGTCGCTTAATGCTGCGCTGAATATTGAAATATTTGGAGGAGGAGCCACTCGGATCCCGATTGCAATCGTTCCATTTTCTGCAGAATCAAAACTTCCTCAGAGTGTAACCGCGGTAGTGGCGGCGGATTTGGAACGGACAGGTTTGTTCAGAATGATTGATTCATTGGGCCATACCCCCCATGAACCGGAAGAGATCATCTATGCGGATTGGCAGAATCGGGGCGCGAGCGCGCTGGTGATAGGTAATACGACTGTTTTGCCGGATGGGCGGGTTGATGTGCGCTTTCGTTTGATGGATGTCGCAAAGCGCACGCAATTGGTTGGGTTTGCGGGCACAGTTTCAGTCGAGCAGTTGCGTGCGGTCGCACATCGAATCGCGGATATTGTTTATGAGACGCTGACGGGGGATATTGGCGTATTTAGCACACGTATTGCTTTTGTGTTGAAGCAAGGTAATAAGTACGCTTTGCAAGTAGCGGATTCCGATGGCTTCAATGCGCAGTCGGTCATTGAATATACTGAGCCGATTATTTCCCCAGCTTGGTCCCCGGATGGTAGCAAGCTGGCCTATGTTTCCTTCGAGAACAAAAAACCGGTCGTGTATGTACAAACACTATCAACGCGTGAACGTAAGGCGGTGGCCAATTTCAAAGGGAGCAACAGCGCTCCAGCCTGGTCACCAGATGGAAGTAAACTCGCTGTTGTGTTGACGATGCATGGCGGTTCGCAAATCTTTTTGATGAATGCGGATGGAAGCGGTTTGCAAAGACTTGCTCAGAGCTCAGGAATCGACACAGAACCGAATTTCTCGCCTGATGGCCGCTCGATTATATTTACTTCTGATCGTGGCGGAAGTCCCCAAATTTATCGAATGGCAATTTCCGGGGAGCGGGCAGGGGTAGCGGAGCGCCTTACTTTTGAGGGTAGCTACAATGTCAGTCCACGGCATAGCCCCGATGGAAAAAGCTTCGCCTATATTCATCGCAATGGCGGTCGATTCAATATTGCAGTACAAGATTTTGCACGACGGCAGGTGCAGTTGTTAACCGATTCAAGATTCGATGAATCTCCCAGTTTTGCCCCCAACGGCAAGATGATTTTATATGCTAGCGAAATAAACGGACGTGGTATATTATCCGTCGTTTCAAGCGATGGACAAACGAAGCAGCGTCTTTCATCACAGATTGGTGATATTCGAGAGCCAGTATGGGGTCCTTTGCTGAAATCGCAGCGAATTGGCAACTACGTTAACTAATTTTAAAGGTGAAAAATGAAAAAGATTCTGGGTGTGTTGATGATCTGTTTTTTATCAGCGTGCGCAAGTAAAACGACACAGCCTACCAGTGAGGTAGAGGATCGTGCTATTGGCGGTGGAGGAATGGGCGCTCAAGATGGTATGGGATCGGGAGGGTTTGGTATGGATCCGCTCAAAGATCCGTCCAATATACTTTCTCAACGGAGTGTTTATTTCGATTTCGACAGCTATACCGTTAAAAACGAGTACAGAGAACTGGTATTGGCGCACGCTCGCTATCTTCGTGACAATGCGAATGCGCGCGTGTTGCTGCAAGGAAATACCGATGAACGTGGAAGCCGTGAGTATAATCTTGCGCTTGGACAACGCCGTGCAGACAGCGTGAAGAATGCGATGCTTATCTCAGGTGCGCGAGATCATCAGATTGAAGCGGTAAGCTTGGGTGAAGAAAAGCCTCGTGCAAGAGGACGTGATGAATCTTCCTGGGCAGAAAACCGCCGTACCGATATTCTTTATCAAGGGGAATACTAATGTTGTTACGCGTCTCCTTGCTCATTCTTTTGCTGGGTTGTAATGTGAGTTTCGCTGGTTTATTTAGTGACTCAAATGCGCGAGAGCGGATAGAAGTATTGGATCAGCAAATGCAAGCTATGGAGGCGCGTATTGTTGGTATTGAAGATATACTCAAAAATCAGGCATTGTTAGAGCTTTATAACCAGATCGAAGCATTCAGGGTAGAACTTGGGCAGCTCCGTGGGCAAATTGAAGTTTTGAACGAAGAGAATAAGTTATTAAAAAAGCAGCAAAAGGATTTTTATATCGATTTGGATAGTCGCTTGAGACAAGTTGAGCCTGAATCTCATGAGCCATCGCTTAGTTTAAGTTCTTCGCCAGATGAAACGCTACCTCCAGCTGCTGTAGGTATTGTTGTGAGCCCCTCAGCCCAGCGAGCTCCGGCGGCAACTCAGCCTGCTAGCGAGGCAGAGCGTGAGGCATATCACGCAAGCTACAACTTGTTTAGAGAAGGCGACTATACGGGCGCGATCACTCAGTTCGAGAATTTTCTGAAACGCTACCCTAACTCTCAGTTGGCGCCTGGCGCTGCGTACTGGATCGGTAATGCCTATTACGCATTACGTGATTTTGGGGCGGCTATTAATGCACAACAAAAAGTGATTGAAAATTACCCCAATAGTTCGAAAGCGCCTGATGCGATGCTTAATATCGCAAGCAATCAATCTGAAATGGGTGAGATCTCAGCGGCTAGAAAGACGCTGGAGAATTTAATCGCAAAATATCCCAATAGTGATGCGGCAGGAAAAGCCAAAAGTCGGCTTGCCAATCTTAGGTAATTTTTTCACGAAGGGTGGCTACCATGGCTGCACTTCTTAAGATGTATGGATTTTCCCCTTCCCCTGCGGCAACATTCCCTAAAGCAACGCGAAAGTGAGACATTGCGTGTCAGTGAGATATTTTATTCCTTGCAAGGGGAAACGAGCCGTGTCGGTTTGCCGACGGTATTTATTCGTTTGACAGGTTGTCCGTTGCGATGTGGTTACTGCGATACCGCTTATGCGTTTACTGGTGGTGAGAATATATCGATCATGGATGTGCTGGCCAAAGTTTCGGAATATGCCCCCCGTTATGTTACGGTTACCGGTGGTGAACCACTTGCGCAGAAGGCTTGCTTAACGTTGCTTACATCACTATGTGATGCCGGTTACTCTGTCTCAATCGAAACAAGTGGCGCGCTAGATATATCGGGAATCGATAAACGAGTATCTAAAATCGTTGATATCAAGACACCCGACTCGGGAGAGGTCACAAAAAACCGATGGGCTAATCTTGATTATTTGACACCGCAGGATGAATTGAAATTTGTATTATGCAGTGAGCAGGATTATCGCTGGGCAGTTGATATTTTTTATGAACGGCAGCTAGATCAGCTTTGCCCGGTATTATTTTCTCCTGCATTTGGTCAGCTCGATCCTGCTTTACTTGCCAGCTGGATACTAAAAGATCGCTTGCCGGTTAGGTTACAGCTTCAGCTTCATAAAATACTCTGGGGAGAGGTGGCTGGGCGTTGATGATCAAGTCGATTCATTTTTCTCTGGTCGACATCGCCTGCGGATAGTTTGTTTTGATGAAGAAGGCGGTTGTGCTGTTATCGGGAGGGTTGGATTCTGCGACGGTGCTGGCTATTGCTCGTAGCGAACGATTTGAATGCTATGCTCTGAGTGTCGATTATGGTCAGCGCCATCGATCAGAACTGGTGGCAGCGCATAAAGTTGGCCAATCGTTGGGAGTGAAAGCACATCAATCGATACGTATCGATTTGAGTGTGCTGGGGAAATCTGCGCTTACGGATAAATCGATTGCAATTCCAACTGAAGGTCTAACAAACGGCATTCCTGTCACTTATGTGCCTGCTCGTAATACGATTATGCTTTCATTGGCATTGGCGTGGGCTGAAGTACTTGAGTGTCATGATATATTCATTGGCGTCAATGCAGTAGATTACTCTGGTTATCCAGACTGTCGCCCTGATTATATTGAAGCATTTGAGAAAATGTCGAATCTCGCGACCAAGGCGGCCAGGGAGGGAAATAAACTGACCTTGCATGCTCCGCTGCTATATTTATCTAAGAAAGAGATTATTCGCTTAGGTGTGGAGCGCGGAGTAGATTACAGCTTGACAGTATCGTGCTATCAAGCTGACGAAGAGGGTTCTGCATGTGGGCTGTGTGATGCTTGTCGCTTACGTAAGGCGGGTTTTCTAGCTGCGAAAGTACCCGACCCGACGCGGTATAGCTTGCCTTAAGAATATTTTGGGGTGCGTACAGTTTGTCACAGGGTGACCAGATGGATAGACAAAATTAGCTTAATATGTGAGTGATTTACGTTCAATACACACACCCAGTTTTTTAATTCCACGAATGATACCGAGTTTGGCAACACTGACTTTTACCCATGGTGAATTAAATTCAGTCAGGATAATTTGAGCAATATGCTCAGCCAATGCTTCGAGTAAGCCAAAATGCCGGGCAGCCAGCACGTCATTGATACGCTCGATAATCAAAGAATAATCCAATGCATCTGAGATATTATCAGTGAAGCAGGCGCGATTCGTCGGGAGCGCAATTTCAAGATTAAGCTCAATCGTTTGGGCAATTTTTTTTTCCCATGGATAAATGCCAATATGTGTTTTGGCTTTGAAGTCGTGGAGGAATATGATGTCCATTATTAAGAATTAAATTTGATGGAAAAAGTTACTTGGGCGCGAAAATATTCGTATATGTCCCAAGTGATTCTAGTCTATTTATAAGATGGGAGCTATTTAGGAGAAGGTATGGAAGTCGTAATGGTATGTTTTTTTGCTTACTTGCTAGGTTCGATTCCATTCGCAGTCATAGCGAGTTGGCTATTTAAATTGCCTGACCCTAGAACATACGGCTCGAAAAATCCAGGAGCAACCAATGTGTTGCGTAGCGGCAGGAAGGCGGCAGCGGTGCTGACTTTGCTGGGTGATGCAGGCAAAGGGTGGGTGGCTGTTGCGCTTGCAAGTCATTTTTCGCTTGTTTTAGGATGGGGTGTCGAGACAATTGCGGGGGCAGCGCTTGCCGTTTTTTTGGGGCATCTATTTCCAGTTTTTCTGGGTTTTCAGGGGGGTAAGGGCGTTGCGACATCGGCGGGCGTATTGTTTGGTTTGGACGTATGGCTAGGAATGCTGGTTATACTTACCTGGGGGCTCGTTGCTTTGATTGGGCGCATATCTTCATTGTCTGCGCTAGCTGCCGCCCTGTTGGCACCAATATATGCGTATATTTTGGTCGATTCTAAATTGATTGTTTTTGTGGTTGTTATTATTACATTGCTTCTTTTTTGGCGGCATAAGTCAAATATTATTAATTTGGCAGCAGGTAAAGAAACGCGTATTGGCGAAAAAAGCAAAACCTGATTGGGTGATGTTACCGCGCAAGTTTTTACAGTGTCTCTAGCTCCCATCTGGCTTTTACCGTAAAGCAATTCATTGTTTCTGGGCAACGAACGGTATCCTGTTTTAGTAAGCGCATTGCTCCGGCAAAAGCAATCATTGCGCCATTGTCGGTGCAAAATTGAAATTCAGGAAAAAAAACGGTTGCTCCAATACGGGAAGTTTCTTGGAGTAATCTACTGCGTAGAGCGATATTCGCGCCCACGCCGCCTGCAATTACGAGTTGAGTAAGACCGGTTCGGGCAAGCGCAGCCAAGGATTTTTCCGTCAAGATATCTACGGCGGCTTCTTGAAAAGCGAGGGCGATATCCGCGCGCATTTGATCATTGATTTCGTGATTCTTAATCAAGGTTAATACGGCTGTTTTTAATCCACTAAAGCTAAAATTAAAATCTCCACTATGTCGCATAGGGCGTGGTAGCTTAAAGCAAGAAGGCCTTCCCTTTGTAGCGAGCTCGGCGAGCGCTTTTCCCCCTGGATAATCAAGCCCAAGTAGCTTCGCTGTCTTATCGAAAGCTTCACCTGCTGCATCATCTACGGTTTCACCAAGCAAAGTATATTGCCCTATCCCTTTGACTTTGATCAATTGTGTATGGCCGCCAGAGACAAGCAAGGCAAGGAAAGGAAAACAGGGTGCGGGTTTTGATAATAGCGGGGACAAAAGATGGCCCTCTAAATGATGAATATTCAAGACTGGAATTTTGAGTGCGAATGCCATTGCGTTCGCGATACTTGCGCCTACTAGTAGCGCACCTGCTAATCCTGGGCCTTGAGTAAATGCAATGGCGTCAATTTCATGCAGATCAATATGAGCATTTTGTAGAGCTTTCTTGATGAGCGGGATCGTGCGGCGAATATGATCGCGTGAGGCAAGTTCAGGCACAACGCCACCATATTCGTTGTGTATTTCAATTTGTGAGAATAAGGTGTGACTTAACAAGCCGTTTTCTGTGTGGTATACAGCAATACCTGTTTCGTCACATGAAGTCTCAATGCCGAGCACGATCATTTTAGTTTTTGAGGTTGATTTGTAATTTATGAGGGGAGAGACTTAATCTTTTATAAAAAAGATAATAGTGTTATATTAATAAGCTTTTTGCAAAATTCATTAACGTTAGAAGGAGACCGAAAGGGATTATTGTTTTATGACCACTGTTAAAGTTAAAGAAAACGAACCGTTTGAAGTTGCTATGCGTCGTTTTAAACGTGCAGTCGAGAAAACTGGCTTGCTTACTGAATTACGTGCGCGGGAGTTTTATGAAAAGCCAACTGCAGAACGCAAGCGTAAACTTGCGGCAGCCGTTAAGCGTACCTATAAACGTCTACGCAGTCAATTATTACCACCCAAACTTTATTAGCTGATCAGTAAATTATAAAACCTTAAGACAACCTTAAGACGGTTTTATCGAACCGCTTGATGATGAATTTGAAACAGAGAATCACTGAGGATATGAAGGCCGCCATGCGCGCTGGTGATACTAAGCGGCGTGATACAATTCGGCTATTGCAAGCAGCCATTAAGCAGCGCGAAGTCGATGAACGGATTGAGTTGGATGATACGGCAATTGTTGCTGTGATCGAGAAAATGCTTAAACAACGTAGGGACTCGATCACGCAATATGAGGCTGCAAATCGGCATGATTTGGCCGACTCCGAGAAATATGAAATGGATGTGCTGCTGACATATATGCCAGAGATGCTTGGCGAGGCCGAAGTTGATAAGATTGTGGACGATGTGATTGGTTCGTTAGGGGCTGATCAGCGGCAGATGGGAAAGATCATGTCACTGTTAAAGGCCAAGTTAGCGGGCCGTGCAGATATGGCTCAAGTGTCAATGCTGGTAAAGAAAAAGATTTCTGCTTGATATTTATTCAGCAAGGTCTGTTTTTTTTAGGTATTTTTTGGTGGGATAAAAGATTCTGTTGGATTTTGATCCCGCCCACCCAATTTTTAACCTGCTGCTATATTTTGGTAAATGATTACTCAATCGTTTATTCAAGAGTTACTTAACCGCATAGATATAGTTGATGTTGTTGGGCGTTATGTACCACTTAAGAAAGTAGGTAGTAATTTTAGTGCTTGTTGTCCATTCCATGAGGAAAAAACCCCGTCATTTACGGTCAGTCCTGTAAAGCAGTTTTTTCATTGCTTTGGCTGCGGAAAGCATGGTGACGCTATTAACTTTCTGATGGAGCATAATGGAATAAGCTTTGTCAGTGCAGTTGAGCAGTTGGCCGCTCATGTGGGGTTGCGGGTACCTGAGCGACAAGATTTGATGCATGCCCACTCGCATGAGTCTCGTGTATCTGTGGCTAAGAGTGAAAATGAGCAAGATCAGGCTGACGACTCCATGCTGCGTATGGTTGAGTCGATGAGAAAAGCAGCCCAATATTATTGTAGGCGGCTTAAAAATGCAGAGCACGCTGTGGCGTATTTGAAGGAGCGCGGATTAACTGGGGAGATAGCCGCCCGATTCGGTATCGGATACGCGCCAGCTGAGCGACGAAATCTTGCTGAGGTATTCACGGATTATGCATTAAATCAAGTGGATAATGTTTTGGTGAAGACGGGGTTGGTGGTCATAGGCGATAACGGAAAGTGCTATGATCGTTTTCGAAACCGCATCATGTTTCCAATTCTTGATCATAAGGGCAACATCATCGGTTTTGGTGGTAGAGTAGTGGGCTCTGGTCAACCTAAGTATCTGAATTCTCCAGAAACACCTTTATTTACAAAAGGGCGTGAACTTTATAATTTGTTTGCGGCTAGTAAGGCGATTCGCAAAGCGGGGCGCGTTTTGGTAGTAGAGGGGTATATGGATGTGGTGATGCTTGCGCAGCATGGCCTTGATTATGCAGTCGCAACCTTGGGAACGGCGACTACTCCATACCATATTCAGAAGCTATTGCGCCAAACAGATGAAGTGATTTTCTGTTTTGATGGGGATGGCGCAGGAAGGAAAGCGGCTTGGCGTGCACTCGAGAATAGCTTGGGGCAATTGAAGGATGGTAAGCATATCTATTTTTTATTTTTGCCCGAGAATGAAGATCCTGATAGTTATATTCGTAAGTTTGGTCGGGCGTCATTTGAAATTCTGTTCAAAAAAATGTTGCCGTTGTCGGAGTTTTTTTATAATGAACTGTGCGCGCGAGTAGAGCTGCAAACGAGTGAGGGGCGTGCTGGCTTGGCGCATCTCGCAAAGCCGCTACTGGCCCAGATAAATGCGCCGATTCTTGCGCATATGATGTTTAAGCGGCTATCTCAACTTACCCAGATTAACCAAAATGATTTAGAGGGATTGCTGCAATTTAAGCGAAAAGATGCGTTTCGGCAACCCAACTTGAAAACCAAGCGGCCACAGCCTGCATCCCCCTATCGAAGATTGATGCAACTCATCTTGTATAAGCCAGCCTATGTTGAGAAAGTGGATAAAACCTTATTTATGGGGGGCGACAAACAAAAAGATGAGGTGAAGCTATTGATGCAGATTGTTGATTTATTTAAAAAACACCCCTTGAGTGATCTGGAGAATATGACATTCTCGTCAATCGTATCATTTTTTAGTAATGATCCTAATTATAAATTGCTGGAAGAAGTGGGGAGTGAGATGAGCTTGTGGGATGGGAGCATAGATATAGAAGCGGAATTTGCTGGCATAGTGTTGCGCATTCTAGAAATGCAGCGTAAACAAAGAATGGCGGTGCTGCAAAGTAAACCTTTAGGGCTACTTACTGCGGAAGAAAAACTAGAATTACAACAACTAGCATTATCTTAGCGAATTGAATCAAGCGATGTGGCGTCAGTTTGATTTTGTATAAATGGGGAGTGCATTAGTTGCATTTGTGCATTTGAACTTTTTGCTGGTAAATCATACAAATTTAGAGTTATGCGCGATATATAAGTGCTTATAAAAATTAAAGAATAAAGTGACTATGCCCCCCGATCTCTCAAATAAATGCATTATGAATTTTTGATATACTTGGAAATGCATCGGGTTTTAGATTATTGTCATATTGTTTAATTCTTGACCTTATAAGCGATAAGGTCAAGAGCTGTGGGAAAGTAAGTTGGTAAGGAATGGAATTTCGGGTTTTATCACAGAAGCGGGTGTTGGGATAATTAAATATGAATACAAAGCGTTCAGCAGAAGAAAAGAATACAGATAATCCAAGTATTGCCAATCAGTTGGAGCAAAGCAAGATTAAATCAGTAAAAATGAAATCGTCGAAAAAAAATAAACCGTCGAATACTGATCAGGTAGAAGAGCTTGTTGAAGAAACTTTGCCTTCTGCGCCTCTGGATATTGAAGCAAGAAAAATGCGGCTCAAGAAACTGATCGTCCAGGGTAAGGAGCGTGGATACCTGACTTACGCAGAGATTAATGATCACTTGCCTGACGATATGCTGGATGCAGAGCAGATAGAAGGCGTTATAAGCATGATTAACGATATGGGAATATCGGTTCATGATGAGGCGCCCGATGCGGAAGCGTTGCTCATGTCTGATACGGCAACGGCTGTAACAGATGAGGATGTGGTTGAAGAGGCGGAAGCGGCGCTTTCTAGCGTGGATTCTGAGTTTGGCCGCACTACGGATCCGGTGCGCATGTACATGCGCGAGATGGGTTCGGTAGAACTATTGACACGTGAGAGCGAAATTGAAATAGCGAAGCGCATTGAGGATGGTCTGCGACATATGATACAGGCTATTTCGGCGTGCCCAACGATTATCGCTGATATCCTGAATTTAGCGACTCAGGTGGAAAATGATCAGTTGCGTGTTGATGAATTGGTAGATGGTTTTCTAGATGATGATACGCAGGAAATCCTCAATGAGGAAATGTCTGATGAAACGCTTGAGCAAGACTTTATTTCTGATGAAATGGAGGAAGAAGGTGGTGTGGGGGCAGTCGCAAGTGCGAGCCTAATCAAACTAAAGAGTGACGTATTGGAGCGCTTTGTTGAGATTCGAAATGCCTATAACGAGATGCAAAAGATTATCGATAAGAAAGGCACTCGGGATGATAAAAAGTGTAAGGCACTGCAAGAGAAAATATCTTCAGAGCTCATGGCCATGCGCTTCTCGGCTAAGATGGTCGAGAGACTATGCGATACGCAGCGTGATCTTGTTAGTGAAATACGTGGTTGCGAGCGTAAAATCATGGAGTTATGTGTTGCTAAAGCAGGTATGCCGCGAAATCATTTTATTAAGACATTCCCTGGCAATGAAACGGATCTAGATTGGGTTAAATCAGAAGTCGAATCTGGCAAAGTCTATAGTCAATCACTGAGGCATTTTATGCCCGCTATTATGGAGCAACAGCAACGATTGTTGTCTTTGCAAGAGCAGGCAAGAATTCCCATCAAGGAGCTAAAAGAGATCAATCGCCGCATGACAACGGGGGAAGCTAAGGCCCGACGTGCAAAGCGTGAGATGACAGAAGCAAATTTGCGTTTGGTGATTTCCATTGCGAAAAAATATACCAATCGTGGGCTTCAATTCTTGGATCTTATTCAAGAAGGTAATATTGGTCTGATGAAAGCTGTCGATAAATTCGAATATCGGCGTGGTTATAAGTTCTCGACTTACGCTACATGGTGGATACGACAGGCAATAACTCGTTCCATCGCTGATCAGGCGCGTACTATTAGAATTCCGGTTCATATGATTGAAACAATAAATAAAATGAATCGTATTTCGCGGCAGATCTTGCAGGAAACTGGGCAGGAGCCTGAGCCAGCTTTACTGGCCGAGAAAATGGAAATGCCCGAAGAGAAAATTAGGAAAATACTTAAAATTTCTAAAGAACCCATCTCCATGGAAACACCGATCGGAGATGATGAGGATTCGCATCTGGGTGATTTTATCGAGGATTCATCAACTGTGGCGCCAGCTGATGCGGCGGTTTATGCTAGTTTGCGTAATGCTACCAAGGATGTGCTGGATTCACTTACGCCACGCGAGGCAAAAGTTTTGCGTATGCGGTTTGGGATTGAAATGAACACTGATCATACACTGGAGGAAGTTGGGAAACAATTCGATGTTACCCGTGAGCGTATTCGTCAAATTGAAGCAAAGGCGCTGCGGAAATTACGTCACCCAGCCCGTTCTGATCGATTGCGAAGCTTTCTGGATACGGGAAATTCCTGATTTTATTTATCATCATTTGAGTTATAATGCTGCTCTTCTCCTAAAGCGCAAGGTGATCACGTGTTTTGGGCAGGGAATTTATCCTGCGGTGTGAGTCGCAATAAAGTGATGTGTTGAGTGAATATTGCCTGGATGAGTGCTGCAGGTGGCATTGAAGTTTGATTGAATGTATGGGTCTGTAGCTCAGTTGGTTAGAGCAGGGGACTCATAATCCCTTGGTCGTAGGTTCAAGTCCTACCAGACCCACCATAAATCAAGCACCTGAGCGGTTATGTGGGGGTGTTTTGCTGTGTCCTTAGATGTTTTGTTCTTTCTATATCTTTAACGTTAACGAGAGCTCTCTCGATCTCAATAGCTCTAGATGTCGCCTTTTGTGGATTTATCTTGAAGTATATTTTCTTTTTTTTGAGTCTTCTTCTTAGTGATAAGTTTACTTTATTTGCTTGATAAATTTGCTATCGGGCGGGTTCTACAATTTATTGACTTTAAAGTATCAAGCATTCATAATGCCCGATTGTTTCGGAGGGGTTCCCGAGCGGTCAAAGGGATCAGACTGTAAATCTGACGGCTCTGCCTTCGAAGGTTCGAATCCTTCCCCCTCCACCACGTAAATCATGAAAAAGCACGGGTGCGTAAAATTGTTGTTGGCGATAAATTATGTTTATATCATAGATGATGGGGTTGGGATGTGCTTGATTCTATGATTTTGCGGGTGTAGCTCAATGGTAGAGCAGAAGCCTTCCAAGCTTACGACGAGGGTTCGATTCCCTTCACCCGCTCCAAGATTGTGTGATGAATAGGCAATGTAGATCAAGCATTATCTGCCCATGTAGCTCAGTGGTAGAGCACTCCCTTGGTAAGGGAGAGGTCGCCAGTTCAATTCTGGCCATGGGCTCCATGATTGTTAATTGCTGGAATGGATTGATGTTGAGGTAAATTTACGATAAGGATATAGCATGGCGAAGAGTAAGTTTGAGCGATCAAAGCCGCATGTAAACGTAGGGACGATTGGGCACGTTGATCATGGGAAGACGA
>NZ_QAOO01000015.1 GCF_003051105.1 Nitrosomonas nitrosa | reverse complement strand
AGTGGCCCGTGCGCCACCGCCACCCCTTTCGGTTTACCGGTGGAGCCGGAGGTATAGATGATATAGGCGAGATGCTCGTCATGCAGGGTAACCGCCGGATTGTCATCAGACGTATCGTCCAGATCCAGCGTATCCAGCAACAGCACGTTGCCATGGGCAGGATGTGGAATGCGTGCTTCAATCGCTTGCTGGGTGAGCAGCAACCCGATGCCGCTGTCAGTCACCATGTATTGCAGCCGGTCACGCGGATAATCCGGGTCGAGCGGCACATACGCGCCGCCTGCCTTGAGAATGGCAAGCAGTCCCACGATCATGTCAATCGAGCGTTCGACCGCGATCCCTACCCGGCTTTCGGGTTGAATGCCCAGTGCGATCAACCGGTGCGCCAGCCGGTTCGCACGCCGGTTCAGTTGCGCGTAACTCAGTTCCGTATCGCCAAAAATCAGTGCCGTTGCGTTCGGGTAGAGTAGCGCCTGTCGTTCGATCAAGCGATGCACCGGTTCCACCGAGGCATAATGTTGTGCATTGACGCCCCAGGCCGTGAGCTGGGCCCATTCTCGTTCGTTCATGAAAGCCACATCGCCCACGCACTGCCTGGGCTGATCTGTCAGTTGCTCCAGCAATCGCAGATAATGTTCACTCATGCGCACAATGGTCTGCGGCTCGAACAACTCAGCTGCGTAGGTAAAACGCGCTTCCACTCGGCCGTCTGGCCGCTCCACGGTATCCAATGTCAGTTCGAACTGCGCACCTTGTTCACCAAGCTCGTACTCTTCCACTGTCAATCCCGGCAGTTGCGACAGCGTGTGCTCATCTTCGCGCAAATGATTGAACATCACCTGGAACAATGGATTCAGGTTCAGATTGCGCTCTGGCTGAAGCGCTTCGACCAGTTGCTCAAAGGGCAGATCTTGATAAGTTTGTGCACCTAGAGCGGCGTCTCGGGTTTGTTCGAGCAGCCGTTCCAGCGGCATGCGCCCGTTGATCCGGTTACACAACACTTGCGTATTGACAAAGAATCCCACTAGGTTTTCGATTTCCACGCGCTGGCGGTTGGCGATCGGTACACCCACCCGTATCTCGCTTTGCCCGGTATAACGGTATAACAATGCTTGGAAACCTGTCAGCAGCCCCATGAACAGCGTGACGCCATGTGCCTGCACCTGCCGCTGCAAGCGCGCCATCAGCGCCGCGGGTAGGGCAAAATCGTGATGAGCTGCACGGTAGCTACCCGTCGATGAACGAGGGTGATCGGTCGGTAATTGCAACACAGGGTGAGTTTCACCCAGTTGGCTGCGCCAGTAGGCCAATTGCCGTTCTTTCTCGCCCGCTTCCAGAAAGGAACGCTGCCAGATCGCATAATCCACATATTGAATCGGAAGCGGTGGCAAAGCTATCGGCTGCCCTTCACTAAGCGCACGATAACAAGCAGCGAATTCGTCGATGATAATACGGTTGGACCAGGCATCCGAGATGATGTGGTGCATTACCACCACCAGATGATGTTCTTCCGGTTCGACCTGCAGCAGAGCCACGCGCAATAAGGGTCCTTGGGTAAGATCAAAGGGCGTAGTATGAATACGGATCGCTTCCTCCCACACGCGGGCTGCGCGCTGTGTTGCCGGCACAGTACGCAAATCGATCACGGTTAGTTTGAAACACCCTGCCGGCTCGATAATCTGCTCGGGTAGACCTTGTGCATTGGCACGGAATACCGTACGCAATGCTTCATGCCGCGCCACCAGTATCTGAAAGCTTTCTTCCAGCACCGACCGATCCAGCTTACCCCGCAGGTGCAAAGCCCCCCCTAAGTGATAGGCTGTGCTCTGAGGATCCAGTTGCCATAAAAACCAATGACGCTGTTGCGCGTAAGAAAGAATATGTCGTTTCTCAACCGGCTGTTGAACGATGGGCAGAAGCGAGAAATCGATACCTCGCTCCTTCAATGTACTGAGAAATACCTTTTGTTTTTCAGGGGTAAGTGTGGCAAACCGCTCGGCAATATCCTGCTTGTTCAATTCTAATTAATTCTCCAATATATCGAGTAACTCAGCCATTTCCGATAACTCACTCTGTTCCCTGGCTTTCCTGGAAACTGACATGTATTCTTCCCGGATCACTGTTGCGATGGCTTTCAATATAGGTTGTTCAAAAAAGAGCCGCAGGGGTACGGAAATAGATAAGCTAAGGTGCAATTTTTGCTGAACTTGCAAAATAGCTAGCGAGTGTCCGCCCAATTCGAAGAAATTGTCGTTGCGCCCTACCCGGCCCATACCCAGCACTTCTACCCAGATGTTGGCAAGGACTTGTTCCACCTCCCCTTCGGGCGCGGCATAGTCACCTTCGCTGACAAACTCCGGTTCCGGCAGACGCTTGCGATCAACTTTGCCGTTCGCATTCAGGGGCAGATTGTCCAGCACCACAATCGCCGAAGGCAGCATGTAATCGGGTAGGCTCTGCGCGAGCGCTTCCCGCAATGTAGAGGGGGAGGACGCTGCATGTTCCGCGTGCAGCGATACATATGCCACCAGCCGGGTGCCGCTCGGCCCTTCCTTGGCCACGACCACCGCTTCCCGTACGGCCGACTGCTGCAGCAGTTGCGTTTCAATTTCGCCCAGTTCGATGCGAAAACCCCGGATCTTGACCTGGTGATCGACCCGCCCCAGGTATTCGATCTGCCCATCTTCCCGCCATCTGGCCAAATCCCCGGTACGGTAAAGCCGCCCGCCCTGGCTGTCGAACGGATCGGCGACAAACCGCTCTGCAGTCAACCCAGGCCGGTTCAGATAACCGCGTGCGAGCAGTTCGCCACCGATATACAGTTCGCCTGCGATGCCGGCTGCCACCGGCATCAGATTGGCGTCAAGCAGATAAATATGGCGGGCAGGCAGCGGCTTGCCGATCGAGACGTCCGGTTCCTGTTGATCATCTTGCGCTTCCCCGCCACAATCAGCCACCGTCGCGGTCACGATCGCTTCGGTCGGCCCATAGGTGTTCAGCAAAACCACGCCCGATAAGCCTGCTTGCCGCCAGGCCTTGATGCCTTCGGGTGACATGGCTTCGCCCCCAGCGTGCACTTGGCGTAACGCACCGTAGTCACGCGGCCCCTGTCTGGCAAAATCCTGTACTAATAAGAACCAATAGGCGGTGGTCAGATCAGCCACAGTGATGCGTTTGGCGATCAGCTCCTGGTAGAGCGCCTCGCTGTCCCACAGCACCGGGCCACGCAAGACAATTGCCGCACCCACACATAATGGTGGAAAGAGCTGCTCGATAAAACCATCGAAATTGATGGTAGAAAATTGCAGCATGCGATCGGCACTGTTCAGCTTGAAGAATTCAACAGCAATCAATGCATGTTCCACCAAGGCATGATGCGCCACCGCCACCCCTTTGGGTTGACCGGTGGAGCCAGAGGTATAGATGATATAGGCGAGATGCTCGCCATGCAGGGCAACCGACGGATTATCATCAGACGTATCGTCCAGATCCAGCGTATCCAGCAACAGCACGTTGCCATGGGCAGGATGTGGAATGCGTGCTTCAATCGCTTGCTGGGTGAGCAGCAACCCGATGCCGCTGTCCATCACCATGTATTGCAACCGCTCACGCGGATAATCCGGGTCGAGCGGCACATACGCGCCGCCTGCTTTGAGAATGGCAAGCAGTCCCACGATCATGTCGATCGAGCGCTCCACTGCGATCCCTACTCGGCTTTCAGGTTGAATACCCAATGCGATCAACCGGTGCGCCAGCCGGTTCGCACGCCGGTTCAGTTGCGCGTAACTCAGTTCCGTATCGCCAAAAATCAGTGCCGTTGCGTTCGGGCGGAGTAGCGCCTGTCGTTCGATCAGACGGTGCACCGGTTCTGCCGACGCATAGCGGTACTCGTTGATGCCCCAGGCCTTGAGCTGTGCCTGCTCTGTTTCACTCAGGAGAATGATGTCACCTAAACAACGTGCTGGCTGTTCAGTCAGCTGCGCCAATTGATCGAGTAAGCGAAGATAATGCTCGCCCATGCGCTTGATGGTCTGCAGATCAAACAGTTCAGCTGCATAGGTGAAACGCGCTTCGACCCGACCATCTGGCCGTTCAACGGTATCCAACGACAGTTCAAACTGCGCACCCTGCTCGTCAAACGCGTGTTCCTCTACTGTCAATCCCGGCAGTTGCGCCAGTGCACGATAGTCTTCGCGCAGATGATTAAACATCACCTGGAACAATGGATTGAGATTCAGATTACGCTCCGGCTGCAGCGCTTCAACCAACTGCTCAAAGGGCAGATCCTGATAAGCTTGCGCACCCAAGGCAGCATCGCGGGTTTGCGCGAGCAGCCGTTCCAGCGGTATATGTCCATCGATTCGGTTGCACAACACTTGCGTATTTACCAAACAGCCAACCAAATTCTCAGTTTCTACCCGGTGACGGTTGGCAACCGGCACGCCCACCCGAATATCGCTTTGGCCGGTATAACGGTATAACAATGCTTGGAAGCCCGCCAATAACCCCATGAACAGCGTCATACCCCGTGTTTTCATCTGCCATTGCAGACGTTCAATCAATGAGGATGGCAGAATAAAGTCATAGTGAGCGGCACGATAGTTGCTGGTCGATGGGCGGGGATGATCGGTCGGCAATTGCAATACAGGGTGAGTTTCACCCAGTTGGCTACGCCAGTAGGCCAATTGCCGTTCTTTCTCGCCCGCTTCCAGCCAGCTACGCTGCCAGTTCGCATAATCTGCATATTGAATTGAAAGCGGTGGTATCACCGCTTGCTGACCCTCGCAATGAGCACGATAACAGGCAGCAAATTCATCGATGATGATGCGGTTGGACCAGGCATCCGAGATGATGTGGTGCATCACCACTACCAGATGATGTTCTTCCGGTTCAACCTGGAGCAGAACCACACGCAATAGCGGGCCTTGCGTGAGATCGAAAGGCGTAGTATGAATGCGGATCGCTTCTTCCCGTATGCGGCTTGCACGCAGGGCTGTTGGCACATCACGCAAATCGGTCACGGTCAGTTTGAATCGCCCTGCCGGTTCGATGATTTGCTCGGGAAGACCTTGCGCATTGGCGCGGAATACGGTGCGCAACGATTCATGCCGAGCCACCAATATCTGAAAACTCTTTTCCAACGCTGGTTTATTTAGTTGACCAGTCAGCCGCAATGTACTCCCTAAATGATAGGCATTACTGTGCGGATCCAGTTGCCATAAGAACCAGTGACGCTGCTGAGCATAGGATAAATAGACACGCTCATTCGCTAACCGCCGCGGGATAACAAAAGTTTGCTGAGCGACCTTACCAGCGGCCTGTAGTCGCTGCGCAAGCCGCTGACGTTGCTCTGGAGTAAGTCGTGCCCGACGTTGTGCAAGATCGAGATTGTTTGTCATAAAGAAATACGATTCATGTTTCTGCGTAGCCAATTGCTCAAGAGTATTCTATTTCGTCAAGCAATTTGGTTTCGACCAACGCGGCCAAGCTTGCGATGGTAGGTGATCTGAAGAAGTCGGCAGGATGAAGATCAACTGAAAAATGCGTACGTATTCTGGAAAGGAGTTGTATTCCTAAGAGCGAGTCGCCGCCTAATTCAAACAAATTATCGTCCATACCAATGGCGTCGATTCCCAACAGGCTTTGCCAAATCTCCGCGATGCTTGTTTCCAATTCGCTTTCAGGGGGTCTGAATGCCGTCGGCAATGCCGGCCGTGGGAATCTGCTTGTTTTGACGGGTGCCGTAAAGGTGAAGGGTTGAGCCACCAAATCCTGCTGGGTCTGACTCAACCGGCTTTGCAAATCAAGCGTTGAAACAATCACTTGAGGAATATGTAAGCCGTTTATAATACGCTCGAACACTTCAGCTCCTGCCTGTGGCGTAATGCCTACACCTTCTGGCATTTCCATGTTTGCTGCCATGCCAACCTCTCGCCAGCTATCCCAGTTGACAGAAACAATGGGATAGGATGATTCGCGATAAGCTGCTCGCGCGACCGCATCCAAATAAGCGTTGGCGGCACAGTAGTCAATTTTGCTGAGCCCACCTGCGATGGTTGCGAGTGATGAGCATAACAGCATGAAGTCAAGCGTATCATCTTTAAAAATTGATTGTAAAACACGCATTCCATTCACTTTTGCTGCAAATACCCGTGCAATCGCTTCATTTGTTTTGTTAGAGAGCAATCCACTGCTGACCTCACCCGCGGCATGAATCACGCCATTGATCTCACCGAACAATTTCCGTGCTTGCTTCACTGCTGCTTTCATTTCACTGAGATTAGCTACGTCGGCATTCAGCACCAGCACTTCAGCGCCCAATTTTTCCAAATGGAGAATTTTTTCTATTTTGCCTCTCGGTGTGCTGCCTTGATTCGCTGTCGATAAAATCTCTGGCCAATGCTCGCGCGGAAGGATAGGAGTACGTCCCAGTAAGACCAATTTTGCCTGCTGCGTACGGGCAAGATAGTCAGCAATGGTCAGTCCTATACCGCCCAATCCGCCCGTAATCAAGTAAACGCCACCTGGTTTGAGGCGATCGGTGGCTGCCGTGTGGTATTCCAGGGTTTCAAAATGCTGAACCCATCGGTGAGGCCCTCGGTATGCCACCACAGCCGTCTCGTTATCTAATTGCGACTCTGCAAAAATCTGTTTGGCGAGCCGCATCCGGCTCATGCTATCCCACACACGCAATTCAATGTCAATCAGTCGGCAAGTCATAAACTCGTATTCCTGGGGAATAACCTTGTAGGGTCCATAAAGCAACGCTTTTTCTGGAGACAACATCTCGCTACCGGTCACGTCCTCCAATTGGTTGGCTACGATCGTAATAGCCATTTTTTGTCCCGATGGAAGCGGTGTTAAATTGTCTTCCAGCGATCTCGCTAGAAACAGCAAGCTATAGAAATTGTGGGATAGGCTATCTATCTGAGCATTGATTTCCTCTTCTGTACTTAAACTCCAGAGGTAAAAAATGTGTCCAATCGCGTTACCTTCTTCACGTATTGCTTGCAGCAATTGATTGAAGTCCGAAGGATTAGCGGGACAGATTCGGTAACGATGCGCACTTTCCTTTACAAAACCCGTACCAGCAAAAACCATGATAGGCTCGATACCAAATACACGCAGATGACTTGCCAATGCAGTACCGATCAAATGTTCATCGCACAAAATTAAATAAACACCGGCTTGTTCAAAGCGCGTATTGTCATTGCCGATTTGTGCGGTGCGTTGCCATGATGGTGTATAGAGCCAATCATTTATTGAGCGTGCAGCAGCTTGTTCACGTTGCTTGGCTTCCGTAACTGACTGCATAGCTATTTTGGACGCTGTTTGTCCATCTCCTGCTTTAATCCAATAGGATTGGCGTTCGAATGGATAGGTTGGTAGCGGGACACGATGGCGTTGTTCATGTTCGTAAAACCGATTCCAATCGATGTTTAATCCATGCAACCAAAGTTTGCCAAGACTGAGATAGAAATGTTTCAGGGCTGAATGACTTTTATTCGGATGGGGCAAGGATGACAGAATGAGCTGTTCAGGTTTTGCGTTGGGGTGGCGTAGCGCCAACGTTGCCAGTGTTTCTCCAGGCCCCACTTCCAACAAAATTTGCGCCAGGTCACTCAGCAAAGTATGCAACCCATCATTGAAACGCACCGCTTCACGCACATGCCGCCCCCAATAGTACGCATCGGTCGCTTCCTGCGCAGTAATCCAATCGCCACTGAGATTAGAGAAAAAAGGAATCTTGGGTGAATGAAGCTTAACTTTGGCAACCTGACCAATAAAATCGGGCAACAGGGGTTCAACCATGCTTGAGTGGAACGCACGTGTCACATGCAATCGCCGGCAATCAACATTGGCTGCTGTCAATTTTTTCTCTGCAGCCTCGATTGCAGCAAGTGGGCCGGATAGTACGCAAAGCGCAGGCCCATTGACAGCCGCCAAATCACAATCTTGGATGGGATAAGACATGAGTTCCGCTTCAGGCAACATAACGGCCAACATGGCACCTGCTTCCATTTGCTGTAACAAGTGACCGCGTAATACAACCAGTCGCAGCGCATCTTCCAGAGTAAACACCTCCGCGAGACATGCGGCCACATATTCGCCTACACTGTGGCCGATCATCGAAGCGGGTTGAATACCCCAGGCCATCCACAATCGTGCCATTGCATACTCGATAGCAAACAGTGCGGGCTGGGTAACCTCGGTCTGCTCGAGCCGTGCTGAAGCAGCTAAACGATTAGCTTCATCAGCACCCGGATAAAGCATTGAGAGAAGATCAAAATCGAGTAGCGGTTGCAATAATTGCAAACAACGATCGAATTCTTGCCGGAAGATGGGTTCGCGCTGATATAGATCGCGTGCCATATCGATATGTTGTGCACCTTGTCCTGGAAACATGAAAGTTACCGGGCGGTTCTCGGTTATGCCGTACTGCCATTGAAAACGATCATGTTCCCGGTTTTCCAGCAGTGTCACGGCATCTTCGTAATCATGACAAAGTGCAATTGCCCGCTGAGAAAACTGTTTTCTACCGACGTGCAAAGTGTATGCGATATCAGCCAATGGTTGCTCGGTATGCGTTACCAGGTGCTGTTGCACTCGCCTCACGGATTGCTCCAGTGCCTCAGGGCTTCGTGCCGACAACGTAAGCAGCTGCCAATCACGCGATTCACTCGAAGGCGCAAGGTTTGGCGCTTCTTCGACGATCATGTGCACGTTGGTGCCACCGATACCGAATGAGCTGACGCCGGCACGGCGCGGCGTCGAACCTTCCGGCCAGATTTTACTAACAGTATTGACATAAAAAGGACTGGAAGCAAAATCGATCTGTGGATTGGGTTGTTCAAAATTCAAGCTAGGAGGCAATATCCGATGCTTCAAGGAAAGCACTGTCTTGATTAGCCCCGCCACACCGGCAGCCGCATCGAGATGTCCGACATTGGTCTTGACTGAGCCAATGCCACAAAACTCCTTCAGATCGGTACTTTCACGGAATGCTTGTGTCAAAGCCGCAATCTCGATCGGATCACCGAGCGTGGTACCCGTTCCATGCGCTTCAACATAACTAATCGTATCAGCTGAAACCCCGGCGAAAGCCTGGGCAGCGAGAATGACATCCGCCTGCCCCTCTATACTCGGGGCGGTATAGCCAGCTTTGGCCGAACCGTCATTATTGATTGCCGATCCCTTGATGACTGCATGAATAGCGTCTCCGTCAGCCACAGCGTCCGCTAACCGTTTCAATACGACGATGCCGACGCCGCTGCCAATGACTGTGCCCGCTGCCTTTGCGTCGAAGGCCCTGCAATGTCCATCGGGCGAAAGAATCGCGCCAGGTTGATAGTAATAGCCATCTTCGTGCAACAGATTCACCCAAGCGCCTCCTGCGATAGCCATATCGGCTTCATGATTGAGCAGAGCACGGCAAGCGACATGCGTTGCAGCAAGCGAAGTTGAACATGCCGTCTGCACTGTCATCCCAGGACCACGCAAATCGAGCTTATAAGCGACCGTGGTCGTCATGGAGTCCTTGTTGTTGCCGTTCATAAGCCCTTGCAGCGAAGAAATGTCTTGCTTATCCATCCTATGTCCGCTCGACATCAGATTCAGCAGTAAATAGGTGTTCACACCACAACCCGCATAAACGCCAACGGGACCCGCATAGCGGGAAGGATCGTAACCCGCATCTTCCAGGGCTTGCCATGCTACTTCCAGAAAGAGCCGATGCTGGGGATCGGTTTCCGCTGCTTCACGTGGGGTATAGCCGAAAAAAGAGGCATCGAAGCCATCAACTTCATCCAAATGCGCAACAGCCTTAACATAGCGCGGATCATTCAGTACTTCGTCAGGTACGCCTCGTGCTCGCAGCGCATCGTCAGTCAAGCGGGTGATCGATTCAATCCCTTCCTTGAGATTGTGCCAAAAAGATTCGATGTCATTTGCACCAGGAAAGCGGCACGCCATTCCAATAATTGCAATATCGAAATCTGTACTTTCTTGCATCTCGTCCACGTTATCCATCAATGTATCCTCTCTTGTTTTCGTTGAATGAATGCGCTGCGCTGTCGCTGCGCGCGTGCCCGGTGACGTGATAAAGAAGCCGCGTTCTTTTCGTCTGGATTTCCTTGATTCAGAAATTTCGCCAAACTGGCAACGGTGGTATATTTAAACAGGTCGACCATGGCAACCTGCTTATTGAAGCTTGCTTCAAGCTTTTGCTTGATTTTGATCAATAGCAGTGAGTGCCCTCCCAAATCAAAAAAATTGTGATGTAAACCCACTTGAGGCACTTCGAGCGTCTCTGCCCAAATTTCAGCGATCGTTTGCTCCGTCACGTTGGCGGGAGGTTCGTAATCCTGCTGATCGAATTGCTCAGGGACGGGGAGTGCCTTCCGGTCCAATTTGCCATTCGGATTGAGCGGTAATCCAGCCAAGAAAACGAACTGGCTGGGTATCATATAGTCAGGCAATGCAGTGGCGAGCGCCGTTTTTAACAATGACGCACTCAGTTGCGTAGCAGCATGAGGAACGACATAAGCGATCAAGCGAAGGCCATGGCGCCCTTCCTGAGTGATTACCGCTGCATCACGCACCCCTGCTTGAGCCAGCAAGCGTGCTTCGATTTCACCCAATTCCACACGGAATCCACGCAACTTAACCTGATCATCAAGGCGACCAAGAAACTCGAGCTGCCCATCGCTGCGCCAGCGCACCAGATCACCCGTCCGGTAAAGACGACCGCCTGCCTGATCGAACGGATCGGCAACAAAACGCTCGCTGGTCAATGCGGGACGATCGAGATAGCCGCGTGCCAACCCTATTCCGCCGATGTAAAGCTCACCTACCGTGCCGGGCGGCACCAGGTTGAGCTCGGTATCGAGCACATAGAGCGTACGCGTCCCTACGGGTTGACCAATCGGTGCATACTCGCCGATCGTCTCTAGCCATTTTTTCTCATTCAATTGATCGGGTTGATTGAGCCATGCCGCTGGCGTGATCACCGTTTCAGTCGGACCATAGGCATTGATTAGGCGGGCATACGGGAAATGTGTCCGAGTTGCGGCCACATCAGCGGCATACCACGCTTCTCCGCCAGCGATACATGCCCGAATCGACTGATGGCTATACTTGATTTGCGGCAACAGCATGCGTAAATAAGCAGGAGGAAGGTGCAAAATCGTAATCTGGTGTCGCTCGATCAATTCGACGAAGCCTTCTCCGGCTAGATGATGAGTCGAAGACAGCACCAATGTTGCGCCTTCGGTCAGAGGCGAAATCCATTGCTCCGCAGCGGCATCGAAATTCATGGAGAAAAACATCAGCTCGCGATCACTTGACCGCACATCATAGATTTTCTTAATGGCAGCCAAATGCATGGCTAGCGGCCCATGAGAAACCGCCACCCCCTTCGGCTGCCCCGTCGATCCCGAGGTGTAAATCACGTAAGCAAGGTGATCATCATGCAGTGCAATATCAGGATTTACCCTACTTGATGCGCTCAGATCAAGCCTATCCAACGCCAAGATTCCGATACCATCTCGGCAGGGTAATCGTGCATTCAAATGGGATTGCGTCAATAGCAGCTGTATACCGCTATCTTCTATCATGTACTTCAAGCGTTCACGAGGGTATGCGGGATCAAGTGGCACATAGCCCCCACCCGCTTTCAGAATGGCGATGAGCCCTATAATCAACTCGACCGAGTCTCGTTCGACTGCAATGCCTACGCGCGATTCAGGTCTGATACCCAAGCTGATGAGCCAATGGGCGAGCTGATTGGCACGTTGATTGAGCTCGCCATAGCTCAGTTCGATATCACCTGAAATCACCGCTGTCGCGTGCGGACGCGTGTCTGCCTGGTGTTCTATCTGGCGGTGTACAGGTTGACCGCTGATAGATGAAGCTTGCATTGGGCTTCCCCATGCTACCAGCTGCAATTTGTCAGCATCGCTCAGCAAATCGATATCTCCGATCGCCGTAGTGGGGCGCATCGCCAATTCATGCAGAATTCGCAGATAATGGCGTGCCAGGCGTTCGATGAAAGAGGAAGCAAACAAGTTGGTGGCGTAAATGAAACTAGCGGTCACACTGCCATCAGGCGATTCGATGGTCTCAAGCCTCAGCTCCAGTTGGGCGGCTTGCTCCGGCAGAGCATAATCGGTAACCGTCAAGCCGGTGCATTGCCGCAGATGGCGATAATCTTTCTGTAAATGATTGAGGGTTGTTTGAAACAGCGGATTATGGCGCAAATCCCGTTGTGGATGCAGCGCCTCGACCAATTGTTCGAATGGTAAATCTTGGTAAGCTTGCGCATTGATCGCATCATCCTTAATTTGATCCAACAGATCAAGCAGTGATTTGCGTCCATCCACTTGGCCCTGCAAAACCTGCATGTTAACGAAAAACCCGATCAAATCTGTCGTTTCAATGCGGTGACGGTTAGCGACCGGCACACCGACCCGAATGGTTTGTTGCCCCGTATAACGGGATAACAAAACCTGGAATGCAACCATAAACATCATAAATAGCGTTGCGCCATGATCGAATGCCAATTGGCGAAGCTTTGCCAGCATGTCTTGCGGTAAATCAAAACAGTGGCGTGCTGAGGGATAGTTCGTCACAGGCTGACGTGCCTGATCGGTCGGTAACATCAAAACCGGATGCGATTCACCCAGGTAGTTTTGCCAGTAAGCGAGCTGACTTTCTTTTTTTCCTCCTTCAAGCCATCTCTGTTGCCAGGCAGTGTAATCCGCATACTGGATGAGCAAATGAGCGAGCTGAGCGGGCTTGCCTTGTGTACAACTCTGATAATAGGTTGCGAATTCATTCAGCAAGATATTTACCGAGACACCATCGGCAATGATGTGGTGCATTATGATCACGAGGATATTTTCCTGCTCCGCCACACGAATCAACGCTACTCGCAATAACGGCCCCTGTGTCAAATCAAAGGGGATCGAAACGATACATTGGACTTCCACAGCAGCTTGCGCTTCACGCTGCGAAACATCCCACTCCAGCAAATCGATTTCGGTTATCGACAACGGTGACGCCGAGCGTATCACCTGTTCGACCACACCACCTGCATCGGCACGAAATAGTGTGCGCAGCGGCTCATGCCGTTCGATCAAGGCTTGGAAGCTTGCAGAAAATGCGTGTTTATCCAGCCTGCCTGATAATCGCAAAGCATACTGGATGTGATAGGCCGTGCTGTCAGGGTCGAGTTGCCAAAGAAACCAAAGCCGCTGCTGGCCATAGGATAAAGGAAACGTATTGACATTCCCCCGCATTGGTACGAGGCGGCAGGAATCGATCTCCTGCGAAGTCGCTTTCGAAGACACTAAACGTTTGATTTCCTTGGCACACTCGTGAAGCCGTGGATACTGAAACAGATTGCGCGGCTGGAACGGGATATGCCAGTGATCGGAAATACGCGCCACGGCTTGTACAGCAGCCAAAGAATTACCACCTTTAACAAAAAAATGATCTTCCCGACCGATTCCGCTACGATGCAATACGGCTTCCCAAATCGTTGCCACTGCACGCTCTGTTTCATCTTCCCATATCTGGGTGATGGGCTTATTACCGCCGTGCACAAAATGGCCATATTCGTAGATGGCATAAGCATCCAGTGTGCGTTCACGCCAGCCTTGACGACATGCCGCGCGTTGGAGCTTGCCGCTGGATGTTTTGGGCAGTGCGCCAGGATTCAACAGGACTACCACAGACAGGGGTTCATGATAACTGGCGCTGATTATTTCGCTGAGCGCTGTGATCAGCGCTTCGGCAGTAACCAGTTTTTGCATGTTGCGGGAAACTTCTACCGCAATACCCATACCTTCGATTCCTTCCCGATCGACCGAAAATGCCGCTATTCGTCCTTTACGTACTGCCTCCACTTCTTCTTCGATGATCAGCTCGATATCCTGTGGGTAGATATTTTGACCACGAATGATGATGAGATCCTTGAGCCTTCCCATGATGTATAGCTGCCGTGCATGGATAAAACCCAAATCTCCGGTACGTAGCCAGCGAGCCCCTTCATAATCGACAAATGTTTCTGCAGTTTCATGCGGGCGTCGCCAGTAGCCCTTGGCGAGACTTGGCCCTTTCGTCCAAATTTCACCGACACACCCCTCTGCCAGCGGTGTCTGCTTTTCTGGATCGATGATGCTGACCGCGTGATTGGATGCGGGAAAGCCACAAGCAACAATGGGCACACCCCGTGCCACCACTTCAGCACAGCCTTGCGCAAGCCGATCGTTTGAAAATTCATGCGCTTTCATCCCTTCTCCCCGTACACCCCCAGTCACAAAGAGCGTTGACTCCGCCAAGCCATAGCAAGGATAAATGGTGCCGGCCTGAAACCCCACTGCACTGAAGCGGTCGATGAATGCGCGCATGGTATCTCTACGCACAGGCTCCGCACCCGAGAAAGCAACACGCCAGGTCGATAAATCGAGTCCTTGTAATTGCGAACTTCTGACCCGTTCGACACACAGCTGGAAAGCAAAATTTGGCGCACCGCTCACCGTCGCGCCATGGCGTGAAATAACTTCCAACCAGCGCACCGGGCGCTCGATAAAAAACTGCGGTGTCATAAGGATTGCGGGAATACCGCGATGTATCGGTTGCAATAGCCCGCCAATCAAACCCATATCATGATAAAGCGGCAACCAGCTAACAAAGCTATCTTCAGAGTCGATCGACATGCCTTCTTCGAAAGCCCGGGCATTGATCATTAGATTATGATGGCTGACCATCACACCTTTGGGAGTTGAAGTTGATCCGGATGTGTATTGCAGAAAGGCAATTTCATCTTTCTCAGGTATGCGCGCATGCCATGCAGATGCCGTGCTTTGTGCATCATTTTGCATAATTGCATCAACCGTCAGAATAGCGGTATCAGCCAATTGCTTAATTGCAGCTTCACTGATCAGCGGGATTAGGGCGCTTGTCGTCAGAATGCACTGTGCCTCTGCGTCTGTTGCAATGGCCAGCAATCTCGCAAGATGCCGTTCACGTATCGATTCAGGTGGAAAGATCGGCACGGCGATCATGCCGGCATAAAGACAGCCAAGAAAACCGATTACATAATGCTCGTCATTATCCATCAGCAACAAAACACGATCACCTTGCTCGAACCGATCCTGCAAAACGGCGGCAACAGCCCTGACGTACAAATCAAGTAAAGCGTAATCAAACTGTTTGTCTATCAGCGTATCTCCGTCTGCACTTACCACAATCAATGCAGGGTCTGTAGACCGCTCGCTAGCGAGTGATTGCAGGTGAGTCACGAGATTGTCTGGGTAATTACGAGAGGGAATCAGTCTTGTATTCATGATTTACACCATAAAGATAATGACGCGTTTAATCGGTAAAATTTTTTCCATCAAAGTTTTTATCAAATACTTCATCGTTACTGTCACCCGGCAATTTGGAAATCAGAAGAAAAAAGACTGAGACCGATCACATAATGGGCGATGTTGCATTAAAGACAATGCCGCCACATAGTGATTAGGCGCTTCGATCGACCAGGCTTGGATCGTTGTCCAGCTAGCCCGATCATGTGCAATGCGGTAACTGCCATCTTGATTCGGTAGAACCGTAATCGCCTGCAAATACTCGGCAATGCCTACTCCCAGCGCCTTCAACGCCGATTCCTTTATAACCCAGAGTTCGATCAGATTCTCACTAGACCAAATCCCCAGATCACGCTCCTTTGGTGATAAAACATACGCATCTAAATGGGTCATATCCCGATTGCGGGATTCGATATCGATACCCACCTCGCTTTGAGTAGAGAGCGCAATCAATGCAAAACTGCCTGCATGGGTCACATTGAATGCAGGCGCAGAATCTGCCTGCAAGCGCGGCTTACCAAAATCGTTCACATCGATGCGCAATGTCCTCGGGGAGGAACCTACATGTTTCGCTAGCAAGCGGCGTAGTGCTGCACGCGTGGCTATCGTACGGATTTGATCTTTAAATTGATGAAAACGAAGTGCGCGCTCTTTTTCTTGCGTGCTCAATAATGCCCAATCTTCTGCGAGCCGAGTTGAATCGAAATCAAATTCAAGCAGCCAGACTTCGGTATCCGTGGGCAATGTTTCAGGCAGTTGCACACGCTTCACAAGCTACCCCATTTAAACTTTCAGTCAATCGTCTAGTCAGCATTGACAAAAACGCTTCTTCAGATTGACGAAGAAAGAAATGGCCTCCCTCAAACCAATCCAGCGTAAACGCTCGGTTTCCTGTCAAGCGCCAATCATCGAGTTCTGATACCTTGATCGTATCTGCCCGTCCCCCAAAAACATGGATAGGGATGGGCAAAAACGGTAATTGAGCGTGCTGGAAACTCCCACAAACACGATAGTCAACCGACAACAAGTCTAGCGTCATCGTCAGTAACTCAGGATTATCGAATACGGCTTCTGGTGTCCCGCCCTGCTTACGTAAATCCGCGATAAGCGCCGCCCGCCCTTTAATGTTGTTGTAGCGTTCACTATCTTGACGATTCGGTGCTGCACAGCCTGAAATTAGCAGCGCAGCGGGGAGTGGCAAATTGCGGGTAGATATGTGCTGCGTGATGCCATAGGCCAACAACGCGCCCATGCTATGGCCAAAGAAGGCATAACGTTCAGGCCGCATAGCGACGAGTTCATCGCACAATCGGGCTGTCAGCTCGTCATAGTTTTTTTGTGGAAGCTCATGTAATCGGCTGCCACGCCCCGGTAACTCAATCGGCTGGACTGAAATCCAGGAGGGCAATGACCGTCGCCACCGCAGATACATCGTCGCACTTGCGCCCGCACAAGGCAAACAGAACAAAGTAAGAGCAATTGCCATTAGCAGCACCGCTATTGTTTTTCGTCCATAAAGCGGCGCAAGCTGAGCGGCCGCATGTCTGTCCAGGTTTTCTCAATATAGTCGAGACATACTTTCTTATCACCCAATACGCCTACATCTCGCCACCCTGCTGGAATGGCTTTCCATTCTGGCCAAATCGAATATTGCTCTTCATGGTTGACCAACACACGAAACACACCATCCTCGCGATCAAAACAACTCGTCATAACACCTCACAAATTTCCGAATAATTACGATTAGCATCTATTAATAAGAATGCTTCTTATTCAAGTTAGACGAATCGGAGCGAGGAGAATACAAAAAATGAGTTGAAGCATTTAGCGATCCAACAAATTCCGGACAAACCGATAGGATTGAACTTGTATTCATGTATTTACTGTTACCCTCGATCAGCGTTAGCAAGCAAACGTATCCATTAGTGTTGTTGCACATCAATTATGCATTGCTTGCCTGCAATAATTTATTGCCTGATGGATAAGGTTGTTGGCAAGAGAAATAGAAATATTCAACTCAGCGGCTATCATCCTGTGGGTATACCCCTCTACGCGATAAAGCTCGAACGCTCGCTGAGTACGGGCAGGTAATTTTGCTAACGTTTGCGCTACTCGCTCAAGTTGCTGGCAATTAATTACATATGCCTCAGGCATACCTGCCACAGCAGGCACATGCATTCCTTCTTCGTCAACACCAAAAAGTTCGGATTCAAACGCGGTGCGTCGATAGTGGTCTATCGCTAAGTTACGGACAATTCGATACATATATGCCAGCGGTTGTTTAATATTTTGTGTCGCCGTCATTTCGATAATCTTGATATAGGTGTCTTGCACGACATCATCTGAGCGCTCCCAATCACCTAAAATTTTGTAGGCGGCACGTTGTAATTGTATGCGGTTCGCGACAAACAGCGCGTTTACTTCCTGCGTCCACTGCTCAATGGGTATCATCATAAACCTTTATATTTTTAAATAATGATAGTAGTAGTAATATTAATGATAATGATTTGTATTAATTATTTTTCACAATATATTAAAAAGTTACGCCTATCCATATTCCGCTAGTCGGCAAATGAATCGCTAACTAACTAACAACAGGAAACAGGCTTAACAAACGCTACAAGTAACCGGATTACACCTTCTGCAAGGTATAACCTTTCGGGATATAGGCAGATATCGATCGGGCTTTAAATAGACTATTTTGACCTTAGGACAGAAACTTAAGGAAAAGATAAGAACTGATTTGATATCAGCACACATAAAGCCATCCCCATAATCAAGCAATGGCTGGCTGACAAGCGAAATTCGCTTTGTTGGCTGGCTATGAGTTAATGTAAATTCGTTTGATCATCGTAACAAGGTATGTACCGCACTCTGTAAAACTGAGCTAATCGGTTTTCCTCTGATTACGATGTCATCAAGATCAAATATTTTTCAACAGAGCGTAATGATAATAATTCTTATTTGACATGTAAATAATATTGAACGCTAGCAACAAAAAAAATATGCCTCTATTTCATTTTCAGCTTCACTTGATAAGAATGTAGACACACAAAGAGGATCAAAGAGGATGCTAGGAGACTATCCGAAAATAGTGATCGTATTCAGCCACTATGGCTGATCTCTTAGAAAATACGTAAACCCCAGAGATTCAGTGCACATTGGAATAAACCTAACAGATTCCATAGAAAAGGTTGTTTTATTTTCTCCAAAACACAGCAGTAAATACAATTAAAAAAGTATAAAACTCCAACCTTCCCAGCAACATCGCTAAACTGCACATCCATATTTGAAAATCTGTCAAAGACGCGTAGGTAGTCGCGGGTCCAATTTGATTGAGACCTGGCCCGAGATTATTGATCGATGCAACCGCCGCCGAGAAAGCTGTCATGCCATCCAATCCGCTTAGCGTCAGGATCAGCGTCATGAAAATCATACTCACTAAATAAACGAATAAAAAAACGAGTACAGCAAAGATGATGCGATTGGCTACGACGGTTCTTCCAAGCTTAACGGGAGAAACCGCCTGCGGATGCATAATTGTGATCATTTCACGAAAAAATTGTTGATACAAAATCCGCACACGTATCATTTTTATCCCACCGCCGGTTGATCCGGAAGAAGTACAGAAACCAGACAAGAACAGCATCCATAACGGTGCGAAGATGGGCCATAAACTATAGTCGGTATTACTGTAGCCTGTCGTCGTTGCCACTGAAACAACATTGAAAGAAGCATAGCGCAGTGCCGTCAATGGATCGGTATAAACGCCTGTAACCCACAAGTAGCCAGCTAGACCGATACAGCTCATGAATACGATCATAAGATAAGGCTTAATCTCTGGATCATAGCGATAGGGCAAAATGCTTCGCCCGCGCCAAACCAAAAAATGTGTTGCAAAATTGATACCACCAATCAGCATAAAAACAATTGCAACCAGTTCAATTACAGGTGAATCCCAATAGCCATAACTTGCATCATGAGAAGAAAAACCTCCCAATCCTAGCGTTGTAAAAGCATGCATCACCGAATCGAACCAATCCATTCCTGCTAATTTATAGGCAAACATGCATAGCAAGGTCAGCGCTACATACACGAGCCAAAGTCCTTTTGCTGTTTCAGCAATACGGGGGGTCAACTTAGATTCTTTCATGGGGCCAGGAATTTCAGCCTTGAAAATCTGCCTCCCCCCTACGCCCAGCATCGGCAAAATAGCGACTGCAAGTACAATGAGCCCCATGCCACCCAACCAAACCATTTCACCACGCCATAAATTGATCGAATAAGGCAAAGTATCAAGGCCAGTCAACACTGTCCCACCGGTAGCAGTTAAAGCAGAAGTGGCCTCATAATAAGCTTTGGCAAAGCTGATCTCAGGAAAGAAGCGCAATATCGGAATCATGCCAAAAATAGGCAGCAGTAGCCAAACCAAGACAACCAATAAAAAACCGTCACGAATCTGTAATTCTCGCTTATACCGATGTGTCAGGAGAGCAATAACTGTGCCACAACATAGTGTGACAAGGATAGCTTCACCAAAAACAGTCGAGGAACCATCTTCTGCCCAATATGCGACGGCGAAAGGTACCAGCAGCGTCAATCCGAATACGAGTATGATTTTGCTGAGAATATTGGCAACCGACAGAAGATGATTCATAGCGCGGCTGATTATAAAAAGGATGCGCTAACCTGAAATAGTCTTTCAATTTGTCGAATCATTCTTTTATTGACGACAAACAGGATGACATGATCATCTGATTCAATGATGGTATCGTGATGTGCGATGATGACATGCACCTTACCCTTTTCTTCGCTGTAATCACCTTCCACGTCGCGCGTGCTGACCCACCTATCATTTTTAGGGGGTAATCCGCGAACAATAGCCCCAATTGTCGCGCCTTTAGGTAGTTTGATATCTTCTACTTTACGCCCCACGATATTGGATGACTTAGTATCGCCATGTGCAACCAGTTCAAGTGCCTCAGCCGCACCTCGACGCAGACTATGAACTACCGCCACATCGCCCTGCCGAACATACGCAAGTAATGAGCCGATTGTCACCTGCGCTGGTGAAATTGCTATGTCAATCCGATCGCTTTGCACGAGGTCGACATAAATGCCGCGGTTGATCAAGGCGATTACTTTGCGTGCACCCATACGCTTAGCCAGTAGGGATGCCATAATGTTATTTTCATCGTCATTGGTGAGCGCACAGAATACATCCATTTCGGCTATGTTCTCGCTATCGAGCAATTCCTCATCCGTGACATCGCCATGCAATACCAGCGATTTTTGTAAATCCTGCGCCAGTAGCTCGCACACCTTGCCATTACGTTCGATAATCCGAACTTGATAGTCTTTTTCGAGTACGGCCGCAAGGCGTCTACCCGTTTTACCCCCCCCGGCAATCATGATGCGCTTAGCCGGCTTATCCATACTGCGTAATTCACTCATCACGACACGAATATCTTGAGTAGCCGCAATAAAAAAAACTTCATCACCCACTTCGATCACAGTATTCCCTTCAGGAATGATGGGGCGGTCTTTACGAAATATCGCCGCAACCCGCGTATCGACATTGGGAACGTGCTTACGTAAATCCTGCAGCTGATGTCCGACGAGTGGACCGCCTTGCAATGCTCTCACTGCGACAAGGCTCACTTTACCAGCAGCGAAATCGAGTACCTGTAGAGCTTCCGGAAACTCGATCAATTTTTCGATATACTCAGTCAGAATCTGTTCAGGGCAAATGGCATAATCGACGCAAAAATTATTTTGCGAAAAAAGTTCAGGATGATCGAGATAATCGCTAGCACGAATCCGAGCAATCTTAGTAGGGATATTGAATAGGCTGGCGGCGATTTTACACGCTGCTAGATTGGTTTCATCACTCTCAGTCACCGCTAATACCATATCGGCATCTTCAGCCCCCGCCCGCTTAAGTACGGAAGGATAAGACGCGCTCCCGACGACCGTTCTCAAATCAAACCGGTCTTGCAATAAAGCAAGCCGCTCCGCTGCCACATCGACAACGGTGATATCATTTGCCTCGCTTACCAGGCTCTCGGCTACAGTAGAGCCGACTCGTCCAGCGCCTAAAATAAGAATTTTCAATTCTAACTAGCTTGTTTTTAGCGTACGGTGAAATGACTGATTAGCTTATACCGCAGAAACTTCATCATTCTGATGGTGGGCTCTGACCCAATCGCGCCATTGTGCAAACAAAACGGGATCAAGCGCTGCAATGACAGAACGTCGCCAAGGTGAACCTGCCCAATAATCATCCTGATCGAAACCGCACATGGAACCGCCTGCTTCCTCCAAAATCAGGCTGCCTGCTGCGTAATCCCACGGCTTCTGACCACCGTGCAAATAGAGATCAAAGTAGCCAGCAGCGGTATAGCACCACTCCAATGCGCAAGCCCCATAGTTTCGTTGCGAAGCATAAGGAGGATAGGTCGCTATTTTTCCCGCCAATTTAGGATCGAGACGCTTAAGATCGACATTGGCTATCGCAGTACGTAAATGCGTTTGACGTTTTCTCAAGGGCAGAGGCATGCCGTTAAGATAGGCTCCCTTACCTTTCTCGGCATAAAACAATTCTTTAGTTACGGGATTGTAAATCACACCCAGTACGCTCCGGCCTTTGCGCATCAAGGCAACGGAAATGCCGAAGAAAGGCAATCCATTGAAAAAATTAGAGGTACCATCAATTGGATCCACACTCCAAAGCCCCCCATCCCCTGCCTCCCACTGGGCATGTTGCTGCTGATCTGTCATTTCCTCGCCCATTATGGCTACTGGATAGATACGATACAATTTGTCCAATAAGGCGTCTTGTGCTATTAAATCAGCCTCTGTATAAAGACTACCATCTGCTTTGAGCTGGCGTACTACTTGCATGTAACGAGGCATAACTACTTCTTGGGCGACTTCTTTAACTACTGCGATTACTTGCTCCAGCATGCTTATTCAGCCCGCCACTTGATCGAGCATCCTATACTCGGTATTTGATCCCGCGGTCCTTGCCCTGTTTTGGCAACTTGCACCATCGCTTCAAACAAATCTCGACGTGCATCCGGAGGCGCCGCTTCTTTACGGGAGGCATCCAATCGTCCACGATACTGTAATTCCAAGTTGTTATTGAATCCAAAAAAATCTGGGGTACATACAGCACCATAGGCCTTGGCAATCTCCTGGCTCTCATCCCATACATAAGGGAACGGGTAGTTAAATTCCTTGGCAATTTTAGCCATGTTCTCAAACGAATCTTCTGGGTAGTCGGCAGGATCATTCGACATAATCGCAATCGCGCCTACACCATAGCCCGCCAGCTCATTCACATCGCGAATAATACGATCACGGACCGCTTTGACATAAGGACAATGATTGCAGATAAACATTATCAACAACCCATTCTTACCTTTAACCGCTGCTAAGTTATAACGCTTTCCATCCACACCGGGCAAATCGAAATCAAGTGCCTTCCAACCGAAATCACAAATAGGTGTCTCAAGACTTGCCATACTTATTCTCCTTATTCGTCTTATTCATAGGTGTTAGCTATCTTTGTTATATTATCATGGAATCGAGGTCAGCCTGCTGCCCGGCCATCACGCCCACTATCTACTTATCTGCCAATATGACCGCACGTTTTTATTACCCTGGATCCTTATCATCAGGACAAATGATGGTTTTACCTATGAACATCAGCCATCATGCTATACGCGTGCTACGGCTTAAGCAGGGCGATACGCTCATTTTGTTCAATGGTAGAGGCGGCGAGTTTTCAGGATCGATTGAACATATCGATAAATCGAACTGCACAGTCAGACTCTCAAAATTTCATGAAGTTGAACGGGAATCACCGCTTACTATCCATCTGGTACAAGCTGTTTGCGTAAACGAAAAAATGGATTGGATCATACAAAAATCGGTCGAGCTTGGCGTAAGCCATATACAGCCTGTGACAGCGAACCGCAGCGTAGTCAGACTCTCTGAAGCACGCGCGCATAAGCGGCGCTTACATTGGCAACAAATTGCCATTGCCGCTTGCGAACAATGTGGAAGAAACCATGTTCCTGAACTTCTACCATTGCAATCGATTTCCGAATGGTTCAGTCAGCAATTGACAAATAAACCGAAAAACACAAAATGTAAATTAGCTTACAGATTCATGCTTTCAGCAAGCGCAAATAAGCGTTTAACTGAATATCCATCACCCGCGCGCGAGGATTCGATCACACTACTCATTGGGCCGGAGGGTGGTTTCACCGATGAAGAAGAAAAAGCTGCTTTCTCGATTGGATTTATGCCGGTACGCTTAGGTCCACGTATTTTACGTACCGAGAGTGCGGGCCTAGTCGCTATCGCCGCTGCCCAGACTTTGTGGGGTGATTATTAATTTAAAAATAACCTATTGTGACGCTTCTAAGTGTTAATTTCACTACACTACATTTAAATATTACCTACAACAGCTAGCTCTGAATATGACTCGCAATATTGATTTTGTCGCTTGGTTTCGTTCCGTTGCTCCCTACATCAACGCATTCCGCGGTAAAACATTCGTGATTGCTTTTGGTGGTGAAGTTGTGGCTGATGGCAATTTTGTCGAATTGGTTCACGATTTCAATTTATTAGCGAGTCTGGGCATCCATTTGATTCTCGTGCATGGAGCACGTCCTCAGATCGAGTTCCAACTCAGACAACACAATTTAGATGTGATCTACGTAAACGGTATACGCGTTACTGATATGGCTTCGCTTCAGTGCGTCAAAGAAGCGGTAGGCAAAGTTCGTGTAGAAATCGAGGCGCTCATGTCCATGGGATTGCCCAATTCGCCCATGGCCAATTCTGCCATTCATGTCGCCAGTGGCAATTTTGTAACTGCTCGCCCTATCGGTGTATTAAATGGTGTCGACCTGATGTATACCGGGGAGGTAAGAAAAATCAATACATCAGTGATTAAAGCCCGCCTAGAAGATGGCGAAATTGTCTTACTTTCACCACTCGGCTATTCCCCTACCGGCGAAATCTTTAATCTCACGCTGGAAAATGTTGCGACCGAAGTTGCGATTGCACTCCGGGCTGATAAGCTGATATTTCTCATGAATCCAGCCGGTATCTCGCGAAAATCCAAGGATCACCAAGATGACTGCGCTTTATGGCGAGAACTGACAGTCAAGGAAGCAAAATCTGTACTAAAAAAATTCACGACACCTATCGATTTGGCAGATGACGTGCAGTTGTATCTCCCTTGCGCGGTTCGTGCTTGTGAGCAAGGTGTTGGACGGGTTCACTTGATCAGCCGTCATATTGAGGGTGCCCTGCTACAAGAATTATTTACGCACGAAGGTATCGGCAGCATGATCACGCAAGGCCCGTTGCAAACATTACGCGGTGCAGAAATAGAGGATATTGGCGGGATTTTGCAGTTAATCGAGCCCCTTGAAAATGAAGGTGTGTTAGTTCGCCGCAATCGTGAATTATTAGAAATTGAAATCAACCGTTTTACCGTCCTGGAGCACGATAACATGATTATTGCTTGCGCTGCACTGTACCCATTTCCTGAGGAGAACGCCAGTGAATTGGCTTGCCTGGCAGTTCATCCTCATTATCGTAAAACCGGTTGTGCCAGCACCTTACTTAAGCATATCGAGCAACAGGCACGAACGCAGGGCGATCATAAGCTGTTCGTGCTTACGACACGAACAGCGCACTGGTTTATTGAACGTGGCTTTGTTGAAACAACGCCTGACAAACTCCCAAAAAGCAAACAGAATTTCTATAACTATCAACGGCGCTCAAAAGTGTTCATGAAGCAATTGCCATTCTGATTGACAAAAAAAAATGTTCATTTTCTTGCTTTCGAAGTATGTTTGGCAGGACTTATCCCAGTACCACTGGCCTGTCAGACAGTATGTTCTCTCCACCCGCTGATTCCGCCGGAAAATGGGTTTGCAATAGATGGGTTATCGCGTTGATACCCGCGAGCGCGCCCGCCTCAAACTGCCCTTTCCGAAAAGTACGCTCCATTTCATGGCAAATGGCTTCCCAGCCGGCTAACCCTACTTTTGCATCAATGCCCCGGTCAGCAACGATTTCTACATCATGATCGGCAAGCAGTAGATAAATCAATACGCCATTATTTTGCGGTGTATCCCAAACGCGCAACAAGGAGAAAAGATCGATCGCCCGTTCCCGGGCAGATTGTCCCTTTAGTAAGGGGAGTAAATCCAATGATGGCTCCACCGCAAAAATGATTTCACCGGTATGGCAGGCTTCGGATTGTTTAATTGCATGCTCAATGGCATCTAACGAAGCGACAGAGAATGTACGTTTGACTGCGAGTTGCCCCGTCTTCAAATGGCACAAAATACGTAAAAAATTCATTCACCACCTTCCCGACGCACCGCCACCACCAAAACTTCCACCCCCGCCGCTAAACCCACCACCTCCGAACCCGCCGCCAAAACGACCTCGAGGCCAACCACCTCGCCCACCGCGATAATAACCTCTACTGGAATTTTCAAACAAGCTTATGAGAAAGATGACCAGCGCAATTAAAATTGCGACCGCCAAGGAAGAAAAAAGCAACCAAATGATGACGCCCGCCATGCTGCCGGTGATTGCAGCGCCCGCTAGGCGACCTAATAAGGTTTGCATCATTTTACCCAGCACCAGAAACACGAGTAAAATGGGAATGAAATTGTCCCCAATAATGCCTAATTCGGATGAAGCGCCACGATCATATTGAGAATGTGGCAAAGGCAGCGGTTCACCTTTGATGATACCTATAATCTGCTCGATTCCGGCCCGAAGACCACCGAAAAAATTACCCTGCTGAAAAGCAGGAGCAATGATCTCGTCAATAATGCGTCGTGCAATAGCATCTGGCAAGGCGCCTTCCAGCCCATAGCCTACTTCAATACGAAGGGCTCTGTCTTGTTTAGCAACGAGCAGTAACACCCCATCGTCAGTACCCTTACGTCCAAGCTTCCATGCTTCCGCGACGCGTATCGAATATTGTTCAATCGTTTCAGGTTGTGTTGTCGGCACGATCAGCACTGCAATCTGACTACCCTTCTCTGTCTCAAAATCGGTTAACATACGCTCCAATTGAGCGATTTCCCGTTCCGATAAAGTCTGAGTTAAATCGGTTACGCGAGATTGGAGCGGCGGCACCCCCACTTCTGTCATGGCTGTCATGGAAAGAGAAAGCGGGGCAAAGAAAACCATCAAGATTGCCAGCCAAATTCTAACTGAAATGCTCACTATGCTATTAGTCATTTCGTGCTAACACTAATGCAAACTGCCGAGGTTATTGAGCTGGCGTAGCCGCTTCGAAATCAACCTTAGGCGAGACTGAAATAGCTCGCTCATTTTCAACCGTGAAACTCGGCTTGACTTCAAAGCCGAACAGCATGGCGGTAAAATTGCTTGGAAAGGAACGCACAATCACATTATATTCCTGCACTGCCTTGATATAGCGGTTACGCGCAACGGCCACACGATTTTCGGTTCCTTCCAATTGAGCTTGTAAATCACGGAAATTCGCATCAGATTTAAGTTGTGGATAATTCTCCACTATAGCTAACAGGCGTGCGAGCGCGCTCGATAATTCACCCTGCGCACCTTGGAATTTGGCAAACGCTTCGGGGTCATTGATAAGCTCTGGTGTGGCATGAATACCACTCACCTTGGCACGCGCGTTGGTTACGCCCAGCAATACTTCTTTTTCCTGAGCAGCAAATCCTTTGACCGTATTAACCAGATTTGGAATCAAATCAGCCCTACGCTGATATTGATTGATAACTTCCGCCCAGCTTGCTTTGACTTGTTCATCAGCAGTTTGCAATGTATTGTAGCCACAACCACTCAACACCACCAAGCTAACCCATACGAGAAAAAACAACCTTATTCTCATAAAGCATCTCCTAGAAAATAAAAAAACAGGATGGTTAAATCGAGATTTCTAAGTTGATCACTCAAGCTAGCGCTAACATTATGAGAGATTCTCTCCTTTCCAACAATCAGGAAGTCACACATTAGAAGATCTGACAGTCTGAATCACGTCTGCATGTGTTACAACGAAAAAAAGGCCAATCATCAATTTTTCTGTTACGATCATAGGTCACTGGTTTATTGCTCAGCGGATCGCTGACTGAAATTTTCATCAGGAGGTTATCATCAAATGAGATTAGCTTTATTCATGTTTCTCGTTTTTATTTCGTTAGCAGCGCAGGCAAACACCCGATTAACCTACTCTCAGGCAAACGAGATCGTTATGGCTGCTGCTAAACAGTGTGAACGTGATGGATATAACGTTTCTGTTGCCGTAGTGGATCAAAGCGGAGTGATAAGATCACAAATAAGAATGGATCACGCGGGTGCACACACCATAGAAAGCAGTTTCCGCAAAGCTTATACCTCCGCCAGCCTGAAATTACCTACCATGCGATTGGCAAAAATCGCCAGCAGTGACCCAGAGTTACATGGACTGCATCATATGGCCGATAATATCCTCATGCTCGGAGGCGGCTTACCCATCGTCATTGAGGGTGAAGTAGTAGGGGGTATCGGCGTGGGCGGTGCACCGGGCACACGCCTTGATGAAATCTGCGCAGAAGCGGGCCTAAAGATACTCCAAGAAAAAAAATAGCATCAGCATTACATTGAGGGGTGATGACGCCCATTTTTATACCTCTTATACCGAATGGCAGCAGTATCTTGCTCTAAGAATATAAGCTGGTACACTCAAGCGCTGAAGCTATGTTATCCTCACAGAGCTCGAATGGATAGCATGCAATCGAACAGAAAGCCCTAGCTGACACTGTCTCCAAAAAATTCATCACCTAATTTTTTGATTATTTACATACTTATTAATAGATTGTTGTCATGACTACTGATCGTTTCGATGTTGTCCTCGCAGGCGGGGGGCCGGTAGGCATGGCGCTTGCCCTTCGTTTGCATGCAAGGGCAATTCCGACCTTACTCCTGGAAGCACAAGGCGTACCTGAACAAGTCAAGGATCCACGCCCGCTTGCTTTGTCCTATGGTAGTCGCTTGATTTTACAACGCTTAGGTGTATGGGCTAGGTTGTCGCAAATTACACCGATCAATAAGATTCATATCTCCAATCGAGGCTACTTTGGTCGCACAGTATTAACTTCTCAGGAGGCAGGTGTGCCGGAATTGGGTTATGTAGTGAATTATCATGATTTACATCATTCAATGCATCAATTATTGCAGAGTAGTCGTGGCGCCAACTATCAGCTAGGTGCTATGGTTTCAAAATTGACAACGACTCCCGATGAAGCGACGGTCGAATACCAGCAACATGGGGAAAGTAAATGTGCGGCAGCAAAACTCCTTGTGCTGGCTGATGGTGGGCAGCTTGCCGCACAGATTCCCAATATTCGGTATCATGCGCATGAATACCAACAATGGGCAGTTGTGGCCAATGTCGAAACAACTATTCCGCAAAGTGGAATAGCCTATGAACGCTTTACCACTGATGGGCCGGTTGCTTTGTTACCGTCTGGAACGGGCTATGCGTTGGTATGGACCGTTCCAGCCCAATCCGTAAAGGAAATTCTTGCGCTGAATGATCAAGCTTTTCTGTCTGCGTTGCAATGCCATTTCGGTGATCGGCCCGGCAAATTTATTCATACAGGCAAACGCTCAGGATTTCCGCTTTCGTTAAAATATGCTGTACCAGCGACTGCAATGCGCACAGCACTGATTGGCAATGCTTCGCAGACGTTGCATCCTGTTGCGGGACAGGGTTTCAATCTCGGACTGCGCGATGCGTGGGAGTTATCCAGTGAGATCAGTACGTTATCCGCCACACCATCCAAAATAGGCAGTCAGGGAATGTTGCATAGCTATGAGCAAAAACGACAGCTTGATCGAAATGCCGGTAAATTTTTTACTGATTCCTTGGCAAAAATTTTTACGATTGACTTCCCCGTATTTCAGACATTTTGCGGCATTGGATTAAGCGTATTGGATTGCTTGCCGCCCGCTAAGCGCTTCGTAGCGCGGCGTATGATATTTGGCGCAAGAGGATAAATTTGTCGGATAAAATAGGTTGTATTGCACACTTTAACTACTATTTTGACAATACAGTATCAAATAAAAACACGTCATGCAGATTGGCCCTTATACCCTTAAGAATAAGTTGATCGTTGCGCCGATGGCCGGTGTGACCGATCGTCCTTTTCGGCAACTCTGCAAGCGCATGGGTGCAGCTATGGCGGTTTCGGAAATGGTATCAAGTAATTCTCTCTTATGGGGATCAGAAAAAACTCGTCGGCGTGCCAGTCATGAAGGCGAAGTCTCGCCTATCTCGGTTCAGATTGCGGGTGCTGACCCTAAAATGATGGCGGAGGCCGCACGCTACAATGCTGACCAGGGCGCACAACTCATCGATATCAATATGGGATGCCCAGCTAAAAAAATCTGTAATGTGATGGCAGGCTCCGCACTTTTGCAGAATGAAGTATTAGTTGGCAATATCCTAGATGCCGTAACAACCGCTGTCGATATTCCTGTTACGCTTAAAATTCGTACCGGCTGGGATACCCAACATAAAAATGCCGTTACCATAGCGCGGATCGCAGAAGATGCTGGAATACAAGCACTGGCTATCCACGGCCGAACACGTGCATGCGCCTATCGGGGTGAAGCCGAATACGACACTATCGCGGCGGTCAAGGCAGCCATCAAGATACCTGTTATCGCCAATGGCGATGTTGCGACTCCTGAGAAAGCAAAATATGTCATCGAATATACGCGTGCCGACGCCGTCATGATCGGGCGAGCAGCACAAGGCAGGCCCTGGATTTTCCGGGAGATTGATCATTACCTCAAGACGGGGCAATTTTTACCGTCTCCTAATGTTGCCGAGATACACCAGGTATTGATCCATCATTTACATGATCTATATCACTTTTATGGGGAATACTCGGGAGTACGTATCGCACGTAAACATATTTCCTGGTACACCAAAGGGTTGATAGGTTCGGCTACTTTCCGTCATAACATGAATCAGTTACAAACAGCCGAAGAACAATTAGCAGCAATCAGCACTTTTTTCTATCAGCTCGCTGATTATGGTCCAAGGCTCACCTATATTGAAGATGAGGAAGCGATGGCTGTATGAATCCCCTTAATGAAAATGAAATAGCCTGTTGTATCCGTAAATCTATCGAAGCCTACCTCAAGGACTTGGATGGCGAAAAACCATGCCCAATCTACGAAATGGTAATCCGTAGTGTTGAAAAACCCCTTTTCGAACTTGCAATGGAATATGCCGAAGGTAACCAAACCAAAGCTGCCGAATTGCTCGGTATCAATCGTAATACATTGCGAAATCGTTTAGCAAAGCATCAGATTAAATAGATTTGTGATATGACAATAAAACAAGCATTGATCAGTGTTTCAGACAAAGAAGGTATTGTTGAGCTGGCTAAGCGGCTTCATCAATTCGGTATCAAGATAATTTCTTCTGGAGGCACAGCGAAATTACTGCAGGAAGCGGACATAGCCGTTACAGAGGTCAGCGAATATACACAGTTCTCTGAAATGTTAGATGGACGGGTCAAAACGCTACATCCAAGAATTCATGCGGGTATTCTAGCCAGAACAGATCTTCCCGCACATCAGCAAGCCTTGCAGCAAGCTGAAATACCACCGATCGAACTCGTCATTGTCAACCTTTATCCTTTTATCGAGACGATTGCACAGGCTGATTGTACGCTGGAACAAGCCATTGAAAATATCGATATCGGCGGGCCAACCTTGATTCGGGCAGCTGCAAAAAATTATCGTCATGTAACAGTCATCACAGATCCTGATGATTACACCGTTTTATTGGCTGAAATGGAAGCTAACAAAGGTTCGGTCAGCCCAGAAAAACGTTTCCAGTTCGCGCAGAAAGCCTTCACACATACCGCACGCTATGACAGTGCGATCAGTAATTACTTAACCGCCACCGATTCCAACAGCCAAAGGCAACACTTCCCAGATGCGCTCAATCTAAATTTCGATATTGTTCAAACACTGCGTTATGGTGAGAACCCGCACCAGCAAGCTGTCTTTTATCGAGACGCCGACTCCCCCCCTGGCAGTCTTGCAAATTATTCTCAACTACAAGGCAAGGAATTATCTTATAACAATATTGCTGATACCGATGCCGCCTGGGAATGCGTGAAGACCTTCGACGCTCCCGCATGCGTCATCGTTAAACACGCCAATCCTTGCGGTGTGGCCATAGCTGACAACCCCCTTACTGCTTATCAGCTTGCTTTTGCGACGGACCCTACCTCCGCATTTGGCGGCATTATTGCGTTTAACCGTGCTGTCGACGCTCAGCTCGCAGAAGCCATCCTGAAACAATTTGTCGAGGTAATCATCGCCCCGGAATTTTCGCAGGAAGCACGCCAAACCCTAGCTCAAAAGAATAATATACGGGTACTTTTAGTACCGCTCCAAACCTGCTCCAACCAGCTCGAGTTAAAACGGGTAAGTGGAGGACTTTTAGTACAGACTTCCGATAGCCTCAATCTTAGCCAGCATCAATTAACCATCGTTTCCCGAGCGCAGCCCACACCTCAACAAGTCGAAGATTGCTTGTTCGCATGGCGCGTCGCAAAATTTGTCAAATCGAATGCCATTGTTTTTTGTGCACAAGGTCAGACACTTGGCATTGGTGCGGGTCAAATGAGCCGAATCGATAGTGCTCGTATCGCTTCGATCAAAGCCGAACATGCCGGTTTGAGTTTGATGGGATCTGTTGTCGCTTCGGATGCTTTTTTTCCGTTCCGGGATGGCTTAGATGTCGTTGTTGAAGCGGGTGCCAGAGCAGTCATTCAGCCTGGCGGTAGTGTACGGGATGAAGAAGTGATCAAAGCAGCCGATGAGCATGGTATCGTGATGATGTTTACCGGTATCCGGCATTTTAGACATTGATTCGAGTACGCCTCACGTTGCGCTTTAGCGACTCCCCTTCTTTTCACCCGATTCCCAATGATCATTACTTCAATATCCACAAGCGTCTTATTCTAAAAATAAATTCATGAAATTACTCGTAATTGGAAGCGGCGGTCGAGAGCATGCTTTGGCCTGGAAATTGAGCCAATCTCCTCGAGTGCGTCAAGTCTTTGTTGCGCCAGGCAACGCTGGTACGGCACTCGAGCAAGGTATAGAAAATATTGGTTTGACAGCGATTCCCGATCTTGTCTCATTCGCGCAAAAAGAAGATATCGCACTCACTGTCGTGGGTCCAGAAGCCCCATTAGCAGAGGGCATTGTCGATATTTTCCGCTCAGCGGGCCTCAAGATTTTTGGCCCCACCCAAAAGGGCGCCCAACTGGAAACTTCCAAAACGTTTTCTAAAGCATTTATGCAGCGTCATGGCATACCCACCGCTGGGTATGCCAGCTTTGACCAACCTTCTGATGCACATGATTATATTGACCAGAAAGAAGCGCCCATTGTCATCAAGGCAAATGGTTTAGCTGCTGGTAAAGGTGTGGTTGTTGCCATGACATCAGCAGAAGCGCACGAAGCCGTTGATACGATGTTGGTGGAAAATAAGCTAGGCGAGGCAGGTTCTCAGATTCTTATTGAGGATTATTTGGAAGGTGAGGAAGCGAGCTTTATCGTGATGAGCGATGGACGAAATATACTTCCGCTTGCCACGAGTCAGGATCACAAGCGCTTGCTGGATAACGATCAAGGGCCTAACACCGGTGGTATGGGCGCTTATTCACCTGCTCAGATCATCTCCCCTACCCTGCATGCCAAGATCATGCGTGAGGTTATCTATCCAGCCATACAAGGTATGGCACATGATGGCGAGCCCTATACCGGATTTCTTTATGCAGGAGTGATGATTACCCCACAAAAAGAAGTGAAAGTGCTCGAATTCAATTGCCGCATGGGCGATCCGGAAACACAACCTATCATGTTACGATTAAAATCCGATCTTTCCCTTTTGCTTGAGCATGCCGTAAACGGCATGCTGGACAAAATTGAAATCGAGTGGGACCGGCGGGCAGCGTTAGGTGTGATCATGGCTGCTGGAGGTTACCCAGGTATACCACGCAAACAGGATGTGATTACAGGTCTAACTGAAATCATGCGCCATCAAGCAGCCACCGACGAATTTCACGTATTCCATTCGGGAACGACTTTTGGCGATCAATCCAAGAATGAAATACTAACCGCAGGCGGGCGAGTGCTATGCGTTACGGCGCTCGGTGAAAACATCCGGTTGGCTCACCAGCGTGCTTATGAGATCGCCGATAAAATTCACTTCGAAGGTTGCCAGATGAGGCATGATATCGGCTACAGAGGGATGGATACTCACGACAAATAAATCATCACAGACGTATGCAGATTTTCAATTGTTGCATCAACCTATTCTCTAGCGCTTAGCTTGCTGATATTCGGCCCATTGTTCAGGGGTGAGCGTTTTCATGGATAACGCGTGAATTTCCTGCTCCATCTTTCCGCGTAATGCACGATAAACCAATTGATGCTGCTGAATCATGCTCTTTCCCCGGAATTGCTCGCTGACAATGACAGCACTGAAATGCCGCCCATCGTCACCCTCTACTCCCACCCATTCACAAGGTAGTGAGGTCGTAATGCATTCTTTAATATAATCTGAAGTAATCAACTTTCAAACCTCCATTAAAAAAATTAATAAATCGTCCCATTTTTGCTGGCATTTTAAAAGAACGATGAAAACCAGAAGCGATATTGTGGCTAATGGCGGATTTTATAACCCGCTTTGAGCATCCATAATGTTAGCCATGACACGGCTCCCGAAAACAATACCACAACCGACAAACTCAAGTAGGGCGAAATATCGGATACCCCTAGAAACCCGTAACGAAGCCCATCTACGATATAAAAGAAAGGATTCAAATGCGATAAATGCTGCCATATAGCTGGCAGTGAGTGAATAGAATAAAATACGCCGGATAAAAAAGTCAGCGGTAGGATAATAAAATTTTGAAAGGCCGCGAGTTGATCAAATTTATCTGACCAGATTCCAGCTATGATTCCTAGTGAGCCGAGCAACAGACTTCCTGTAAATACAAATAATAATGCCCATAAAGGATGCGCCATAGGGGTATCGAACAACATTAAGGTTGCGCCATAAACACCCAAACCCACTATGATTGCGCGTACTACCGATGCACAGACATAAGCCAGAAATATTTCTAAATAGGATAGCGGCGACAATAAGATAAATACAAGGTTACCCGATATTTTCGATTGGATCAGACTAGAAGATGAATTTGCGAATGCATTCTGCAAGGCTGTCATCATCACGAGCCCCGGAATCAAAAAGGTAGTATAAGCAACCCCTTGATAGACCTGAATGCGTGTTTCCAGTACATGAGAAAAAATAAGCAAGTAGAGCATGCTAGAGAGTATGGGAGCCAACAGAGTTTGAAAGCTTACTTTCCAGAACCTCAACAGCTCTTTATAAAATAACGTATAAAAACCTATCATGGTGTTTCTAGAGATTGTGCTCCCATGATTTTCACAAAGACTTCTTCCAGATCGGGTTGCTGCAACTGCATTTCCAATACCTGAATGTTTTCCTGCCGTAACATGGCTAGCAATAACTCTATTTGCGGGTAGTTCTCCATCTTAAAATAATGGAACCCTTCAGAGCTGCTTGTTGGCCATGACTGCAAAGCTGCGGGTAACTTCTCACAAGAAAGACGCATTTGAACGGTTAACCCTTGGATACTTTTGATGAGATTACGAATACTGTCCAATACCACAATCTTGCCCTGCTTGAGCATAGCTACCCGATTACAGAGTGCTTCTGCTTCTTCGAGGTAATGGGTTGTCAAAACAATCGTGTGACCATCCCGGTTAAGTTGTTTAATGAACTGCCATAGCGCCTGACGTAATTCCACGTCTACACCCGCCGTGGGTTCATCCAGAATAATGACAGGAGGTTTGTGGACGAGTGCCTGAGCGACCAGAACCCGCCGTTTCATCCCCCCTGATAGCGCACGCATATTGGTATCGGCCTTGCGCGTGAGGTCTAGCCGATACAAAATTTCATCAATCCATGCATCATTCTTGCGAATGCCATAGTAGCCGGATTGAATGACGAGCAATTCTCTTACAGTAAAAAAAGGATCATAGACTAATTCTTGTGGAACGACCCCGAGTTTTCTCCGTGATTGGCCATAATCGGCCACCACATCATGTCCCATAATCTTTGCCTGGCCACTACTCGCTATTGTCAAACCGGCAAGAATACTGATAAGTGTTGTTTTGCCCGCCCCATTAGGGCCTAGTAAAGCAAAGAACTCGCCTGTATCAATGGTAAGCTGGATATTATCCAAAGCTAATAAATCGCCATAACGCTTACTTAGCTTCTGGATTTCAATAGCAGCAGCCATAAATGAACGATCTGTTAACAGCGCTATGATTAATCAGGAATTTCTCTTTATTTCCGGATACCGGTATCAATCGGAATAAAATCGCTCACACCATAGAGCTGCACAAGACTCGCAAGATTCTCGGGAAGGTTCTTAAAATGGAGCTGCTGGTCTCGACGTTGCGCCATGCGTAACCATTCAAGCAACATACTGACAGCTGAGGAGTCAACTTCTGTCACTTCACTCAAATCAACCACCAAGTGATCGTCATCTAATAGAGTAAAGCCCTGCTGAGTCATTTCCACAACATTATCGACAAGGATTGCGCCGTGCACGACGACCTTCCCACCATCCCGCTGAATTGTCATACTGGCATCAAAGGAGTATATGATCAGGAGGCTTATTGACCTTCCAAGGATTTATTCTTTTTCACGAGCGAAGCAATCAAACCATCGACACCCGTTCTTCTGATCTCGCTATTAAAAGAGCTACGATAATTGGTCACCAGACTGACACCCGCCACAGTCACATCATAGACTTTCCAGCCACTTTCGGTTTTCTCCATACTATAGTCGATAGGTACAGGCTCTCTACCTCGCCCCTGAATAACGCGTGTCTTGACCGTCGTGCGTTTAGCATCGGCTTGGGTGGTTAACGGCATGACTTCGATCATTTCATCACGGTAATTCGTTAGTGCGTTGGAATAGGTTCTTACCAGCAAAGTTTGGAATTCATCCACCAAAACTTTTTGTTGCTGGGGATCAACTTTGGTCCAGTTTTTACCCATTGCCAGCCGGGTCATGCGGTTGAAATTGAAATGAGGCAGTATTTTGGTTTCGATCAAATCGAGCACTCGATCCTTATCGCCCTTCTTAATGCCGTTATCTTGCTTAAGAATGGCAATGACTTCGTCTACCGTGCTTTTTACCAAAATGTCGGGTGCCATCTCCTTGGCCAGCACTGGAAGTGCCAGCCAGAAGAAAACAACCAATAAAATCGTATTTTGAATAAGTTGCTTCATATCCACCTCATTAAATGTATTTTTACTTACAGCAATGTTTAATCTTCGGCAGCCTTGTCAAATAGGAAACGTCCGATCATCTCCTCCAGAACCATGGCTGAATTGGTTTTCATGATCTTATCACCTTCTTCCAACATCTCCTCGTCCCCTCCAGGTGACAAACCAATATACTGTTCTCCCAGTAATCCAGAGGTCAGGATACTTGCGAAAGTATCCTTAGGAAAACGGTAAAATGAATTGATATCCATCGTCACAACCGCATCGTAGGTTTCCAAACTGAACTGAATATCCGTAACTCGCCCCACCACGACACCTGCACTTTTAACAGGGGCTCTTACTTTTAAACCACCGATATTTTCAAAATTCCCAAAAAGGGTATAACTCTCACCTGTGTTATAACTCGTCAAATTGCCAACTTTTAATCCAAGTATCAATAACGATACCATGCCGGCCAATACGAACAATCCAACCCAAAAATCCATTATTGTTCGCTGCATCAGTCTACCCCTCTGAACATAAATGCGGTTAAAACAAAATCCAATCCTAAAATTGCCAATGCAGAGGTCACCACAGTGCGTGTCGTGGCACCTGATACCCCCTCAGCGGTGGGTGGTGCATCGAATCCTTCAAAAACAGCTATTGCCGCAACGGCCACACCAAAAAAACAGCTTTTGATCACCCCATTTACGATGTCATAACGAAAATCGACCGCATTCTGCATGGATGACCAGAACGCACCTTCATCAACCCCTATAAAAACGACCGTCACTAAATAGCCGCCAAATACACCCATGACAGAAAATAAAGCCGCCAGTAACGGCATGGAAATCACACCCGCCCAGAATCGTGGCGCAACCACGCGAGCGACCGGATCGACTGCCATCATCCCCATCGCCGAGAGTTGCTCGGTCGCCTTCATCAAGCCGATCTCTGCGGTGATCGCAGAACCCGCACGGCTGGCAAATAGCAATGCCGACATCACCGGGCCTAATTCACGTACAAGAGACAGCGCCACGAGCGTACCCACCGCTGATTCGGAGCCATACTTCTGCAATGTTTCATAACCTTGCAATCCCAACACCATCCCGACAAACAAACCGGATACTAAGATAATGATGAGCGACAACACACCTACGAAATAGATTTCTCTGATAACGAGGCCAAAGCGTAAAAAGCTGGTTGTTGATTTCAGCAACACCAAGATAAAAAAACGCGCCGCGCAACCTAAACGCCAAATGCCATCGATGGCGCGATGGCCTATAGCCTGGATACCAGCAGCAATACGTTTATACAAATTGAACCTCCAGCTTTAAATCTTTTCGATACGTTTCGGCAGGGTAATGGAAAGGCACCGGACCATCTTCCTCTCCATGAACAAACTGATGAACGAATGGCATCGTTGATCCTTTGACTTCTTCGGGTGTGCCATGCGCAGCAATCGCACCATCCGCCAGAAAATAGACGTAGTCGACAATTTTCAAGGATTCCTGTACGTCATGTGTAACAATGATGGAAGTCATGCCCAGCGCGTCGGTCAAACGACGGATCAAACTTCCAATAACACTCAAAGAAATGGGATCTAACCCGGTAAAAGGTTCATCGTACATAATCAAAAGAGGGTCCAGTGCAATGGAGCGCGCCAAAGCAACGCGCCTCGCCATCCCGCCAGACAATTCAGCGGGCATTAAATGTGAAGCACCGCGTAAACCGACCGCATGCAGCTTCATCAGAACCAAATCACGGATCATCGATTCAGGCAGATTGGTATGTTCACGCATTTGAAATGCGACGTTGTCAAATACGCTCAAATCCGTAAACAGTGCGCCGAATTGGAATAACATCCCCATCTTCCTGCGCAATTTGAACAATTCGTTTCTGCTGAGCTGATGGACAACCTGACCGGCAACTTCGACATGACCCGCTGAAGGTTTGACCTCCCCGCCAATCAAGCGCAGTAGGGTCGTCTTGCCAGAGCCGCTCCCGCCCATAATGGCAATAACCTGTCCTCGCGACATGGTCATGTTGACACGCTTAAGAATGGGACGATCAGTGTAGGAAAAAGCGAGATCCTTGATTTCGATCAGATGTTCTGACATTACATACAACGAATGGTAGATTGATATATTTAAGCAGAATGTCGAATTTTAATCCAGAATCCATTCGCTCATCACGCCATCTTTCAATTATTTATAAAATAGTTATGTTTCAGAGTTATTTTACTTTGAAACTTTGCGCATAAACCTGAAGGTCTCGCTTTATTTCAGGCGCAAGTAGATAGAGACCGATGATATTCGGGATAGCCATGGCGAGCACCATCGCATCCGTAAATAAGATGATATTGGATAGCTCAGCTGAAGCGCCAATCACAATGAAGCCGCAGTACATCATTTTATAAATGGTTTCTATCTTATCATCCTCTCCAAAAAGATAAGTGGCACACTTCAGCCCATAATAGGACCATGAAATCATAGTGGAATAGGCGAATAAAAAAACCGTTATCGCTAGCACATACGGAAACCAATCGATCGCAGAAGCAAACGCACGAGACGTCAAAGCAATTCCTTCCATGCCATTTCCTTCGATGTACGTGCCTGAAATAACGATTACCAAAGCGGTCACCATGCATATGATGACTGTATCGATGAATGGACCGAGCATGCCCACCAAACCTTGACTAATCGGTTTATCGGTTCTCACAGCAGAATGCGCAATGGCTGACGATCCAACACCGGCTTCATTCGAAAACGAAGCGCGTTGTACGCCAACTAGCAATGCGCCCATCAGTGCACCTATTCCTGCTTGGGGACACAGCGCCAGCTCAAAAATTTGCTGGAGTGCCCCGAAAATATTTTCATAATGTATTCCGATAACAATCATTCCGGTAACCATATAAAGCATTGCCATAATCGGCACGATTCTGCTCGCGACTGCCGCGATCCACTGAATACCGCCAAGAATCACCAATCCGACCAGAAATGCAGTCAATAAGCCAAACAGCCAGCCCTTGTTCGCCCAGAAGCTCGCATCTCCACCTGTTACGATCAATGCTTGCTGATAGGCCTGGTTGACCTGAAACAAGCTGCCGGCACCTAATGTGCCGCCAATACAGCACACGGCAAACAGCCCCGCCATAAATTGGCCTAATCGCCGTTTTCCGTACCGTTCAAAGACACTGCGCAGATAATACATCGGTCCACCAGAAATTTTTTCTGGATGCTGCTTGGAACCATGCTGCCGATATTTCACACCTAACGTGACTTCAGCAAATTTAGTCGACATGGCGAACAATCCCATCACCGCCATCCAGAATGCCGCCCCCGGCCCTCCTAAAGAAATCGCCACAGCAACACCGGCGATATTGCCTAGTCCGACTGTGCCCGATAGAGAGGTCATCAAACCTTGAAAGCGGTTAATTTCTCCATCAGCCTGTTGGTTGTCGTGTTTGCCACGCAGCAGCTCGACCGCATGCCTAAAGTAGCGAAAATTAACGAAATCGAAGTAAATAGTGAAACACAATGCAGCGACTACCAACCAAACCAGAATCAAGGAAATATCCAATCCCATAAGGGATACACTATAAAAAACAATCGAGGCAACTGCACTGGATAGGGGTTCGAAAGCAGCATCGATTGTTTTATCAATTTCCATCATCATTAATTTCTCAAAGAATGGTTTCAAGCAGTTAAATAGTAAAATGACGGCTTTTCTAGCAATAAACCAAATTTGGTCATTATAAAGTAATGCCATCACTAGAATTGATCATGAAAATATTCTCACGCCTGCTGATAACGTTTATCTGCCTAAACCTGACTGCTTGCTCTGCCAATACAATCTATCGTTCGCAAGATGCGCGAGGAAGTGTCACTTATTCGGATATTCCCACGCCCGGCGCCAAGCCTATCCGCCTATCCACGTCTACTCAGCGATCCTCACATCAAGTCGCCAAGGTGTTGGACGGCGATACCCTCGTATTGAAAACCGGCGAACGTGTTAGATTGCTTGGCGTCAATGCACCCGAGATCCAAAGCCGCCATCGAGATGGTGAACCCGGCGGAATGGCTGCCAAAGCATGGTTACAACATAAAATCGGGGGCCGTCGCGTTCACCTGGAATACGATCAAGAAAAGCAAGATCGATATAACCGATTGCTCGCCCACCTTTACTTGCCCAATGGTGAACACGTTAATCTTACGCTTCTTGAAAAGGGGTTGGCTGTCGTTAACTTGCTTCCACCCAATCTCCGCCATGCTGATGCTATGATCAGAGCCCAGCAGCGTGCAGAAAAACAGCAGCTGGGGATTTGGTCCTTATCGGATTACACCCCCCGCCCTCTAGCAAAAATATCGCAGAAATCACGCGGCTGGCAGCGCTTCTTGGGCACAGCTACTTCGCTGAAGCGCACCAAGCGATACAGCCGCCTAATTTTTAACGATAAAATCGATATTCGAATCGACAATAACCACCTCTCATTATTTCCTCCACTGGAAACCTATCTTCACAAACCATTGGAAGTACGAGGTTGGGTGTCACGCAGAAACGATCATTATTCGATTCAGATACATCACCCAAGTGCACTTGTTTTACGCTAATTTTGACGATGCCTTCGCTCAAAAATGGGCCAGCGCTACATCTATTTCTAAACCAAAGGTAATTTTCTCCCTCCTGCAGAATGAAGAAATTAGCAGATGAATCAATGATTCGATAATTTTTGTGCCACGATGCGTGTTTTAATACTAAATAATGGACATCTCCAAAGTCGCGAGGAAAATTTGAATAAAACGGCTTCTTTCTCATTTATCGCCAGGATAAAAAGCTTTCGCTATGCTTTTGCGGGTATTGCAGTCCTGATCAAAACGCAGCACAACGCAAGAATTCATCTGATTGCGACCACGCTCGTCACCGGTGGCGGGTTATTTTTTCAAATCAACTACATCGAGTGGTGTCTGATTATACTGGCGATCATGGCGGTATGGATTTCAGAGGCTTTAAACACAGCCATAGAATTTTTGTGTGATATCGCTTCACCTACGGCCCACCCGCTCATTAAAAAATCCAAAGATTTGGCAGCAGGCGCAGTATTGATCAGTGCTGCAGGCGCTATGATTATCGGGTTAATCGTTTTTATGCCTTACTTTCATTAGGCTGCCGTAAGATCACTGATATAAATTACACGCACTAGATGGATGCTGGGTTGTCAGCACCACTCTTCAAGTGAAGATTACACAATCGTTTACCTGCTTGCATTGCGTTTCAACCAGTTCATGCTGAACCAAACACTTGCTACCAAATAGGGTAAGCCGCCTGGGACCCACATGATCAATCCCGCCAACTGTTGGTCCTGAAGATCATGAGCATCTAAGTAGAGTAGTGTATGAGAGAAGGTAAGCAAAGCACCGAGCATACCCGTATGCATCACGGTCAATAGCAATGCAAGAAAAGCAGTCGAATTGCGCTGGCTTAATACTGACCACCAGAATATGCTGGCGCTGAACACTAAGCAGGCATGTCCGGTGAAGTGCCACCCCGGATGAATTAAAGCACTATTATAAAATCCTGGCATATGCCATAGCCAAATGGCTATGGCATGTATGAAGGCTGCCTGTATTGGGTTACGGGTTAGATAAAATAAAGACTTGAATAACTTCCTGCCAACCCGCCCGCTCACCGCCAGCCATTGTGGCAAAGGGCGCGAAAGTAGATAAAGCGGCACGATCAACGTCATCAACCACATATGCTCAGCCATATGCCATGCGGCACTTCTATCCATCCAACCATGCAGAGAAGCAATGATGATTAAGATGGCAGCTAGGCTAGCGCCATGGAATAGCCACTTCTGCTGAAAAGTGGCTGGTATACGCTTCGTACCGGCGAGATACAAAAGCCATGAAATAGCCAGCAAACCTCCCCCAAGAATATCTAGAAGATGAGCTTTTCCGGGCTCTTCGCTACCACCATGCGCCTCTGCCATGCCAGCAAGTAGAATCGTAACGATAAATAAGCTAAATTTCACAAGCACGGCGGCAGCAATAATACCACTCCCCCCAGACTGAAGGTTGCGACAGCGCCGACCAAATTGATACTCGCCCCCAGTTTAGCGATAAACAGATAGGAGGTATTCTCACGCTTATTTCCAGCACGTGCGGCACGCCAGCAAATACTGGCCCAGTATAGCAGCAACCCTGTAATTACGATCGTATTGATCAAAAGTGCGACATTGATCCAGGTTAAAGTACCTTGATCAGCTGACGGTGGGGCTACCGCACAGGCAGTTGCCAAGGCACCATACATCAAGGCGAACCAAGTGAACCAGACGACCAGGCCTAATGCTAGCTGGAGTGGATGAAAAGGCGATAGCATTTCACATTCCTCCCCACGCGCTAGGTAACAGTAAGATCACAAGCAAACTGATCCAGAACACGCCAACCGTATATAACCACCACGGTTCCAAAACGGCTACTTCATAGGGAACTGATTTCCCAACATAACCGTACGCGACACGCTTTGCTTGCAATCCCGTTACGATAACAGCCAGCCCGCCATGAAATAGCAGATACGCTAGAAACACTGCAATCACAGCATCATGGGCGGTATGCGTAACCATCAATGGTGCGGTTGTCCATATCCATAGCAGCATGCAGCAATGTGCTAAACCTAAAGTGGTTATTCCCCATAGTTGATATTGCAGGTAATGATCGTCCCCAGCCTTAAGTCTTTGTAAGACACGTCTATACCAATAAGCAGCACCACTCAATAATACGCCCGCAATCACGAGAGTTGTCCAAGCCAAAGGCGCTGCATCGGGTACTTGCCAATTAGGCCCAATTACCCATAAATAAAGCCAACCGAACAACAAAGACAAGAATAGTGCACCGTCAGAAAACAATGTTACAACCATGCCCCACAAGCCGGGACTATCGAACGTTCTGGAATGTAAAGGGGGATACCCCGGTTTCACACGCGCATCCGGAGCGGCTCCCGGGTGCGCACCATTTATCCAAGACCAGCGCAATAACAATAACAAACTGATCAGTAGAGCGATAAGCGCGATTTCATAGGTTCTAATCAATAAACTGATACACAGCACCGACAGCACTAGGGCCGCGTAAAATGGTAACCAAGAATTACCGGGCAAATGAATGATATCCCGTATTTTGCCTGTAACGGGGTCGGAGCCCCAGGTTTCGCGCCGCCCATGATCGATTTCTGATAGCGTATGCCGACCCTCGGCAATGGTCGCTTGCAAGCTGGTTTCTGTCCACATTGGATGACGGGTTGGATCGGCCGGTAGACTAATGAAATTGTAAGGCTGTGGAGGCGTACTTGTTGCCCATTCTAGCGTATCGGCATGCCATGGATTGACTCCCGCCGGACGGCCAATACGAAAATGCAAGATAATGTCGAACAAGATCATCGCAATTCCCATAGCAAGAATAAAACCACCAACCGACGACACGGCATTAGGCAAATCCCACCCCAGACCTGCTTCATAAGTATAAATGCGGCGAGGCATACCAAGCAGACCTGTCAGATGCATGATCAGGAACGTCATGTTGAAGCCGATAAAGGTTAGCCAGAATCCCCAGCGCGCAAGCTTATCGGACGGCATCCTCCCGGAGAAATGTGGCAACCAATAGTACAAACCTGCAATCAGAGGAAATAGCATGCCGCCAATAATCACATAATGCAGGTGCGCAACGACAAAATGTGTATCATGCACCTGCCAGTTAAAAGGCACCAATGCCAACATGACGCCTGTCAATCCACCTGCCAGAAAAATAACCAAGAACCCCAACAACCAAAGCATCGGAATATGATAGACAGGACGGCCAGTCCATAGCGTTGCTATCCAGGCAAAAAATTGAATACCAGTTGGAATCGCGATCAGCATGCTGGCCACCGAGAAAAAAGCTTGTGCAAGCTGCGGTATACCGATTGTAAACATGTGATGCACCCAAAGACCAAAACTGATAAAACCAGTCGAGATCGCCGCCAATACGACCCACCGATATCCTACGATCGGCCGGCGTGCAAACACAGGGATCAGGGTAGAAACAATACCGGCCGCGGGTAGAAAAATGATATAGACCTCAGGGTGGCCAAATAACCAGAACAAATGCTGCCATAAAATGGGATCACCGCCGCGCGCAATATCAAAAAAAGGCATCCCCACTGCCCGTTCTAGTTCCAATAAGATACTACCAAGTATCAGTGGTGGAAAGCCAAATACGATCATAAAAGCCATGACCAAAATATACCAACAGAACAATGGCATATGCAGTAACGCCATGCCAGAAGTCCTGCTGCGTAAAATGGAAACGACCAGCTCTACACCTGCCGAGACGGCTGAAATTTCTACAAAAGTGATGCCGAGTAGCCAAAAATCGATATTGGGCCCAGGAGAGTAAACTTCGTTACTCAATGGCGTATAGACAAACCAGCCAGCAGAGGGTGCAATACCCAATACCAGACTCGATAATAAGATGATGCTGCCGAATAGATAACACCAATAACCGAATGCACTGAGTCGCGGAAACAGTAAATCTCGAGCACCAATCATTTTGGGAATCAGATAAAGCGCTAACCCCTCGACCATCGGCACGGCAAAAAGAAACATCATGATCGTGCCGTGCATTGTAAATAATTGATTGTATAGCTCCGGGCCAATGATTTCCTGCTCCGGCAAAGCGAGTTGTGTGCGCATCAACATTGCCAGCAAACCACCGATCAAGAAGAATACGCCACCTGTAACCATAAAACGGATACCGATCGTCGTATGGTTGACAATCGTCAATGCGCGCCAACCCTGTGGGTTACCCCATACTTTCATGAAATCGTTATGGAGCCTGGCTGGCAATTTTTGGGTTTTCTCATTCATGCTTATATCCCTCCATCCATGCCACAAAGCTTTCCGGCGTATGCGCCTCAATAAACAAAATCATTTCAGCATGCCCTTTACCACAAAATTCTGCACACTGGCCACGAAAATGCCCCACTGTATCAGCTTCGAGCCGCAGCACATTGGTGCGCCCAGGAATGGCATCGATTTTGCCACCTAGTTTTGGTACCCAGAAAGAGTGGATCACATCAATGCTGCTTACATGAATGTCAACCGGCCTACCCACCGGCAAATGGAGTTGATTCTTCGTTACGATACCGGCATCGACGTAACGGATCTCCCACCACCATTGCTGTCCGATAACCTCAATGTGCAATGGATTTTGATCCTCTAGCGGTAGCGGTAGTAAACGATAGCCTATCGGTATGCCAAAGCTAAGTAAGAGGGTAAGGCTGACAATGGGTAACACTAAGCCCCCCCCGATAATCCAACGATTACCGATCTGATACGCCTCGGTTTCCGTCATCGATGGCGGTTTGCGCCACATTGCATAAAGCCATAGCATGACGATAATGCATAAAATTGCAGCAGAAAAACCAAACATCCACCACCATAAATCGGCAATGGCAAGAGCTGATGGACCGGAAGGATCTAACGCCGATTGAGGGCCTGCGCAACCACCTAGAAAAAAAAAGATGTTAATCAACCCTAACGGAGCTAAACTACGAATAACCGTTTTCCATATTGCTTCGGGTTCCAAATGGGGAGGATAACGATGATGCAAGAACCTATTATTAGTCGCATGTCGATTGGTGGGCATCCGATTCACCCGATGGTGATTCATTTTCCGGTTGCTTTCCTGCTCGGCTTGGTCGGTGCTGATTTGGCCTATCTCTATACAGAAGACTCGTTCTGGATACGCGTTGGTCTGTGGCTGGCAGGCCTGGGCAGCTTGGCTGGCTGGTTGGCTGGAATGGCTGGCTTGATAGATTTGCTGAGCGTGCCGCGAATCCGAAATCTGACCATTGCCTGGATCCATGGGCTGATGGCCGTGATGACGCTGGCACTGGCTTCGTTCAACTGGTTGTTGCGTTACAAGGCCGATGGTGTATTTGATCCATGGGGATTGTATGTCTCGTTGCTGACCGCGGCACTGCTTACCATCACCAGTCTCCTTGGTGGTCAAATGGTTTACCGGCATGCTGTCGGCGTTCATGCTAAATCTTGATTGATATTGCCATATGTTGGATTCTAGATATCGCATGATTTGCTCCTAAAAGGGCTTGGTCAGTACGACCCAGATAATACTCAATATCAGTATGATCGTTCCTGCCCCTATGAGTGCACAAAATGGCCCTATATTTCTGTTGGATGACTCCTGCACAAGCAGGATCATCCAGCCCATAAGCGCATGGCACAACACCAAGGTCGCGACGAGAGTAAGTTTCAAGATAAGCCATGCATCAGCAATCTCACCCGCGACGAATAACGTGGTACCTGAAACAATGGCAATCAACGCGGCAGGTGTCAGAATTAATCGATAAATCGTCAGCACCATCCTGATGTGACGCTGCTGCTCCGAGGTTGATTGCAAAGATGTCGTACCGGCTATCAGTGCAGGTAGATACAACAAGGTTCCGCACCAACATAACACAGCAGAAATATGTAATAGCAAGAGCCAGAGCATGATCGTCCCTTTTGCATGATTGAGTCCATCTCTGTCGGCCTGGATATAAAATTATTTGCAAAATTGTCTATTAACAACTGATGGGCTATTTTCCCCTATCAGGATAACATTTACCCTAACACTCCAGACATTCCACACCTACTTGCACATTGTGCTTTAGAAAGTGTCGACCTTTATCTAGTTGATGTCAACATTATGGAAATAATCATGTTTTATCAGCCGGACTCTCTATCGAATTCATTCGAAAAACAATGGGCATGTCATCAATCCTAAACTGCTGATTAATTATAAAAAAACTTAACCATGTTAATGTTTGCTAATAAAGAGCGGGCGTTGTACCAACCCACATATTTAATAAGAGATTGAACTTCCAGGGATGAGAGATGTAAGCTGTCAACCCCACAATAATTCTTTGTGAATTTTGATAATACATACGCCATGAAAAAGCCCACTAGCCGCATTTTGCTCGTTAATGATGAGAAATTGGTTTTGAAAGCATTCGTCAAGGGGCTCAACCTTGCAGCTAAATCAATGGATAATCCATTGGGCATCACGTTTATCGGGGTGACGACAGCCCATGAGGCTTTACAGGTGATAGAAGAAGATGGCGACATTCAAGCCCTGGTCGTCGACGATAAACTTTATACCCTGCAAAGTGAACGGAAAGGGGTGCGCAATTTGCAAATGACCGCCTTGGCGTTGGTACAGAAAATTTCCCGTTTCCGCCCTGAATTGAACATTTATATCCTGATTGCACAAGAACAGGAAGATGAAGTGGTCGATGCGCTTTTTTCCGAAACGGTGGATGGCTACTTCTACCGTGAGGAGCGTGATTATCGTGGCATATACCGTATCCTCAACGCACAATTGCAGGAAAAAGCAAGCACACCGTTCTATGACCAGCTCAAGCGTTATGTCCTAATGGCCAAAGATGCCTGGCATACGCCAGGTCATTCATCGGGTGATTCATTGCGCGATAGCCCTTGGGTAAGTGATTTTTACGAATTCATCGGGGAACATATTTTTCGAGCCGATCTATCCGTATCCGTTCCGATGCTCGATTCATTGATGGAGCCTACGGGTGTGATTGCTGAAGCTCAGAAGATCGCAGCCAAAGCGTTTGGCGCACGGCGTACCTTTTTTGCCACCAATGGTACGTCGACGGCCAACAAAGTCATTTTCCAAACGTTACTTGCGCCAGGTGACAAATTGTTACTGGACCGCAACTGCCATAAATCAGTCCACCACGGTGTCGTTCTCTCGGGCGCTTACCCGGTCTATCTCGATTCATCGGTCAACAAAAAATTTGGAATCTATGGTCCGGTATCCAAGCAAACCCTCTTTGATGCCATCGAGCGGCACGCCGATGCCGAGGCATTGATATTGACCAGTTGCACTTACGATGGGCTACGTTACGATCTTCCTCCGATCATTGAAGCTGCACACGCGAAGGGAATCAAAGTTATTATCGATGAAGCTTGGTATGGCTTTGCGCGCTTTCATCCCACTTTCCGCCCCACTGCGCTCGAAGCAGGTGCAGATTATGTGACACAAAGCACCCATAAGGTGCTATCCGCTTTTTCCCAATCCAGCATGATTCATGTCAATGATCCCGATTTCAACGAGCATCTGTTTCGTGAAAACTTCAACATGCATACTTCAACCAGCCCACAGTACAGCATGATTGCAAGTCTTGATGTCGCACGCAAACAAATTGTGCTGGAAGGTTACAAGCTACTCTCACGCACGTTGGAACTGGCCAAGGAATTGTATGCTCAGATTAACTCCACAGGCGTTTTTCAAGTACTGGAATTGCCCGCTCTACTCCCCGAGGAAGTGAAGCATGACCATATCCAACTCGATCCGACCAAAGTAACGGTCGATATCTCACGCTGTGGTTTCACCATTGAAGAACTGATACGGGAATTGTTCGAGCATTACAATATTCAAGTCGAGAAATCTACTTTCAATACCCTGACGCTTCTTCTGACCATTGGTACCACGCGCAGCAAGGTGTCGCGTCTTTACGATGCACTGATGCGCATCGCTCGTGAAGGGCGCGCACCACGCAGGCTTTACCAGACACTGGAAATCCCCCGCTTTACCGAGTTGCGCTATCTGCCGCGTGACGCATTTTACTGTGGCGGAGAACTCGTTCCATTACTGGATGAAGACGATAGAGTAAACAAAAATATGGAAGGAAGAATTTGTGCAGATCAGATTACACCCTACCCCCCCGGCATACCCGTGCTGGTACCTGGTCAGACTATCACTAATAGTGTCGTAAGCTATTTAGTCGGGATGCTGCGTTCACAAAAACATGTTGAAGTACATGGTGTTGTTTATGATGGCTATTTGCCTTGTTTGAGATTGTTGACGGCAGCCGAGGAAAGCGGTTTAAAGAAGTTAGCTTGAGCTAAGCATCAAAGCATGGGTGGAATGGTTTTTGGTAAGACATCGGCATGTGCAGCGGGTTTGTTGTGTATCGAATGCTTGATCAGCCGTTTTGCCGGAAACCAGATTTTGAAAATGCTTCCCTTGCCTATTTCGCTGACGATCTCCATACGGGCTTGATGGCGTCCCAAAACATGCTTGACGATTGCCAGCCCCAAGCCCGTTCCTCCGGTCTCACGCGAACGACTGCGATCGACACGATAGAATCGCTCGGTCAAACGAGGAATATGCTCCGGGCCAATGCCGATTCCGCTATCTTGCACAAAGAATAAGCCTTGTTCATGCTCTTCCGCCCAGTTCAGTGAAATATCGCCCCCTTCGGGCGTATAACGTACAGCATTGCTAACGAGATTCCCCAAGGCGCTGCGTAGTTCATCCAAACTGCCTGATAGTTGTGCATCACTCATGAGATTCAGTGTAATGCGGTGACGTCCAACACTAAGCGATTGGGCTTCCTGATACAAGCTTTGCAGCAGTGCAGGAATATTGACGACTTCTTCATGCAGGGTATTCTGTGCATTTTCGAGTCGTGACAAAGTCAGCAAATCTTCGACTAAACGTTGCATGCGCTTTGATTGGTCAGCCATTAACGTCAACGCGCGCTTTTCCATATCGCTGTCTTGCATCTCTTCATCGAGCAACGTTTCTAGAAATCCCCCGATGATTGTCAATGGGGTGCGCAATTCATGAGAAACGTTAGCAATGAAATCCCGGCGCATAATTTCCATTTTTTCAAAACGCGTAATATCCCGGCTGATCAGTAGTTTCTCCTTATCTCCATAAGGAACCAATTGAAGTGAAACGATCATTTCCTCATAGCGTGACTGCTTGATGACCAGGTGTTTGCTGTAATCCCCGGCAGATAAGTAGGACACAAATTGCATCTGTCGCACGATATGGGTTATATGCTGACCGATATCGAGCTTCAAATCCAGGCCCAAGTGTAGTTCAGCAGAAGGGTTACACCATTCGATACGGTTTGCTTCATCCAATATAACGATGCCTTCTGGCATAGCGGAAGTAGCCCGTTGCAAGCGCTCCAGCGCTTTGCTCAGACTCTGACGACTTCGATAATAGCGCCGTATGAAACGAGAAAACCGAATGAACACATCGCCCCAAGGACCAAAGCTATTGGGTAGGGTAGCGATCGTAGAAACATCCATGGAAGCATGATTGAAACGCTGAAGCCATCGATCGAGAGATGTCAGGCAATAGGTGTGGTGGATCGTTTTTACAAGCAAGATGAGACTCAAGAAGCTCAGCGCAGTAACTGCATCGACTGCAACCCATATCACAGCCGTGATGATGATCAGTAAAATAATACCAGTAAATCGTCGCCAGAGATCAACCACATTGAAATCTCAGGGAAAATCAGAAACCAACAGCATCTTGAACAGCCAATACTGAAAAAGAATTTATAAGCATACGCTGCGTATTATGCTTGAAAAAACCGCCAAAACACTACAAAAAAATGCCAACTCAACTTAGTTCAGGAAGAACCAAACAAGTTGATGCCAGTTAAGTCAATGAAATAACTGCAGTTATTGATCAATAAATTTTATCACAGGCCTTAACATGCCCCACAAAGGAGGGTTGATTTTTATTCGGCCCCCACTTCACATCGCGTAGAAAATCGGTAGCCAGCCCCCCTGACCGTCTGAACCAACTCGTCCTTACCCACATCTTCGAGCGCTCTACGCAGCCTGCGTATGTGAACATCCACAGTGCGATCCTCGACAAACACGTGATCTCCCCAGACACGGTCTAGTAACTGACTACGGGTATGTACGCGTTCGGTATGCGTCATCAGGAAATGCAGCAAACGAAATTCAGTAGGCCCTAAAACTATCTCTGTTGATTTTGCTGCGCTCTCCTGATCACTGACCGTGACACGGTGTGTCGTCGGATCAAGCTTCAATCCACCTACCTCTACCACTTCATCCGACACTTCGGGAAGACGTCTGCGCAGAACGGCCTTGATACGCGCCACCAGCTCACGAGGCGAGAAAGGCTTGGTAATATAATCATCCGCACCCATTTCCAGCCCAGCTACTTTATCGCTTTCATCGACGCGTGCGGTGAGCATGATAATGGGAATGGCTTTGGTTCTAGCGCCTTGTCGCAGTTTTTGAGCAAACTCGAGCCCACTCATATTGGGAAGCATCCAGTCCAGCAACACGAGATCGGGCAAGACGTCATTGACCATTTCTCTGGCCTGCTCGGCGCTACTCGCACATAATACGACGTATCCCGTATTACGCAAATTATAGGAAATCAACTCCTGGATAGCAGGCTCATCTTCTACGATCATTATGGTTGCGGCCATCTATGACTCCACTCAAAATTAATTTATAGCAATTTTTGAGATAATATAAAGGTATCATTGCAATTTTGTGACAAATACTCAGATTGTCATATATCGCCATTATCAATATTTTAAAGCGACGCCAATGGCAGGACTGAATAAACATACACCCATACCTACCGAGATCAAACTCCACCAAAAATCCAAGCTGCTGGAAATCACCTTTAACGATGGCAAGAGATTTCAGCTATCCTGTGAATTCCTCCGCGTTTTTTCTCCTTCGGCAGAAGTCAGAGGGCATGGGCCGGGACAAGAAATTTTGCAAACCGGCAAACAAGATGTGGCCATCACGCATATCGAACCCATAGGCCATTATGCCGTTCAATTGAATTTTTCCGATGGCCATAATACGGGGCTTTACTCATGGGATTTGCTTTATAATTATGGGATGAATCAAGAAGCCATGTGGCAGCGTTACTTGCAACGGCTAAAAGAAGCGGGCATCGATCGCGAATAATGCAGTTCAACCGATTCAACCTGATGTCACAATTTCACCAACATCATCCATTAATCTGAATTGAAATGACAAAAACCACCCATTTCGGCTTTAAAACGGTATCTGAAACGGAGAAAGCACATAAAGTTGCAGAAGTATTCGATTCGGTTGCAGCACGCTACAATTTGATGAACGACCTCATGTCGGTTGGCTTGCATCGATTCTGGAAGCGATTTGCTGTCGAAGTCAGTGGCGCAAAACCAGGTGACCGAATACTGGATATTGCGGGAGGCACAGCCGATCTGACCGCTTTATTTACCGAGCAAGTTGGCGAAACGGGGCAAGTCTGGTTAACGGACATCAATAATGCAATGCTGACAATTGGCCGAGATCGTATGTTGAATGAAGGTGTAGCCATTCCTGTCGCGCAATGTGATGCGGAGAAATTACCCTTTCCAGATAATTTTTTTGATCATGTCAGTGTCGCGTTTGGCCTCAGAAACATGACGCACAAAGAAATTGCGCTCAAGGAAATGCTGCGCGTGCTCCGCCCTGGTGGATCACTGGTCGTATTGGAGTTTTCGAAAGTATGGAAGCCGCTTCAGCCCTTTTATGATGCTTATTCGTTCAAGATGCTTCCTATCATGGGAAAATTAGTGGCCAAAGATGAAGAAAGTTATCGCTATCTTGCCGAATCGATCCGCATGCACCCTTCTCAGGAAGAGTTGAAACAGCTCATGCAGCAAGTGGGTTTTGAACGCGTGGAGTTCTTCAATTTAACCGCCGGCGTGGTCGCATTGCACCGCGGTTACAAATTTTGATTCTGAACGACTTCACCTTAAGCGGGTATCTTTACTTTCTTCGATGAGCGAGCCGCCGGCTTGCCCATCGACGTCTATCCATAAATGAGGCAGTCCGAGCTGCGCGAGCCACTTCCCCCCTTGCTGCTCTTTAAGCATCCCTATTGTTGATGCACTACCCGCTATCACACAAAAATCGCCTATCACGCTTACCGCAGCCATTCTATTGACAGGCCACCCTGTTTTAGGGTTCAGCACGTGGCCATATCGTACGCCATTCAGCGTAATGCAGCGCTCATAATCCCCGCTGCTCGCCAACGCACCCGAGTAGAGCTCCAATGTATGTAATAGTGCTTCCGGTTGACGAGGATGACGAATACCAATGCGCCATGGACTACCATCTGCGTGAGGGCCAATAATTTTGATATCCCCCCCTAAATTTACCATGCCATGCTGAATATCCCGATCCCAGCATAGGGTGGCCGCACGATCCACTGCGTATTCCTTAACGACGCCACCCAAGTCAATTTCCATTCCGACCAATGGAAACTCAAGTACCGGCGATACCCAACGAAGTTTATGCCAGCCAATTTTATCCAGCAAAGCTTGAACGAGCGATGCATCGGGAAGCTGATTTGACTTGAAATTCCAGGCGCGCCTCAGAATGCCTGAGGTAATATCAAACAACTCATCGCTCTCTCGATAGCAAGTATCCGCATAATCCAGTAACCCAGCGGTTTCGTTATCGACCGTGATGGTTCCGCCCTGCGCTGCAACGCGGTTGATTGCGGAGAGAAAACTATCCTCCCGGTAACGGGAATAAGTTGCTTCTAATCGCTGAATATCTGAGATCGCTGCTTCGGCAGCACGCTCTGCCTTTGTTTCTGAGGCAGCATAAAGCTGTATCTCACAAGGCGTACCCATAGCTTTGAAAGGGAAGCGATAAAGTTTCATTGACGATACTTGATCAACCCATTAGGTAATTGTCGAACTTAAATCTTAATCTAAGTACTTCACGGTTCGACTGAAAATTATAGGCTATTCATCGAATAATGCCAGGTAATGGAATGGATGCCCGATCAAATATTATGATGCGCTATTTCAACATCAAGCAGTGCGCGAAGATCCATCGCAGACCGCATAGACAATTTGGCAAGGAGAAGCTAGCACTATCAAGCTTGATTGAGGAATGAAGTTAAAAACTGTAATGCCAAGTCGCAGATAATGCGCCTTTGCGCTCGAGTTGGAAACCGTTGACATCATCGCGTATAGGTTGCAACCATTCGAAAGCAAAATGGTTCCCGGCAAACTTACCCGTCGGCACAGCTGCGCTCAAACCAAAACCGATATCCCAGTATTGCCCTCCCTGATTGACGGGAAAATCCATCGGCCCAACCCGTGCATTGTATGTATTGAAATCCCCATGGATTCTGCCACGATGGGTATAGACGCCGCGTACGGATGCTGACAACCAATCCGTCAAATGGATGCCTCCCCAGGTTGATGCCTGAAAAATATCCCCTAAACGGTACCCCGATTCATTCTTGCTTTCCATACGCTTGGCACCGTATAGTTGCGCGCCCCAGTGCCAGCGGTGGGTGGTGCCTGCATAGGTCAGATTGGGTAAGAAGTCCCAAGTGCCACTGCCTAATTGCATATCAAAATGGAACAATCCACCTTCATTCTTGGCCATCCGTCTGAGCTTCAGGTCGGTTTCTCCCGTGGGAGCGCTGAAGCCCAAACCCATGTGCAGGCGTTGTCCTGGCAAATCGATTAGTTTGATAAGCGACATCAAGATGGTGTCGCCTACTCCACCGGTACTATGGGGAACACCCTTATGCTCATGATCTCCTGGAACGGGAGGAGGACGCCCTTCCAGCTCACGCAAATTCATTTCCATGTCCATGAATTGCGGCATCAGCATCAGATTGAGCCAGCGGGTAGGTGCGTACATGATATCGAGCATATGCATCCGCATAGTCATGTCAGCTGGTGAAAATTTGCAAAGCTGGCTATCGCCGCAAGCCAAGTTGACGATATCGATATCGCTTGCTTTACGTGCTCCATGCAGCATATCCCCAGCTTGCCACGAATACATGAATCGATAACCCACCATGACATCGCCAGGCTTATCCAGCATGTGCCCAAACATGACACCCGCAGGAATATGATGTCCCCCGCCATGATCAAGGTGATCGTGGTGCTGATGTTTTGAAGAGCGAGGTTGTGGGTTACGCTGGCTGAAATTAATCGTATCCATATCGATACGCAATGCAGCATTGGCGACATAATAATCAAAATCAGCAAAACCGCTATTACCGCTGCCGCCGAGTTTCAACGCGCTTGCGCGTGTGTAATACTCAAACCCGGCTTCCAGCGCGATGCCGGAAGTCAGCTTTTTGTTTACCGCCACACCGCCACTTAAAGCGCCATAGCCCGCCAAGCGATGATCACTGGTAATATGCTTTGGCAGCTTCTTGGGATCATAGGTAACGACCTGGGGCTCCCCTTGCTCATCGACTACGATTCTCGTAAAGGCCTGATCAGAAACGATGTAAGGATGATAAAAGTCGGCCGAGCTTTGCGAGTAGTAACGTATGCGCGGTGTGATGGTCCAGCCGTTACCTAAGGGTTGAACCCAGTCGCTTTCGAAAGTACTGCTGTTGACCCCCCAATCATCCAATGAAAATTTATAGGCGACATGTAAGGCCGCATCGAGCGGGTTGATATATTGCACAAGCTTGCCTCCGATAGCGAGCTGATTACGTACATCCGGTCGTTGCTCAAGTACCGCACGTAAATTACCGCGGATCGAATCGCCCGGATCGGGGCTCACTGTTTGTGGGTCTACAAAAATCACGGTTACCGCCTTGTACGGATTCTCCATGAATCCGCGGCTATGCGTATAACCCAGATTAAAGTCAACCAGCGTATTTTTGCTCAATATCTGCGTTAGCCCCAGACTGGATGTCCAGTCACGCCGATCCCCCTGCAATATGCGCAAGTTGTCGCGGGATTTGATTTGGTCTGCATAAGCCAAAGTGGTTACATAGCCCAGCGTGTCGTGGTCAAGGATCGCCGATGTTCGGCTGCTGGTATAGCCTGCCCCCCATTTCAGGCTCGTCTGTTTTTGATTGAAATCGAAACGACCATTGGCATTACCATAAGCAGACTCATAATCGTTCTCGACCGAAAGGCCGCCACCCAGATTTAATGTGGCTTCATCCCATTCATAGCCTAGCCTGAAATCCCCTTGACTACGGGTCTCTGGTGAAGCAGAGGAGAGCACCAATACGGTACGAGGATCGACCAACTGTTTACCAGCTGTATCGAACCTCAACGGATTCAAGTTGCGATCAAGCGTCACCGTACCAGTGGCTAAAGGCGATGCGCCCGACACCACCTCTCCAGTCGGCAATACTCGGGTAAAGGCGCTATTCCCTGCTGTGGAAGCAAATGGAACGGAACTGAGCGGTGTCGCGCCCGACCAGGTATCCTGCGTATACCCAAAAGATAATTTCATTCTATCCGTGAGAAAGAACGTACCACTGCCATGCAAGGTATCGACCATGATAGGCTTCAGATCGCTACGGACCGAATAAAGATCGCGCTTACTTTCCTGGTAGCGGCTGTACTGAAAATTCACACTACCGCTACTCGCATCCGCAGCATGGGCTTGCGCAGCCAATAAACCCGGTAAAACCAGCGCAGCAGACGTCAGTGCCTGCAGAATCGATTTGTTGCTGGCCTGATCTTCTTGTACATGTCGGGGTTGCGTATCGAGCTGCTGGGGGTGGTCAGCAGCATGTCGTGTTGGCTTATCCAGGGAAGATTTACTCACATTACATTAGAATTCAGTTATATCCCTCAATAACAACCACAACCACCGCCTCCCCCTTCCGCATTCGTGCCAGCCCCTCCTTCTCGACTCCCATAATTATGCATACGCACGCCGCTTTGCAGCGGATGGGGATCCAGCGCCATTTGTGGTTTGGCCAAAACACCACGTTCCCATGGCGCAACGCTGCTACAGCCAGACAGAATGGTGATAACACCTAGCAAAAATAACGATGTGAAAACGCTACTACACTTCTTCATGGCAAATTGTCTATCATGAAAATACAAATTATCGCCATGAAGCGCTAGATGGTTTCATTCAGTAACGCATCGATCAATTCGCGCATGGTTTCAGTCTCGTTAGGACGGAAACCGCGATGAATATGCCGAACAAAGCCTTTTTTGTCTATGATATAAGTCGAAGGCATGGCAATCACATTAAAATCTTTAGCGCATTGTTTATCCAGATCGAATACGACGGTGAAATTGGGAGAATATTGATTGAGAAACGCTTCGGCCTCGGCGCGTTTCTCGTCCAAATTGACGCCGATCACTTGTAAGCCACGCTCTTTAAAATCCTGACTCAATTGATTCATGAAAGGAAAAGATTTGACACAAGGAGGACACCAGGATGCCCAAAAATCGATATAGATGACCTGGCCTTTCATGGCTTGCCAATCTTGCACCTGTGAGCCATCCTGATAATTTAAACTGCAATGAGGAGGAGGAGTATCCCCTTCAAAATGAGCCGCAACCGGCAGAGATAGTAGAAAAAAAACTAAAAATAGATATCGAGTCAATGTCCTATACCTCCCCTAAAACATCAACCTGATTTTTTTCAAACAGGTATTTACAAGCGCCATAAAAAATAGCGTATGGTATCACACACAAGATCTCAAATTGAGCCGAAACTCGTTCACTCATAATGACTCAAGGCGATATCAGTGCCTGTATGCACATCATTGGCAGTCCTGCAGTGATAATCGACAAAAACGCTCCTTGCTCCCGCTTTCGTCTTGCTGACGATCATGAAATAAACTCCGTTCCCTGCGCTTAACTTAATAAACTGACTGGGATTATCATCTCCAGGCACGACATCGGTTACGCTTATCGCCTTGCTTCCCTTGAATAACGTCATATTGACGAACATACCCTCGACTGCGGGATTTGAGGGAAGATCTTTAATATTTGCGATCAAATGATCAGCAGGGCCGTTGCCATCATCGTAACAAGTAACCATTGCGACTGCCGTAAAGCTTGGCACATTGCCAGTCGGGTCAATGGGGCCGGCAATCTCGTGCGCCTTACTAACTCTTGACTGACCAAATAATAGTAGCGCAGTTAACATAGTGATCACCAATAAAAGATGGCTAAATTTTGAGTAGATACTGCTCATTTTCTTTTCCTCCACGCCTATGTGCGTAAATCGTAAGTAAAGTGCGTACAAAGTATATATCTAGGATATTCAACATTTCGTTTCTTTTCGCTTCCCAATATTCATAACACCCTTTTGTACCTAACCAGTTAATTATGTTTAACACTATGGCTATAAAATAACAATGCGACAAATTGTCGCACCCTCACCTCAGTTAAGTATTTGTTATAGAGTAAACCGAATAAAAAACAGTCAGCAGGCTCTCAGTGAGAAAGCAGAAATACCTGCTGACCTTCTTAAACGGCTAAGCTATAGCTTAAAAACTGAATGATTCGATATAGCGAATCACTCAAGGTGCCGGCCAGACTTGCTGGCCATCCACGACGACCGGAAAATCCCGATCCAGTTGTGCTGTAGATGGATAAATTCTGACTGCAACACCTTCACCGCAGTTAGACGGTAACGGATTTGCTTCAAGATCGCGGTTTACTGTGAAAGGCGCTGGAAAATTCCAATCAGGTGAATCGAATTTAGGATGGCCAGCATCCGGTGCAGTCCAAAAATCGACATCTGTCCGGTCGGGATTTTTTGCATCGATCTCATTGAGGCTCGTTACCTGACATACATTGGCAATAGCAGGGGCAATAATGACTTTCTTCGCGCAGGATTCAGCGACGATATTGATCGGATTGATACGTACCGGCGTTTTAGCTACCCAATTATTTTCAGGAACTGATCCACCAGCAGACCAAACCCCGATGGGGTTGCCAGTAGCATCACGGATCAAAGCTGACATACTAAAAGTATCCCGGCTCATGATACCGGCAATAGTGAGCCCTTGAATGAAAGCGGTAGCGGGCTGATCGGAGCGAGTAAATGTCTCCGCTGGTAAAGCGGCATTCGAATCTGGCGAGGTATCGACGAGCGCCGTGGTCACATCCGGAAAAACGATCACTTGCCCAATGACGGGCTCGTTAGTGCAAATATGCCCAATCATAATATTATTGTCGACTCGGACACCTTCTTTGGTTGTGTTAATTTCAAATCGGGTATGCGCTTGCGCATTACTCCACACTACTACCAATAATGAAACCACCACTGATAGCGTTATCACCGTGTTTCGATTTCTGATCATTTTAGTCCTTTCATGAGAATTAATTGAACCAATTAAATATTTAAAAATAAGCTATCCAAGCTATTTTTCTGCCTTATTCCATGCAAATTAACGTAAAGCATGTCCACACAAAGCATGGGCATTATTAGGCAAATATTTTTTGCACACAATGCGGCAAATTGTCGCAGGTATTGCTTATGAGCATTCTTCCTGGTGATGCAAAGTATGCTATTTCACTAATAAAAATAAAGAGAATTGAATCATGCCAACTTTAAGTCGATAATAAAAACCACTGACAGGTGCGACAATATGTCGCATTTGCAAACTCGTGCCCCGCTTATATAATTTTTGTCATTACAAAATTAGATTGCATCACGCACGGAAAAAGCCCATGAATCTGTCCACTAAAAATGTATTCTGGTCCCTCTGGGAACTGCGTACGCAGTGGATTAAAGTGATGGTTTAAAGATAGAGAAAGAAAATGGGAATGGCTGAAATAGCGATTATTTTAATCATGAGATACTTCAGAATGCCAACTCCAGCTACTATGCGGTCGACCTCTCCGAGAAGGTGCTCAACGAATCGAAACTCGAATTGATCTGCGAAAACGACCAGGTGAACGCACTGGTTGGGATCATCGAGCACACCGGCCAAGTCGAATCGGAATGAATCTATGTGGCGGACATCGGCAAGGCGGTATCGGTTGCGTGACGGCCATAAAATTGCAAGCACGGCACGGTAGCATTGGCGATTGCAAGGTACCGGCCCCGCCGTTGCCGGTTTTCGATCGAAAAGGAGTACATCATGAGATTCTTTGAACGGATACTTGGCTATTTGATGGGAAACAATAGCAGTAATCGTTGCCTCAATTGTGACGGCGCCAATGCAGACGGGGTACGATTTTACTAGCAGTGTGTCAATTCCCTATCAGCAGGAAAGTGTTCCGGCTGCGGCGCGGAGGCTGGCAGCTAGTTTTGCAGCCAATGCAGCCAACCTCGGACACAGTGCAAACCACGAGGATGAGCAATATGACCGAAAAATGCAGCATCGAACTGGCCCTGCTCCTGCCAGACGTCCCCAATGAGCGCGACACCTGTGTAGGCCGCTTGATCGAACTCTTACAAGCTGAAGGGTTGGAAAAAATACATCTCGTGCACCAAAACAACAGCCCCCACCTGTGCCTGCATCACGACCCGCAGCACTTCAGCGTTGCCCGCGTGCGCGAACTGGCACAAGCAGCTGGCGCTAAGATCGCCGACCGCTTTCGCCACGAGAGCCTGCGCATCGACGGTATGGGCTGCCCCATCTGCGCTACAGTGATTGAGCACACCCTACAACGTATGGAAGGCATACTGGAGGCCTCGGTGAGCTACGCTGCGGAACGGTTGCATCTGGAGTACGACAGCGAGAAAATTGAACGTTCCGCTATCGTCCGACGCATCGCGGCCCTAGGCTATGTGGTGCTGGAGGAAGGCCGCGCGACTGGTTGGTTCGCCGAGCACCGCGAGATCATCTTCAGCGGCACAGCCGGTCTGCTGTTGCTCCTCGGCTGGCTTACGGAGCTGGCCGGTTTGCCCGGTAATCTGTCGCTCGGCCTCTTGCTCGGCTCCTACGCGGCAGGCGGCTTCTATACCCTGCGCGACGCCTGGCAGGGACTGAAGACCCGTAGCTTTGACATCGACATCCTAATGATTGTAGCGGCAGCAGGCGCCGCAGCACTCGGTGCCTGGGCGGAAGGCGCACTGCTACTGTTCCTGTTCAGTCTGGGGCACGCGCTCGAACACATGGCCATGGACCGCGCCCGTGCGGCCATCGAAGCATTGGCGGAACTCGCACCCAAGACTGCCCTGGTGCAGCGCGACGGCGGTGAAGTTGAGATACGGGTGGAAGAGCTACTGCGCGGCGATCGAGTAATTATCAAGCCTGGCAGTCGCATTCCTACCGACGGTCGCGTGCTGTCGGGCAGTTCGGTGGTGGACCAGTCTCCACTCACCGGCGAATCCATACCGGTGGACAAGCAGCAAAACGATCCCGTTTTCGCTGGAACAGTCAATGGCGAGGGCGCTCTGGTGGTCGAAGTAACCCGGCTCGCTCGCGAGAGCACGCTCGGGCGCATGGTGGAGATGGTGGCTGAAGCGCAGATGCAGAAGTCGCCCACGCAGCACTTCACCGACCGCTTTGAGCGCCTCTTCGTACCCGTGATACTGGCGGGCACTGCGCTGCTCGTCGCGCTGCCACTGCTGATCGGTTATTCCTTCGACGAATCCTTCTATCGGGCTATGGCGGTACTAGTGGCAGCTTCACCCTGCGCGCTCGCCATCGCCACGCCCTCGGCGGTGCTCGCCGGTATCGCCCGCGCCGCGCGCGACGGCGTGTTGATCAAGGGCGGCGCCCATCTAGAAAATCTTGGTAGCCTCGACGCCATCGCCTTCGACAAGACTGGCACCCTGACCGTGGGCAAGCCCAAGGTAACGGAGGTCGTCGCCGTAGAGGGCAGCGAAGAGAATCTGCTGAAAATTGCTGCCACCGTGGAGGCCCGCAGCGCCCATCCCCTGGCACAGGCGGTAGTGACGGAGGCGAAGCGGCGTGGCCTTGTCTGGAACGAGGCAAGGGAGGTGGAAACCATCACTGGCCAAGGCCTGCGCACGCGGCTCGACGGGAAAAACATTGCCGTCGGCAACGCAAAGCTGTTTGCAGGCGAATCGCTGCCGGAAACGCTGCTTCAGCACGATACACAGCTGACATCAGCCGGCAGAACCACCATGTTCATCCAGGCGGATGGCCACTTCCTCGGCGTGCTCGCATTTGCCGACACCCCGCGTGACGGCGTACGAGCGGTGCTCGATCACCTGCACAAGATCGGCATCCGCCAGACCATCATGCTCACCGGGGACAACGAACACGTGGGCCGCGCCATCGGTGATGCGGTCGGCATCGACGAAGTGCAAGCCAGCCTTACGCCGGAAGATAAGGTGCGCGCCATTGAGGTGCTTGCGGCCCACCACGGCCGGGTAGCCATGGTCGGCGATGGCGTCAATGACGCCCCCGCCATGGCCCGTGCCACCGTCGGTATCGCCATGGGCGGCGCCGGCACTGACGTCGCGTTGGAAACGGCGGACGTGGCGTTGATGGCGGACGACCTCTCGAAACTGCCCTTTGCAGTGGCCCTGAGCCGCGCATCGAAGCGCATCATCCGCCAGAACTTGTGGTTGTCTCTGGGCGTGGTCGTCCTGCTCATCCCCATTACCCTCGCCGGCTTGGCTGGAATCGGCATGGCTGTGGCGATCCACGAAGGCTCGACCCTGATAGTGGTGGTCAATGCGCTGAGGCTGTTAGCCTATCGACGGGAAGACATGTAAGATGATTCGACCATGACAAACCGAGGCGCCCTGCAGGCTGCGAATGCTTTGACTATTGGGGCAGCCGCATTTAGTCATGGAGAAAATGTCCTGATCGACTGAAAAATTGTAGGAGTAAATATCCTGGCATAGACAGGGTATTTACTCCAACTCAGAGATAAATATTCACTGAATTGGCCAAAAGGCGAGAAAAATAGTTTATTTCATCACTAGAGTTATGCTAGAATTTTTTTATGGGAGTACGTTTTTCTAATTTCATGGCTCTTTGGCTTTTTATTAGCCTATTTGCAAACTCACTTACGTGGGCTTTGCAAGGTGAAGTTTTTATGCATGCGTTTGAAAATCACCAGCACTCCCCATTCATAGTCAAAATTATGCAGGAAGATCACCTACATAACGAATTTGTTGATAAAAATAATTCAAGCCATTTCTCAGCAGACACATGCCTTAAGGCGGCATACCAACCATTTTTCTTTACAAAGTTATCATTATTAACACCTCTCTCTTTAGAAGAAAATTTAACAAAATTTATTCTACAATCTATCCCTGAGTTGTTCCTGGATACGCTATTTCGTCCCCCTCGATAAATCATCCACGGCTAGCACATAAGTTAATGTGTTTATATAGCTCCGGCATTTAAATTAATAAAAATGTTGGGATTAGACTCTGATTACCTATTTATAGCTGCGGGTATGAAGGTCATTGATTCTTAAGCAAGTAAGCTATCCTGTTCGGCCATTATTAGTTTGGTTTGACGTTGCCTTGTGACCACTAATGTTGTGTGCATGGACTGATCATTAGGATCGAATAATGCTTTGCTATAGCTGGGAATGGAATTAATAAATGATCAATAGCATAATTTCTTTTTCGATTAAAAATAAACTCATTGTCGGGCTGCTGACGCTCGCCCTGGTAGGTGCAGGAATTTATTCTATGCTCACCATGAACCTGGGATCACTCCCGGATATCACCAATAATCAAGTGCAGGTGATTACCGTTTCACAAAATCTAGCGACTGAAGACATTGAGCAATTTGTCACATTTCCAGTGGAACTGGCGATGGCAAACCTACCCGGCGTTATAGAAATACGTTCCATTTCCCGCTTTGGCCTGTCGGTAGTGACCATCATTTTTGAAGATGGCATGGGCACCTATTTACCACGCCAATTAGTCCAGGAAAAACTGGAAGTGGTCAGACAACAAATCCCTGAACAATTCGGTAGCCCGCATATGGGACCCATCACGACTGGGTTGGGTGAAATTTACCAATATACGCTTCAGCCCAAACCCGGCTATGAAAAGACGTATTCGCCTACTGAGCTACGTACCATCCAAGATTGGATTGTAAAACGGCAAATGGCACTGGTTGAAGGGGTTGTTGGCATCAACTCTTTTGGTGGAAAAATCAAGCAATATGAAATTGCCATTAACCCCGAAAAACTTAATGCCAACAATATTTCCATTACTGAAGTTTTTGAGGCACTCCAGAGAAATAACAACAATACTGGCGGTGCCTATATTGAGAAAAACAATATGGCCAACTATATCCGTGGAGATGGCCTGATACGTTCGCTCGATGATATTAAAAATATTTTCATCAAAAATGAAAAGGGTATCCCGATTCTGGTCGGAGATATAGCGGAAAAGGTCCATTTCGGTCATCAAGTACGCTATGGCGCATTTACTCAGGATGGCCGTGAGGCGGTAGGCGGCATGATTTTGATGTTAAGAGGAGCGAACTCTAATGCCGTGATTCAGAATGTGCAAAAGCGCATCGCTGAGATTCAGAAATCATTACCAGAAGGTCTGGAAATCAAGCCTTTTCTGGATAGAAGCGCGTTAATCGAGCGAACGACCAGTACAGTCGCCCAGAATCTGACTGAAGGTGCGCTTATTGTCATTTTTGTGCTGGTGATTCTCCTCGGTAGCGTAAGAGGCGGTGTCATTACGGCCAGCACCATTCCTTTATCTTTACTGTTTGCGTTCATCATGATGCGGCTATTTGACGTATCCGCCAACCTGATCAGCTTGGGCGCGATCGATTTCGGGATTATTGTCGACGGGGTAGTGATCATTGTGGAACGTACCGTTTTTGAAATTCAGAGACAGCTTCGAAAGGGTAATTTCATGATTGATCAACACGTCATGGATAAACTTGCTTACCGCGCCGGAAGCTCCATGATGAAAACCGCTTTTTTTGGCCAAATGATCATCTTGATCGTGTTTATTCCCGTTCTGGCGCTTACTGGAATCGAAGGCAAAATGTTCCATCCCATGGCTTATACCTTCGGGTTTGCCATGCTGGGCGCCATTATCCTTTGCCTGACTTACGTTCCAATGATGTCAGCCTTGTTCTTAAGGCCAGCAAAAAGTCACGGGTTTGGCAGGGTCGAAGGATGGCTCGAGAAATGCGGTGAAAAGATCGTAAATGGTTTCCAACGCGCATACCTTCCACTGCTGATAGGTGCATTACGACACAAAGTCATTGTCATGCTGATAACCATTTCGTTGTTAGGTGCGGCGGCTTTGATTTTTTCCAGAATGGGGGGAGTGTTTATCCCCCAGTTGGATGAAGGCGATATCGCTATGCAAGCACTGATCAGACCTGGTAGCGGCCTCAATGAAGCCATAGACGTATCTAATCGGATAGAAAAGATTTTGTTGAGCAGTTTCCCCGAAATCAAAACCGTTTTATCCCGGATTGGGGTGGCCGATATTCCAACAGATCCTATGCCGATGGATATCGCGGATATGTTTATCATTCTGGAAAAGAACACCAGTAAATGGGTTTCGGCTACATCCAAAGAAGCGCTTATAGAAAAAATTGAAGCAAAACTGGACAGCGAATTGACAGGCGTCAATCTGGTATTTAGTCAACCGGTTGAGCTGCGCTTCAACGAACTGCTAACCGGTGTCCGTGAAGATGTGGCTGTGAAGCTATACGGCGAAAATCTCGATGTACTGGCGCAAAAAGCAGAACAGATGGCCAAGATCATACAGACTGTTCCAGGGGTGGGCGATGTGAATCCAGAAAGAACCGTCGGCCTGCCCCAAATGACTGTCCGTTACAACCGCGAAAAGCTTGCTCAGTACGGGTTGAATATCGATAAGCTGAATGAATATGTCAGTGCAGCCTTCGCAGGCGCGGTAGCCGGGGTCATTTTCGAAGGCGAAAAGCGTTTTGAAATGGTTATCCGCTTTGACAAAGCTTACCAAAAAAGCATAGAAGATTTACGTCATCTCTATATTGAATTACCTGATGGCAATCAAATTCCAATCAAGGAATTAGCCGATATCGATTATGTGCAGGGCCCCATGCAAATATCTCGTGATAATGCATCCCGCAGAACTTATGTCGGCGTGAATACCCGAGGACGTGACGTGGAATCCGTCGTCCAAGATATTCGACAAAAACTGGATGCCGAACTCGATCTGCCACCAGGCTATTATTTGACCTATGGCGGAGAATACGAAAATTTGCAGAGCGCTAAAGCCAGGTTGGCTATTTTGGTGCCCATTGTTTTATTTCTGATTTTCGTTTTGTTGTTTTTCGCTCTGAAATCGGTTAACCAAACGATCATCGTTTTCATTGGCGTTCCCCTGGTCGCCATCGGAGGCATATTCGCGCTTTGGTTAAGAGATTTGCCTTTCAGCATTTCTGCAGGCGTCGGCTTTATCGTTATTTTCGGCATAGCCGTATTAGATGATTTGGTGCTCATCGACCGATTCAACACTTTAAAAGCAGAAGGCGTATCCGATATTCAAGAACGCATTCTGACCGCAACCAAAGAAAGAATCAGACCTATCTTACTTGCAGACACTACGGATATTTTTGGTTTCTTGCCGATGGCATTATCCGTGTCGGCTGGCGCTGAAGTACAGCACCCCCTGTCTACTGTTGTCATAGGCGGCTTATTTACTTCCGTGCTGTTTACGCTGATAGTGCTGCCGGTACTTTATGCCATTGTAGAAAAGCGCAACAAGAGCAAGGCTCACCCCAATAAGAACGCTCAACGAGCGGCAACAAACACACTCCCTGTATTACTGGCAGCTTGTGGGCTGTTAAGTATGCTATTCGTTGCACCCCCTCATGCGAAAGCGCAGTCAGTCGACGATTTACCTACCATTACTTTAGAACAAGCCAGGAAACAGGCTGTGGCATATTATCCCAGAATACAAGCAGCCAAATTGGAAATTGAAAACCAGGAAGCTTTGAAGAAAACTGCATGGGATCTGGGTAGCACCTCGATTTTTACGGCTGGCGAAAAAATAGGGGTAGGCTCTGAAGCGACCTACATGCGAATAGGTATCAAACAAAGTCGAATCGATCTATTCGGAATTGCGCCCAAATTGGAATTACAAAAGGAGCGAGTGACCTTAGCTGCGAACGCCCTCAACTTATCCATCCTAGAAGTGGAACGGGAAGTAAGCCGAGCCTGGGCGATGGCCTATACCGCTAAAAACAATTATCTGGCCTATCTTAGGTTAAGTTCGATTTTCTCAGATATCGAGCGGGCAGCCCGATTAAAACTTGAAGTCGAGGCCACCTCCAAGTTGGAATACCTGGCTACTTCCAATCAGGGAAATCAAGTGCAGATACAGAAAGAGCAGGCTTACCGCGATTATCTGAGTGCATTGCAGCGACTCAATCAATGGTTTGCGGGTGATACTTTGTATGCGGTACCTGACGTTGCTGTTGATCAACTAGCGTATCCATTGGACTTCATTACGGACTCATTGGATAACCATCCTCTTCTGACCGTTTCCAAGCAGCAGGTTAATGTGGCAGAAGCCGCTATCAAAGAAAAGCGTTCGCAGTTTCTACCCAAACTTGATTTGCAGTATGGCACTCAGGAGATAGCGGGTTACTCAGGCTTACATCAATTTCAGGCCGGAATTCAAATCCCTTTGTTCTTCGGCCCGGAACTGGGAAGGATACAATCGGCAGAAATCGAACGTACAATCGCCACCCAAAATCTCCACCAAACTCGATTAGAGGTCAATGCGGCCTACCAAACTATCCGTGAGCAATACATCAAATGGTTGAATTCATGGCGCTATTACCGTGATACGGCACTTCCTATGGCCAAGGAACAGCAGACTGGCGCCATCTTTGCCTATCAGGAAGGCGCTATAGATTATGTCTCTTTTTTGCAAAACATGAGAGAAGCGATACGCATTGAAATCGACTCTTGGAATGCGTTTGGCAATTATCTGGATAGCCGCTACCAATTGGAGTACTTCTTAAAAAATGCTGACGAATAACAAAATGCAAACGCCAAAGCTTAAATCTATGCAATACCGATTTTTCTTATTGCTGATCGCAGCAATTTCATTCGTCGGCTGTCATCAAGAGCTGGCAGACAAACAAAGCATAGAAAAACATAACCATAAAATGCACGCTCATACTGCGAATCATGCCAATAAAGAAAGAAAGCATGACCATGCAACGCATGGTGCAGAGGAGCATACGTTACATCTTACGATGCACAAGTTTAATAACCTTGGTATCAAAGTCGATACGATACCCAAACGAACGCTTTCTGGCATGGTAGAAGCCAATGGCCGACTGGCACTATTCCCGCAGCATCGGGCCACCGTCACCGCTATTTTGGGGGCGAATGTCACCGAAATTAAAGTAATAGAGGGTGAAAAAGTAAAAAAAGGGCAGATCCTGGCTTATCTTTCACACCCCAATCTAACTAATCTCCAAACTGCTTATGTCAGAGCTTATAACCAGATGCAATTCCTGGAGAAAGAATATGGCCGTCAAAAAAGACTTTATGACGAAGGAGTAAGCTCGGGAAAAGTTTACCAACAAACACGCGCTGATTATCACACCATAATAGGTGAAACAAAAGGTTTAGAGGCGCAATTGAAACAACTGAGTATTGATGCAAAAAGAATCAGGGAGGGCAATATTTTTCAGTATGTACCCCTGATCAGCCCTATTGATGGCTATATTGAAAAAGTATCGATACAAACGGGACAGTTTGTCGACCCTCAAACCGAGATACTCAGTATCACCAATAATGATCATATACACGCCGACTTACTGGTGTTTGAGAAGGATATCTACAAAGTTAAAGAAGGCCAGAAAGTCTTTTTCACGGTAACTTCCGTTCCAGGAAAAACGTTATCGGCAACCATTTTTTCTGTCGGTAAAAATTTTGAGCAGAATCCAAGAGCAGTCCATATCCATGCCAAAATCGACCAGAAGGAATACTTTCTTATCCCAGGTATGTATATCAATGGAAAAATCCAAACGCGAAATGAGTCAGTGAACGCGCTACCAGAAGATGCCATCATTGTTGAGGAAGGTAAATCCTATATTTTTATGGCAGAAACTCACCAAGAGGCTGGCGAACTGGTATGGGTATTCAGCCCCATAGAAATCAGAAAAGGCATCTCTCATGAAGGCTGGGTCGAAGTGGATCCTTTAGAACCGCTACCCATTGAAACAAAAGTTGCTTGGAATAAAGCCTATTACCTAATTGCAGAAATGAAAAAAAGTGAGACGGCGCATGAGCACTGAGCTTAGCCAGCAATAGCCAGCAATAGGCGCCGCAAAGTTACCGTTCAACCCTAGCGTACAGCCTTTACTTGTTTAACTCGGGTAATAAGTGTTAATAGTCAATCGCGGTATTTCATCTTTTCTGACGACTAAACGATCCCCGGCAAAAGACAGTGGTCGTTTAGTTTGTCGGAATTTATAAAAGCAGGCTAAACCTAGCGAAGCGCTTGCTATAACGGGCGTTTAAGTAAATCCTCATGCTAAATATTTTATTCGCTTCTTGAATAATCGCTTAAATTTGTCGAAAAATATTACATAGGAATTATTCTTGATAAAACTCTCAAGTGCGACAATTTGTCGCACTCTCCATTCAATCATCCTCAAGATTCCTGCATAAAAAGCAAATTCAGCCCTTAAAAATTGTCGATTTTCTTTACATACAGCTTTCACTCGTCATCCATACAAAATAAATAATCGGAAACAGCCTGTTATCCCTTTGCTGCAAAGAGATATTCACTATATGGCACGATATTTGCTTAACCAATTATCAGTTAATTGACTTAAGCAACAAATAGAGTAACTGATAGGTATCTCATGAAATGTGTATGCCATCTGCAAGCCGGTAACTGCTATTTTTTTAGCCCGATTAATTAGTTGTACTGCACTTTAAATAACAACCATCACAAGGAGGATGACAAAAATGAGGAGAAAACTCAGTTCTGAGTTTCCTGCGGGCAGTGTCCACTCGCCCGGTAACGATCCAACGGCTTATCGGCGTACTACATTAAGCGTCTGGTCGATAGTACCGATTGCTGTTTTTTTGCTATTTTTTGGAAGCGCGGCAGTTGCCGGCAATCTTCATCGTATCGTGATGCATGCGGATGAGCTTGAAGGAGGACTTTATGCTTATCGTATGGAATACCACGAAGTCACAGACAAAAATGGCAATACAACTAATTTGACGTCACGCTATAGCACCGCGGCAACGATCCCTGGCCCGACTATAGTCCTTGAAGAAGGTGACGAAGCCGAGATTGAACTCATGCATGTTTTCGATCCTGACAATCCAAAACAAGAGCATGTCAGCCTGCACGTACATGGCGTGCACTATGATATCGATAGCGATGGTACGTTGAAATATATCAATCTTTACAAAGACGAAAGTGCCACCCCCGTCATGTCGTATACCTATCGCTGGGTAGCGGCGTCGGGCACAGCAGGCACTTGGCCCTACCATGATCACAATATGAATAGCCACAATGGTGCCGAAGACAAGGGCCTATTCGGCGCATTGATAGTCAATCCTGCATCCGGTGAAGAGCGAGTAAAAATTAGTGGAACGGAACAAAATATCTCTCTCAGCAATATAGAAAAAGACTATGTCCTTTATATTGGTGACGACGCCTTCTGGGGAATGGAAATCGATAACGCAACCGGTCAGCAAACACCATTATGGGTCAACCCCACATTGACGGCGCAAAGAAACAGCTATGTAAGGTTTCATTTGATTGCCTTGGGTACTAATTTTCATCAATTCGAGCTTAAAAGCTACAAATGGGCCGACCCAGGATCACGTAAAAATATCAACCATAAAGTACTCGGCCCCCTCGAAAAGCATGTATTTGCAGTTCAGGCTACCCACTCTGCTAGCTACCAAGATAGCGCGTTCTCTAGTGCTCTGCTTGGCATGAAAGGCGACTTCATTGTTGCTGACTAATGAAGAGAGGAAAAGCATGCATTCACCTATTCATGGAAGAAAAATGAAAACGATTACGAACCTAGCTCTGTTTTTTACAGCTTGGCTGCTGACCTCGATCGCGCTGGCAGCAACCCATAACATCATCCTGTCAGCCGAACGGCTACCCAATGGCCAATTTGGCTATAAGATGGTCAGTCACACCAGCGATGGTGCTGTTGCCAATTATCCTGTCGAAATCACCATCCCCGGACCAACCTTGTTTGTGAAACGGGGTGATGTCGTTAATGTTCAACTCATTAATGAAACACATAAGAATGGCCCAGGTATCAAAGTAGGATTCAATGTTCCCGGCCTTTCTATTGGCAATACCGATGCCGCAGCGCCCGGTGAAACAAAAAACTACCGGCTGAATACGCATAAAACGGGCACCTTCCCTTACCATGACAAAGACAACCAACTGCTTGGGTTGTTTGGTGCAGTCGTAGTCGATGACCTAAACGGTAAAGTACAAAGCTACGTCGATGGTGATGGAACGGTTATTTCCGCTAACCGCGCTCAACTCGACAAAGAATTTGTCATGTTCATGGTGGGCTCCACTTTCTGGGGAACCGAGATCAGTGCGGACGGGACACAGAAACCCCTATGGACCAATCCGACTTTAAGTGCGATAGAAAATCAACTGGTGCGTTTCCATGTGCTAGCAATAGGCCCGTCCCATACCTTCCACTTGCATGCACACCGCTGGCTGGATGAAACAGAGGATAAGAACCCTTCTGCCCCGCCTCATATTATTGATGTGAAGATATTGAATAGCCCAGCCGATAGCCATGCCTTTACGATTAAAGCCGGCACAGGTGTTGGTGCAGGGGTATGGCAATATCACTGCCATGTAATGTCGCATATGGAATCAGGCATGAATGGCAAGCTCCAAGTAGTAAGTGCCGAATCGGGATTACCAGGTGACAGCATTGCAGGCGCATCGCCAAGTGGTGCGATTTTCGGTAACCCTAGCGATAAGCCTGGCCTAGTTACCTTTATTATGTCCGACGAGCCTGGCAGCTGGTTCAGAAGCACTCGTGGCGACTTGTTGAAACCCGTGACCAAAACGCAATCGTTGGAAATCGTACCGCCAGGCAGTAGCGTTCACTTCATCATGTCAGATACAGAAGGTGTCCATACGGTCACCACGCTCTTATGGCCGAGCGAAGCCGAAGACAACTCAATGGGTGGCGATCATTTTATGATTCCATTTGATCAGACCAAAGCCTATCGTGGCGGTGGCATTGTCGAGCTTCATATTCCGGGGCTCTATGTATTTACCTGCAAGATTCATCCCTATATGTTTGGCGCGGTGATCGTTGACAACCCTGGAACGGACGGATTGGATCTAGGCAATACGATCAATTTAGTAAGCGGCATCAAGAATCTGCCCACCAGCAGTGACTTGGCAACCCGTCTCTTGAGGACGTTCTTCGTTGCTACGACGCCCGAAAACTGGCAGGATTTCACCTCTAGCGACCCTTGGAAAGTAGCCTATCCTAATGTCGATGTGGTAGTGGATATTGGCAAAGTTCCGCTGATCGCTGTGCTTGACTCAAGATATGGCAACGATATGATATTGCCGCCCTTATCCAATCCTGCCATACCCGGTGTAGGCGAAGTATGGATCAATACGCAATTCGAGAAAACGGCCAATAAAACCAAACCTGGAACCATTACCGTTCTGGACGCGAACACTTGGACACTCAAGCGTAAAATCGCATTGCCTCAGATCAACATGAACAATCCACACAATCTGTGGCCTAATCGCGATCATTCGGTCATCTATCAAACCCAATGGTTCGATACCAAACTGACTTTAATCGATCAGAAAACAGGGGCTTTGATCAAAAACCTGCGTGTTGGTGATACACCCTCGCATGTGATGACGCTACCGCATAACGATGATGCAACCGTTGCGATCAATGGAGAAAATGGTGTTGTCATCATTCCTGCCGGGACGACTGAAGTCAACTATATGATGCCAACTCAGCATCACGGGCAGGCGCCTGCCAATCCACACGGTCACTGGGTTTCAGCAGATGGGAAACGCATTATCACCCCCAACATCAATACCAGCGACGCCGGTATTTATGATGCTGAAACAGGGCAAATTGTGGCAAGAACACAAACTGGCGAAGGTGCACCTGGGCCGCACCCGATTGCGATCGGTATGATGCCTGACTCCAGCAAAATTTATGCTACAAACTTGCTTCACCACAGTTTAAGCGTGTTGGATGGTAATGACGGCACGTTATTGAAGACCATTAATCTAATCGAAAATTACAACCCGATTTCGGGAGAGATTACCGGCCCGGTTGGCGTGTTGCCCATCCAAACACCGGTCTCGCCCGATGGTAAAGCCGTCGTGATCGCAGCTACAGGCGGACAAATCGTAATCGTCGATACTGCAACCGATACTATCGTAAAAATGCTGCCATGTGATCCAGGTTGTCATGGTGCAAACTTTGGCGCTAAAAAAGATGGGGGTTACTATGCTTATGTAACCAGCAAATTCTCCAATAGAGTCATTGTTGTCGATGTTGATCCTAATGGTGATGGCGATTTGTCGGATGCCGATATTGTCGGCTCGATCTCTATGGTCGCGGATGCGGGTGTCGCAAATGATGACACAGTAAGTAGCCTTGCTGGCTATGGTGGTCAGGGAATTGTTGCACTTCCCAATGTTTATAACGGCTGGGTGCAAAATCTCTCAGGAGAATGGGGTGCAGGACTGACGGATAGTCAACGCAACCCGATCCGTTAAGTCATGCCAGATATAAAACAATAAAGTACGATTAGCCATAACATTACGCTAACCAGTGAAATTCTGGTTAGCGTTTTTTTTATCAGCTACCGTGGGAATTGGGACTGTGATTAGGCAAGATCTGCGGAGAAATACTGCAAAATTCCTTGCGATCACTCAAATCTGCGCCAGTGACGGCGTGCTTTATTTTGCCTTGAAAATATTAACGGCCTCTACGCCGATTCAGTTCAACCTAGATCCCTCGGCTGGACGGGTCGGCGTGTGCGGTTTTAGGAGTGCAGGACACGGCGCAACGACACAGAATAGTCACTCTATCCCAAGGAGTTGCAACGCAGTCATGCGCTCATAAAATCGCGCAATCTGCATCGTAGCGTTGACAGCCCAAAAGGTGGAGGTAAAAATTATTGCAAAGCTGGAATATTCATAATGTCAGCGCCAGAATTAGCAATCAACGGAATCTGGGTTCAAAGCTCAACAAAATAATTCGCCACCGCAGAATCTATGGCTTCTTTAGTAAACGTAGGCGGTAGTTGTAAAAAATGAGCTTGGTCGATGATATGCTCCATGAGATCACGTGGATGGCTGCCGACTAAAGGACGGTTTTGCTTTAGGTAGTAGTTGCTCAGCAGGTATTCTGCCACTTCACTATCATAATGAACATTTTGTTTATGGCACACCCGCCGCAAGATTTCTTTGAATTCCGCCTCGGTTTGGTACTGCACATGTATTTTATGGCGGATTCGCCGCAAAAATGCCTCATCGACCAATTCCAATGGATTCAGGTTGGTGCTGAATACCGTAATCTGGTCGAAAGGAATCTCGAACTTCATGCCGGTATGAAGTGACGGATAATCGACACCTCGCTCCAGGGGAATAATCCAACGGTTGAGCAGTTGGCGGGGTTCGATTCTTTGCCGGCCAAAATCATCTAAAATGAAAACACCGTTGCCAGCCTTCATATGGACAGGCGCTTCGTAGAATTTACTCGAATAGTCGTAGCGTAATTCAAGCATATCGAGCGTGAGCTCTCCGCCCACCATCACAACCGGGCGATGGCATTTCTTCCAACGCGGATCGTGCGTAAGATTCATTCTAAGATCAAGCGATGCATCACCCCGGTTCTTCTTGTCTTCGATGGGCGTGTGAATTGCGGGATCAAAAAAACGTATGATTTGACCCGATACTTCAATCGATTGCGGTATGAAAACTTCCCCAGGAATTCCCTTTCCAAGTCCCTCCGCGATACTGGTTTTTCCTGTACCCGGCGGCCCATATAGAAAAATTGAACGTCCGGAAGCAAAGGCCGGCCCTAACTGGCGAAGCAGCTTGTCACCAATCACTAGATGCCTCAATGAAGAATCGATCCACTCTTTATCCAACTCGATCTGCCGGACACTTTGCCGACTGAGAACAAATGCATAATCATCTAACGGAACAGGGGCGGCTCCAACATATAAACTGATTTTGAAAGCCGCTTCTGCCCGCTCTCGACCACGCTGCGTAAGCTCAAGAACCTGCGTAGAACTGGTATAACTAGAAGAAGTACGGATAGCGGCTAAATGATCGGTCCGCACTAACTCGATCAACTCTTCAACCACGCTAAACGGTAGCGAAAGCACTTGCGACATCCGTTGTAACGTAAATGTGCCGGCCTCTAAATAAGCCGCCTTCAGTAATAAATCGACTAAAAATACTTCACTCAATCCGGTATCGACAATTTTGAGTGGAACCGGCAAGTTAAAGTGCAAAAATTGATCCAATTGTTCTTCGGTAATGAAACCCAGAGATAGGATTGCATTGACCAATCGCCCCCCGTCACGCCGAAATTGAGCAACGGCCTGTTCCAATTGCTCCTCAGAAATCAGACCTTCACGAACGAGTAACTCGCCTATTGATTTAGCCATGCTATCTATCCTTTGTTAAAAGCTATTTCACCCCTACTTCATGCGCCTGCTGATCTGCATGGTAGCTCGAGCGTACCATTGGACCGCATGCTGCATTACTGAATCCCATTTCCAACGCGATACGCTCGAATTCTTTAAAACCTTCTGGTGTGACATAACGCATGACGGGCAAATGACCGATGCTGGGTTGAAGGTACTGACCGATAGTAAGCATATCGACATTGTGTTCGCGTAAATCTCTTAATACATCGACAATCTCATTATCGGCTTCTCCCAACCCTAACATTAGGCCTGATTTAGTAGGAATTGCAGGAAAAAGTGCTTTAAAGTCCTTTAGCAACTTCAGAGAATGGGCATAGTCTGCACCGGGTCTGCACTGCTTATATAATCGTGGCACCGTTTCAAGGTTATGGTTAAGCACATCGGGCGGGCATTCTGCCAGTTTCTCCAGGGCGACAGCCAATCTTCCTCGAAAATCGGGCACCAGGATTTCGATTTTGGTTTGTGGAGAATGAACGCGTATTTGACGTATACACTCGGCAAAATGCTGCGCCCCGCCATCGCGCAAATCATCACGATCTACGCTGGTGATTACGACATACTTAAGCTTCAACACTGCGATCGATTGCGCTAAATGAATAGGCTCGCCAGGATCGGGAGGCATAGGCCTGCCATGCGCCACATCACAAAATGGGCAGCGGCGCGTACAAAGATCGCCCAAAATCATAAAAGTGGCGGTCCCCTTACCAAAGCATTCGCCAATATTCGGGCAGGACGCCTCCTCACATACTGTATGCAGCTTATGTTCCCGTAACAACCGCTTGACTTCAGCGTAAGTCTGGCTATTAGATGAACGTACACGTATCCAGGATGGTTTGCGCAGTATCTCACTGGGAGATTGCGCATTGATTTTTACTGGATTACGTGCAGTCTTAGCGACACCTCTTTCATGCGTATTCGTGGTCATGGCCTTGTATTTACCTCCCGGTAAGATTAATTTGAAGTTTTTCCAACATTTTCTGCCCTATCACGCCGATTTCATCATCCACCCCGAGATCTTTAGCCTGCGTCACCTTCAGTCCTGCATATCCACAGGGGTTAATCGCTGAGAATGGTTTTAAATCCATATCGATATTCAGTGCGATGCCATGATAGCAGCAGCCATTCTTGATTTTTAATCCCAATGAAGCGATCTTGGCATCGTCAACATAAACCCCGGGGGCATCGGGACATCCTTTCGCTTCGATACGATAGTCTGCCAATAAATCAATAACAGAGTCTTCCATTTTCCGGACCAATCCTCTCACATTCAACTGTAAACGGCGCAGATCCAACAATAAATAGGCAACCAGTTGTCCTGGCCCATGAAAAGTAATTTGTCCGCCACGATCTGTTCTGATGACAGGAATATCGTTCGGATAAAGCAAATGTTCCGGTTTGCCAGCAATCCCTTGGGTGTAGACAGGTGGGTGCTGCAAGAGCCAGACTTCGTCCAGGGTACGATCGACTCGGTTAGCCGTAAAATCTTTCATTGCTTGCCATGCGACAGGATAATCGACCACACCCAGATATCTCGCTTTAAAAAAGAATGACAAGGTTCTTTTCACTCAACCTATTGAATTTTTGAGATAAATAACTCAACTTAGGTTCAAAAAACCATCATCACCATAGGGTGATCATGAAGCTCCTGATAAAGCGCATCCAATTGAATGCGCGAGGTTGCACAGATCGTACAAGTCAGGCTCAGATAAGCGCCGTTCCGGCTCGCTCTGACTTCAAGGGTCGCCTCATCGAAATCCGGCGCATGACGCTTAACGATCATGAGTATAGTTTGGGCAAACGCCTCATGGTGTCGCCCCATGATCTTGATTGGAAAATCACAGGGATATTCAATGAGTGATGTTTGTTCTGTCATGACGGGATAAGCATCTTGATAGCTGGTAATTGTTCTTTTACTAAGAAAAAATCAATTCTGGCCACGCATGATGCTGGCTTTATATTGCTGATAACACTGACTAAGCTGCTTGTAAATAGGCCCAGGTTCACCCGTACCCACGGGTTTTCCGTCAAGTGATACGATAGGCATCACTTCCTTGGTGGAGGAAGTGAGCAATATTTCATCCGCCAGACGTATTTCTTGCTCCGATACCGCTCGTATCTCATAGGGAATCGCATGACCCTGCGCCAACTCAAGAACGACATCATAAGTGATGCCCGGCAGCATCAAATGGCTCTTTGGGGGTGTAAGCAATACATGGTTCTTCACGATAAAAATATTACTTGCCGCCCCTTCTGTTAAATAGCCATCGCGCAATAAAATCGTTTCCATCGCACCTGAATCAATTGCAAGCTGCCGTAACAATACATTGGGCAAAAGCGATATTGCCTTGATATCGCAGCGCCCCCAGCGATTATCGCGTGCCGTGATCGCCGGAATGCCTTTTTGCAGCATTTCCGGCGGAGGTGCGGGCAGCGGATTGCTCATGATAAAAATGGTAGGCGAAATACCTACTGGAAAGGCGTGATCGCGTTTAGCGACACCGCGCGTGATATGCAGGTAGAGATATTGATCTTCTCCTTCATTACAAGCGATAACCTGTTCCAAAAGCTCACGCCATTGCTCATCGCTATGGGGATTCTTAAGTCGTATGCCGTCCAAGCTATGCTGCAAACGGGATAAATGATCTGTAAGACGGAAAGGTTTGCGGGAATAAACAGGTATGACTTCATACACACCATCGCCGAAAATAAAACCTCTATCCAATACCGGAATATATGCCTGCTCGATCGGCAAGAACTTACCATTAAGGTAAATCATTTATCAATAATGCCCTAATTAAAAAGCATCTGGATGCTATCCCACGCGCGTCCAAAAATGCTTGCAGTGTCGATTGCTTCCAGTGAGATGAGTGGATAGGTCGCAATCTCCTGATTTCCAAAACTGAATCTAACGACGCCCACTTCTTGTCCTTGTGCAATGGGCGCAACCAGCGGTTGTTTGTATTCCATTTTGGCTTTGAGTTTATCGGTTTGTCCTTTAGGTAGCGAAAAATAGATATCGCGGTCCAATCCCACTTTCAGCTTGTTCTGTGCCCCCTTCCAAATCTGGATCGCAGTAATTTCCTGGTGCTTTTTATAGGGATGGGCCGTATCGAAAAACTGAAAGCCATAATTCAACAAACGTTGACTTTCTTTAGTACGGACATTGGAAGTCGCCGTTCCCATTACCACCGAGATCAAACGCCGCTCTTCCCGTTTCGCCGAGGTAATGAGGCAGTAGCCAGCGGCCACCGTCCACCCGGTTTTCATGCCATCTACATTTGGATCCAACCACAACAAACGATTACGATTAGATTGCGTAATGCCATTATAAGTAAATTCACGCTGCGAATAGAGCGGATAGAATTCCGGGAAATCGCGAATAATGGCCGATGCCAGTAAAGCAAGATCGTGTGCAGTACTGTAGTGATCAGGATGAGACAGGCCCGTCGAATTGGTAAAATGCGTATTGGCCATGCCCAAGCGCGCGGCTTGCTCATTCATCATGTGCGCGAAAATTTCTTCCGAACCGGCGATCAATTCAGCAAGCGCGACACACGCATCGTTACCAGATTGCACAATCATGCCGCGGATCAGATCGTCGACCGTTACCCGTTTATTAGGCTCGATGAACATGCGCGAGCCTACCATTTTCCAAGCCGTGTTGGACACAGGCACAACCAGATCCAGCGTAATGCGTTTTTCTCTTAAAGCTGAAAAGACCACATACGCCGTCATCAACTTGGTCAACGACGCGGGTTCAAGGCGTTCATGCTCATTATGACTGACTAGCGTTTGGCCGCTATGATAATCAACGAGGGTATAGGATTTTGCCGCTACCGATAAAGGGGGAGGCTGCTGGGCGTGAGCTGGCAACACCAAGAAACATAGCAGCAACCAAAATAAACATCTCATAGAGTCAACACTGAAAAATCTCATTATAGCTTGCTCATCAAATTTCATAAACTGACTGTACCTTAGATCGATCGTTATTGCATCATGGCCTGGTTGCCATCAACAAACTTCCTTCATCCGATTTTTCTCACACTAGCGCACATAGCGATAGATCAGCTACCTTTGACATGTGCTTCAAGCGCAGTGATGCGGAGCTGAAGACTATCGATTTCTTCAAGAAGTTGCAATGCAAGCGCGGCCCCCGCCAAATTAACTTCCAGATCTTGTTGTAAATGTTGAATAATCCGTACGCGCCGCAAGCAAATACCGTTAAAGCGCCACGGATTGGCAGCGATATCCAGAGGCTCTAGGATACCCTCATCGACCAGTGTGACAATCCATTCCGCATTAACGGCACATGCACGGCTCAACTCATCGAGCGTCAATTCCACGCCCTCTTCGACGATGACTGCGTCAATAATATTTTGATTTACGATCATTCACACCCCCAATTTACTGCGCGGATTAAATGCCAGCTTCCGCTCCATTTCCTCGTAGAGCCCCTTGGCTTGCTCACTGTCGGCGGATGGTAAGACGATTTGTAGAATGACATACAGATCGCCGGGGGGTTTGCTCGGGATACCGCGCTCCTTCAATCTCAATTTGCGCCCCGATTGTGTTCCTGGCGGTAATTTCAAATCGACCATACCGGTAGGCGTAGGCACTTTGACTACTCTGCCCAAAGCGAGCTCCCACGGTGTAACGGGCAGCTCTAACAGGACATCTTTTCCCTCTATTTTGTAAAAGGGGTGCGGATTAAAGGCGATTTCCAAGTAAAGATCACCTGCATTATGCTTGCCTATCCCCGGACTCCCTTGGCCTGCCAGACGAATAAGTTGACCCTGATGAACGCCTTTTGGAATACGAACGTTCAACTTGCGTGTTTTCACTTGCGGACGCCCATCCGGGCCCAATTCGGTATGTTGGAGCGTAATCGTACGAACTGAACCCAGGTAGGCGTCTTGGATGTCAATCGAAATTTTTGCATGCGTATCGTTGCCACGCATATCGAAACCTTCATCCCGATACCTTCTATTCGTATTGAAACGGTTGCCAAATAACGCTTCAAAAAAACTGCTGAATTGAGATGCATCGGCATGCGCAAATCCGCCATCGTGAAATTCAAACCCTTGATTCCACCCAGGAGGAGGTTGAAATTCCTGACCACTTTGCCAGCTCGTGCCCAACTGATCATAAGCTGCGCGTTTTTCTGGGTCTTTGAGTACCTCATAGGCCTCGCCAATCTCCTTAAAACGCACCTCTGCGTCAGGTTCCTTACTGACATCGGGGTGATATTTACGCGCCAATTTACGATAGGCACGTTTGATTTCATCTTGAGTAGCATCGCGCGCGACGCCCATAATCTTGTAATAATCTTTGAATTCCACTGATGTTTTATCTCGTTTTCGATTGTCTATGCATAATTTGCAATGGGCTTACAACAATTAAATTTAAAGCTAATCTTGACTACTGTCTAGCTCGCTATCAACCGTAAAAACCGGAAAAGGCGCGTTTTCATCCCAGCCTGGCTTATGATTTCTGCGGGAGTTAAGCATGATACGATCAAAATTCACCGCGATATCCCTTTTTATCTATAATTTTCCGCCATCCGCTTGTAACTGATGACGCCCTTATTTCAGTAACAATCCTCCCCCTTTACTCACGCACAGTCTCCCAAAATTTTTGCAAACGCTTGACCGACACAGGATAGGGTGTTTTCAATTCTTGGGCGAACAGGGAAATACGCAATTCCTCGATCTGCCAACGGAATTCAGCCAAATGGGGATCATGGATGCCTGCCTTACGGTGCTTTTCCAAACGCTGCAGGTATTGGTGCCACAACGACGCAACGCTGGCTGCATGCTGCCCATCGCGTGACGGGTTGTTCGTATATTTATCGAGCCGCAAAACCATCCCTTTTAGATAGCGCGTCAGATGAGGCAACCGCTCCCACGGTGTTTCATGTAAGAAACCTTGGTAAATCAGGTGATTGAGTTGATCCTCCAGCTCAGTCCTAAGACGGGGGTTGCCGATTTTCGTCTGATCGAGCCGTTGCCTCAATAATTGGTAGTCATGCGCAATCCCCTGAATAAGCTTGGCGACTGCATCCGTGACGGGGCTGAGGCGTAGCCGCGCACGCTGTTTCTGGGCAATGAATTCGCTTTCACTGCGCGGGAGCGGATCATCGCCAATGAAAGCCCGGTCGCTGATAGCCTCGAGCATATCCCGTTTAAGTATTTCCGGATCAAGCAAAGGACTCAATTGCAAAATAGCCTGCTTATAGCCGGGTAGATTTTTTTCAAGCTGCTTGATTCTATCCTTTAGCTCAAAACTCAATAATCGCCGTACGCCCGCACGCATATTGCTGTCAGCAGCTTCACGCGTATCGAACAGACGAATCGCGACCTGCTCTGTTTGATCGACTAATGCAGGGTAGCCGGTAACTTGTTTACCGGCCTGCGTGAAAGCGATTTCCTCAGGTAAATCACCAAAATCCCAGCGCGTCAGCGAATCACGTTCGATACCGGTCTGTTTGGCTGTAGTGCACTGCGCAAAAGTTAACTGAGCGGCCTGGCCAAGCTGCGCCTGTAATTGCGCCAGATCACGGCTCATGGCGAGCTCCTGCCCGGCTTCGTCCACCACTTTATAATTCATCTTCAGATGCAGCGGCATCGGTTTATCGTCCCAACTGTCCAAGGGAACCTTGAGGCCCGTTTGAGCCTGGATAAAGCGCGCCAGCGCGTCGGAGAGCAGTGCAGGTTCATCGCCTTTAGTTTCTTGAGTTTCCTCACTTTCAAGAAAGCGGGTGACATAGTCCGGCACGGGCACCAGATTGCGCCGGATTTGTTTGGGCAAGGCTTTCAGATACCATGTGATTTTCTCACGCACCAGCCCCGGCACGAGGCGATCAAAGCGCGCCGCATTCAGCTTATTTAAAAATGGCAGTGGCACCGTGACGGTCACCCCGTCCAAGATGTGCCCAGGTTCGAAGCGATAACTCAAGGGATAAATATGGCCATCGATGCTAAACGTTTCAGGGAATTGCACATCGGTAATACTGCCTGCTGCATGACGCATGAGGTATTCACGCGTGAGAAATAGCAATTGCGGATCCGTTTGCTCAGCCTGTTTGCGCCATTTTTCAAACGCGGCTCCACCATAAATCGCTGCAGGGACGATCGCGTCATAAAAAGCAAAAATTTCCTGCTCGTCGACCAATACGTCTTGTCGGCGCGCTTTGTGTTCGAGTTCTTCGATATCTGCAATCAATCGCCGGTTGTGCTCGAAAAAAGGTGCTTTAGTGGCGTAATCTCCTGCCACCAAGGCGTTGCGAATGAAGATTTCCCGGGCTTCCTTGGGATTGATCCTGCCGTAGGATACGCGCCGCTTAGGCACGATGGTCAGGCCATAGAGCGTAACGCGCTCATACGCCACAACCTGCGCAGATTGTTTTTCCCAATGGGGATCGAAATAATGTTTTTTACAAAGCCTTCCAGCAATGCGCTCCAGCCACGCAGGTTCAATCGCCGCCGCACAGCGCGCATAAAGTTTAGTGGTTTCTGTCAGTTCGGCTGCGACGATCCATTTAGGTTTAACCTTTTTCAGCGTCGAACCTGGAAAAATCGAGAACTTGATCCCGCGCGCGCCCAGATATTCGCCTTCATTTTCCGTTTTGAAGCCGATGTTTCCCAGCAGACCGGCCAGTAAAGCGCGGTGGATTTCATCGTAACCAGCCGGTATCTGATTGGGTTTGAGCCCCATCTCCAGCACCAGGGTATGCAATTGCCCATGGATTTCCCGCCATTCACGCATGCGACGATAGGAAAGAAAATGCGCCTGACACTGAGCGATCAGCTTTTTATTCGATTTTTTATGTTTGAGCCATTCATCGAAGCATTCCCAAAGCTTCAAGAAGCCCATAAAATCCGACCGTTCATCCCGAAAAGGCTCGTGCGCGCGATCGGCCGCCTCCTGACGATCGAAAGGGCGATCACGAGGATCCTGCAAACTCAGCGCAGATGCGATGATCAGCAATTCGCTCAGACAATTTTCCTGTTGGGCTGCCAGGATCATCCGGGCGATGCGCGGGTCGATTGGAAATTTGGCAAGCCGCCAACCCATTGCCGTTAACGCATTACTGTCATCCACCGCACCGAGCTCTGCCAGCAACTGATAGCCATCGGCAATCATACGCGGCAGCGGCGGCTGGAGGAATGGAAAATTCTCTACATCGCCAATTTTGAGCGATTTCATGCGCAAAATGACCGAAGCAAGCGATGACCGCAAAATTTCCGGATCGGTAAATTCCGGCCGCATCAAATAGTCATCTTCCCCGTACAAGCGGATACAAATGCCGCTCATTACGCGTCCGCAGCGTCCTGCACGCTGATTGGCGGAAGCCTGGGAAATCTTCTCAATGAGCAGTTGCTCGACTTTGTTGCGATAACTGTAGCGGTTGATACGCGCCAAACCCGTATCGATCACATAACGGATACCCGGCACAGTCAGCGATGTCTCTGCCACATTGGTCGCCAGAACGATACGCCTAGTGTTGCCCGGCCTGAATACACGCTCCTGTTCGGCAAATGATAAACGGGCAAACAACGGCAGAATTTCAATGCCCGCTCCCCCACCTGGACGACTGAAAGAATGCTTACGCAGCGACTCGGCCGTTTCCCTGATTTCACGCTCACCAGGCAGGAATATCAACGTATCCCCTGCCCCTACCCGCATCAGCTCATCAACCGCATCCATAATGGCTTGCTGCAGATCCCCTGCCTCCTCATCGTCCGCGTTGATAGGACGATAGCGTACTTCCACCGGATACAGTCTGCCTGACACCTCGATCACCGGTGCGTTGTTGAAATGCCACGAAAAGCGATCGGCATCGATCGTGGCAGACGTCACTATCAGCTTGAGGTCAGGCCGTTTTGGCAGCAACTGCTTGAGATAGCCCAGCAGGAAATCGATGTTGAGGCTGCGCTCGTGCGCCTCGTCGATGATAATGGTGTCATAAGCGCTCAGTAGCGGATCGCCTTGCGTCTCTGCCAAGAGAATGCCATCCGTCATAAGCTTGATGTAGGTACTTTTGCTGACGCTATCGGAAAAGCGGACTTTATAGCCGACCGCATGGCCTAAAGGACTATTGAGCTCTGAGGCAATCCGCATCGCCACTGTACGCGCCGCAATGCGGCGGGGTTGAGTGTGCCCGATCAACCCTGCGACCCCCCGCCCAAGCTCAAGGCATAGTTTAGGTAATTGCGTCGTTTTCCCTGAACCCGTCTCGCCGCAAACGATTACCACCTGATTTGCCTCGATCGCACGCGCGATCTCTTCGCGCTTACCAACGACAGGCAGCTCTTCCGGGTATGTTGGTTTGGGTAAACCGGCTCGCCGCCGCTCTAGATCTGCTATAGCAATCGATGGCTTCATGACGAATAAAACAGTTGATTCTGACTGCGCATGGCGCTGATCATATTTGCAAACAATACGCTGAACACACGGGCTTTACAGTAAGATTTATATGAATCGAAAACAGGTCTAAAACCAGGCCTTAACAGCCGAGCAGCTACCGTTAAAGGCGGCAACCCACACCGGAAATAGCGCTCATCGCAGAAATGGCTTGCCCATCATCAATATCACCCGGCAAAGCACTCGGATGGACTGGCAATGTTCATTGCTCACTTACTAACAATTACTTTCTCTTTTTGATTACTCAGCGTGCCTTGTTCAATGATGGCCACCGTCAGTCTGGAAATCGCCACACGCTTGCCCGTGGCTTCTTCCGTGATGTCGGTTTGCCAAACCTGGGTGCGGCGGCCAACATGCAAAGGCGTGCATATGCCAATCACATGGCCTTGCGTCACTGCCCGAATATGGTTGGCATTAATCTCGACACCCACTGCTCGATATTTTTCCGGATCAATCGTCATCCATGCCGATACACTGCCCAGCGTTTCCGACAACACGCAGCTTGCGCCTCCATGCAGTATTCCAAATGGCTGAGTGGTTCTATTATCAACCGGCATTCTTGCCTTTAAAAAATCGGGGCCAATTTCTGTAAATTGAATACCGATATGCACGCCCATATTTGCATTGCGCAGCCCTTCCAGATAATCCAGTGCGTAATCTTTAAACCAAATTTTGCTCACCAACTTACCTTCCGAATTAGATAATCAAAAAAAGAATCATGTGCCAATGATCCTACCCAACCCGCTATTATAAAGCGATTACCATGCGCGGCACGCGACATTGTTGCCCTGCCTATCTTCTATCCTCCTACAGGCGAATAAAACACTGGCCAAAACCCCGAGGATTCTGCGCATCAATAGGCTATTCATGACTATGCAGGTTTTGAAAATGATACTTTGAGCGAATAGGAAGGATTCGGAAACACGTATGCAATTGACGGATTCATAAAGGAGAATATTCGGTTTGGGCGATCAAAGCCATAAAATATCCAGGACAGCATTAATGCATTCGAACCCAACATGAGACGTCATCCAAGCAAGCGCCATTGGACGATGATCGAACAGCGCTATAGGTTGCAGCAGGATTGATCAATACCCCCATTCTTCATGCCGGACCGGTAATCGATTGAGCTCGTCCCGATAAAACCGCCATTTCGGCATGAATCGATCCATCAATCCGATAAAACGGCTATTGTGCGTCGGTTCCAGCAGGTGGGTCATTTCGTGCACCACGATATATTCCAGGCAAGCGCGCGGTTTCTTGGCCAATTCGGTATTGAGCCGAATGCTGCCCGAATGAACGCTGCAACTGCCCCACTTGGTTTTCATGCTTTGCACATAAAATCTGTTAACGCGCACGCCCATGCGCGGCTGCCATTTTTCGATCAATGCAGGAACGGCTTGCCTGAGATTGTCGCGGTACCAGGCTTCCAGAATAGCCTGCTTTCTTGCGGGATTTGTTCCCGGTCGAACCGAAAGCACCAGCTTGTTGTGCTTGAGTTCTATTCTGGGCGGGGCTTCTGCTTCTTCAATTTTGAGCAAATAGCGCTTGCCCCATACATAATGGCTTTCACGGTCGAGATATTCCCGTGGCGCTTCCCGTTGCTGGGCGCGCAGCTTCGATTGCTGTTTCTTGATCCATGCCAATTTGGAAATGACAAACACCCGAAGGGTATCCGGCGCCATGCTGAGCGGGGCCGATACTTTGACTTTACCATCCGGCGGGTAGACGCTCAAATGGACATGCTTGATGTTTTTCTGAACGATTTCGATATCCAGTTCATTCAGTTTCAATGTGAAGTTTTCAGTAGTCACTTTGCTGTTTGACGATCGCAAAAATACGCTCGACTTCTTCGACATCGTTTACGACTTTGTAGATCGCGTATTTAATCGCATTTTCTTTGGCCTGATTACCACGGAAGCCATCCTGCTTGCTGTCCATCACCGCGTCATTGATTTGCAACGCCAACGCTTCGTTTTTGCCTAAATTGCCATACAGCACCCGCTTGGCTTTGGTATTCAGGGATGTTGGCATGTCGTCCGGCTGCGCTGCGGTAGCTTTGCGCGCAAGATCGGCAATCTTTTGCAAATACTCTTTATACTTCTCTGCATTTTCTTTTCTGAATTTAATGATTTCATCGAGCAGCTTCGATATCTTCTCAAAGTAGGCCGGATCGAGCAGGTGGTTTTTGATGATGTGGCTGCGCACATTGTTTTCGATGGTCTCGGCCACCGCTTCTCGATTGGCTCTGATGCCATCGGGCAGCGTGCTGATCGCCTCGGCAATACCGCTTTTCTCGATAATGTCCAGAATGGGCAGATCGGCAAACGGGGATATAACCACGGACTCTTCCGCCTGGATATAACGATCGATCAGATAACGCATATCTGCTTCATACGCTTTCAAATCGATTTTTCATTGGCAACATTTTTGATGACGTCACGCAGTTTGAGGTAGTGATCCACGCGATTCTTGATATGTTCGCTAGCGCTTGGGCTGTAACCCGCCGCTTCCATGTCGTCGCCAATGTTGGCATACGCACGGAGCAGGTTGGCGGTCGCTTTGTATAGCGCGGTTCGTTGCACTTCGCGCGCTTTCAAGTCTTCCGGGAGTTCGGGATTGCCGCAGAAGTAACGCATATATTCCAGATCGCCTTTGGGCGGTTCCACCTGCTCGCACAGCAGCTCCACTTCTTCCAACGCGCGGTCCAGCCATTCACGGCCTTTGCTCAGCCGGTCTTGCAGCAGGATATCGCATTCCTTGGCTTCGAACTGATCGTAATCGAGCGCTTCCGTATACACCTGAATCGCGCCGGTACCTTTTTCGTTGACCAGCTTTTTGAACAAATCCTTGTAATCGACGATGAAGCCGAATTTCTTGTCGTCGCTGTCCAGCCGGTTGACGCGGCAGATCGCCTGAAACAGCCCGTGATCCTGCATCGATTTATCGATATACAAATAGGTGCAACTGGGCGCATCGAACCCGGTCAGCAACTTGTCGACCACGATCAGCAGCTTCATATTTGCCGGTTCATCGACAAAAAGCTTTTTGACCCGGTCTTCGTAGCTTTCCGTTTTGGATTTGCCGGGTTCGGCCTTGACACCCTTCAGCAAGGTTTCGTAAGTATTGTAGATCACTTGTTTGTCCGTCTCGGTATTGGCGCCAGTTTCTTCGGTGGTGATGTCGCGGGAGTGCGGATTGTAGGAAGTGACCACCGCGCATTTGCCTTTCAATTCGGTGGCCTGGAACAGTTCATAGTACCGGCAGGCTTCGAATATGCTGGACGCCACCAGAATGGCATTGCCCATTTCGCTGCTCAAGCGCGGCTTGACGCTGAAATCCCCGACGATATCGGTTACCACCTTATCCATGCGCGATTTGGAGCTGAGCACGTTCTGCATGGTACCCCATTTCTTTTTCAGTTCAGCTTTCTGGAAATCGTTCAATCCCTTGGTCTTGGCGGCAAACCACGCGTCGATTTTCTGCTGAGAACTTAAGCGTTGGTCGATATCGCGCGCTTCGTACACCAGATCGAGCACCACGCCGTCCTGCACCGCTTCGTTGAACTTGTAGGTATGAATATATTTGCCGAACACTTCCAGGCTGGTGGCTTTGTCTTTCTTCAACAGCGGCGTGCCGGTAAAGCCGATGAATACCGCGCCCGGCAGCAGTGCCTTCATCGTCTTGTGCAGCTTGCCGCCTTGCGTGCGGTGGCATTCGTCGACAAAAATGAACAATTCGCCGACCGCATAACACGGCTGGCTTTGCAGTTGCTCGATGAACGCGTCAAAATCATCGACACCGCGCCGGCCGAACTTGTGCACCAGCGAACATAACAGACGCGGCCTGGCCTGCCCCAGTTGCGCCATCAGATCGCGCCCGCTGTGCGTGCGGTAAATCGCTTCCCCGGCATCCCTGAACACGCGCTCGATCTGCTTGTCCAGCTCATCGCGGTCGGTGACGATGGCGATGCGCGCATGCGGATTGTTTTCCAGCAGCCATTTGGCCAGCAGCACCATGACGATACTTTTGCCGCTGCCCTGCGTGTGCCAAATGATGCCGCCTTCCTTGCGCCGCACATGCGCCTGCGCGGCCTTGACGCCGAAATACTGGTGCGCGCGCGGTAGTTTCTTGATACCGCCATCGAACAATACAAAGTCGTACATGAGTTCGATCAGCCGCTGCTTGTTGCACATTCTGGCGAGGTATTTATCCAGTTGGTAGCCGCTGTCGTCCGCTTCATCTTCTTTCCATTTGAGGAAAAACTTCTCCGGCGTACCAATGGTGCCATATCGCAGCCCTTCGGCATCGTTACCGGCAAAAATGATCTGGAGGGTGCTGAAAAAGGCACCGATGAATGCGGGCTTCTGGTTCACCAGACTCTGGCGGATGCCCTCGCCGATGGAAACGCGGCTGTTCTTGAGTTCCAGCACGCCAATGGCGATACCATTGAGGTACAGCACGATATCCGGGCGTTTTTCCTTTTCGCCGAATACCGTGACTTCTTCGGCAATGTAAAAATCGTTGTTTTCGGGATGCCGCCAGTCGATCACATGCACCGTATCGGTGGGCAGCCCCGCTTCCGTCTTAGTTTGCACGCCATAGCGCAGCAGTTGATAGACAGCCTTGTTGTTGTGATACAAATCCTGGCCGTGGTTGTTGGCCGTTGTCTGTAATTTATCCAGCGCCTTGTTAATTTGATCGTCATCATAACCTCTGGCAGCCAGATAGCCCATCAGTTGCGGCGCTTCGATGTTGCTGTTATCCGGTTTGTCTTCCAGATTGCCGAGATAGGTGTAGCCTAATTGCTCGCGGAACAGCTTCACGACGCGGTTTTGCGTCGCGCGTTCGGGTTTTCCAATTTTATCCATAATCAAAGCCGTGCCAGACCTCATCTAACATCTACTCTATTGTTTTTCATTAATGTAGCCGCTATACTGCACTTAGCTCATCTACCATGTTGTAGAAGGAGTAACGGGGGCGTCTTTTTAAAAGGGGCGCAACCAGCCTTTACCAAGGATTATTTTGGTAATTTTCAAATTCCCGCTGCAGTTTCCGTTTCTGGTGACCTTGTTCCACTAAATAAGCCGTCCAAGGCAAAATGTAGCCTTTGCGCTCGCTCAGTATCACTAGGTAATTCTCAGCTTCCAGCCATATCACAATGCGCGTTTCTGCTCCGCGCTTATTCTTCCATAGTTTCACGGCAGGATGAGCTTCATGCTCAATCACCGGCCTTGGCCAGCGAATGCGTTCACAGCGGCGAAAATCGGGTAGCCGTTCTTCCTCTACACTACCCTCGGAAATCATATGCCAGAAAGTTGCTTCTTTACCCCGAATCATTGGGTGACGTTTCAATCCCAACCTTATGCCACGAAACTCAGGACTTGAAACAATAAACTGGGTGCGGAATGCTTCATAAATGGTCGCTAAATAACGATTCCAGTCACCATCATGATCCGAAAATAAAATTAACCCCGGCAGCCATTCTCTTTGATGCATGCTCAATGCCGTCCACCCTGACCATACCAAATGAACAAATTGAATTTCTTCTCTCTATAAAGGGTTTGCTGACGCAATGAATAATGACTGCGCTGCTTGATTCGTTCGATCATGGTTTGTTTAGCTTCACTGCTTCCCGGCTGATTGTGCAAATAAGAAATGGCGCCGATCAATAAATCCGTCAGCTGCAATTGTTCTACATGATGAGATTCCACAATCTGAACACGCTCGATAATTTTCTGGGAAAAGTCGTATTGACTGTTACAAAGTACCCGGTGCAACCGGCGAACCTTCTCGCCGCCTTGCGTATCCTTGATATCCAGATATATCCGATAGCGACATTCCGGGTCAAAAATCACTTTGAGCATGTCAAAATACATCTTGTAATACCATTCATCGTGACTTTGATTAAAAGCGCCGTGATCCAGTATCGACTTATCCGCGACCAGCACCCGGAAATTCAGATCGTCATCGTCAAAAAAGTAGTCGATTAAATCCAGGTATAAATCCAGCTTGGCCGCCGACACCTTGCTCCATTTCAATTCACGGCAGTGTGGTATTTGATGTTTGTGTTTGATTTCACGAATACGAACCGCAATTTCCCTGGTTTTTTCCGTTGGACACCACAAGCCGCCCAACACCATGAAACGGTAATGATCATTTTCCAAATGACAGGATTCATCGCAGTAAATATTGAAAATTTCGCTCATATCAAGCGTATCCTCCCGGTCAGCAGGTTTTGCATCATGCCTTGCTTGATGTGCTGGTATTTGGCGAGTTTGGCTTCGAGCGCGGCGATTTCGGCGTCCATATCGGAGAGGATTTTGGCTATATGAGTTTGCTCGTCCATTTGTGGCAAAGGAATATCTAGTTTTCTTACATCTGAACTATTTATAGCAGGATAGTTAGTGTCAGCCCGAAAACCCCATTTTTTCGACAGTGAGCTGCCTAATTTTTAAGCACTTCCTAGAAGTGCAATGAAATTATTCCTTCAAATATGTTCCTAATTGTGTTTTTTAAGAGAATTCGCATAAAAAACACGAATTTCACCCAGCACCCATCTCTGATT
>NZ_QAOO01000014.1 GCF_003051105.1 Nitrosomonas nitrosa | reverse complement strand
TCGTCTTCCCATGATCAACGTGCCCAATCGTCCCTACGTTTACATGCGGCTTTGATCGCTCAAACTTACTCTTCGCCATGCTATATCCTTATCGTCAATAATTATTTGCTTTTATTGATAATTGCTTCAGCTACACTTTTAGGTGCTTCTGAATAGTGCTTAAATTCCATCGTATAGGTTGCTCTGCCTTGTGTTGCTGACCGCAGAATAGTTGAATACCCAAACATCTCAGCTAGCGGCACTTCCGCGCGTATGATCTTGAAACCCGCCGTATCATCCATACCCTGGATCATGCCACGTCGTGACGACAAGTCACCCACGACATTCCCCATAAAATCTGCTGGCGTTTCAACTTCTACAGACATCATCGGCTCCAATAAAACCGGGTTAGCTTTACGCATCCCTTCTTTGAATGCAATTGAGGCCGCCATTTTAAAGGCATTCTCACTTGAGTCTACATCATGATAGGATCCGTCAAAAAGTGCTATCTTGACATCCACCACTGGATAACCCGCCAACACACCAGAACCAAGTGACTCAAGCAAACCTTTTTCTACAGCGGGTATATATTCACGTGGAACCACGCCACCCTTGATCTCATCTGCGAACTCAAATCCCTTACCGGCTTCATTAGGTTCCATCCTCAACCAAACGTGACCATACTGCCCACGACCACCACTTTGTTTGATAAATTTGCCCTCGACTTCCACTTTCTTCTTAATGGCCTCACGATAAGCAACCTGCGGAGCGCCTACGTTAGCTTCGACCCCAAATTCCCGTCTCATGCGGTCAACAATTATCTCTAAATGCAACTCACCCATGCCAGAAATAATCGTCTGACCTGATTCTTCGTCCGTTCTCACTCTAAATGAAGGATCTTCTTGTGCCAATCTGCCTAGGGCAATACCCATTTTTTCTTGATCATTTTTTGTTTTTGGCTCGACTGCCACATGAATAACAGGCTCTGGAAAATCCATTCTTTCCAAAGTAATGATATGCTCTACATCACATAATGTATCGCCAGTTACAACCTCTTTTAGGCCTACAGCAGCCGCGATATCGCCAGCTCGCACCTCTTTAATTTCCTCGCGCTGATTTGCGTGCATTTGCAGTATCCTGCCAATTCGTTCTTTACGTCCTTTTACAGAGTTATAAACAGTATCGCCCGACGTAACAACGCCTGAATATACTCGGAAAAATGTCAACTGGCCCACATAGGGATCGGTAGCAATCTTAAACGCCAAACTCGAAAAGGGCTCATCATCGCTTGCATGACGCTCATCTTTCTCTTCATTCTCCTTAATACCCTGAATTGCAGGCACATCAACGGGAGACGGAAGATAATCGACCACAGCATCCAACATCGCTTGAACGCCTTTATTTTTGAATGCGGATCCACAGAGCATGGGTACAATCTCGTTATTGAGGGTACGTGTTCTCAATCCCTGCTTGATTTCCGCAATGGTGAGTTCACCTTCCTCGAGATATTTATTCATCAATTCCTCAGAAGCTTCAGCCGCTGATTCCACCATCTTTTCTTGCCAGCTCTTTGCATCACTGAGTAATTCTGCCGGAATATCACGCTCCTCAAACTTCATTCCCTGTGAAGCCTCATCCCAATAAATAGCCTTCATTTTGACGAGATCAATCACCCCTTCAAACCTATCTTCCGCACCAATAGGAAGCTGAATAGGTACTGGCACCGCCTTTAATCGCGACTTGATCTGCTCTAGGACTCGCATAAAATTTGCGCCCGAACGATCCATTTTATTTACAAAAGCAAGGCGAGGTACTTTATATTTGTTAGCTTGCCTCCAGACTGTTTCTGTTTGCGGTTGCACCCCCCCCACCGCACAAAAAACGGTACACGCCCCATCTAAAACTCTTAGTGAGCGCTCCACTTCGATTGTAAAATCCACGTGCCCTGGCGTATCGATAATATTTACTCGGTGTTCTGGATAATTATTCGCCATACCTCTCCAAAAACACGTTGTTGCAGCCGAGGTAATCGTTATACCTCGCTCCTGCTCTTGCTCCATCCAATCCATCGTGGCCGCGCCATCATGCACCTCTCCCAACTTATGCGACACCCCTGTGTAAAATAACACGCGCTCAGTCGTTGTGGTTTTTCCAGCGTCAATATGCGCCATAATTCCTATATTTCGATAGCGCTCAATGGGAGTTTTTCTTGCCACGTTAATAACCCTTAATCTTTTTTACCTAGAAACTTCTACTTTTCCGAAAATATCAGCTTAATGTTATTGTTAGCGAAATCATTCGGATAATGAGATACAAATTATTTAAATACTAAAAAAATACTAAAACCTATAGTGCGAGAATGCTTTATTCGATTCAGCCATACGATGAACCTCTTCGCGCTTCTTCATCGCGCCACCACGCCCCTCAGACGCTTCGATCAATTCTCCAGCCAGACGAATATCCATCGATTTTTCACTCCGCTTGCGCGCCGCATCCCGCAACCATCGCATCGCTAATGCACTACGACGAACCGAACGCACCTCGACAGGCACTTGATAGTTCGCCCCGCCTACGCGACGACTCTTAACTTCAACAATGGGCCTAATATTTGCCAAAGCTTGCGTAAAAATCTCTACCGGATCCTTCCCGGTTTTCTTCTCTATCTGCTGCAGAGCGCCGTATATAATTCGTTCGGCAACCGATTTTTTCCCGCGCGTCATCAAAACATTTACAAATTTTGCCACTTCAACATTGTGATATTTCGGATCCGGCAAAATTTCGCGCTTAGGTACTTCTCTCCGTCTTGGCATTTACTAACCTCAAACTTTCGTATCTGTTCTATCTACTTGCTCAAATTTTATATCACAAAACTCTCATAGAATTTTATGACGCTTTAGGTTTCTTAGATCCATATTTAGATCGCGCTTGCTTACGATCTTTAACTCCCGCGGTATCCAAGCTTCCACGCACCGTATGATATCGTACACCCGGCAAATCTTTTACCCGCCCCCCGCGTATCAACACCACGGAGTGCTCTTGCAAATTATGGCCCTCGCCGCCAATGTAGCTAGACACTTCATATCCATTTGTCAATCTTACCCGCGCGACCTTACGAAGTGCAGAGTTTGGTTTCTTTGGTGTTGTTGTATAAACACGCGTACAAACACCCCTCTTTTGCGGACAGCTTTCTAGCGCAGGAACCTTGCTTTTAACACGCTTAGCTTTTCGCGGCTTTCTAACTAATTGGCTTATCGTTGGCATAATATATGTTTCATTTCTAATTAATTCTGCGTTTAACAATCATCATGATTGAACAACCGAATAGGGTCTATTTGCTTTGTCTAGCCACCCCTTCATGCAGAGCAAGCGATCTAAAATCATTTTATCTGCTCGCCCCCACTTAAATTATGGGTAAGAGTGCGTGGCTAAAAAGACTGCGGATTTTATGGGGTTTATCTCACCATGTCAAGGAAGTTAAATAATATTGCATCCCATTTATCCCATAAAACCTGCATAGCTCTAGGGAAGAACTTCTACCATAACAACTTACAACCAAAGGAATGCATCAATAATGCTCGCCACGCCGAATAATCCCGCATAAGCGCTAATTATTTATTATTCAGCAACGTTCACGATTACTCGATACTGCGACGCTACTCGCTCAGCACCCTGAGTCAACAGGCCTCTGAGTTGTGCTTCACAATACATAGGCTCCATTATTTTTGTATAAAAACCCGCTTCATAAAGCGAGGCCCCTCTCATCGTTTTCGTGTTTTTGCAGCTATCCGCATTCTCAGTGCATTCAATCTAATAAATCCAGCGGCATCAACATGATCATAAGCGCCACGATCATCTTCGAACGTTGCAATATTGGGATCAAATAACGAATCTGTTTTGGAATCACGGCCAACAACCATTACATGCCCCTTGTAGAGCTTTACCCGCACCCAGCCGTTGACGCTCAATTGCGACTCATCAATCAATGTCTGCAGCATCTTTCGTTCCGGACTCCACCAGTAACCATTATAAATAAGCGCCGCATAGCGCGGCATAAGATCGTCTTTTAAATGAGCAACTTCCCGATCCAATGTTATCGATTCTATAGCACGATGCGCGCGTAACATGATTGTACCGCCCGGTGTTTCATAGCACCCCCGAGATTTCATACCAACATATCTATTTTCCACCAAGTCCAAGCGGCCAATACCATGCTCGCCACCCAAGCGGTTCAATTTTGTAAGCACCTCAGCAGGCGATAATCTTTCTTGATTCAGCGCGACAATATCCCCATGTTCAAATTCCAAATCCAAGTACTCTGGCTCATCTAGGGCTTTCTCCGGCGATGTCGTCCATCGCCACATCGACTCTTCTGGCTCTACCGCCGGATCTTCCAATAAACGCCCCTCATATGAGATATGCAACAAGTTCGCATCCATACTGTAAGGCGACCCGCTTTGTTGCTTCATCTCAACTGGAATGTCATGCTTCTCGGCATATTGCAACAATTTCTCCCGGGAGGTTAAATCCCATTCCCGCCAGGGCGCAATCACGTGGATATCGGGTTGCAGTGCATAATAACCCAGCTCAAAGCGAACCTGATCGTTCCCTTTTCCCGTTGCACCATGAGAAACCGCATCCGCGCCCGTTTCTCGAGCAATCTCTATTTGTCTTTTGGCGATCAGCGGTCTTGCAATGCTGGTGCCAAGCAAATATTCCCCTTCATATATTGCATTTGCACGGAACATGGGAAACACAAAATCACGCACGAACTCTTCACGCAAATCCTCTATAAATATCTCATTAACGCCCAGGCGTTTAGCTTTAGCTCGCGCCGGTTCAATTTCTTCTCCTTGACCAATATCAGCAGTAAATGTAACCACTTCGCACTGATATACCTCCTGCAGCCATTTCAATATAACCGAAGTATCTAAACCACCAGAAAAAGCAAGCACAACCTTTTTAATTTTATTCATGGCAACCAAACAAGACTTAAACAATCAAAATTGAAATGACTCAATTACTTAATTTCAACTCTACCCAGCAATAAATACTCCATGAGCGCTTTTTGTACATGCAGCCGATTCTCGGCCTCATCCCATACCACCGACTGAGGACTATCCAATACCTCTGCGGTCACTTCCTCACCTCGATGAGCCGGCAAACAGTGCATGAACAATGAATCTTTTTTAGCATAGGACATCATCTCGGCGTCCACACAAAAGCCAGAAAACGCGTCTCTACGCTTTTCCTCTTCCGCCTCGAATCCCATGCTCGTCCATACATCTGTCGTGACTAAATCAGCATTTTTCACGGCATCATGCGGACAAGCGAACTCTTCATAATGATCAGTGCTATACAATCCCGCACGCTCTGGCTCCACTTCATACCCCTTTGGAGTAGAGACATGGACATTAAAACCAAAAATCTCCGCAGCCTGAAGCCAGGTATTACACACATTGTTGGAATCACCAATCCAAGCGACCGTCTTACCGGCGATACTGCCCCGATGTTCTATATACGTAAAAATATCGCCTAAAATCTGACAAGGATGGTATTCGTCAGTGAGGCCATTGATTACAGGCACGCGCGAGTTTTCCGCAAAACGCTCAACTACATTATGTTCATAGGTGCGAATCATAATAATGTCTACCATGCGGGATATCACCTGCGCAGCGTCTTCCACCGGTTCGCCTCGACCTAATTGGGTATCTCGTGTTGAAAGGTAGATCGCATTTCCGCCCAATTGATACATCCCCGCCTCAAACGATAAACGCGTACGCGTTGAGTTTTTATCAAAAATCATCGCCAGCGTTCGATCCGTTAATGGCCAGTACCGACGGTATTGCTTGAATTCATTTTTTATCCACCGAGTTCGCTCGAAGATATATTCCAGCTCATCAAGCGTTAAATCATTAATCTTCAGAAAATGTTTTAATTGCATAAAATCGATATTCAATGGAAAGAACCCAGCTTGTCACGCATGATTGCAACTTCAGTTTGACTTTCCAGGAATTTCCCAATTATCTCTGACGCAATTTCCACCACCTGCTCCGCTTCCGCTTGTTTCATGATGAGCGCAGGCAACAATCTAACTACTTTTTCCGATGTAACGTTAATCAACAATCGATGCTTCAAAGCTTCCTTAACAAGTTCACCACAAGGCACTGGCAGCTCTATGCCCAGCATGAGCCCCTGCCCACGAATCTGTATTACATCCGACCAGTTGGCAAGTTTCTCCTTAAATCGCCCCCGGATATAATCGCCTATGCTAACCGCGTTCTCCATTAAATGATCTTTTTCAATCACATCCAGAGTGGTAAGTGCGGCGGTACAGGCAAGGGGGTTCCCCCCAAATGTCGAGGCATGATTTCCTGGCTTAAATACATTGGCTGCATCCCCCCTGGCGATACAAGCCCCTATCGGCACACCCGATCCAAGACCTTTGGCTAACGTCATGACATCTGGCACGATACCGCTATGCTGAAACGCAAACCATTTACCCGTGCGTCCAATCCCACACTGCACTTCATCAAGCATGAGCAACCAATTATTCTGATCACATAACTGGCGCAGACCTTGCAAATAGTTGATTTGTGGAAAGTTTACTCCACCTTCACCCTGATAGGTTTCCATTAACACTGCCACCACTTGCTTATTGCTTGCTGCAATCTGAGCAACCGCATTAAGATCATCGTAAGGAACGCGCAAAAACCCTGCAAGCAGAGGTTCAAAACCTGCTTGCGCTTTTCGATTTCCCGTCGCAGTCAGGGTCGCCATAGTGCGTCCATGAAACGAACGCTCCATAACGATGATCGTGGGCAATTCGATTCCTTTATTATGGCCATACAATCTTGCCAGCTTGATCGCTGCCTCGTTGGCTTCCGCGCCTGAATTACAGAAAAAGACATTGTCCATCCCCGATAAAGAAACCAGCCTTTCGGCCAACAACGCTTGCTTTTCAATATGATAAAGATTGGAGGTATGTATCAATAAATTTGCTTGCTCACACAATGCCTTTGCCAATGTAGGATGACTGTGCCCGAGACCACACACAGCTATGCCAGAAAGTGCATCAAGATAACAATCGCCACGATCATCCCATAACCAAACACCTTCCCCCTTGACGAAGGTAACAGGAAGTCGCAGATAAGTACTCATCAAGTTTGACACAGCGCTATACTCACATTCGATAGTTTGAATAAATAGAAAAACAATACGGCGGCCTCTGCCGCCGTATTTGACTAGTTATCGTATACTCGATCTATATTTACTTATTTAGCTTGCTTTTTCAAGGCTTTTTTATCTCACATCATTTTTAAACGATTACTTATATGCTTTTGCGCTCAATTTCTGTTTCCGAATGAATCCAGCAATAGGGATTCATCACTTCGGTGATTTCTGATTCTCTGTTTGTCTTCCGAAACAACCCCTCCGCTTATGTCGATGAAACAAGCACAGATGAGATGGCATGCTAAAATATAAAAATAGACTCATAAGCTTCGACCAAAAAAATCAAATGATCATCTTATTAACCAGCCATTCACTATTTCAGCCAGAATAAATTAGCGCTAAGCTGAAAGCGGAAATCGACAAAATCAAACAAAATGAACCAATTCGCAAAGGAAACCTTGACCGTCAGCCTCGAAGAGGAGATGCGTCGCTCCTATCTTGATTATGCAATGAGTGTCATTGTCGGGCGTGCACTCCCCGATGTGCGAGATGGGTTAAAACCCGTCCACCGGCGAGTGTTATACGCGATGCATGAGCTATCCAACGATTGGAATCGCCCCTATAAAAAATCAGCCCGTATCGTCGGCGATGTGATTGGTAAATATCACCCTCATGGTGATACCGCTGTATATGACACAATCGTACGCATGGCACAGCATTTTTCATTGCGTTATATGCTGGTAGATGGACAAGGCAATTTTGGTTCTGTAGATGGTGATAATGCTGCGGCCATGCGGTATACAGAAATACGCATGTCCCGCATCGCTCATGAATTACTCGTCGATCTCGATAAAGATACGGTGGATTTCGGGCCCAACTATGACGGCTCAGAACAAGAGCCGCTCATCTTCCCAGCCAAGATCCCCAACTTACTTATCAACGGCTCTTCGGGAATCGCCGTAGGCATGGCAACCAGCATACCCCCTCATAATCTAAGTGAAGTCGTCGATGCCAGTCTCCTACTCCTCCACAATCCAGAAGCCAGCATCAATGAACTTATCGAGCACATCCAAGCACCCGATTTCCCTACCGCCGGCATCATATATGGAACGGGAGGAATCAGAGACGGCTATCATACCGGACGAGGTCGGGTAATCATGCGGGCACGTACTCATTTTGAAGATATCGATAAAGGCAACCGCCAAAGCATCATCATCGATGAGTTGCCTTACCAAGTCAATAAAGCCAACTTGCTGATTCGAATCGGTGAACTGGTACGAGACAAGCGCATTGAAGGAATTTCCGATTTACGTGATGAATCGGATAAATCCGGCATGCGCGTCGTAATAGAGCTAAAACGTGGCGAAATACCTGAAGTCGTATTGAATAATCTGTATAAAGAAACACAGATGCAGGACACCTTCGGGATGAATATGGTCGCTTTGATAGACGGCCAGCCCCGCCTGCTTAATCTAAAACAAATTCTTGAAGCATTTTTACGCCACCGGCGAGAAGTCGTTACGCGCAGAACCACTTTCGATTTGAAGAAAGCACGCGAACGCGGACACTTGCTAGAAGGTTTAGCGGTTGCGCTATCCAATGTCGACGAAATCATTGCACTGATCAAAGCCGCGCCCACGCCTTCAGATGCTAAAAGCGCACTGATGTCTAAAGTATGGCGCTCACCAATGGTAGAAGAAATGCTGACACGCGCCGCTATCGACGCAAAAGCTTTCCGTCCGGACGGGCTCGCTTCTGAATTTGGCTTATTCGATCAAGGTTATCGATTATCCGACACACAAGCACAAGCGATCCTGGATCTCCGCTTGCAACGCCTTACCGGGTTAGAACAAGATAAAATCAAGACCGAATATACAGAAATTATCGATAAAATTACCGATCTGCTTGATATTCTTGCCAATCCGCAACGAATAACCACCATCATCGCTGAGGAACTTAACTCTATCAAACAACAATTCGGTGACAAGCGCCGCAGCGAAGTCGTTATTGACGCTCAGGATTTGAATACCGAGGACCTGATTGCCCCAGCCGATGTCGTCATCACATTATCGCATGCAGGGTATATCAAAACCCAGTTGATGGATGAATATCGCGCTCAAAAACGGGGTGGACGTGGGAAATTGGCTAGTGCCACTAAGGAAGACGATTTTATCGACAATATGTTCATTGCCAATACGCATGATTACATTCTCTGTTTCTCAAGCCTAGGGCGTGTTTACTGGATCAAGGTATACAATGTGCCACAGGGTAGTCGCTCTTCACGAGGCAGGCCCATCAACAACTTGGTTCAACTAGAAAAAGATGAAAAAATCAATGCGGTACTGCCAGTCAAAACGTTTGATGACAATCGCTATATCTTCATGGCAACTGCCTTCGGCACGGTCAAAAAAACACCGCTGTCAGAATTCTCACGGCCGCGCAACAACGGCATTATTGCAATTGGTCTCGATCAAGGCGATTATTTAATTGGTGTTGCGTTAACGGAAGGCAAGCATGATGTCATGCTGTTTTCTGATAATGGCAAAGCCATTCGTTTTGACGAAAATGATGTACGGCCGATGGGGCGTAGTGCGCGAGGTGTGCGCGGCATGAAACTGGGTACAGAACAAAAAGTTATTTCGTTGCTCGTGGCCGAAAATGAGGAACTGACGGTCTTGATAGCCACAGAGAATGGATACGGCAAACGCACTTCCATCAGTGAATTTACCCGTCACAACCGTGGCGTACAAGGCATCATCGCTATCAATACCAGCACGCGAAATGGCAAAGTTGTCGCAGCGCAACTTGTCAAACCTGACGACGAAATCATGCTGATCACGACAGGAGGAGTATTGATTCGAACACGTGTCAGTGAAATACGTAAAATGGGTCGTGCTACTCAAGGTGTGACATTGATCAATTTAGATCAGGGTGAAAAGCTCGCTGGCCTAGAAAGAGTGGTCGAAACCGATGAATCGTAACCTGTATTCCTTACTTTTAGAGAAAACAATTACGATGGGCATTGATGAACTTCTCGGGTAAATTCTTACAGGAATCCTTTGATGAGCATAATCTACAATTTTAGTGCAGGTCCGGCGGTACTACCCAAAGAAGTTCTCCAGCGCGCGCAGCAGGAAATGCTGGATTGGCACGGGCGTGGTATGTCGGTTATGGAAATGAGCCATCGCGGCGAAGAGTTCATGTCCATCATCGCAAAAACCGAGAGCGATTTACGTGAACTGGTAGGTATACCGCATCACTATAAAATCCTTTTCCTTCAAGGTGGCGCTTCCAGTCAATTTGCCATGGTACCGATGAACCTGCTTCGAGGGAAAAGGAAAGCGGATTATGTCAATACGGGTCAATGGTCTCAAAAGGCTATCGACGAAGCCAGAAAATATTGCCAAGTTAACATTGCCGCTTCGTCTGAAGATGCACGTTTTACCTATGCCCCCCCCTCTAAAAGCTGGGTAATCGATCCCGACACCGCCTATGTTCATTACACTCCGAATGAAACAATCGGGGGTGTAGAATTCAACTGGGTACCTGATATGGCACAAATTACAGGAGGAAAAATCGACGCCCCATTAGTTGCCGATATGTCATCTAATATCTTGTCACGCCCTTTGGATATCACGCCCTTCGGTTTGATTTATGCAGGCGCACAAAAAAATATCGGGCCCGCGGGACTCGTTCTCGTTATTATCCGTGAAGACCTGTTGAATACCCCCATTGCGGGCACGCCGACGATGTATGCTTACAAAACACACGCCGATCACCACTCCATGTATAACACGCCACCTACTTACGCCATTTATGTCATGGGGCTTGTTCTAGACTGGCTAAAACAACGAGGCGGATTGTCCGAAATGGAAAAAACCAATATTGTCAAAGCCAATCTGCTCTATGATCTCATTGATTCCAGCGATTTTTATCGATGTCCGGTCGCCAAGCCTGATCGTTCACGTATGAATATACCGTTTACCCTGAAAGATTCATCATTGGATAATGAATTTTTAAAACAGGCCAAGGCTCGAGGACTACTTCAGTTAAAAGGCCACCGCTCGGTGGGTGGTATGCGGGCTTCGATCTATAATGCCATGCCCTATGAGGGTGTAGTGGCTCTAGTTTCCTTTATGAAAGAATTCGAAAAAACGCATGCCTAATCAGCCACCCAAGATTTTTAGCATCCTCACGCTCAATCAGATCTCGTCAATAGGGCTGAAGTGCTTCCCTTCAGATCACTATCATGTCGGCAATGATTTAGTGAATCCGGATGTCATTCTAGTCCGGTCACACAATATGCTGGATATGGATATCCCCAATAGTGTTATCGCCATTGGGCGCGCAGGCGCAGGCACGAATAATATTCCAGTCAACGCGATGAATATACGCGGCGTACCCGTATTCAATACCCCCGGTGCCAACGCGAATGCGGTCAAGGAGCTGGTTTTAGCCGGCATGTTAATTGCATCGAGAAATTTGATTCCGGCACTGCGCTATGTAGAAAGCTTACAGGGCGATGATCAAGCCTTACATAAACAAGTTGAAGATAATAAAAAGAAATTTCTTGGATTGGAACTGCCCGGGCGAACACTCGGTATCATTGGATTAGGTAAGATTGGCAGACTGGTTGCAGACGCGGCTATCAAGCTTGGGATGAAAGTATTGGGCTATGATCCTAAAATCACGGTTGAATCAGCTTGGAGCTTACCATCAGCAGTGCAAAAAGCACAAAATATCGAAGATTTGCTACGCCGCAGTAACTTCGTTTCTCTGCACGTACCGTTAATGGACACAACCTATCATCTTATCAACGATGAAATGGTCGCTCATCTAAAACGAGATACGATCGTGCTTAATTTTTCCCGCGATGCTATCGTGGATGAAGATGCGATTCTGTCAGGAATCAAGAATGGCAAAATTAAATATTTCGTATGTGACTTTCCAAGCCAGAAATTACACCAGCAGCCATCTGTTATCGCTTTACCTCATCTGGGTGCTTCAACACAAGAAGCAGAAGAAAATTGTGCCATAATGGTCGTTAATCAAATTATAGATTATTTGCAACATGGCAATATCACGAATTCCGTTAACTTTCCAGATGTATGTATGGAACGAGGCTCGCCCTATAGAGTAGCGGTGGCTAATGCCAATGTACCCAATTTGCTGGGTCAAATTTCAACATGCATGGCAAAAGCTGGATTAAATATCCATAGCATGGCCAATCAATCTCGTGGAGAAATGGCCTATACCCTGGTCGATATCGATAGTCCAGTACCTCAAAAAGTGATCACCGCTCTCAGCAATATCAATGGTGTTTTGTTGGTACGCTATTTACCCATTCCTACAGAAACCTCTGATTAAATTCCTTGCACATGACTGAACAACTGAAACAATTGCGAGATAAGATCGATGCGATTGATAACGAATTACTCAAGCTGATCAATGCGCGCGCCGCACTGGCGCAAGAAATTGGCCGCCGCAAAAATGGGGTCACTTATCGCCCAGAAAGAGAATCACAAGTGCTTACACGTCTGCAACAATCGAATTCTGGCCCACTCACAAGTGAACGTGTTACACAACTGTTTACAGAAATCATCTCAGCCTGCCGCGCGATGGAAGAGCCGCTGACAATTGCTTATCTAGGTCCCCAAGGCACCTTCTCCGAAGAAGCAGTCACTAAGCGTTTTGGTAATACTGTCTTGACACTTGCGTGTCATACAATCGATGATGTTTTTCGTGAAGTCGAATCGGGCTCAGCCCATTATGGTGTTGTGCCGGTAGAAAATTCCACCGAAGGTGCCGTTGGTAGAACCATGGATTTACTGCTGCAAACCCCACTAACCGTGTGCGGTGAAATTGAACTCGCGGTCCATCAATACCTCATGGCCCAACAAAGCGATCTCGCGGCCATTCAAAAAATTTACTCGCATCCCCAATCGTTCGCGCAATGCCTTGGTTGGCTAAAAACGCATCTTCCCAATCTGCAGACCATCGCGCGTATCGACGCAGCAAGCAATGCCGACGCCGCCAGCCGTGCCGCAACCGATCAAAATGCGGCAGCCATTGCTGGAAAAAAAGCTGCTGCAGTATTTGGACTCACTATTTGCGCCAAAAATATCGAAGACGAACCCAACAATACCACACGATTTTTAGTGATCGGCACACAACAAGTTTCAGTATCGGGTAAAGACAAAACATCCATTGTCCTCTCTACCAGTAATCGGCCTGGCGCAATTCATGAGCTTCTTGCGCCACTTGCACGCTACCAAGTGAGTATGACCCGACTAGAATCAAGACCTTCGCGTAAAGGATTATGGGAATATGTTTTTTTTATCGATATCGAAGGCCATCAAGAAAACGAAAATATTGCAAAAGCACTTGAAGAACTGCGTAGCAAAGCTACTTTTCTTAAAATACTCGGTTCATACCCTGCCGCGCAGTAATGCATCTGATTAGTTAATCAATGCTATCTTTACTTTCAGTTTTATTATTTTAAAGTATCAACCTCTTTACGCTTATGAAACTTTGCGAACTTGCACCAGAATATATCCGCGCCATACAACCTTATCAGCCAGGCAAGCCTATATCAGAGCTGGTGCGAGAACTCGGCCTTGAAAAGTACGGGGTCATCAAATTGGCCTCTAATGAAAATCCTCTTGGGACTAGCCCCCTCGCCATGGAGGCCATGACTAAAGCATTGCAAGAAATTGCGCGCTACCCAGATGGCAGTGGATTTGAATTAAAGAATGCTTTATCCAAGCACTATGGAGTGAATGTCAATCAAATCGTGCTAGGTAACGGGTCGAACGATGTATTGGAATTAGCTGCCAGAATTTTTCTGAAACCGGGCGCTTCTGCCGTTTATTCGCAACATGCTTTTGCCATCTACCCGTTATTGGCACAAGCACTCGGTGCACAAGGGATTTCAGTGCCCGCAAGACTTTATGGTCATGATCTGGTAGCTATGCTCAACGCTATCACACCTGAGACACGCGTCGTATTTATTGCCAATCCCAATAACCCTACGGGTACACTCTGTGATACCGACGATTTGTTGCGCTTCCTCGAACGGGTTTCACAGGATGTTTTAGTTATTCTGGATGAAGCCTATGACGAGTATCTGCCCGAGGCAAATAAAGCGAATAGTATTTCATGGCTCAGAAAATTTCCAAATTTACTCATCACTCGTACCTTCTCAAAAGCCTATGGTCTTGCTGGTATTCGGGTTGGTTTTGCGCTAGCTCATCCCGATTTAGCGGATTTGATGAATCGTATACGTCAACCGTTTAACGTCAATAGCATCGGTTTGGTTGGTGCCCATGCGGCACTGCAAGATATCGAATTTGTCAAACGCGCCTACGCGACCAATCGGGCCGGTATGTTACAAATCACGAATGGACTGCGTCAATTAGGGGTGGAATATATTCCTTCTTATGGAAATTTTATTACTTTCCGCGTCAGAGGGGATGTATCCAATACGATGAAAACTTACCAAAATCTCCTTCAGCAAGGAGTAATTGTCCGCCCACTCGGCGTATACGAAATGCCTCACCATTTGAGGGTCACCATCGGCTTAGAATCAGAAAATGAGAAATTTCTGAAAGCATTGGAGCAAGTGCTCAAAACATCAACTTAATTCCTTTTTGTTTCTCAGTCTATCTTTCTAGTTATTCATAATCATGGCTTCTCCCCCGCTTAAGAAACTTGTCATTATTGGTGTCGGTTTGATCGGGGGCTCCTTTGCTTTGGCGCTGCGTCATGCTGGCATGGTCAAACATTGTGTTGGCATTGGGCGGAGCCGGAAGAATATGCAACGCGCGCTGGAGCTTGGCATTATCGATGAGATAGCGAATGATCCAGCGTCGGCGCTTAAAGGCGCTGATTTTATCCTGCTTGCCATGCCTGTTGGTCAAACTGACCAGGTCATGGCACAAATTGCGCCTTATGTAGAAGATGGAACAATTATATCTGACGTCGGCAGCACTAAACAGGACGTGATCCTTGCTGCACGGACTCACCTGGCTAGACAACTTGCTCACTTTGTCCCTAGCCACCCGATTGCTGGCACTGAATTCAGTGGAGCGGAAGCGGCTGATATTCACTTATTTTGCGACAAGCCTCTCATTATTACCCCCTTGAAAGAAAATAGTGTGGAAGCTATCGACTTGGTGACAACGCTCTGGCAGCGATGTGGCGCAAAAGTTACGCGTATGCCAGCCGCTCAGCACGACCGTATTCTTGCCACTGTCAGTCATCTTCCACATATTTTGGCCTTTTCACTCATGAATCATGTGCTTTGTAACAGCGATGATCAGCCTGAAGAAGTATTACGCTTTGCAGGCAGTAGCTTTCGCGACTGCACTCGAATTGCCAGCAGTTCACCGGAAATGTGGCGAGATATTTGCCTCGCCAACCAGGAAACACTCCTCAAACAAATCGATACCTATCAAGCTCAGCTAACTTACTTGCGCACTCTGTTAGCAAATCATGATGGAGAAGCGCTTGAACGCACTTTTGCTGCGGCTCGTGAACTGCGCCAGAAATGGTTGAACCAATTCTGTTAACTTGCCAACCAACTGTCAAGGTTCCAATTTACTGAAAGCCAGGAGAAACATCAAAGAACTTGTTGATAAATAAGCAGTCTCTATTAATCGTTAACTCTAATCCAAGAATAAAAAAACTTATGCGTCAATATCTGATTACCTTCACCGCTTTTATTATTGCACTTATCTTTTTCAAGAATGTTAACGCTCAGCTGCCTCTCACCGAAGTACCCTCCAGCTTAACTCATGTCACCTCGGTTGAAGGTATTTCAGAATACCAACTCGAAAATGGATTGCGCATCCTGCTCGTTCCCGATAATTCGCTCGACTCGATTACGGTCAATGTCGTTTATCTTGTTGGTTCACGCAATGAAGGCTATGGTGAAGCAGGAATGGCGCATTTACTCGAGCATCTGTTATTCAAGGGGACAGCACAATTTCCTGACATCAAGAACGAATTTACTAAACGGGGGGCTCGCTGGAATGGCACGACCTCCTACGACCGCACCAATTATTTTGAAACATTTACCGCTAGTAACGATAATTTAGATTGGGCGTTGCGCCTAGAAGCAGACCGCATGGTCAACTCGCGTGTAGCTAAATCTGACCTTGACAGCGAAATGACGGTGGTACGCAATGAATTTGAGGCGGGCGAAAATAGCCCATTCAGCGTCCTGTTCGAACGAATGACGTCAACGGCCTATACTTGGCACAACTATGGGCGAGCCATCATCGGTTCTCGCTCAGACATCGAAAATGTACCCATCGAACGGTTACAAGCTTTTTATCGCCACTATTACCAACCGGATAATGCAGTACTGGTCATTGCCGGAAAATTTGAGGAAGCCGAAGCACTAAAAATGGCCGTTCGTCATTTTGGCCCTCTACCCCGTCCGGTGCGCCATTTACAAGAAACCTACACCATCGAGCCGACACAAGACGGTGAACGCATGGTTAAATTACGCCGTGTCGGCGATAGCCAGATTGCTGCGACACTTTATCGTGTACCTTCTGGCGCACATCCTGAATATGCTGCGCTCGATCTGCTGGTGACTATTCTCAAACAAGTTCCCGGTGGTCGACTTCACAAGTCGCTAGTGGAAACCAAATTAGCGACAAGTATCATGGGATTTGATCGTCAATTAAGAGAACCGGGGTATGTTTTTTTTGGCGCAAATCTGAGGCCCGATATGTCACTGGAAACTGCGCGCGACACATTGATCGATACCATCGAATCGCTCTCGACCCAACCGATAACCCTTGACGAACTCGAACGAGCACGCATCCGTTTACTAAACAATATCGAGCAATTACTTTCTGATACACGCCGACTCGCCATCACCCTGACCGAATTCATTGCCATGGGAGATTGGCGCTTATTATTCCTGCATCGAGATCGTATCAAGCAAACCACTTTAGAAGAAGTACAGCGTGCGGCCAATAGCTATTTCAAGCCGAGCAACCGGACGGTCGGTTTATTTATTCCAACCACCGCACCCGATCGTGCGGAAATTCCAGCCCCGCCCGATCTCGCACGCATGTTGGCCGATTACCGGGGTGACCCAAGCATTAGCACAGGTGAGGCGTTTGATCCGACTCCTGAGAATATCGAAGCAAAAATCATTCGAACAACACTGCCGGGAGGCATGAAACTCGCCATGTTACCCAAAAAAACCCGTGGCAGTACGGTAGTTGCCTCACTAGTGCTTCATTGGGGCGATGAGGAGAGCAAACAGAATAAAGCGACGGCATGCAACATAACGGGAGCGATGTTGATGCGTGGAACTCAAAAACACACTCGAGAACAATTACGCGATGCATTCGACAAACTCAGGGCACAAGTCAACGTGAGCGTTGAGGGTGTTTCGATCGAAACGGTGCGCGAGCATCTGCCCGATACGCTGCGATTGGTTGCCGAAGTGCTGCGGGAACCTACTTTCCCAGTCGATGAATTCGAGCAACTCAAACTGGCAATGTTGTCCTCCATTGAAAGCAAGCGAAGCGAACCCAGCGCACAGGCAAGCTTGCTCCTTGATCGCCATCTTGCTCCTTATCCCTCGTCACATTGGCACTATACGCCCACTTTGGAAGAACGCATCGAGCTGATCAACGCACTGACATTGGAAGAAGTCAAACAGTGTCATAATGATCTATTCGGTGCATCAGACAGTGCATTTTCTATTGTCGGCGATTTTGATCCCAAAGAAACTCAACAACGCTTGCAACAGCTTTTTGATGACTGGAAAAGTCCATACCCTTATCAGCGCATACCAATGATTTATCAGGAAATTGAGCCAATCAATCGAGAAATTGATACGCCTGATAAGGCCAATGCGGTCTTACAAGCTGGCATGAATCTCAAATTGCGAGACGATCACCCTGACTACGCGGCACTCATCGTAGGCAACTATCTATTGGGAGGCTCGGCTGACTCTAGGCTTTGGCGGCGTATTCGAGAGCAGGAAGGTTTATCCTACAATGTTGCTTCGACGCTTTCTGCTAGTGCCTTCGATATGCATGGTGAATTCAATATCTATGCCATCTATGCGCCGGAAAACCTTACACGAATCGAATCTGCCATCAAAGAAGAGTTAGCGCGTGTTATGAAGGAAGGTTATACACTGGAAGAGGTTGAAACTGCCAAAGCGGGTTATCTACAAGCACGGCGCGTTGCACGTGGCCAAGACAAGGCGCTGGTCGAACGGCTTGTCAGTTATTTGGAACGTAACCGCACCATGCAATGGGATATCGAATTTGAAGCTAAAATCGCGGCGCTTACCCCTGAATCGATTCTGGCTGCGATGCGTAAACACCTAGATTTCAACAAATTGACAATCATTAAAGCAGGCGATTTTACAAAAACCAAAACAAATACAGTATCGCCATAAGTACGGGATCCCGCGACTCATGTCAAGTAGCTTGCTAACGGGCTTGCATGAGTCGCCTATATCGGAAATATCAACCTTACGATCCCAGTTGAGTGTTTATCGCTCGAGGCTCGGGTTCGCTTGCTGCAAAATCAAGCTCGACTTTTGCCCCATCCGGATCGTGACAAAAAAGCTGCCAAGTATGTTCGCCTACCAGCCGATGCAGCTTGAACGGAATACCATGCTGATTCAGTGTATCGACAACGACTTGCAGATTGGAGGCAGTAAATGCCATGTGATCGATCACTCCTTGTGCCTCAACCGGTAGTGGTTTACCTGCAATGATATGCAAGATCGCTTGATCACCGGAGTAAAGCCAAGCACCAGGGAACGCAAAGGGAGGACGGTAACCTTCTGTCAGCCCCAGTACCCCAATATAAAAAGCTTTACTTTTTTCCAGATCGCTGGTTAACACCGTAAAATGGTTCATCCCATCAATGGCCATATCGATCTTCTCCTTTCGTGTCTATAAATTCAAATTCGTGTTGAAATCGAATTACTCATTCAGCAATCTTATCAGCCCTCCTACATCACATCCTAGAAACCGCTATTGATTGCTTGTTGGGGAAACAAGTTATTGATCCATCGGTATATTGATATTTTCCCCTCACGCCCTCGAACGAGGCCACCGTCATAACATGGGTCAGAGTTACACCCTCCCCATCCAATGGCCACTTCCAAAATCATTCAATTTATGTGGTCGATCTTGCTTTCAACATCGTCTCTATATCAAGGGGTGGGACGGGTGGACTAAAAAGATATCCCTGGAACTGATCGCACTTCAGCAATCTGAGCAAATTGACCTGTTCAGTCGTTTCAACGCCTTCGGCAATAACCTTCAAATTGAGTGAATGCGCTAACATGATGATTGTGGAAACAATATTGGTATCATCCGGATTATCCAGCATATCTGAGATAAAAGATCGGTCAATTTTTAATGCATTAACAGGTAGCTTGCTCATATAACTCAACGAAGAATACCCTGTTCCGAAATCATCGATACTGATACGTACTCCCTTATCCTTTAACTCATAAAATTTTTTAATATTATCATCAAGATTCTCCATAATCAGTGTTTCCGTAATTTCCAGCTCTAAGCCTGCCTTATCGTCCGGAAAGCTATCCAATACACTGATTACAGCCGGAACAAAATTTTTATCCTTAATCTGGACCGATGATACATTCACTGCAATCGGGGGGGATATCAGACCTTTTTCTTTCCATGCCTGCCGGTCTTCCATTGCTTTCCTGATCGCCCATAATCCAACTTCAATAATCATTCCCGTTTCTTCCAGCAACGGGATAAATTTTATAGGGGGGACCAGGCCATCCTGAGTTTGCCAGCGGATCAACGCCTCCAAGCCACATACTTCATCCGATGACAAATTGATTTTAGGCTGATAATGCAGAATGAATTCCTGCTTATCAAGCGCCTGCCGCAATCTATTTTCTAAAATAAGCTTCTCGGCAACCAAAGCATTCATCTCGCGTGCGTAAAACAGATATTTGGCATTGGCTTGTTTAGCGCTTTTCAATGCCGCTTCAGCGTTTCTGAAAAGAACCTCTGCCTCAACTCCATCAGTTGGAGAGAGGGCTACGCCCACCTTGCTCGATACCAGGATACTTCTTCCTTCTACCATCACTGTTCTTGGCAACACTCCATGTAACTTTTCTTCAATAAAATGGGCTACTACCGATGGTTCATGAATATCCACGAGCAAAATAGCGAAACAATTTGCCCCCACACGTGCCAAACGATCTTGCTCAGGAACGCACGCTCTAAGATGATTGGCAAACTCCTTGAGCAGGCCATCGCCCACATGGCGGCCATACACATCATTGACATAAGCGAAACGTTCTATGTCCAATAACAACAGCGCCACTGCATAACCTGGCACTGCTGGATGTAAAGCCTGCACCAGACGATCCGTGAATAATTCGCGGTTAGGCAATCCCGTCAGTACGTCATAGTAAGCCAGATATTTAATCTGTTGCTCTCTATTGATACTTTCTAGCCCAAAGGAAATATCAGCAGCCATCTCGCGCAGTAAATTTATTTCCTCTTCGTCAAAAGCGTTTTTTTCCGTGCTGTTCAACCCAAATACGCCGATCACCTCATCACCCATTGACAGCGGTAATGCCGCTATCGAATGAATCCCTCTTGCCAGCAGTTCTTGCTGGTATTTCACATCGACTGCCATAGCCACATCATTGTTGAAAATGACCTTATTCTCCCGCAATACGGTCGCAACCAGGCTATGACCTTCGGGCTTATTTTCATCTATCGAAAACTTGGCCGTGTCATGAAACCCCTGATCTTCTCCACAAACAGCCACAGGGCATATTTCTCCAGTCGTTCGATCAAGCAAACCGATCCATGCCATGGCAAACTTACCGTATTCGACTGCGATACGGCAAGCTTCTTGGTATAAGGTTTCTTGATCATGCACGCGAATGATCGTAGAGTTGATACCGCTCAGGACGTCACGTATCCGATGCAAGCGCGCAATCTTCATTTCTTGTGCATACCTTTCGCTCATATCCATCATGGCGCCAATCATGCGCATTCCCTTCCCTGATGCATCACGTATGACATACCCTCGATCATAGACATAAGCATACGACCCATCGTGTCGCATGAACCGATATTCAGCACTCCAGTATTTTTCTTCTCCCTCGATTACTTGGTAAAGACTACTTTTTATCACATCGCGCACATCAGGATGGATATGTTCCATCCAAAAACGGATACTCGGCTCAGCTTCCTCTCCATAACCAAACAACAACTCGAATGATTCGTTCCGCCAAAGATAACCCGTTTGCAGATTCCAGTCCCACACGGCATCATTGGTCGCACGCGCGATGATCTCAAAACGCTCGATACTCTGACGCAACTCATCCTCCATTTGTTTGCGTTCAGTAATGTCAGTACCGACGGCCAGAATCATGTCTGCGCTACCATCAGAGGAAATAATCGGACGCATTATTGTCTGTAGCCAGTGGATTTTGCCATGCGCATCCGTGATTTTTACTTCCGGAAAAAATTTTTCACATTTTGTGTCCATCACTTCAAGTTCATCCATCTGCAAATGCTTAACCAACTCAGCATTCGAACGCGAGATGAGATCGACATTGTTTTTCCCCAGCAAATCACTGGCAGTCATACCCAAGAAAGCAGCAAATGCTTCATTTACAAGTACAAACCGCCCTTCGCGATCTTTGGCAAAAATCAGATTCTTATCCAAATCGATGACCTTGCGAAAAAAAGTGCGCTGCGCTTCGATTTCCCTTTCAGCTGCTTTCTGGAGCCTTTTCAGCTCCGATTCATCCAGTGCACGCTTGACCGCATTACTTAGGCGCAGTAAATTGGATTTCAATACATAGTCGGACGCACCATTTTTCAGCGACTCAATCGCATTTTCCTCACCGATAGTGCCAGATACGAAGATGAAAGGAATATCGGGAGCAAGCTCACGACTGATCGCAAGTGCACGGTAGCCATCGAAATGACCTGGCAAAGAGAAATCAGATAAGATGATATGGGGCTTGAATTCTTGTAATGCCTGACGCAGATCGGGCTCGCTATCCACCCGCTTGCTGACATAAATGATCCCACTCTTACGCAATTCTCTTAATTCAAGCTCTGCGTCCGTTTCGACGTCTTCAATCAGTAATACCTTGATTTCTACCCCGTGGTTCATCCTGTCCTCTTAGTCCCTAATTCACTGGTATCTTATTGATCAACATCCAGTAAAAACCTGCATTAGACACCGTCTCCATAAAGCTCTGAAAATCGACAGGTTTTACGATATAGCTGTTTACCCCAAGCTTATAACTTTCCACGATATCGTTTTCTTCTTGAGAGGAAGTTAGCATGACTACAGGTATGTTGCAGGTGGCAGGATCAGCTTTAATCTTTGCCAGTACTTGTATGCCATCCACCTTGGGCAACTTCAAATCCAAAAGAATCAGCCTCAGCCCGTCCATCGATGAACGCTGAGCATATTTTCCTGAGCAATAGATGAATTCCAATGCCTCCGCACCGTCTTTTACCCAGTAGATTCTGTTGGCTAATTTAATTTTTTTGAGTGCACGTGCCGTTAATTCGTAATCATGGGGGTTATCTTCCACGATGAGTATTTCCACTTGCTCAAAGTTGTTCGTCATGCAATTCCTTCCGAGGTAGCGTGAAATAAAATACTGCGCCTTCATTGACTTTGCCTTCAGCCCACACCCTTCCGCCGTGACGCGTAATAATCCGCTTGATGATGGCAAGTCCGATTCCTGTCCCCGCAAAATCCTCGGCGCGATGGAGGCGCTGAAAAACAGAAAAGAGCTTGTCATAATATTGCATATCGAAACCCACGCCATTATCTTTAACGTAATATACGATCTCAGCCTCATCGCCATATCCGCCCCATTCGATAATGGGCGCTGAGCGCTCACTGCTGTATTTAACGGCATTGGAGAAAAGATTGAACCAAACTTGGCGTAGCAATGCTCTATCCCCCTTAGCAGCGGGCAACGGATGTTCAACCAATTTTACGCGCTGCAAATCATGCTGCATGCGCATTTCTTCAAGCACATCATTGACCAGCGCTTCCATATTGATTTCGACCGATTTGATACCTTGCCGACCTAAACGGGAAAAAGACAAGAGATCATCGATCAGCATACTCATTTTTCGAGCGTTATCTTTTACCACTGATAACAGGCGCTGACCTTCCGCATCCAATTTTTTACCGTAATCTTCTTCTAATATCAAAGAAAATCCTTCAATAGCCCGCAATGGCGAACGCAGATCGTGAGAAACAGAATAGCTAAAACTTTCCAACTCTTTATTGGCATTCTCTAGCTGCCGAGTACGTTCAGCAACCCGCTGCTCGAGTTCTATCACCATTTGCTGATCTTTTTCGGCTCTCCATCGTTGACGCAAAACATGAACGATCAACCACAATACAAGCATGCAAAAGAAAAACACGAGTATATAGCCGGTCAAAACCCGGTTGAGCTGTTTGTTCTTAAATTCAAATGCTGTTTCAATGGGTTGCTGGGCGATGACTCCCCAGCCAAATTTGACCGGTGCATAAGCAGCGACACGATGCTCTTTTTCGATATGATTATAGATATACCCAACCCCTTTCTGCCCTTGCAAAACATACTGCACCGATGGCACTTCTGAATAATTCATGATCTCGCCCTGAGCGGGAAATCGGGGATGGGATGCCAATTGCCCCTTGCTATCGACCACATAGATGAATCCACCTACCCCGATCTCGATCTGACTGATCCAAGTAAAAGATTTTTCCATATCGATATGCATGACTAATATACCGAGTGGATTCTGAGCACTATCTTTGATCGGTATCGCCACAACGAATAGGTTATGGCGCGGTAAAGCATATCGCTCAAAGACGGGTGAAATGTAAGGCTCCCAGTTACGACTCACGTTATGATACCAGTCCCGATGAGCGTAGCTGATCCCTATACCGCTTGCCAATATGGGCAACTCCGCCATTTTGATGCCATCCAGACTGGTGAGATGAACCCTTTCGATAAACGGAAAATCACTCACGACGTCCTTGAGAATTTCTGCCGCTTCAGCCCATTTACCCTCGGCAATCAATTTACGAAATTGCACCCGGGTAGCGAGCGCGACACCGACGTCCACCATACGATCGAATTTTTCTGATAGAGTTGTGGCTGATAGCTCAGCAATAGTCAACCTTCGAGATAGGACCGACTCAGTTAGCTCTTCATCGATAGATTGATAGCTCTGGACGGCCAGAAAAATAAATAGCGACAATATGCCTATCAGCAGGACATAAAATAACCCTAATCTTTTAGCTTTAATCAACCCCGCCCCTTTCATTTTATGATCGGTAATTTCCATAGTTGATGGATCCTCGTCAGATAGAAAAAACCTTACCCAATTACCTTTTCTTTGGGCCGCAAATAAGCAAACAGCATATCATTAAGTCACTTCCCGAATGAATGCAATAGCAGAAAAAGCGGGGTTGAATATTGTATTTTTAAATGATGCGGGTACGAAAAGGCAGGAAAAATGATGCCTGAATTGCAAAAAATCCAGGCCTGCAGTGTGGCTTCACTACTGAAGGCGCCCATTATAAGCAGCCCCTTCAGTAGCTCGAAGTAGATCTGTCATGATTGATTTTCAGTGCGTCAAGGTTGCTTCTATTTCCGCAAAGGTCTTGGCAACACCCGTCGGCGTTATTGCTGTGCCTAATTGTTTTTCGATTTGTGTTAACGAAAAGATGCCACATATTAACGGCTCACCATTGGAGTCTCGCTCCATCACCAAAGTATGCTGCCGCCCAGCTTCGCGTAAACTGGCGACGACATGTCCAACTTTAGCCAGCCTCACTTCCTCAATGGGTATCGCCTCTAAACAATCAAGCGGCGTCATAATATCCGAAACCAGTATCTCATTATGTCTCACACGCCGCTCTTGGATAAAACGTAAAGGTTTTTCTCCCAGAATGTCAGAGGCCGTGATCACACCTTGCAAATAGCGGTCGCTATTCAATACAAACAAAGAGCGAACCCCTCGCTGCATCATATAGGCATTGGCGAGTTCCATGGTTGCATGGGGTTCGATTTCTGCGACATGGCTATGCCGCAAATCTGTCATAATCTCAAATGCGGGTGATTCCATTGTGACCGATTTGGGGGGGATGGGATGGGAAATCCGGACAGCACCAATTAGTCGCTGTGCTGGAAGCACGGGGTATTCAAGCATGATAAGTTCCTCCTATTAAATGGCTAAACCCTTAAATTGGAAAGAATTAATACTTTAAGCCTTCCTCCTTGTCACTTTACGCTCATCAAAATAAAGGGTCAATCAGCTTGTACAACAGCAGCATAACATCACTGGGCGCAATCCCGGTTAATTCGATGATCAATGATGCTGTAAATTAAAGCGATGGAAATACCGCAATGTTATCGTTCGATGAGGTATCCCCTGTGCAACTGACATGCACGTTGATACGCCAAGCCGGCAAGTGCAAGATCACCAAGTGCCAACCCACGAAAAACAAAAGCGGTCTTCTCATCATCAGAGCTGCGTCCTGCGACTTCCCCATTCACCAACCCAGTCAGATCGCCTGCTACCCACTTTGCATCGACTAGCGGTGATGGCATATACGCTTCTTGTTCGAGATCATCGATGACGATACGGTCAAATGTGCGCATGTGTTCCTTTATCCAAGAAGCTGCCAAATCAACCGTAGTGGCAAACGCCCCTGCTTTCAACCAGCGCGCATCGATAAAAGGAACAAGCGTTGGAGAAAGCGTTACGGTCGAGATCACCAGATCCGCCCCTTTCACCGCTTCCTCGGCATTACGACATGCCACAGCTGATATACCTAATTTCTCTACTGCCTGGCAAAATGCATCACGATTCTTGCTGCCACGGCTAAATGCGCGAACCTCTTTCAATGGAAACAGGGAAGAAAATGCCTGCAAGTGACTACGCGCCTGAATACCACAGCCGATAAATGCAGCAATACAAGATTCAGGTCTTGCCAATCGCGTAGCAGCAACCGCGCTGAGTCCAGCTGTTCGTACAGCCGTAATCCAATTGCCATCCATGATTGCCATAGGAAAGCCGGTATCGCTATCGAGCAACGTTACCAGTGAGTTAATATCGGGCAAGCCGCGTTCCCGATTGCGCGGATTGAGCATGAGCGATTTGACCGCTAAAAAGGGCGGATCATCGGCAGCAGACAATGTCGCCATCATATAACGGCCATCCGGCGGCGTAATTACGGTCTTCGGCGCATTCCAGGCAAGGGACTGCCGACTGCCACGTAACAGATGCTCAATACGACTAACAACATCATCAGTGGTCAGCGTTAGACCTTCGAGCATCTGATGATTCAAGTAAAGTAAATTTTTTGGCATTTCCATCATTTCACCTCTCATTACGAGTTATTTCCTTGCCTGAATGGGTCAATATACTGCCCCACTACAGCACCCTAGCTATTCATCTGCTCTTAGCGGCACTATCCCATCCAAGGTGGTGAAGCATTGATCTCGGCTCGTAATCAGAAAATCTTGCAAATAGGGTAGTGCAGCCGTTTCTTTGCGTGTCGATACGAACAAATCGCTCCATAGCCCATGTGTACCAATCCGTCGGGCGATAACATAATCATGATCGACATAGCTTTTTATACCCCAGTTAGGTAACGCTGCGATACCACGTCGACTCGCTACCAATTGTAGGATCGCTATCGTCAATTCTGCCGTCCTACGTTGCCAGACGATACCAGCCGGCGTCAGCACATGACTGATCAGATCGATGCGTTCTTCTGGAACAGGGTAGGTGATGAGTGTCTGATTGGCAAAATCTGCAGCATGCAAAACCCGCTTTTTGCCAAGCTCATGACCGGGTGCGAGTACGGCCAGAATCTCGAAACGGAACAAAGGATGATGAACAATGCTTCGCTGCGGCTTGTTTTCGGAGCCAATCACAATATCCGCCTCACCTTGCTTGAGCAGCCTGATTGGATCAGCATGAAATCCAGAAACCAAATCCAATTCTACTTCTGGCCAATGTTCACGAAAGGTATCCATGATCGGCATCAGCCAATCAAAACAAGTGTGACATTCCAAGGCGATACGCAAGCTACCGCCGGTTGGCTGGGAAAATCTAGCCATATCCCGCTCCGCCGCCTGCACTTCTTTGATTACTTTCTCCGCTAGCTGAACTAGACGCTTACCTGGTTCGGTCAACTGAATGGCATGCCCCTGCCGCCGGATCAATGGCAATTTGTAATATTCCTGCAATACCTTGATTTGATGGGAAAGTGCTGATTGGGTGAGGTGGACTCGTTCCGCGGCAAGCGACAGGCTGCCTGTTTCCTGAAGCGCATGCAAAGTCCGTAGATGACGTAGTTCAATCATAAGCTAATAACACCATGAATTATATTCATAGTTATGATAAAAATTTTCATTTGATTCATATTATAGCACGCGACACAATCATGACTTTATCCATAACAATTTAACAAGAGTAATTCATGATTCTGACACACAATCTAGGATTTCCGCGTATAGGCGCGCGACGAGAGTTAAAGCAGGCACTCGAATCATTTTGGCGACAAGACATCGATGAACAGCAACTACAAGATCGAGCAAAAGCCATTCGTGAAGAAAACTGGCTTTTACAAAAACGTATCGGTATCGACTTGATCCCTGTCGGGGATTTCTCCCTTTATGATCATATGCTCAACATGACAACATTGCTTGGTGCCATTCCCGCGCGCTTTGATCTGGGCCAGCAAGCAACGCCGCTCGATGCTTATTTCGCCATGGCACGCGGCACACCCAACCAACCGGCAATGGAAATGACCAAGTGGTTCAACACTAACTACCACTATATCGTTCCTGAATTCGACCGACAGACCCAGTTTACTGTCGCTTCGACACAATTATTTGACGAAATTGCCGAAGCCCAGGCGCTCGGCATTTCCCCCAAAGTGGTATTGGTTGGGCCGTTGACCTATTTGTTCTTAGGCAAAGAAACTGAAGCTAATTTTCACCGGCTAGATTTACTGCCCCACCTGCTATCCGCCTACCGCACAATTCTAGCTAGAATTGCAGCACTCGATGTCCAGTGGGTACAAATAGACGAACCCATTTTGGCGCTTGATCTGGAGGAGATCTGGTTAGAAAAGCTGAGTGAAGCTTACTCATCACTGCAGGGAAATGGACCACGACTACTGTTGACAACCTATTTTGATGCAGTCGATGATCATGCCGAAAGACTCAAAGCCCTGGCTGTCGATGGCTTGCATATCGATTTATGCCGTGCGCCGCATCAACTAGACCGATTTCTTACCGATTACCCTGTCGATAAAATACTATCGCTTGGCATCATCGATGGACGCAATGTTTGGCGTGCTGATCTGTCTCAAGCGCTAAAAACACTGACGACTGCACAGTCAATGCTAGGTGATCGACTGTGGGTTGCCCCAAGCTGTTCGTTGTTACATTGCCCGGTTGATCTCGATCTGGAAACTCAGTTAGATCCCGAGATCAAAAGCTGGCTTGCTTTCTCCGTCCAAAAACTCAATGAAATTACGATACTGGCTCGTGGTTTAAATCAGGGAAAAGCTGCTATCCAGTCTTCTCTGGAATCATCAGCGCAGGCTAAGCAAACCAGGCTGAATTCGAAACGAATACACAATCCAGTCGTACAAGCAAGATTAAAAAGATTGACACAGCGCGATAGCCAGCGTCATCAACCCTTTCCTCAACGCCAATTATTGCAGCAACAGCACTTTCAATTGCCGCTGTTGCCCACTACGACGATCGGCTCTTTCCCACAAACACCCGAGATTCGTAAAGTACGAGCCGCTTTCAGAAAAGGGCAACTCAGTCACCTGGATTACCTCGAGGCTATGCGTGCTGAAATTCGGGAAATCATCAAAAAACAGGAAGAAATTGGGCTCGACGTTTTCGTGCATGGTGAAGCCGAGCGAAACGATATGGTCGAATACTTTGGAGAGCAATTGTGGGGTTATGCTTTTACCGATCATGGTTGGGTACAGAGCTATGGCTCAAGGTGCGTCAAGCCTCCAATTCTTTACGGGGATATTTACCGGCCAGAAGCCATGACGGTCAATTGGATCAGTTATGCCCAAAGCCTGACCCACAAACCGGTCAAAGGCATGCTGACGGGGCCGGTTACCATGCTGATGTGGTCCTTCGTGCGTGACGACCAACCCTACTCAGAGACAGCGCTACAACTTGCCCTGGCTATTCGAGATGAAGTCATCGATCTAGAACAGGCTGGCATTGGCATGATCCAAATCGATGAACCTGCCTTTCGCGAAGGACTTCCGCTGAAACGATCAGCCTGGGATGAATACTTGCAATGGGCAGTCAGGGCCTTTCGTATTGCGAGTGCCGGTGTAAAAGACGAAACACAGATTCATACGCATATGTGCTATTCGGAGTTCAACGATATTTTGCCCGCCATTGCCGCAATGGACGCAGATGTCATTACCATCGAAACTTCACGCTCGCGTATGGAATTATTGGATGCATTCGTTCGGTTTGCGTATCCCAACGAAATTGGGCCAGGCGTGTATGACATCCATTCTCCACGTATTCCCGATACCCATGAAATGCTGATGTTGCTGGAAAAAGCGTTGCAACATATCCAACCCCGGCAATTATGGGTCAATCCAGATTGTGGTCTGAAAACACGCGGTTGGCCGGAAACGCAAGCCGCATTGAAAAAGATGGTACATGCCGCCCGTATCCTGCGTGAAAGACTTGCCGCTTGAAGCCTCCCAAGAAACATTTAATACGTATCATTTCTAAAAGAGCCAGCAGTCACATGGCTTTAGGCGTTATAATTTATATTTTTAAGATGTTGGCTTAGAAAATTGCCAGCTGGCCTTTTGAATCATTCTTTCACAAAGAACTTAGACTTATGTTCCCGGATAACTCTGGGAACATAAGCAAATCAATTCGCACTCTTCAGTATTTTCATGGATGAACAATCAAGTTTGCTGGCGTTATTCACCAGTAGTTTTCTAGCGGCAACCCTCCTTCCAGGTGGCTCGGAAGCAGTGCTCGTCGGGGTACTGATGGTCTATCCCGAGCTCTATGCGTCCGCATTAGGCGTGGCGACTGTCGGCAATACGTTGGGCGGGATGAGCTCTTATGTAATAGGCCGCCTTCTGCCGGATGAGAAAGCCATGCTGAACAAAATCGGCCATAAAACCCGTGGATTGGAATGGACACGCCATCATGGTGCGCCGATTCTCTTTTTTTCTTGGTTACCCTTGATTGGCGATATCTTGTGTGTGGCTGCAGGCTGGCTGCGTATTCACTGGTTCTGGGCTGTCATTTTCATCGCGGTTGGCAAATTCGTACGCTACTGGGTCATTGCCACTGCCATCAGCTAACCCCCTCAGCAAGGGATTAGCTGATTACATCAACTTTCCTTCTCGAGTAATTTCTGAAGTTCTCCATTCTGATACATCTCGGTCATGATATCTGAACCGCCGATAAACTCACCATTAATATAAAGCTGTGGTATCGTCGGCCAGTTGGAGTAATCTTTAATTCCTTGGCGAATTTCTGGATCAGCCAGTACATCTACCGCATAAAAATCTTGAACACCACATGCGTTGAGTATTTTCACAGCATTGGCGGAAAACCCGCATTGTGGATACTGTGGCGTACCTTTCATATAAAGCACAACAGGGTTGGAATTTATTTGCTGCTCAATCAATTCATTCGCGTTCACGTCTTGATATCCTCCTTACAAGATAATTTTTTGAAAGCCCGCTTGGTGATTGGATAACTCATCAACCGTATGGTTCTGTTTCTGACCAGAATTAATATAGTTTGCCATGATGTTCTAATCTAGCAACGTACCCCATGGTCATATTCTAACAGCTAGCTTGTCGCGCGCGTACGATCATAATGTTGCCCACCGCTCACGCGTGGTATCCCGGCTAAATCTGGGCAAGTAAAAATATTTCTAAAATCCGACTCGGCCAGCAATTGCCGGCAAATAGGGGCTTGGTTATAGCCATGTTCCAGTAGCAGCCACCCCCCAGGCGCCATAAAATGAAGTGAGTTTGCGACAATATGGCGAATAGCGGCCAACCCCTCCTCTTGTGCCGTCAGCGCAATAATCGGTTCAAAACGTAGATCTCCCTCGCTGAGATGGGGGTCTCCTTCCGCAACGTAGGGTGGATTGGATACAATCAAATCGAATTGCTGCGGACCTAAGGTAGCAAACCAATCCCCAGAGAGCATGCGTACATTGCTTACACCCAAATTTTGTGCGTTTATACGTGCAACGGTTAGCGCCTCAGAAGAACAATCAACTGCAATCACTTGCGCATGTGGCCGAAGTTTGGCAATGGTGATTGCGATTGCGCCACTGCCTGTCCCTAAATCCAGGATGCGGCAAACTCGTTCATTTGGGATACGCGACAGTGCAATCTCTACCAGCAACTCCGTTTCAGGTCGAGGAATCAGCACGGCCGGTGTGACTTTAAAAGTTAAGCCATAGAATTCACGCTCGCCTACAAGATAAGCAACCGGTTCGCCCCTTATGCGTTTAGCAATCAGCGACCGATAGGCTTCTTGCTGCCTGGAATTTAAATTGCGATCAGGGTAAGCAGCCAGATAAACAGCATCTACATTTAACACACATTGCAATAATAAGCGGGCTTCCAAATCTTCTATATGATGCCGCGCATCTTGCAGCGCCTGTGCAATCGTGCTTTGCATTTCAGCTCAATAATGATCTGAGGAGGCCGCTTTAGTAAAACCATACGCGCGCTCAGTAGCGTTGTTAGTCTGTACGATTATTTTGTAAAGGTTATCCAGGAACCCATCGATTTGCCGTTTTACTTTGCCGATGCTCATTTTTCCATCATGGACGCAAGCTGTTCCGCTTGATGCTCGGCTACCAGTGCCGAGCAAAGCTCATCGATATCGCCATCCATAATCTGGTCCATTTTATAAAGGGTAAGATTAATGCGGTGATCGGTCACACGCCCCTGCGGAAAGTTATAGGTACGAATCCGTTCGGAACGTTCCCCAGTCCCTACCAGTGATTTACGCGTTGCCGCCTGCTCTGCTTGTTGCTCACGCATTTGCTTATCCAGAATTCGCGCCGCCAGAACACTCATCGCTTGCGCTTTGTTTTTATGCTGGGAGCGCCCTTCCTGACATTCGACAACGATACCCGTTGGTAAGTGGGTAATACGTACCGCAGAATCCGTTTTGTTGATATGTTGTCCACCCGCGCCCGATGCGCGGAATGTATCGATTCTCAAATCGGCAGGATTCAGTTCGACACCGGTAATTTCATCTGCTTCTGGAATGACCGCCACCGTACAGGTAGACGTGTGCACCCTTCCTTGAGTTTCGGTTACAGGTACCCGTTGCACCCGATGTCCACCAGACTCAAACTTGAGCCGGGAGTATGCACCATACCCGATAATTCTGGCGATAATTTCCTTATACCCGCCTACGTCCGACGGGCTTTGCGAAATGATTTCGACCTGCCAACCTTGCCGCTCGGCAAAGCGTGCATACATCCGAAACAGATTACCGGCAAATAAAGCCGATTCGTCTCCCCCTGTGCCCGCGCGGATTTCCAGGAAAATATTACGGTCATCATTGGGGTCCTTGGGCAAGAGCTGCTTGAGTAGTTCCGTCTCAATCTTTTGCAGCTTCTCTTTACCCGTCACAATTTCAGCATCGGCAAAATCACGCATCTGAGGATCTGCACTCATTTCTCTTGCAGTCTGGATGTCTAACTGAGTCTGCTGATGTGCTTGATACAGCTCGACCACTGGTTCGATCTCGGCACGTTCACGAGTCAGTTTGCGATAATTATCCATATCTGCCGTAATTTTCTCACTACTTAATAGCCGATCCAATTCCTCCAGCCGCACACTCAGGCGAGTGAGCCGCTCTGCAATACTTTTATTCATTGTGGGTAATGTAGTTGATATAACCGATTGATCAGTTCGACCAGCTTCTCGCGTTCATCATCAGCAGCATGATTCAGCAGACTGGAGGGCAGGTGTAAAAACTTATTGGTCAGACCGTTACTGAGTGATTCGAGAATTTTTTCAGGATCTTCGCCTTTTGCCAGTAGTTTCTGAGCACGTACCAATTCGTGCCGCCGGAATCGCTCGGCCTGATCTCGTAAAGCACGGATAGTTGGCACTAATTCGCGCGCTGCCAGCCAGCGCATGAAATCGACCACATTGGATTCGATGATGGTTTCGGCCTGTGCGACCGCACTCATGCGCGAATCCAATCCTTCCTTGACAATATCAGCCAGATCATCCACGTAATAAAGGAAAACATCGTCCAGATCCGCAACTTCCAGCTCGACATCCCTGGGGACCGCCAAGTCGACAATAAAAATTGGCCGGTGTTTACGAATTTTGATAGCGCGCTCCAACATACCTTTACCAAGAATAGGTAGCGGACTCGCTGTACAAGTCACCACAATATCGTGCAGTGCAAGTTGCTCAGGTAATTCACTGAGTGAAATAGGGCGCGCTCCAAATCGTCGCGACAGCGCTTCTGCACGTTCGACCGTACGATTGGCAACCGTAATCCGCTTTGGACGCTTGGCAGCAAAATGAGTCGCGCATAATTCAATCATCTCGCCAGCACCGATAAAGAGCACATTTTGCTCGCTGATTTCACCAAATATGCGCTCCGCTAAGCGTGCTGCCGCTGCCGCCATAGAGACGGAACAAGCGCCAATCTCAGTAGATGTGCGTACCTCCTTGGCCACAAAAAAAGTACGCTGAAACAATTTATGCAACAATAACCCCAGCGTACCTGCATTCTCTGCCGATTTGATCGCATTCTTCATCTGCCCAAGTATCTGCGGCTCACCGATCACCATCGAATCCAGCCCGCTTGCCACTCTAAAAGCATGTTTGACAGCCAGCTCACGGGGCAAGCGGTAAAGATAAGGCTCCAGCTCGCGTTCCGGTAATCGATGAAAATCCGTTAGCCAGCAGACAGCAGCATCGGGTTTTTCTGTATTACAGTATATTTCGGTACGATTACAAGTTGAGACGATGGCTGCTTCCTTCACGGCATGATGCCCAACCAGATCATGCAGAGCATGCTCCATTTTATCTTCAGGAAATGAAACCTGTTCACGGATGCTTAACGGCGCTGTATTATGATTGATACCAAAAGCAAATAGCTGCATGGATGATGATCTTTAAATAGCTAAAAATCGAAAAAGCGTAATTATAGCGGAAGTTTAAATACCATCAACGAAACGAATACGCTTACTTTCATTACCTACATGATTCCCAATGATTTAGTTAGCGCCAAGGCATAATGGGAATAGTCGATATACTGTTTTTAGGTGACCCTTCGATGATTCTGTCACTGTAAGCAAGATAAATCAGTACATTACGTTTTGGATCATAAAATCGAACCACTTGCAGGGATTTAAATAATAGCGAAGTGCTCTTCTTAAAGACTTCCTTGCCATCTTTCTGTCCATTTTTCACATTTTCGGGTAACTCGATCGGCCCTACCTGTCGACAAGCTATCGAAGCATCAGAAGTATCCTCGGCCACCCCCACCGTGCCACTGATCCCTCCCGTCTTTGCCCGGCTTAGATAGCATGTAGCACCCACGATATCGGGATCATCGAATGCCTCAATCACAATTTTATCGTTCGCACCCAGGATCTTGAATTTAGTAGACACACTGCCAATCTTCTCCGCCATCAAACAAGGAGAGGCAAGCAATAACGCCGAAATCGACATGAAAAACCAAATTCTTTTCTGAAAACTCAAATTATCAATCATTGCAGGCTCCTTCCGTTGTCAAATTTCAAAATCTCAAGGGTACCGCTCATATATTTCGTCACAATACATCGTTGTCTACAAAAAATGTTTCCTTACCTATTCAGTATAGGTTGCGCCAACATTTATTGCTCTCGCCTCATCTTGGTTAAGACTCTGAATTGTTAGAGGCGCCCTCAATTCGTTTTTTGCTCAAGATCCGATTCAATCGCTGCACAACATAGAGAAATAATTTTCGATCACTTCCTTCGATGAGCGACCAAAACTCAACGATCGGCGCGGGCCGGCTGAAATAATAGCCTTGATGTAAGAAACAGCCCTGTTCACGCAGAATTCGCATATGCTGCACTGTTTCAACACCTTCTGCAATAACAGTTATACCTAAATTTTGCCTAAACCAATAATGGTATGCGAAATAGTAAAATTACTCGTAGAGTGCAATCGATACACCTAATGCCTTAAGGTGAGTAAGCAACTCAGCTGTCCGCACCATATCACTGACGACCATACTTTTCGTCATCTCCAGTAGCAGTAAACTAGCGGGCAAGTCAGTATCCTTCATTGCCCGTTCAATTGTCGCTATAAAATCCTTATGCAATTGCTGCCGCGGGGCCACATTGACAGACACACCGATCAATTGATTGGCTTTTGCAAAATCAGCCGCCACCTCGCACGCCCTTCGCAATACGAACTCCCCCAACGGCGCATTCAAACCAATACGCTCAGCTAACGGTATAAATTCTGCTGGAGATATATAGCCGCGATCTGGATGCTTCCAGCGTGCAAGCGCCCTCATCCGAACGATACGGCCGGATCGAACATCGACGATAGGTTAAAAAAATTTGCAACGCCCCATTCTTCAGCGCCAACCGGAAATCTTTCTCAACAGTGATAAGTTCTGGAGAATAAGAACAAAATTGATTGGCTCCCTGTTGCTTAATAAGAGACATGGCACTCATCGCATGGTTCAACACTGACCCGCTCACTACGCTGTCCTGGAGATATGAGCTCACTCCTATGCTCGCAGTAACAAAACATCATGTCCATTTAGACCAAAGAGATGATTAATCGTCTCCAGAATTTTTTGTGCCATTTGCGATGGCAGCTATTTCATTATGAATTTGACCGAATAGCAGCACAAATTCATATAGACATCAGGTAATGGCTTAAGCGGAATGGTCAGAGGTGTTCGTTCATATCGGAAATCGGTGCCCCGGACAGAACTGACTGCCGTGGGAGAATTAATCTGAAAACGTGAATCGATATTAGGGTTCTTTGGCACTGTGTTTTCTGTGCGGCCATACTGGAGATCTGCTTCAGTATTGACCATGCCCGTATCACCGAATATTTCTAGGTGATCGATCGATTAACTCGGGTGTAACAAAGCCATCTACCTCCTTTTTGGAAAAACTAGAAGCAGGCTGCTCTGGTGTACCGACGAACATATTCAACCGTTGTCATTTAAAGGGGATTCAGCTTAAGCTTTAATTGAGCAAACAAGACATAAGGCTCACCCATTCCATAAAAATATACTTTTAAGCACGACCGATCACGTTTACCCAAAGAGTTCGCTTACGCATTATCATGAACCGGAACCAACTTTCTATATTCAGGTATAGTTTCAACATGACCACAAAGGGTTCGATATACTTGCTGCTTCGTTTTGCTCATACCGCCTTGACTTTACGCTAAATATACTCACTATACTCACCGATGGAATATTGCCTGGTTTGATTGCGCTCAAACCCATCCCTACACTATCCCAGCCAACGTCGCCCGCGCTGTTCAAAAAATAGAATTAAAAACACTTATGGATCCACTCAAACTTTATAACAAGTTGTTTGTCTTGATAGGGTATTCATCGACATATTTTTCTTGCTATTAACCGAAACATGCTCTTATCTTTAAAAAAACAAAAAAATAGGCGCAATAAAGTACGCCAAGAAATGGCCTATGCAAATCTTCTCAACCAGCTTGTTGGATTTTTAGTGTACAAACAGTCTCTATCTGAAAACCGTGTCACCCGTCACCCCTTACTTAGCTTAAGGCAGTATATATCAAGTCACGACAAGGATTATATCTAATAATCATATTGTTAAGCATGATAAAATTAATTATGTGTCTACTTTTAATGAATGGATTTTTGACAGCTCAGTCTCGAGGATCGTTATCGAACGCCTTGATTTCGTATGAAAGGATCATTCCGTGAACGTATTTTACGAAGAATCCGGCACCTTTAAAGTCGGCTCAGTGTTAGCCGACAACATGACTTCCCTACACGTTGAAGCTTCGCACGGCAAGCGATCCAAAATAAAAGCTTCATCGGTATTGCTACGATTTGAGGTGCCTCCTTTATATGAATTCATGCATCAAGCGCAACAAGTAGCTGCCGAGTTGGATACAGATTTTCTCTGGGAATATTGTGCTGATAGTGAAGAATTTTCGAGTCATACGCTTGCAGCGGATTATTTCGGACATACGCCGAGCCCGGTAGAAGTCGCTGCAATTATGATTCTACTGAATAGCGCTCCCATGTATTTTTATCGCAAGGGGCAGGGGCGCTACAAAGCCGCTCCACCGGAAGCGCTACGTGCTGCGCTCGCCAGTCAAGAAAAAAAACGGTTAGAAGCAGAACTGCATGCGCGTTATAAGCAACAACTGAGTGATTTTTCTCTTCCAGAGGAGTTTAAGCCCCATTTGGATGATTTACTCTACAAACCGAACAAAAGTACGGTTGAATGGAAAGCACTCGAATCCGTTTGTACGGCCACCAAACTCAGCGTACCAAAACTATTAGAAAAATGCGGCGCCATTGCATCAACGCATGATTATCACTTTAATCTATTTTTACGGGAACATTTTCCCGATGGAACTGCTTTCGATATCCCCGACATAGAGTTTGCATACGTCGATCACGACGATCTGCCCGTAGCCGACGTATCAGCTTTCAGTATCGATGATGCTACCACCACTGAAATTGACGATGCTTTCTCTGTTTCGCTTCTGCCCATGGGTAGTTTTCGCATCGGTATTCATATCGCTGCACCCGCTCTGGGTATTGCGCCAGGTTCACTATTGGATCAAATAGCAGCAAAGCGCCTGTCCACTGTATATCTGCCTGGCCAAAAAATCACCATGCTTCCCGAGAAAACAATCGATAGCTATACGCTCAGTGAAGCACGCTTATGTCCGGCACTCTCACTTTATCTGGAGGTTGCAGATGACTTCACGGTCACGAGCACTTATAGTCGTATAGAAAAAATCAAGATCATCGCTAATTTACGCCATGATGCGCTTGAGCAGCAATTCAATGAAAATACGCTGAGAAAAAATCTCACGAACTACCCGTTTGCTCAAGAATTGTCCTTGCTGTGGAACTTCTCCCGCAAGATGGAAATCCAGCGTGGCAAAGAAAATGATGCCAATAATGAAAAAATCGATTACAGCTTTTTCGTTGAACAAGAGCGCATCATCATACAGGAGCGCCGCCGCGGCTCACCGATTGACCGGGTTGTGTCGGAATTAATGATTTTTGCAAATACCGAATGGGGCAAACAACTTGCCGATGCTGGAATTGCCGGTATTTATCGCAGCCAAAATAGTGGAAAAGTAAGAATGAGCCTTTCCCCTGCACCTCATCAAGGTCTCGGTGTAGCACAGTATGCGTGGAGCAGTTCACCAATGCGCCGTTACGTCGACCTCATCAATCAGCGACAACTCATTGCACTGCTGACCGATAGCACGCCGCCTTATTCCAAAGATAGCGATGATTTGCTAATCTCGATGCGGGACTTTGAACAAGTCTATGGTATTTATAATGAATTCCAACGATCAATGGAGCGTTATTGGTGTCTACGTTGGCTGATACAAGAAAATATTCAAATTACAGGCGCGCAAGTCCTCAAAGAGAATTTGGTAAAATTTGACCGTATTCCATTGATTACGCGCGTCTCTTCATTGCCCGACCTGTCACCCGGCACACAAGTCAAATTAGAAATATCTCAGATCGACTTGCTCGAATGTACTTTAAACACAAAATTTCTTCACAAAGAACATATTTAAAAATATATTCCATTGTTCAATGAAACCCTTTTCAACTTATTCGTTTACGAACAATCATTCAACTGGCTAAAGCGACTCCTTTGCTCATTTTATGATGTCAAATCATAATAAGCTTCAGACCCCTCATTCCTGGGCTGCATGGCGGCCAAAAGCTATCCATGCGGCCATTCTGATTTCGCTGCTGTTTCATGCGTTGATTATTTTGGGTGTCACATTTAAAACACCAGAATTTCCCCTCAACAAAGTAGCGAAATCGCTAGAAGTTATCCTGGTCAATAGCAAAACCGAGCATAAGCCTATTGACGATACAAATGTATTGTCACAGGCCAATTTGGAAGGCGGGGGCAATGTTGATGATGACAGACGTGCAAAATCACCTTTTCCAGTGCTGCCTCAATCCAAACCACTTGTCGATCTCGCACAAGCCACAAAAAAAACCAAGCAGTTAGAGAAGGAAGTGAAACAGCTCTTGACCGCCGTTGAAAGCAAGCCACGCGTTATCCAAAGCGACGACCAACCTATCCAATCTGAAAGTGAACCATCCCCCGCCGTAGACAGCAAAGATTTATTGCAGCGCAGTTTTGAAATCGCCCGCCTAGAGGCTCAAATTGCTAAAGAGTATGAAGAATATCAGAAACGACCCAAACGGAGATTTATCGGGGCACGTACCAAAGAATATCGATTTGCACGTTATGTGGAGGATTGGCGGCTGAAGGTCGAGCGTATCGGCAATCTGAACTATCCGGAGGCAGCAAGAAAGCAAAAACTGTTTGGAAGCTTGCAACTGACCGTCGGCATCCGGTCGGATGGCAGCCTTGAATCGATTGGAATCGATCGATCGTCTGGAATCAAGATTCTCGATGATGCCGCCATACACATAGTCCGGTTGGCGGCACAGAACGGCTTCGCGCCTTTCCCGCCGGACATAAGCCGCGATACCGACATCTTGCATATTACCCGCACATGGGTATTTGCCCGCTCAGAAAAATTATTCAGCGAATAATTCTTGGAACCACTGTTAGTCAGACAGCACTTTCAATAATCTGATCTATAAGCACGATCTCTGCCTATATACTGACAAAAATCAGTATGAAATACACTTTATGAAATACAAGACGTTAATTTGGCGTTATTTTTCGTGCAGGGATAGAACGGCACAATCGCATCGCATTTATCTTAGATTGAATTAACATAAACTGGCTGTCCGATTGAGATTCCTTGGATAACCAGTAGAATACCATTGGTCATAGTGATCGTGACCGCTTTCTGTCAACACTTTACGATAAACAAGTTTATGCCTGATCTTTATGCGGTAATTGGCAACCCTATTCACCATAGCAAATCGCCCATCATTCATATGGAATTTGCTAGGCAAACTCACCAGGATATCCAATACAACGCCATTTTGGCGCCTTTGGAAGGTTTTGCCGCGACAGTAAGCGCTTTTCAACAAAAAGGGGGGAAAGGTTTGAATGTAACACTCCCTTTCAAACAAGAAGCGTACACTTTATCGATTCGGTTGACTGATCGGGCGAATGCGGCACAAGCTGTCAATACCCTTAAATTTGATCAAAATCATCCTATTCTTGGCGACAACACCGACGGCACTGGTCTCATCAGAGATATAGAAGTAAATCAGGAGATTCCCATTTCGGGGAAAAGTATACTGCTAATGGGTGCGGGCGGTGCTGCACGTGGCGTCATTTTGCCACTACTAGAACGTAAGCCACGTCTGCTAGCCATCGCGAACCGCACGCAAACCAAAGCACAGCTATTGCAAACACAATTTTCCTCTCATGGTCAAATTGTATCCGGCCACTTCCAGGATTTCTCTGGTGAAAGCTTTGATATTATCATCAATGCAACATCGGCAAGCCTTCAAGATAAATTACCCCCACTCCCCACAGGTCTGTTCAAGGAAACGACACTAGCATACGACATGATGTATAGCCGAAATCTGACTCCTTTCTTGATCTTTGCCCAACAACAAGGCGCACACCATCTCGCTGACGGAATCGGTATGCTAGTTGAACAAGCCGCAGAATCATTTTATGTATGGCGCGGTATTAGACCAGAAACAAGAAAAATAATAGAAATGCTCAAAAATAACAGGTAGTGACTCAGCACCTTGACGCACCCGATACGCACGCGGCATCGATCTCTCCTTCTGTCTTTCTATTTATTTTTAAATTGATAGCATCACACAACCAAGATGAGACATTTTCTTAAACGCTGGTCGTGGCGGCTATTGCTAGCAACAGGGGGCGTCGCTTTAATTTACTTAAGCTGGCTCCTTCTTCACATCGTTTATTGGGAACGCTATAACCCGCACACTAGCGCGTTTATGCAGACCCGGCTGGAAGAGCTTAGACAAACGCATCCCGATGCCAAGCTACGCCATCAGTGGGTAAATTATGAAGATATTTCTGTTCATCTAAAACGGGCCATTATTGCTTCGGAGGACAGCCAATTCTTGAAACATGGCGGCTTCGATTTTGATTCGATCAAGCATGCTCTCGAAAAAAATATTGAACAAAGAAAATGGTCAGCCGGTGGCTCAACGATTAGTCAGCAACTCGCTAAAAATTTATTTTTGTCCGACAAAAAAACGATCAGTCGCAAATTGGAAGAAGCAATGATCACAATCATGCTCGAAAGTATCCTGTCAAAGCGCCGTATTTTGGAGATTTATATGAACATCATTGAATGGGGTCATGATGTTTTTGGCGCAGAAGCCGCGGCGCAGCATTATTTCGGTGTATCAGCCTCAGTACTTAACGGCAGGCAAGCCGCCTATCTTGCCTCAATGCTGCCCAATCCACGTTATTATGAACGCAATCGCCAGGCGGAAAAACTAATTAGGAAGCGTGACATCATTCACCGCCGCATGCCTCTAGCGCAAGTTCCATGATATAATTTATCTAATTGGGATTTATCATTAGAAAGCAGTCTGCCCGTCTTCTACTTCTGCGAACTGGTTTAAGCACTAAGACTGTTCAATATTCACCCTCATCGAAGTTCATTTTTATACTTTGACTTCGCATTCAACAAATCTGTAAAGATCAACGCTTGTTCCTGTGATATAACAAAAAAGCACTCTAGTCTTTTTGGCACACCGGAATCGAATTATTTACGAATAGCAAGATCTCTTCTTCTTTTAGCGGATAGGCAGTTATGACTGAAGAAAACCAACACGAAAACGAAGACTTGCAAAGCAAGCTCGAGCGAATAATGTACTTACTGCGCAAGTATAAGCTCGTAGAAGGGTTGGTACGCCTGCAAGACCACCCGCCACGTCAGGACCTCGTCGAATCTGTTATCCAAAAACAAAATCTAGCCAGCCTCCAAAACATGCTGGATAAACTCCATCCAGCTGATATTGCTCATATCCTGGAAGCTTTGCCATTAGAAGATCGGCTTTTTCTATGGAATCTGGTCAAAGCTGAAAACGACGGAGAGGTGCTGCTCGAAGTGTCCGACGCCGTGCGAGAAACGCTCATCGCAACGATGGGTAGCAGTGAGCTCGTTGCGGCTGCCGAACAACTTGATGCAGATGAAATCGCCGATCTTGCACCCGATCTACCCATTGAAGTTATTGAGGACGTTTTTCGTTCACTCCCACTTGGTGAGCGCGAACAACTGCGTGCAGCGATGTCTTACCCAGAAGACTCTGTCGGCGCGCTCATGGATTTCGATGTCATTACCATCCGCGAAGACGTCAGGTTAGAAGTGGTGCTGCGCTACCTCCGGCGCCTGGGCGAGTTACCCGATCATACCGACCAGCTATTTGTCGTCGACCGGAATGAACATCTCAAAGGTGTTTTATTATTAAATCGACTATTGGTCACAGACCCTGACGTTATGGTGAGTGAGGCAATGACCAAGGAAAACGTCAAATTCCAGCCGTATGACAAAGCGCAACAGGCAACAGAAGCATTTGAACGTTATGATCTTGTTTCTGCGTCGGTCATTGATGTAGATGGCAAGCTATTAGGGCGCGTCACGGTTAATTCCGTAATCGACTTCATTCGGGAAAAAGCAGAGAATGAGGCACTTAGTCAAGCCGGCTTGAGTGAAGAAGAAGATTTATTTGCTCCTATCTGGAAGAGTGTCAAGAACCGTTGGGCTTGGCTTGCCATCAATCTGGTAACCGCTTTTATCGCTTCCCGCGTTATTGGCCTATTTGAGGATTCCATTGAAAAATTGGTCGCACTTGCAGCACTGATGCCCATTGTTGCGGGTGTCGGTGGAAATTCTGGCAACCAAACGATTACGATGATCGTTCGCGCAATCGCATTGGGTCAGGTCAATACCGACAGCACACTTAAGTTGATCGGAAAAGAAATTGGTGTGAGTCTGGTAAATGGTCTAGTGTGGGGCAGCATCGTAGGATTGTTCACCTATGTTATTTATCAGAATATCCCGCTCGGACTGGTCATGGCATTAGCCATGGTACTGAATCTTCTGTTGGCCGCTTTAGTTGGAGTGCTCATCCCATTAACTCGAAAAAAAATGGGGCGTGATCCTGCCATCGGCTCTAGTGTCCTGATTACTGCCGTAACGGACAGCGGCGGTTTTTTCATTTTTCTGGGACTTGCCACGCTGTTTTTGCTGTGAATGGTCAAGCCAATAGTTTGAAAAAGCTTTACTCGAACAAACGCTTATTTCTCTCACTTTTTGATCATCGGCTTACTGGGTGGGCGCAACCTCAAATAGCATTTATAAGCAAGGTGCGATATCAGCAAATGAAATGGCATCCTAATCCAATGGCTTCGTAGATACAAAAGAAAGCGCGCAAATTGTGCAAATCTCGCTGGGTAATCCGGGTGCAACGGCAATAAAGCAGAAGGAACCAGTGCGTTCATTATCCATCGCGAAAACAGCCCTGGCTTTTGATTCAGCGTATTTTCTATTTTTTCTGGTACGGGTGTTTGGAAAATCATGCGCGTAAACCATATACCATAAAAAAGCGGCCTCCCCAAACGTAGCTGGTTAGCGCGGCTAATCATTTTTTCCCAAAATTGGGTGTCCTCATGAGGAAACACACACAGCATCGAGTGCAGATCAAGCAAATCACGCAAATCATCAGCCAGCTCGTTGTTCTGGAATAGATTGACCGAGCAGTGCAACACCATATCGACAGGACAGAGTATCCGATATTCGGGGCTGCCAACGGTGATCGCATCATCGAATAATAAACGCGCATCTAATCTAATCCGGCTCGTCACAGGTGCGATGGTATGGTGTATATCCACCTCCGTTTCCCGTTCCCTATGTATGAGCGCAGGAATCTCCTGACTCCATGCCCGATAATAGTGTTCATCGTAGGTTGAAATCTCGCGATGTCTCCACCCTCGCTTCAGCAAACATGCTTCTACCTGATCCAACTGTTCTTGGGGGACCATGATATCCAGATCAATGAAAAACCGACCTTCTGCTGAAGGAAGCCTTGCCAACATATATGCCCCCCCTTTTAACACCACGACGGGGATATTCATACCTTTCAATGCCCAAGTAATTCTATCGAGTTCCCAGCGCGCCAATTGCTGGAATTTTTTTGCTCTGATCAGTCCAGAGCGCAGTTGATTGGCTGCACGTACAGGAATTTTATTCGACAATCCCCTTCTCTCAAGCTCAATTGCTAAATGTCCCAAGAGTTTTACCCTTCTGACCAGACGTAACAGCAACTCCCATTCCGATATGCTGTAATCGAGTACAGAGACAGGATCGATCAAGGCATTACGAAGTAATTTTTGATGATTGGAGAAGTTACCCACCGTAGGTCAATTCGTTTAACGCAGTTAGAACACGATCAAAATCGGAATAGACAAGTTTATAACAATGACACGTTTTCACTAGACGAGTAACGGCTTTATAAGCTGCCTCACCGAGTATTTCATAATTAAATGAGTTACTCGCCAGTAACAGGAAAGCCTCAGACTGGGGTAAACGCTCAAGTCTCAATGGCGAATCGGCAACCCATTTTGGGAAAATAATCCATCTCGCTTTTGCAGTTTTTGCAGACTGCTCGATACTCTCTTGCGGTGGCCGAACATGCGCAACCGTCCCTTTCTGAGTATGCGGTATTGCTTGGCCCATTGACGCTTCAGGTAAATAGCGCTTGATGACATCGATAGACTGATTTTTGAGCGACATGAGTCGGGGAACGGGAAGAAGCTCATCGCATTCAGTATCCATGAGCCCAAATTCATCTGAAAATAATCGAAATCCACGATGAGCAAGTACCGTGCATAAAGTTGTCTTGCCACTTCCCGGCCAAGCTGGCAGCAACAAGACGTTCCCATTCCTCTCCACTGCGGCAGAATGAAATAGCAGCAAATGATTAGTTCGGAGAGCAATGGCCAGATTGATTCCCCATTCCAATATGGCTAATGCTTGGTTAACGGGAGCGGGAGGAAAAGGTTCTTGGTCGTCGACCAAAAAGTGAACAGATGCAGAAAAAGGGCGCGGGATAGAACGTTTCGATACAATTTTTACATGAAATTCTGTAATTTCATCTTCAACCAATTCATAATGTGCATAGAGAAAGTGAAGCTGCTCGGCTAAATGACGAAGATTTGTGCTTATTCGCACATTGAACGGCCCTAGCCTTATTCTAAGCCCCTCTTCGGAAAGCAATGAAAAAAAACTTGCAGCGGGTATTTGCTCAACGCGCACTCACAGGATCTCGCTTAACTTGTTCAACTAAACCCAGTTCTTCAAAACGGCGCAGCGTTTTCTTAACTTGTTCCAAGAAATGTGGAGCTGACTGCAGCTGGAATCGATCCAAGAGACACTGGCAAATTTGATCTTCGGAATAGGCCGATTGATGATATTTATCTAGCTCCAAGAGAAGCTGCATTCCCAATTTATTAAGAAAATGCGTTTTCCCTGAAGTTGGCTGGAAAACGATAAACTCTTCCTCCCACTCTTCGATAAGAAGAGAAGTAAAATCGGTCGATCTCCAGAACATTACAAAAATTAGCTATCTCACAACATTCTTTGCATTATTTGCACATTCGGCCTTCCACTGAGCGATGAATAGGCAGCCGAAGAGATGACTATTCCTGGCCCATACATATCTTGCCTATTGGAACAGGCCATCACATCTTCTTCTAGAGTATAAGTTATTGAATTTGATTCACCGAGATCATATTTTGTATGTAAATCATCTATAACTACTGCCTCTTCAATATCAAAACAAGCTACTTGCTCATCAACCATAAAAATATCAGTTTCACTTGGGCTTACCAAATTACTGGTCACGGCATGTGCCGCGCCACTGCTCAGCGTCATAATCACCGGGATTGCAACAGAGTTTTTAAGCAAGCGCCTTCGGCTTTGTTGCAGCGTATTATCTGGAGAATCCCTTCCTAAATCTGTTTGTTTCTTTACTTTATCTTCTGACATCTCTTTAACTCCTCAAGATGAACAGGAAATCATTGTCCTCGTATTTCCGCTCATAATCAATGATGCTTTTCATATTGATCGCAATATATCATCTATAGCTTGTGTACTTACATTCGTGCGTACTTTTGCATGTGAGATGCAGCTCCTATCTTAACTATATGCAATAACCATGCCATTTATTCACTTAAATCCAATTAACCAAGTAATATCATTGCGTTACAAAATCGCCAGCAGCGTTTACAAAAGCACCCAATAGTGCACCTGTAAAAAATCTCGACATTTCGTCTAACCGCTCAATTCGCAAGACAATATATCGGATCGAAAAAATAACTCAGGGTTGCATCCGGGCTGGATCGACTTCCCTCTCTCGCCCCCGGTAAGCCAATCGATAAAGGACGGGCAGTACCAGCAAGGTTAACACCGTGCAAGACATCACCCCCCCGATCACCACTGTTGCCAGAGGCCGCTGAACTTCTGCACCAATGTCAGTAGCCAATGCCATAGGAACAAATCCAATCGCATCGGTCAGCGCCGTCATCAATACCGGACGCAAGCGGGACAACGCCCCTGTCTGTATCGCCTCATCCAACGTCAACCCTTCTTGTCGCAAATCACGGATAAACGATATCATAACGAGGCCGTTTAATACCGCAATGCCGGACAGCGCGATAAACCCCACACCGGCAGAGATGGATAAAGGAATATCACGTAACCATAATGCCACGATACCCCCAGTTAAAGCGAAAGGTACCCCCGTAAAAACCAGCAGTCCATCCCTAAGATTCCCGAACATGGTATAAAGCAAAACAAAGATCAAACCAAGTGAGATTGGAACAACGATTTGCAGGCGTTGCGCCGCCGAGATCATTTGCTCGAATTGTCCTCCCCATGAAACCCAGTAGCCCGGAGGAATATGAATCTGCTCCTTAATCAATGTCTGCGCCTCATTCACGAACGAGCCCAGATCCCGCCCCCGGATATTTGCAGTCACGACGACCCTGCGCTTACCATTCTCCCGACTCACTTGATTGGGACCAGGCGTCATTTCAAAATAAGCCACTTCGCCCAGCGTAACATAGGCTGACGCTGCCGCTTGAAGCGTGCCTGATGCCCCTCCCTGGTTTTGAATGGGTATGCCTATTGGCAAACGCTTGAGCGCTTCAATATCCGCGCGTAGATGTTCGGGTAGTCGCACTTGCAATGCGAAACGGCGATCACCCTCGAATATGAGACCAGCACTCCGACCACCGATCGCGATTTCGACAGCATCTTGAATATCGGCCACATTCAAACCGAAGCGCGCAATCTTAGCGCGATCGATCTGTATAGAAAGAACTGGCAACCCGGTAACCTGCTCAATCTTCACATCGGCCGCACCCGGAACTGTTTTAATGAGCGATTCTATTTTTTCTCCTACGGCGAACAACACTTCCATATCGTCGCCGAACACCTTAACCGCCACATCAGCACGCACTCCCGACAGCAATTCATTGAAACGCATTTGGATAGGTTGAGTGAACTCGTAATTATTTCCTGGCACTTGTTTCACCGCTTTTTCCATCGCAGCGATCAATTCATCTTTGGTACGAAAAGAGCCGGACCATTCTGTTTGTGGCTTGAGAATGATAAAAATATCTGCCACGCTTGGTGGCATGGGGTCGGTGGCAATTTCCGCAGTTCCAATTTTGGAGAAAACCCTTTCCACTTCCGCAAATGATTTGATGGTTTTTTCGAGCTCATTCTGCATTTCTACGGATGTCGTCAAGCTCGTTCCTGGAATCCGTATGGCATGCAATGCAATGTCACCCTCGTTCAGACTAGGCACAAATTCACTGCCCAGACGCGTCGTCAGCAAAATGGATAGCACAACGACTACAATGGCAATCGTTACCGTAAGCCCCTGATTACGCAAGGCGGCAGCTAGCATAGGCTGGTATATCCGCTTCGCCGCTCTAATAGTCCACCTTTCTTCTTCCTTGATCTTACCTGTTAAAAAGAGTGCGATTGCGGCCGGTACAAATGTCACCGAAAATATCATCGCACCCAATAGCGCTATCACTACCGTAAACGCCATTGGATGAAACATCTTTCCCTCGACGCCAGATAATGCAAAGATAGGGATGTACACAATCATGATGATGGCTTGCCCATAGATCAGCGCCCGGCGCGTTTGCATGGTCGCAGAAAACACCAATTCCAGGCGCTCGCTTCGGGTCAACGCCCGTCCGAGACGCATTTGTTCCTGAGTTAAACGCCGAACACTGTTTTCTACAATCACGATGGCCCCATCCACGATAATGCCAAAATCCAACGCACCCAAGCTCATCAAGTTTGCACTCACCTGGTTGACCACCATGCCACTGAAAGTAAACAACATAGATAGCGGAATAATGAGCGCCGTTATCAGTGCTGCCCGGATATTGCCTAGAATCAGGAACAACACCACAATGACCAGAATGGCACCCTCAGTCAGGTTGGTGGCAACCGTCCGAATCGTTCCATCAACCAGCGTAGTACGATTGTATACGGGGGTCGCAGCAACCCCTTCTGGTAAGTTGCGGTTGATCTCGGCCAGCTTTTTGGCCACCGCTTGGGAAACGACACGGCTATTTTCCCCAATCAGCATATGCGCCGTCCCCAATACCACTTCCCTGCCATTTTGCGTAGCTGCACCCGTGCGTAGCTCTTTGCCGATCAGTATATCGGCCACATCTTTGATCCGTATCGGCACATTTTGTCGAGAACCCAACGTAATATCGCCAATTTCATCCAGATTGGCAACTTGACCCGGCAACCGCACTAAATGTTGCTCTCCCCGTTTTTCAATGTAACCCGCACCTACGTTCAGGTTATTTCTTTCGAGCGCGCTTACTACGTCCTGGATCGTCAAACCATAGGCAATGAGCTTCTCGGGATAGGGGGTTACATGAAACTGTTTGACATAGCCCCCCACCGAATTCACTTCTGTCACACCTTGAACCATGCGCAACTGAGGCCGAATGATCCAGTCTTGGATTTCACGCAAATCGGTGGACGTGTAAGCGCCTCCATCCGGCTTGCGAGCCGTCTCTTCCGCATCGACCGTCCACATGAATATCTCTCCAAGCCCGGTAGAAATGGGACCCATTGTTGGCTCGATCCCCACCGGCAACCTGCCTTTTGCTTCTTGGATGCGTTGGCTGACCAATTGACGCGCAAAGTAGACATCTGTGCCATCTTTAAATACTACAGTCACTTGAGACAAACCATAACGCGAAAGCGAACGGGTATAATCAAGATCGGGCAGGCCGGCCATGATCGTTTCAACCGGAAAAGTGACACGCTGCTCGACCTCCACTGGCGAAAATCCCGCTGCGACCGTGTTGATTTGCACCTGAACATTCGTAATATCGGGAACGGCATCTATAGGTAGCTTCTGGTAGCTGTACAAACCCATCGCCGCGATCATCATGACGAACACCAAAACGAGCCAGCGCTGATAAATGGAAATTGTTAAAATACGTTCAAGCATGGTTGCTGGCCCCGTACTGATCACTAAGCAAATTAATGGTCATGACTTGCACCCGCTTTACCTAGCTCAGCTTTGATAGCAAAACTGTTACCAACGGCATACTTTTCACCAGCTGTCAGCCCTTTTAACACCTCGACCATTTTTCCATCGCTTCGGCCAAGCTCCAATGGACGCGCCTCAAAATAAGGGCCATAGCGGCCAAATACAACCGACCAATCATGGAGTGTTTGAATCGCTTCTACTGAAACTGCGACGGGCACTTCTATTTCTTCCGCTACCAATTCGGCATTGACGAACATCCCAGGCCGCCATTTCCCATCACGATTATCGAGTTCGACACGCGCTGTAGCCGCTCGCGTGGGCCCGCCTATCAGCGTTGTGACATAAGTGATGACACCCTCTCCCTCAACCTCGAAGGCCGTTGCTTTAATTATTGCCTGCTGCCCAACACTCACAATGTTCAAATCTTTTGGATAAACCGTGATCGCAGCCCAAACTGTCGAAACGTCCGCTATGGTGTAAATCGCCTTGTCTTCCTTCACCGCTTCTCCCAGAACGATGGCCTTGGCTGTGATGATGCCAGGTATGGGTGCACGGATTTCGTAGCGGGCCAAATTTTTCCCTGTATGACTCGCTTCGGGTTTCACGCCCAACGCACGCAATCTCTCTGCCGCAAGTTCCAAAGCAATGCCGGCCTCCTCCCATTGTTGTTGCGCGGTGAGATACTCCTGTTTAGCCGTTATTTTTTCTTCCCACAATTGCTTTTCACGTTCATAGGTGGTTTTCGCCAATGCCAGTCGCTTTCGAGCAACGAGATACTGACTATACAAATCAGCCAGCATGGGGCTCTCGATGACAGCCAATACTTCTCCCGCCTGGACATGCTGACCATGATGACGCTCGACAGCGGTCACCATACCGGCTAAACGGGGAACAACCTGCAGGATAGTATGTTCATTAAATGTGATCTCACCTGGCAGCCTCAGCGTAGGTTTGATGATAGCCGGGCCTGCACTCTCAATTTCAATTCCCGCGCTCTTGAGTGTTTCATCTGACATTTCCACACGCGCCTCTACCTGACTATATCCCCAACGAAATGTTCTACCATTCCATTCCGCAGCAATGGCCAAATCGAAAGAATGGGGCTCGTCAACTTCCTGATCACCAACAAGATAGTCGCCTTCTGGGGTAAATCGAAAAAATTGCGCAGAAGCACCCAACCGTGTCAGCGTAATGGAAACGCTGGCCTCAGCGGGAGCAAGCCGTTTACCCTGATGGTAAAGATAAACTCGGAACTGAGGCGGCACGCCCTTTTCAAAGATCATCACTTCAACGCCAAAATTATCCGAGGTAAACAACATACCGCCCTGGGGCCCTCGGATTGGTCCATCTTGCTCACCTTCCGCTGCTTTTAACTTTTCAGAAAAAAGATTGCCATGCTCTTCCCCTGCTGGGCTGACCTCGTTATCAAGCAAGCCATGCGGATCAGTCTTATCCGTCATCAGAATCAGTCCGCCCAAAACGGCCCCGATGATAATCACAACAGCGATTGGCACCCATCTCGTTTTTTCCATTTCCTACTCCTTTTGTTCCCGACTTTCAGTCGACGGGCGGTCATGCACGCTATTTGCCGGATCATCGATCGGCGCCGCAATCAGACGCTCTATCTCATTGATAAGCCGCTGATAATTAGCAAGCGAACGTACATACAAAATTTGATTCTGGAATAAGGCACGCTGCGCGTCGAGCATCTCGAGAAAACTAAACCTCCCCAACTCATAACCTCTATTCGCTACTTCGAATGCACTTCTAGCGCCCGGCAATACCTCATCTTGCAGCAACCTGATTTCATTCTGCGCAGCGAGCAACGCTTGATAAGCACGGGTCAACTCTGTTCTCAACAGCAAATCAACTGCTGCCTGCTCATCTCTAGCCTTGTTCAACCGCTGATGTGCCTCTTGCAGATTCCCTTGATTGCGGTCAAATAACGGAATCGGAATAGAAAGATTCATAACAGCAGTCGTATCCTCGGTTACCAGATAACGCCTCAATCCTCCGCCAAGCGTTAAGTCTGGAATACGACGCGTCCTTTCTAACTCAACGATCGCTTTGCGATGCTCGACATTGGTTACGCCACGTTGCGCCAAAGGATTATCAAGAATTTTGCGCTCAAGTACTTCAAAAGGAGGAATCTGAACGGTTGACTCTAGATTACCCAGCGCTTTTCCGAATCGAGGGGAGGTGCTTCCCCAAAGCAACGACAGTTGCGTACGCGCCGACACCAAATCTCTACGTGCTTGTTCAAGTTCAATATTTGCCGTTGAGAGCGCTACTTTAGATCGCGTTTCTTCGATCGGGGGCGCCTTGCCTGACACGACCCGCTTATTTGCCGAATCAACGACTTTCCGCGTCAGCTGCAACGTCTCTTCTGCCACTCTCAACCGCTCTTGCCCCGCCAACACATCGATAAAAGTATTGGCTGTTCTCGCTATCAGTTCCAATTTCTTTACTTCGTAGCTTTTATCGGCTAGCGCCTGTCCTAAAGAGGCGACATGCATCCGGGCACCCCGCTTCCCGCCTAGCTCAATGAGCTGGCTGATACGAAAAGTCGTGAATCGCTGTATTGCTGGATTAGAAGAATTGACATCTTCGGCTTCGACCGCAAGTTCTGGATTTCTAAACCTGCTTGCCTGAAGCTTTGTGCCTTCAAAAGCAAGTACTTCCTTGAAAAAAGATGCCAACTCGGGATTATGTTGCAGCATCAATTGCAACACATCCCGTAGAGATAAATGGGTACTTTCATCCACTGGCATCGGCCCAGCCTGATATGAAGAACCCATCACACCCAAACTTACCGCACCGCCAGGGTTTGCCATTACTTTAAATGAGTAAGAAAAAGCTAATAACAAAAAAACGATCAAAGCTTGTAGCCCATACGGCAAACAATACCGCTGTTTAATTTTCATGGAATTCATTCCCTACAAAGAAAACACACCGCGACTTACGATCACCGCGGCGCATCCACTATTCGCATTGCCAAATCTCGCTGACTGACCCAACCCGCTACTTTTACTTATCAAGCTTGATATTGAATAAAAGTGCACACAGGTACAGAGCGCGTGCAAGCCCACCTCTTTACAGCTCACGAGGCTGGTCAGTTCACTTCTTGCTAGGATATATTTCTGGGAGGATGGAAAAGAGAATCAGGAATCGATTCAGGCATGCTCGCAGATACGAGCATTATCGGATTTTTTGCTTCAGTTACCGGTGGAATGATGAGTAAATCCGAATTCAAGAAAAAAGGCAGGAATTGGCCTGCCGCATGTAGACATAAATGCGTTGCAGCATCCAGCTCACCTTCATCGCCCAGCAAGCGATGAAATTCGAGGTGCGTTTGTGGATCAGCAGTAAATAAGGCAGCATTGTAGTGATGCTCCAATTCATGGGCAATAACTTTATCATTGAATGCCCATCCTAGTGTATTTGTAAGCATGCTTACGAAAAATAGCAGGATGACAGAATTGATCGCTAAGTGTTTACGCATAACCTCTGATGATAACTATTCTTTACTCACTGCGCCGCTGAATATGGCCGCCATCGTTACTTTTTACTCCTATCGTCTCTTATCTCATCAATATCAGGCTAAATGATCTTCGTATGTCTGTAAAGCAATGTTTTATAGCACAGCTACTTTTTCCTCCATGAGCATATCCACTAAAGCTATCAGCGGCAACCCGATCAAAGCATTGGGATCATCGCCGGACATGCGCTCGATCAGCGCAATCCCCAATCCCTCGGATTTCGCACTTCCCGCACAGTGATAAGGTTGTTCTTTAGCTAAATAGCCCTCTATTTGCTGATCACTTAGTTCGCGGAATTTAACCGTATAAGGAATACGCCTCATTTGCAATCGATTTGAGCGGCTATTCAATAGGCACAATGCAGTATGAAAAACAACCTCTTTCCCGCGCATAAACTGCAATTGTTTGAGCGCATTTGCGTGATTCAGTGGCTTACCCAATTGCACCCCTTCCAGCACCGCTACCTGATCAGCAGTTATGATAAGCGCATCAGAAAACTGGGATGCGATAGCGCGTACTTTGGTTTCAGCAAGCCTACATGCCGTATCTTCAGGTTTTTCATTCAACAAGGGAGTTTCGTCGATTGCTGGATTTACTGTTTCGAACGGTAACTTGAGACGCTCAAGCAGTTCGCGGCGATATAAGGAACTCGATCCCAGAATCAACCTTGGGTGAACATACTGTGTTTTCAAAATGTTATAATATTAACAATAAATTTTGACACTCAATTACAAAAAATATAGCATGCCAAGTTTATGTCTAAACAATTCATCATAGACACTCTCAATTTTATCCGCAATGCAGGCGTACATCGTGGTAAAATTCTGCCCGCTGAATTAGAACGTTTACGCACGTTCTTATCAGACCACTCTGGCAAGATCGCGTACTCGATAAACGGAATCTTTGATGAAAAGGGCAGGTCAACACTCAAAATAACGATTAATGGCGTGATTGCGCTATGCTGCCAACGTTGCCTCGGCAAGCTGGAGCATGATCTTAATATAAAAACTGATTTATTAATTGCAAAAAATGAAGATGAACTCGCATATTATGACGAAGACAGCTCGGTTGATGCCATTCTAGCATCTCACGAGATGGATGCGCTCATACTCATTGAAGATGAAATCATTCTCAGCTTACCCATCGCTCCCCGACATCGAGAAGATGAATGCTCAATCGGCAATGTCGCTAACAATGTACCGGAGTCGACAAAATTAATGGAACAGCATTCACTGGAATCACTGAAGAATAAATTCACTAAAGCTTAATTTTGGAGTCAACATAAATGGCCGTTCAACAAAATAAAAAATCACCCTCGAAACGCGGTATGCATCGATCTCACGATTTCTTGACCAACCCTCCACTAGCCATCGAACCGTCTACTGGAGAAGTACACTTACGCCACCATATTAGCCCCAATGGGTATTATCGTGGCAGAAAAGTCATCAAAACCAAAAACGACGAATAATTTCCAATATCCCCTGACTCCGGCTTCGCATAGCAGACCTCCTTACGCAATTCGATCACATAGTACGTTACAAGAATAATAAAAGTGAATATTACTGTCGCGATTGATTGTATGGGTGGTGATCATGGCCCGCATGTAACCGTTCCTTCAGCAGTTGAGTATGCGCTCGATGACCCAGAAATTGATGTCATTTTAGTTGGTATTCCTGCTGCAATCGAGGCCGAACTCCATGCACTCAATAAGCCACTTGGAACACGGATACGCATGCATGCGGCAAGCGAGGTGGTGGGGATGGATGAGCCGCCCGCACTCGCTTTGCGCAACAAAAAAGATTCTTCTATGCGTGTTGCGATCAATTTAGTCAAAAGCGGAGAAGCGCAAGCATGTATCAGTGCGGGGAATACAGGCGCACTATTGGCGACTTCTCGGTTTGTTCTGAAAACGATTCCCGGGATCGATCGGCCTGCGCTTGCTGTTGTTTTGCCTACCATTACCGGACATACTTACATATTAGATTTAGGTGCGAATGTTAATTGTACCGCGGAACATCTGCTCCAGTTCGGCATGATGGGCGCCACATTGGTCGCGTCCGTCGAAAATAAAAAATCTCCCAGTATCGGCTTACTCAACATCGGCGAGGAAGACATCAAAGGAAATGAAGTGGTCAAGCAAGCGGCAGAGCTCCTCCGTGAGAGCGGGTTGAATTTTTACGGAAACATTGAAGGCGATGATATCTACAAAGGAACGACAGATGTCGTAGTATGTGATGGCTTCGTTGGCAATGTCGCCCTAAAAACCTCGGAAGGTGTTGCACAAATGCTTGCAACTTTTTTGCGTCAAGAATTTAAGCGTAATTTTTTGACAAGATTTGCAGGGTTGGTGGCTTTACCCGTTATCAATGCCTTCAAACGCCGTGTCGATCATCGCCAGTATAATGGCGCCAGCCTTCTAGGGCTACGCGGGATTGTTATCAAGAGCCACGGTTCTGCAGATAAACAGGCATTCAGCGCTGCCATCAAACGCGCTGCTGAAGAAGTACGCGGTGGGATGCTGCGCCACATTAGTGAGCACATAGCAGAGCTGCAACACCACGTCAAAAAAAATAAACTTAATTCTGTCACTGCTGAATGAAAAAAATGTATTCAAGAGTCATTGGCACAGGGAGTTATTTACCCGAAAAAATCCTGACTAACCTTGATCTCGAGCGTATGGTCGACACGAGTGACGAATGGATACGCGCACGTACCGGCATTGTTCAGCGGCACATAGCAGCTGACCAGCAACTAGCGAGCGATCTGGCGCTTGAAGCAAGCCGCCGCGCCATTGACGCAGCCGGTATCCAACCCCAAGAAATAGAGCTCATCATTTTAGCCACAACCACTCCGGATATGATTTTTCCAAGCACAGCCTGCATCTTACAAGACAAGCTTGGCATTACCGGCGGCCCAGCATTTGATGTGCAGGCAGTCTGCAGTGGCTTCATTTACGCTTTGGCCACAGCGGATATGTTTGTTAGTTCAGGTAAATGCAAACATGCATTGGTGGTTGGCACTGAGGTTTATTCACGCATAATTGACTGGACAGACCGAAGCACGTGCGTACTATTTGGCGATGGCGCAGGGGCTGTTGTATTAACCCAAAGCAATCAGCCTGGAATACTTTCGAGTCATTTGCACGCCAACGGCAGTCATAACAAACTGTTGGCCGCACCGGGCAATATATGCGGTGGAAAAATTCAAGGCACACCTTTCATCACGATGGAAGGTAACGCTGTCTTCAAATTTGCAGTCAAAGTACTCGAGGAAGCCGTTACTGAGGCCGTTACTGCCAATAATTTGCAAACATCCGATATTGATTGGCTGATCCCTCATCAAGCTAATATCCGGATAATCAAATCAACTGCTAAGAAGCTCGGCATTCCTATGGAAAAAGTGGTTACGACCGTCGATCAGCATGGAAATACCTCTGCTGCTTCAGTTCCATTGGCATTGGATATTGCAGTGCGTGACGGACGTATTCAATCGAATCAATGTATATTGCTCGAGGGTGTGGGTGGCGGTTTCACTTGGGGTTCAATCCTGTTACGCTGGTAATGACACGATCATGAAAACTGCATTTGTTTTTCCTGGACAAGGCTCGCAATCAATTGGCATGATGAGTCACTATGCTGATTTATCCTTGATACAAGAAACCTTCCACGAAGCGTCCGATATTCTCGAGCAAGACATGTGGTCTCTTGTCAATCAAGGCCCCGCAGAGGCGTTGAATCAAACCGTCAATACACAACCGATCATGCTGACTGCCGGGTTTGCAGTTTATCGCGCGTGGGAGATGCTTGGAGGAAAACAACCCGACTATATGGCGGGCCACAGTCTTGGAGAATATACAGCGCTCGTTGCCTCAAAAGCGTTGACGTTTACCGATGCGTTACGACTGGTTCGTTATCGCGCAGAAGTCATGCAGGATTGTGTTCCTGAAGGTGTGGGAGGAATGGCTGCAATTGTCGGGTTAGACGATGACAAAGTTCAAACAATCTGCTCCGAAAGCATAAGCGAAAGCAAAGAAGAATCATTAGAGCCGGCAAACTTCAACTCCCCCGGACAAGTTGTCATTGCCGGACATAAGCATGCCGTCCAGCGTGCAATGATCTTGGCAAAAGAAAGAGGCGCCAAATTAACGGCATTGCTGCCAATGAGCATCCCTTCTCATTGCTCTTTAATGAAACCAGCAGCAGAAAGAATGCGTTCATTACTTGAGACCATTTCGTTTCAAGCACCTATTATCCCCATCTTACACAATGTAGATATCCAGCCTCATCCAGACACATCATCTATTAGAGAAATTCTGGCCCAGCAGCTCTATCGACCAGTACGGTGGGTTGAAACAATACGTGCCTTTACTTCTGCGGGCGTTAGCCATGTAATCGAATGCGGCCCTGGAAAAGTTTTAACTGGGCTAACTAAACGCATCGATACAAAATTGAATAATCTATCGCTTACTGACAGTGAAATAATAAGGCGTACAATCGATATATTGAAATAAGCTTCGATCAAACTATCTGGTAGAAAATTATGTTAGATACGCAAATAGCTCTGGTTACAGGTGCAAGTCGAGGAATAGGTCAAGCTATTGCCTTGGAGCTTGGCAAACAAGGGGCCATAGTGATAGGCACATCAACCACTTCTGATGGCGCGGAACACATTAGTCAATACCTCAAAGAAGCTAGCCTGAAGGGCAAGGGTTTAGCGATGAATGTTAATGATCTGGCCCAAATTAACAATGCTATTGAAACAACACGCAAGGAATTTGGAGAAATCAGCATATTAGTCAATAATGCGGGCATCACTCGCGACAATTTGTTGGCCAGGATGAAAGATGAAGAATGGGATGAGATTATGGAAACTAACCTGAAATCCATATTCTATCTCAGTCGCGCTGTCCTACGTGCCATGATGAAAGCACGCTCTGGCCGTATTATCAACATCTCATCAGTCGTAGGTGTGACCGGTAACCCCGGTCAAACCAATTACGCTGCTGCCAAGGCTGGCATAATTGGCTTTAGCAAATCCCTTGCACGGGAAGTAGGCAGCAGAAACATCACGATTAATTGCGTTGCACCAGGTTTCATCGAAACAGATATGACTCGGTCGCTATCTGCAGAGCAGCAACAGAATCTCATTCAGCACATACCCTTAGGCAGGTTAGGACAACCCGCCGATATTGCCGCTGCAGTTGCTTTTCTTGCTTCTCCTGCAGCAAGCTATATTACAGGCACCACTTTACATATTAATGGCGGAATGTATATGGATTAATTAACCTTTTACAAAAACTCTTTTTAATTTAAGCCTATGCCCAAAACCCAATAGAATACATGATGTGTTGCTGAGTTGATTGGGACGGGCATGAGCAAACGCTGGTGTTAGTTTTGTTAGTATAGGAAATTTGTTAGAATAGCTAAGATTTTCTCACGTAGAAAGGAAGGGTGCATAGATGGAAAATACAGATATTGAGCAACGGATCAAAAAGATTGTAGCTGAGCAATTAGGCGTAAATGAGGCAGATGTCAAAAATGAGTCGTCATTTGTAAACGACTTAGGTGCCGACTCGCTCGATACCGTAGAGCTTGTCATGGCATTGGAAGAAGAATTTGAATGTGAAATTCCTGATGAGCAAGCCGAAAAGATTAATACTGTTCAAGAAGCGATCGATTACGTCAATCAACACACATCTCACTAATTTTTCTCTATCTTTTTCTACTGGAGTTCTTTTTTGTCCAAACGTAGGGTAGTTGTTACCGGATTAGGGATTGTTTCGCCTGTAGGCAACAATGTGTCCGATGCCTGGCAGAACATCGTTTCCGGGAAATCGGGCATTACTCGCATCACTCGTTTCGATGCTTCGGCTTTTTCGTCACAAATTGCCGGTGAAGTAAAGAATTTTGAAATTACAGATTACCTGTCTGCAAAAGAGGCGCGCCGTATGGATATTTTTATTCATTACGGCATGGCAGCGGCAATTCAGGCAATTAAAGATGCTGCCATCGAAGATCTGACAAAACTTGATCCTGAACGTATCGGTGTTAATATCGGTTCAGGTATCGGGGGGCTGCCTATGATTGAGAACACTGATATCGCCTATCATGCGAGCGGCCCACGTAAGATCTCTCCATTTTTTATTCCCAGCACGATCATCAACATGATATCCGGTAATCTGTCTATCATGTTTGGGTACAAAGGCCCAAATTTAGCAATCGTGACGGCGTGTACGACTTCCACTCATACCATAGGAAGTTCTGCGCGCATGATTGAATATGGAGATGCTGATATTATGGTTTGCGGAGGCGCCGAGTCATGCGTTACCCCGCTCGCCATAGGTGGATTCTCTGCAGCACGCGCGTTGTCAGTGCGCAACGATGACCCTGCCTCAGCAAGTCGCCCTTGGGATAAAGGAAGAGATGGTTTTGTGCTGAGTGAAGGTGCGGGTATTATTGTTTTAGAGGAATTTGAGCATGCAAAACGGCGAGATGCAAAAATTTATGCCGAACTCATCGGGTTCGGTATGAGTGCCGATGCGAACCATATGACAGCGCCTTGTGAAGATGGTGAAGGTGCCGCTCGATGCATGACGAATGCACTAAGGGTAGCGGAAATCAATTCTGATGAAGTTGATCATGTCAATGCTCATGGCACATCAACTCCTTTGGGTGATATTGCAGAAACCATAGCGATAAAAAGATGTTTTGGCGATCATGCCAAAAAGCTTGCCATCAATTCTACAAAATCAATGACCGGGCATTTGCTGGGAGCTGCAGGGGGGATAGAGGCAATTTTCTCTATTCTTGCCTTATACCATCAGATTGTACCTCCCACTATCAATCTTTTTGATCCCGATCCAGAGTGTGACTTAGACTATGTTCCCAATACCGCCAGGGATTTGAAAATAAATGTAGCGATATCCAATTCTTTTGGATTTGGAGGAACTAACGGCACTTTGGCGTTTCGTAAAATTTAACTTATAAATTGGCGTATGCGGATACCAGAACGCCTATTTCATACACTGAAGTATCTTATTGTAATCACCCTTCTTGGGTTTTTCTTCTTAGTCGGCTGGTTTTATTATCTGGTAAATACGACAAGCAGGTTACCAGCCACCCCCTATGAGTTTTCAATTGAACGAGGTAGTAGTTTTCGAAGTATTGCTCATCAATTAACCAGGGACGGTTTATTGCCCAATGCCTGGTCTTTTATTTTGCTATCAAAAATACTTGGCCATGAATCCTCTGTAAAAGCAGGCGATTATGTATTGACTGAGAATGTATCACCTATACAGATATTAGAGTACCTTGTTAAAGGTGATGTTAAGCAAAATCAGATACGTTTTATTGAGGGCTGGACATTCTCTCAGATGAGAGAAGCGTTATACCAGCATCCATCGATCAAACATGACACGCTTCATCTCAATGAGCAAGAAATCCTTCAACTCATTGGTGCTACTGAAGAAAAAGCTGAAGGACTTTTTTTCCCCGACACTTATTTTTTTGTAAGGAATAGTAGCGATGTCGATATATTAAAGCGCGCCTATCAAAAAATGCACAAACATTTAAAAGCTGCGTGGTCGTCCCGTAAAGAATCCCTCCCAATTAAATCAGAATATGAGGGATTAATTTTAGCTTCTATCATCGAAAAGGAGACAGGGAAAGAAAGTGATCGCAGCTTGATTGCCGGAGTATTAGTCAATCGTTTGCAATTAGGCATGCGACTACAAGTTGATCCAACTGTCATTTACGGAATGGGTAGTAATTTTGATGGAAACTTGCGCAAGCGAGACTTGCTCACTGATCAAGAATATAATACCTATACACGATCAGGACTTCCTCCTTCTCCAATTGCCATGCCTGGACTACCTTCCATTCGGGCCGCTTTCAATCCCGCAGAAACCGACGCACTCTATTTTGTTGCAAAAGGAAACGGTGAATCGCATTTTTCAACTAATCTGCAAGACCATAATCGCGCTGTACAAAAATACCAGAAACGGTAGCCACCACAATGCGTCTATTCAAAACTATCTATTTTGCAAAGTGAAATAATGCTGTTCTCCATAATTATCCCTACTCTGAATGAATCAGAAAATATAGATTCACTGGTAACACGCCTGCTCGCGCTCAAAGTGTTTTCAGAGAACTTTGAGATTATCTTTGTGGATGATGGCTCAAAGGATGGTACTCAAGAAAAAATACGCAGATGGGAAGCACGCAATAATAATATCCATCTCGTTGAAAGACGAGCAAAACCAGACCTGGCAGCATCCATTATCGAGGGGGCAGCCACAGCTAGAAGCAACGTTATCGTAGTCATGGATGCTGATTTAAGTCATTTACCTGAACAACTGCCTTCGATCGTTGCTCCGGTTTTGGAAGGTCGCTACGATGTTGCGATAGGAAGCCGTTATGTCGCAGGTGGAAGTACTCAAGGTTGGCCTTTTTACCGGCAATGGTTATCTCGGCTGGGTGGGTTCTGTGCACGCCCAATTTGTGATGTGAATGATGCAACTTCCGGCTTCTTTGCCTGCCGCCGAGAGCTTATTACAAATATCCCCGAAAATGCCCGTGGCTACAAGATTCTTCTTGAACTCCTGATGACGGGCCAAAATAAACTTAATTTTATAGAAGTTCCCATTAGCTTTCATGACCGAACTCACGGCACTTCCAAACTTTCACTTTCACATCATTTAATTTACCTACAGCGATTGATTAGTTTAGCTGGCGGTACTGTATCGTTCGGCACAGCTAGTCGCTTTGCCATAGTTGGCTTTCTGGGTGTTTTTGTCGATGCTTTAGTTTTTCAATGGATGCTAAATTGGGAGGCTGGTCTGGCATTAGCGCACATAACAAGCTTTCTCGCAGCCGTTACCATTAATTACACACTCAACTCTAAGTGGTCATTTCGGTCACACAGCAAAGGCTATCTGACTTGGCACCAATTTAGCCGCTTTCTGACTGTGGGATTGTTCGCACTATTACTGCGCGGAGGAGTGCTTGCATTACTTGTCTATAGTTGGAATATACCGGCTGGAATTGCCATTTTCCCGGCAATTGCCGCAACTGCTATCGTCAATTATCTCGGCTCCGCCTTTTATGTTTTTCCAGTAAATGGAAATCGCCCATCACTCGATATACGTTGGCGGGTAGCCGCAGTAGGTATTGTGCTATTTGCAGTTTCATTGCGTTTAATTTATCTTGGTTTAGCCCAGCTTATCCCTGATGAAGCCTACTACTGGCAATATGCTCAACATATGGATCTGAGCTACTTCGACCACCCTCCGATGGTTGCATGGTTGATTTGGTTAGGCACCGCACTTGTCGGCCAGAATGAATTTGGTGTAAGAATTGGTGCATTTGTTTGTGGCTTGATTGCTATGGGCTACTTATATGCATTGACCCGTAACTTATATGATAAGTCTACAGGTATGCGAGCAATCCTCCTTTTTTCTGTGTTGCCATTTGGTTTTGCCTCCGGATTAGTCATGACACCCGACGCGCCATTGATCGCAGCTTGGGCGGCAACCTTATATTACATGGAGCGGGCTCTTATCGCTGGCCGTTCTACAGCATGGCTGGGAATGGGGATTGCTTTTGGCTTAGGTCTACTATCCAAATATACCCTAGGTTTATTAGGAATCGCCGCTTTGCTGTTTGTTATCCTTGATCCAATAGCACGCCGTTGGATGAAGCGCCCCCATCCTTACCTGTCAGCAACACTCGCACTATTGCTATTTTCTCCCGTTATTATTTGGAATTTTGAGAATAACTGGGTTTCGTTTTTATTTCAGACCGAAAGATTGGGGGGAGGGGGATCCGTTTTTTCTGTTCATTACTTACTTTTTTATATCGCAATCATTTTGACACCGGTAGGCCTATACGCTGCCCTCCAGGCGCTCCGCTACGCTGCCAGCAAAGATGACATGGATAGACACGACAATGAGCGTAGACGCAATTTATTTGTGCTGGTATTCACCGGTATTCCACTGATTATATTTATGGGCATCAGCACATTTGATACTCCCCGGTTTCATTGGACCAGCCCAGTTTGGCTCGCCATTTTGCCAACTATGGCATGGATGATGGGCCAAACTCGCCCTGCCCTTAATAAGCTTTCAAGTCATTTACGTGCAATATGGCACCCCACTATTATCATTTCGCTACTTGCATACGCGTTAGTTCTACATTATGTCGTGCTAGGTATTCCAGGAATACCTTATCAATATCTTTCCGAGCATTATTTCTGGAAAGAAGCAGCCATTGAAGTTGAAAAAATTGCAGAGGAAATTCAGTCACAAACGGGGGAAATACCCATTGTTGTTGGTATGAGCAAATGGTCAATCGCAAGCGCGTTGTCATTCTATAATAAAAACAATGTTGGATTGGACATTCGATCAAGAAATACGTTTGGTGAGAGCGGTGCCATGTATGATTTCTGGTACCCCTCGCAGCCACCTACAGACCGTCCGCTTATATTAGTAGGCATGAAGCGTGATGTACTTGAGCGCAATCGGGCTGGAAATGAAATTGATCTTATGCTCCACGAGCCAAGCCCTATCCACTATAAAATAGTGACACGGAATGGTACGCCGCTCCGTTGTTTATATTACCGCACGGCACAGGGATATCGTGGCAATGAAATGTCAACCCTCTCCCATAACATGAGATAAAGGCCTAAAAAATTAAACTGTTACCATAATCAGCTTTAGTGGCTATGTTTGAGCAAGGACTCAATTAGCCAGATTGAGCCAATCCCAAAGCTAATTAATATGACCTGCTGAGTAGTCGCGGTAAGCTCAGGCCGCTTATGCAAACTTGGAATCAGATCCGACATCGCGACATAAATCATACAGGCCGTCGCAATAGCAAGCATCGGAACCACGAGACCATTGAGCAGGTTTAGCATAAAATAGGCGAGTACTCCTCCTACTAGCGTTGCTGCACTCGACAGCAAATTAAGCAGCAATGCCTGGGTGCGGCTATAACCCGAGTTAAGCAAGATAATAAAATCGCCCGCTTCCTGAGGTATTTCATGCGCAATAATGGCAATTGCTGTAACGATACCTAATTGTGTATCGACCATAAAGGCCGCTGCAATCAGCACACCATCTACAAAATTATGAAAAGTATCTCCTAGCGTGATCATCAAGCCGCTGCGTCCTTGATCACCTTCGAGCTTATAAATCGGATGGTGATGTCCCAGATCATGCGCTTCGCAATCTTCCATATGACAATGCCGCCACAAAACAAGTTTTTCCAGAATAAAAAAAATGAAGATTCCTAGCAGGACGATCATTGTAATTTGCTTAGGATCGTCTGAGAGCTCTAATGCCTCTGGAAGCGTGTTCAAAAACGCTGCGCCGAGCAACGCACCGATTGCATATGAAACAAGAATCGATAGCCAAGAACTACGGGCTTTTAAGGTCAACAGCGCTGCAAGTAGAATACTCAACAAACCGCCAAGTAGGCCAGAGAGAATGATCCAGGATAAGGTTGACATAGAATTATTTCTAGAAAATCAAGAAAGAAACAAGTTTGTTTACTAAATAAGGTGCTAACAACTCGGAGGTTAGATTTGGGGCAATTCTGTTATGTTAGAAGCGCTACTAGGAGGTTGTCCGAGAATAGATTTATTCTATGGAATGACGCAAAAGAAAGGTTCATCCTAAACCGGTTAGAATTTATATATCACGCGCTTAATCGTGCTCACAATATAATGGATGCGCATCATTCAAGGGCTGTATCTGCCAACCAGATTAATGCTGCCATTCTTCCTGTTATACCATCTCTGCGATACGAATAAAATCGCTCTGGATTACTGAAAGTACACTCATCTCCACCATAAACTCTATTAACACCAACATCTTTCAATCGTTGCCTGGCCAAAGTAAATAAATCCGCATACCATTTCTTACCATTGGAAGTAGAAGTAAATGCAGAGGATGATGCGCTATCATGCTTTAAAAAAACTTCCCTCACTTCCTCGCCGACTTCAAAGTGCTTAGGGCCAATTGCAGGGCCGAGCCAAGCAATTATCTCCGCATCTTTACGAACCATTTCAGAAATTGTATTTTCGATCACGCCACCTGCCAGTCCTCGCCAACCCGCATGCACAGCACCCACCACACTTCCTACTGAATCGCATAATAATATTGGCAGACAATCCGCTACCAAGATTGCGCATACCCTTCCACCACATCGACTTAATGCTGCATCACCTTCTAGATGGGTATCGTCGTTATCTATCCAAATAGGTCTTACACCATGTACTTGTTTTAGCCAGTAAGGCTCACTTGGCAAGTAGCTACGAAGTAAAGCACGATTATGTCGCACCGACAATTCATCATCATCTACATGATCACCCAAATTTAATCCTGAGTAGATCCCATTGTAGTTTTTACTCACACCACCGGTTCGGGTAGTAAATATAGCTTTAACATTGGGCGGTGATGGCCAATTTGGTGTGATCCAATCATACATTGTGCGAGTCAAGGCTATGTTCCAAAAAAGTGGAGTACGCTATGGGGTTTACCTATAGCACTCATTGAATAATTGATGAATAAAGCCGAGAAAACACTTCACAAACATACTCTATTTGTTTGGTAGTATGCGCTGCGTTTACACTGCATCTTACCAATGATTTTCCTTCAGGGGCCGCAGGAGGAAGAATCAGATTTACATAGATACCGTTCTCAAGCAGTCCTTTCCATAATGCTAAAGCCTGCTGAGGGCTATCTAAAATCGTTGCTACGATAGGGCCAGGTTCAGGGCTGACTTGATAACCAAGTGCCTGAAGGTGCGAGTATAGCTGCCTAGCATTCTCCCATAACCGTTCTCGTAATTCCCGACCATTTTTCAATAGTTTTAAGGCAGCGCGCGTTGCCGCGATCGTAGCTGGCGAAGGTGATGCTGTAAAAATATAAGGGTGGCTCACGTAGCGCAATTGATCAAGCTGCGGGTGATTGCTGACACAATACCCTCCAATACCACATAAACTTTTACTGAAAGTACCGGTAATAAAATCAACTTCGCCAATAAGGCCATACTTTTCAGCCAGACCTTGCCCGGTTTCGCCCAATACACCAAGTGAATGCGCCTCATCGAGCAATAAAGTACTGTTATAAGCCTTTTTCAGCCTAACGATATCAGCCAGTGGGGCCTGATCACCCAACATGCTATAAATACCCTCCACGATAATAAGGGTGTTTTTACTTCGCTCACCTAACCGCCGCAGGCGCTTTTCAAGATCAATTACATCGTTATGCCGGAAGCGAATAATATCCGCTCCACTTAAGACACAGCCATCATAGATACTGGCATGAGAGTCTCCATCAATCAATGCCACATCACCCGGACCAATCAATCCCGATATCGTTCCAAGATTGGCTTGATAGCCTGTTGTAAAAACAATACAGGAACGGCATTGGTAAAAATCGGCAAACTCCATCTCGAGCGCGCGATGTCCGGAATAATTTCCGTTTGCCATGCGTGAACCTGTTGTACCTGTTCCTTCTTGATCTATTGCCTCGTGAGCTGCTTTGCGGCATTCTGGTGAAAAGCTAAGCCCAAGATAATTATTGGTACCCAAAAGCAGTATACGCTTTGTGCCAATTCTTGCTTCTGTTGGAGAATAGATTTCTTCGATAGGTATACCAAAAGCACCCAACCCAGATGGGAGCTGCGCTATCCTGGCAGATGCCGCCGCATCCAGTTTTTCTAGTAAGCTCATTTTGAATCTAATTTGAGTTTGTAAACCAAATTGGCAAGATCGCGCACGGTAACGACATCTGTTAGCGCATTTAAAGGAATTGAGATATCAAAATGATCTTCCAATTCCATGATAAGATTGAGCAATTTAATAGAATCGATCGCTAATTGAGTTATGAGATTGGTATCAGGCGTAATCTCTAATTCAGGGTTTGCGAAACTCGCTAAACGTTGGGCCAAAAGACGCAAGATGTCTTCCTGATTAATGTCTACCATGCATTGAAATTAGTGTTTAATTAATTGTGGCAATGTATCACAGAGGCGTAAATTCGGATACCAGGAAACCAAATCTCTTTTCAGAGGCATGGTGTCACACACCCAATCAGGATGCTGCAACTCATTTACTTTACCAGGAGTCAACATAGGCGAATAATTCAGCAATTTTGATAACGATAAATTTATGTTTGCAATCAGTCGAACTAACCCCTCAGGGAATTGAATACATCTTACAGGTTTTCCCAGTATATCTTGTGCAATAGATGCAACCAATTGATAGGTATACCCCCCTGGCGTACCATCGTCAATCTCAAATAGTCCTTTGACAGGTTCATCCGCAGAGAACCAGCAATATATGGCTGCAACCAGATCATCCACATGCAACAAACCGAAGCGATTGTTCAGATGACCGACAACAGGCAGTAAGCCATAGCGTGTTGCTTCAAAAAGTGGTTTTAGCTCTTTGTCCCCACGTCCATATACTGCGGCAGGACGCAAGATCGTGCAGGGAAATTCATGAGAATAATTATTTACCACTCGCTCGGCTTCAAATTTACTTGTGGCATACCACGAAAGATTGGATTTTCTGGCTGCCAATGAGGATATGAACAGAAAACGCGGCTTAATTTTTTGATCTATGATTGCCCGCAATAGATTATCTGTACCGTCAACATTGTAACGCCAGAAACTCTCCAGAGAGTTTCCTCTTACGACACCCGCACAATGGATTACAGCAGATACCCCTGCAACAAGTTTACGTAGAGAATCATGATCATCTAGATTTCCGTGAACCCACTCCAAATTCTCTCGTTTAACAGAAAGAGGATGTCGAGTCAGCGCACGAACTCGGCATCCTCTTTCTAACAAGAGATCAAGCAATACTTGACCAATAAATCCAGTGGCACCTGTTACTGCCACCACTTCTGACATTTAAGACTATCTATCTCCAGAGTGAACTGCTACGGATATCTGATCCGTCATTTTCGCACGCTGCAGAAATCCCTGACGAGCAGCAGAGCGTGATAATTTTCCAGAAGATGTTCTCGGTAAGGTATGCGGGGGCACCAACTCAACTAGACAATTAACACCAAAAGCCATGTATACCATTTGCTGCAACCGATTAATGAGAGATTGTCTTTCCTCCACGGAGGTTAGACGACACTCAACAACCAAAACCACGATTGTTGCATCATCAGCTCCACTAATTCCAAACGCTGACGCTTCACGAGAGCGAACTTCCGGTTGTTGCTCAGCAAGCTCTTCTATATCCTGAGCACGGATATTCCGTCCATTAACGATAATAACATCCGTGCGACGTCCGGTAATATATAGATCCCCATCTAAAATAAAACCGATATCACCCGTATCAAGCCATCCGCCGGGCTTAAGGGTTTTAGCAGTCTCTTCATGATTGTTAAAATACCCAGTCATAATACTCCCCCCCTTGACCAAAATACTTCCAACCATCATCTGGGGCAACTCTTGGCCATTTTCATCAACAATCTTGACTGTATGACCAGGAAGCGGACGGCCGCAATTTACGAACTCATTGAATTTTCTTCCTTCAGCCTGTACGCGTACGGCCATTTTCTTCTCAACCAGTGTTTTAGTATCGACCCGTAAACTCATGACCCCTTGGCTGATATTTGAGAATGAAACAGCAAGGGTCGATTCTGCCAACCCATAGCAGGGTAAAAAAGCACGTTCATCAAAACCAGCTGCAGAAAATTTATCTGCAAAATTCCTCAAAATTTCAGGCCGAATCATTTCAGCTCCGATACCTGCGGCACGCCAACAACTCAAATCAAGATCTTTGAGATCTGATTCACGCACTCTTAACGAACAAAGCTTAAGACCGAATGGTTGACTAAAAGCGATCGTACAGCGATTACGGCTGATTAATTTCAGCCACTGCAATGGTCTTATAGCGAAATCTCGCGTTGCAAGATAATCAACTGAGAGTTGGGCGGCCATCGGTGACAACACTAAACCGACTAGCCCCATATCGTGATAAAACGGAAGCCATGATGCACACCGGTCGGTTGCACGTACTTTCAATCCGTTCCGCACAATTCCCCGCAAATTACACATTAAAGCATGCTCAGTGATAACCACTCCCCTGGGCATCCGCGTACTTCCTGATGTAAATTGAAGATAGGCAGTCTCTTCTGGTAAGCTAGGCTGAAAAACCGTATCTACTTCCGAAAGCTTATTAAGCTGCCCAGGTGTCCCAATCCATTGCAATGAATCGATATTTAACCCTTCTGCAGCTTCCTCAATAAACCCAAAATAATCGACATTAGCTATCGCAATGCTTGCTTGACCGCTTTCAAGCATACTACGTAGCTGCCGAACATATATTGCATGACTGCCAAGATTAACAGGAATAGGCATCGCAAATGGAACAAGCCCTGCATAGCGGCACGCAAAAAATAATTCTATAAACTCGGGGCTGGTATCGGCAATCAGCGCAACACGATCACCTCTCGCTAAACCTAAACCAGACAAGCGACGCGCGGCACTCAGCGCATTATGTTTTAGCGTATTGTAGGAAAGTACAGAACGCAACTCTCCTTTAGCATCATAAAAATTATAACCGGTCGCTCCATCTGCTGCGTACTCTAGCGCATCAATCAGCGTATCAAATTCTACTAGCCGCTGGGCTAGCGTATTAATCGTAGGTGTCGCTGCCATTGACAATTTGCTTGAAGGCTGAGAGCCAGATTCTTGCATTAGCGGATCGCCCAGCTTGATTATAGTCGAACTCAAGATCTTCCCCTCGAAGTAATGGTGCTGGTCATCTCATTTAATAAGCAGAGCAGTTTGTTTTTAACGCACTCATTCCAGATTTTTTACCGATACGTTACAAAATGCCTAGAGTCATCAATTTCCGTTGCTTATTAAACACAAGTGTCTCATATTCGTTGACGTTGGAGCTTATATAAGGGTGTTTTTCCTGTCAAGGCAATATTCACAATCTGTTGCGTAATAACAACATGCTTTCTAGGGCTTATTCCACTTGCCGAGATAATTTTTTGCATCACTTCATCCGTCAACATTCAATCACTTGTCACTGCCAATACAGAAGAATTGGCCATAAAAATTAAAAATATTGATCTTCATTCAGAAAAATCATAACCTCCTCATCTAATGTCAAAACGAAATCTCCTTAAAGTCTCCCAGAACACCAAAATTGGCCTTGCTCTTGGAAGTGGATCGGCTCGCGGACTCGCGCATATCGGAGTACTTCGAGCAATGGAAGCCTACAATCTCAAGATCGACTATATTGCAGGCACAAGCATAGGCGCGTTGATTGGCGCAGTTTATGCTGCCGGCAATCTTGACAAACTTGAGGCTACTTTCAAGTCATTCAACTGGAAAACGATTGCTTCGCTGATTGATTTAGCGCTCCCCCAGTCAGGCTTGATCGAGGGTAAGAAAATAATGGAATTAGTGCAAGCTCACCTCCCCGTCTCTAGAATTGAAGCATTATCCATACCAATGTATATCGTCACAACCGACATATCGACAGGCAAGGAAGTCATCGTAAGCGAAGGTAATTTACACCACGCTATCCGCGCAAGTATTGCAATACCTGGTATTTTTACCCCCGTTTGCGATAATGGGCGCGTTCTTGTCGATGGCGGGTTAGTCAATCCCGTACCCACGAATATAGTTCGTGCAATGGGCGCTGAATTTGTCATTGCGGTAGATTTAAATCATGAAACTGTTAGAACTCAAGGAACCGATTTATCCACCACCCATGAAACCTCACAGGAACATATTAAAAAAGCACTTGACATTAAAAACCAGTTGACAATCAAGCAACTCAAAAAATGGTTAGAACCAAACGCGTCACCGAATATCTTTGAAATTATCGTATCTTCTATCAATATCATGAGTGCCAAGATATCTGAAGCACGCTTAAAAATTGATAAACCAGAGCTGATCATTCGCCCACCTCTAGGAGACATTCATTTTCTCGAATTCGACCAGGCAGACAAAATAATTAGCAGGGGTTATGACGCAACATACCAAGCTCTGAGCACAATAAACCAGAAGCTCATATGCCGCGCACCCTAATGATTTCCGTACTCCGAGATATCGTCTATTAGAATCAGGTTAGCAACTTATTTATGAACACTTCACGCAAATTGTTGCTATTTGGCTACGGCAACCCCAGTCGGGGAGATGATGCGCTCGGCCCAAGTCTCGTCGCCCGAATTGAGCTGTTAAAACTCGGTCACATTGAGTGTCAAAATGATATGCAGTTACAAGTCGAGCATATCATGGATTTTATTGAACGTGATCAAATTATGTTTATTGATGCCGACTTATCATGTACCGAGCCATTTGTTTTCTCCAAAGTTGCCGCAGCAAAAGATAATAGCTATACGACACACGCCATGACACCCCATACTGTGTTACATATATACCAACAAGTCTATAGGCAAAAACCGCCTCCCGCTTATTTACTGCGAATCCGTGGCTATCATTTTGCACTTTGCGAAGAACTAAGCGCGAAAGCCCGTATCAATCTTGAAGAAGCAATCAAATTAGTAAGTAAGCTATGCCACATTGGTAGCTTTGAAATCAAATGCAAAGCCTAGATTATCACTGTTTCAAGCGAATTGTCAGCGCCTCATTCCGATAATTGCATATGGATCGATGCACTTCCCGACAATGAGAAGTCACCACGATTCGATAATTTCCGGGCGAAAGGTTTTCTGTTTCCAACTCTATCCTAAAATAGCCTCGTTCATCACTCACAATTGATCGCTCCAGCAGCTCCACTCCTTCCGGCTGAAATACCTTCACATTCAACAATACGTCTGAAGTAGGCTGATCGTCATACTCCACCCACCCCACTAAAACGATCTTTTCCCCTAGATCGTATTCGACTTTATATTCCTTGAGCACAGGCTTTGAAATATGCGTTGCCGCTGAATCAGGTATGAAACCACCCGTAAGACTCAGCATCAGCGCACTAAGGAGCAAAAATCTTATTTTTATGGTCACGATGAACTCTCCGTTGATGATTAACAATAAAACATAATCACACTATTAAAACTAACGCAAGCTAATCACCGGCCAACCATTTCTACGCGCATGTCCTTCAAGGGTCGCATCAGGATCCACTGCAACAGGGTGGGTCACTTTCTTCAAAAGCGGTAAATCATTGAGTGAATCACTGTAAAACCAACTTTCAAGAAAGGAAAGCCAAGTTAGATTATGCTCATCCAACCATTGTTCTAAACGCGTAATTTTCCCTTCCCTAAAGCAGGGTACCCCCGACACCTTCCCCGTGAACTGTCCATTTTTTTGCTCAGGTTCGGTAGCAATCAGATGATCAATGCCCAATACTCGCGCAATCGGTGCCGTCACAAAACTATTGGTAGCCGTAATAATGATGCATAAGTTACGTTCCAGCTTATGCTTCTCAATTAGATCCCGTGCACCGGGTGCAATCAAAGGAATGATTTTTTTTTGCATGAATTCGCTACGCCACGCATCAAGCTGCTCTCGTGGATGCCGCGCCAACGGTTTCAGCTGGAAATCGAGAAATTCATGAATATCCAGCGTCCCTGCTTTATATTGCTCATAAAATTCGATATTTCGTGCTTCATATACTTCACGATCCAGCACTTTCTGCTCGATTAGAAATTGCGCCCATTGAAAATCGCTATCTCCTGTAAGCAGCGTATTGTCAAGATCAAATAAAGCCAGCTTCATAATGCATCCTGTAATAATTCACGTAATAAAGGCAATGTAATTTGTCGCTGTCTAGTCAAAGAATAGCGATCCAATGCGTCGATAATTTTGATCAAAGAGGGTAAATCGCGTTGTTCGTGCCGCAACAGATAATCACAAATAACCTGTGGCAATTCAAATCCACAACTGATTGCATGACACTTTATGGCTTCTCTTTTCTCCTCATCAGTTAATTCATGTACCTGATAAACAAGTCCCCAGCTTAAACGTGTCACTAAATCTTGTCGCAAAAGCAATTGTCCAGGTAATGTATTGCCACTCGCCAAGAACAGCGTGCCGTCTACTTCGCGCACTTGATTATATAGGTTGAATAATTTGATTTGAGCAATCTCCCCCAGCCGTTCTATATTATCGACTGCTATGCAGTCAATAGCACTTGCATCGACCGGAAAATCGCTATCCATTTCACATGAAATATAAATTGCTTTACATTGCTGCTGTTTAAATGCTTCCACCATTGCCTGTAATAAATGGCTTTTACCGCAACCGACGTTACCCCAGACATAGATAAAACGTTCGAAATTCTGTTGGGTTAGTGCATCCCTAAGTAATTGCAGTAATTCAACATTTCGCCCCGGAACAAAATTTTGCAAAGTAGGAAAATGAGGTGATGCAAGATCAAGCAATAATTGTTTCATAGAAATCTATACGGAATCGTTCCGAGAGCGATTCCGTAATATTTGGCATATCCTTACCAACGGCCATCTCGACTCAAGATAAGTGGATTGTTTTAGATTTGCTTTCGCCAAGTTTTGGCAAACGAACAATTAGTACTCCATTTTTGTAATTCGCTACGGCTTTTTCCGTATCCACATTATGTGGCAGCGGAATCGATCGCTGGAAAACGCCGTAAGCCCGCTCCATGATGTGATAAGTACTATCGTGGGAAATACGCTCAAAGCGTTTCTCACCTCTTATATAAAGCATGCTGCCATCGACGGTAATTTGCCAATCTTGCTTCTCGATTCCAGGTACTTCGACACGCACAACAATTTCCTTATCGGCCTCCTCCACTTCTCCCGCAAGCAAGCTCCAGTGTGGCAGTACAGGCAATTGGCCACCTTCTTCAGCAACCGATTTATCTTTATTACGAGCGAAATGGGTAAGCGCTTCTCCACTACGGCTAAGGAGCTCACGCCAACCTTCAGAAAGATTCTCCCAAGCGCGCCCCAATTCGCGGCTAATGCTCTTTCCAGCTTCTTTTAGTGACTCTAGCATACTTAATCTCCTCTCTCACCATCAAAGAAAAGATGATAGCGGTTATTTATAATGAAAATTGCCATCAACGCGACCAATTAACACGCAGCAAGTTCTCTGCGGGGTTATAGTGAAACTCAAGCTCACCTCGATAGGCATCGTATAGCGCTTCCCCCATGCTACGAGCAAGATGAATATCAGTAGTGGTCACCAACGTAGATTCAGCCTCTTCTTCAATCTTCATTATCCGCTTCAGCGGATGCTCTGCGCGCTGGTGTTTTTCTTCATTTTGCACAAGATGCATAATTTCTTCATGGTGAGTCGAATAAAAAGGCCCATGCAGTGTCAAAAAACCAGCAGGGTAATGATCATGAATGCGATGGCAAGCGGGGCAGATTTCCTGGTTTGCGTGAGCTGGGGCTTCCAACCATTGCCAGTGACCTTGGTGGTATACGGCACCACAGTCCGGGCATATCGTGGGCTCAGACAGCTTCTTTTTAGACTTATAGGCATCATGTACTTTTTCCTGAAAAATACCATCTCGACGAGTAATCGTATGAAAACCGGGGGGAATTTTAGAATGACTCATAGCATGCACCTCCTTCTTTATAGGCAAATATAGGTACTGAAAGTATTCAATTCAATCAAGTAAAGATGCAAAAAATTCAAAATAGGATGAGCCACTGCTACTACGTTAACAAAGTAGCCATAATTTTCGGTCATTATCACGTTTTTTTTACTTTTATATCCTACCTGTCTTTTATTTATTAAGCCAGATTACGGCACAAAACTTACTACCAACCGACCATATCGGCGTATGATTTAAACAAACTGATAGAGAAGGAGAAAATTAAAATGTTTCGTGACCGCAAAGAAGCAGCCACTCTATTGGCAGAACGACTGAATTCATATCACAAGCAGCACCCTCTGGTGCTTGCAATTCCCCGCGGTGCTGTACCCATGGCCAAAATCATCGCTGAAAAATTAGAAGGTGACTTGGATATCGTGCTCGTTCGAAAATTGGGCGCGCCGGACAATCCTGAATTTGCCATCGGGTCGGTTGATGAAACCGGTTGGACCTATCTACCTGAATACGCGCATCAGATCGTAAAGGATCCGCGTTATATCGAAATCGAAAAAAATAACCAACTCGAAATCATGCGTGAGCGGCGTAGCCGTTATACACCGGTTCGTCCTCCCCTCGACCCAAAGGGTCGTATCGTAATCGTCATTGATGACGGCTTAGCTACAGGTGCTACGATGATCGCCGCCTTACACGCCTTGCGCGCTAAGCAGCCTCAAAAATTGATATGCGCAATACCTGTCGCACCTCCGGAGACACTAAGTAAAGTAGCTTCTTACGCTGATGAAATCGTATGCCTTGAATCACCCGAGTCATTTTATTCAGTAGGTCAATTTTATCGTTCCTTCCCCCAGGTTAGCGACGAGGAAGTTATTGAGTTATTGAAGACAGCTGAATGCAATCATTTCTAGAATTTATTTGACTCAATCAAACTATAAGGCAGAAAAACAAGAACATCCCACACTTTGCAGCAATAGCAAAAAAGCAGACTGACAAAAGGAGGTCCATGAGCAAAGCTTCGAATTCAACTTTCTATGTCGAACAACCCCACGCACAAGCTATCGACGTCATTTTACAAAAACTGAAGAGCCACCCTAATGGCTTGAGTCGCGAAGAAGCCGCGAATCGTCTCAAAATCATTGGCCCCAACCGCTTACCGACTCCACCCAAAGAAAGATTGCTTAAACGTTTCTTCAAACATTTTCACGACTTACTCATCTATATCCTCATCATAGCAGCAATCATTACTGCCTTGCTGGGCCATTGGATCGATACCAGTGTCATTCTCGGTGTCGTTCTCATCAATGCCATTATTGGTTTTATCCAAGAAGGAAAAGCGGAAGAAGCACTTGCAAGCATTCGCAAAATGCTTTCTATACACGCGCATGTCCGCCGTGATGATGAATGGGTGGAAATCGTGGCCGAGGAACTCATCCCCGGAGATATCGTGAGACTGCGCTCTGGTGACCGCGTACCTGCCGATATGCGATTGATCGAAGCCGTCAATCTAAGAATCGAAGAGTCTGCACTTACTGGCGAATCAGTGCCATCGGAAAAGAATACAGAACCTGTCTCACAGGATGCTAGTTTAGGCGATCGATATGATATGGCTTATTCGGGCACCATGGTTACTTCCGGCAGGGGAATCGGTATCGTAACAGCAACAGCGGCAACGACAGAACTTGGCCGTATTAACAAACTGATCGCCGAAGTGCAAACGCTCGCCACGCCTTTGACGAGACAAATGAATCTATTTAGCAAGATCCTCTCAGCGCTTATCTTGGGACAGGCCGTACTCATGTTTTTCATCGGCTACGCACTTCACGATTTCACGCTCGATGAACTGTTTCTTGCCGCCATAGGTTTCGCAGTAGCGGCCATTCCGGAAGGACTGCCTGCCATCCTCACCATTACACTCGCCCTAGGTGTGCAACGCATGGCACAACATAATGCCATCACGAGAAAGCTGAATGCCGTTGAGACGCTCGGCTCTGTCACGGTCGTCTGCTCGGACAAAACGGGCACACTCACTCGCAATGAAATGACGGCACGTCACATCGTCACAAGGGCGGCATGCTACGATATCACAGGAACAGGCTACAGGCCCCAGGGCGAGATCACGCTCGATGGTGACGGAGTATCACTCGATACACATCCCGATTTACATCGTCTGATCGAAGTTATGGCTGTTTGCAACGACTCCCGCATTGGCAAAGATGCGGATGAATGGATAGTCACAGGCGAGCCCACTGAAGGTGCGCTACGCGCTCTCGCGCACAAAGCATGCTTCGATGATCAAAGTTACGAGCGCATAGCCCTGATCCCATTTGAATCAGCGAATAAATTCATGGCAACACTTGATCGCCTACCCAATGGAGCCCGCCGCATTTTGCTCAAAGGCGCCCCAGACCGATTGTTGGAACGTTGCCAATTCCAACAATCTGCAAACGGCCTGCAAGAAACTCTTGATCGTGTATTTTGGGAAGAGCAAATAGAAGCACTTGGGCAACAAGGTCTGCGTGTGCTTGCGGCTGCTTCGCGTGATGTCGATTACAACCAACATACGCTCACCCAGGATGATCTTACAGAGGAATTGATCTTCCTTGGTCTCGTCGGCATTATTGACCCGCCTCGCCCCGAAGCGATCAAAGCCATTCAGGCCTGCCATCAAGCAGGTATCCGCGTAAAAATGATTACGGGTGATCACGCAGGCACCGCCAAAGCCATTGGTTTAGAAATGGCCATTGGCGATGGTAAGCATGCCGTCACAGGCGCAGAGCTGGAGGCGGCCTCCGATCAGGAAATACGTCGCATCGTCCATGCTAACGATATCTTCGCCCGCACCAGCCCCGAACATAAGCTCAGGTTAGTGCAAGCCCTGCAAGCCAACGGGGAAATTGTTGCAATGACGGGCGACGGCGTCAATGATGCTCCGGCACTTAAACGTGCGGATGTGGGAGTGGCCATGGGCATTAAAGGCACAGAAGCCACAAAAGAAGCGGCTGATATTGTCTTGGCCGACGACAATTTTGCATCGATCGAACGTGCGATAGAAGAAGGCCGCACCATTTATGACAATCTCCGCAAAGCCATACTGTTTACTTTACCTACAAATGGTGCACAAGCACTCGTAATCTTAGTCGCAATTGTCTTTGGCCTAGTTCTTCCCCTGACCCCCGTACAAATCCTATGGGTCAACATGGTGGTCGCCGTCACGCTTGCATTAGCCCTTGCTTTTGAACCCTCCGAGCCAGACGTCATGTCGCGCCCACCCCGCGCACCCAATGCTCCGATACTAGGGATAGCTTTTCTATGGCGAATCGGTTTCGTGTCCGTTCTGATCGGTGGCGCTACCGTCACTGTATTCCTGATCGAAATTGAACTTGGCACTCCGGTAGAATTCGCCCGAACGATGGCGGTTAACACCCTGGTTTGTGGACAAGCTTTTTATCTTTTGAACAGCCGTTACTTGCTAGAATCAAGCCTACCCTTGTCTCGTCTCTTCGCCAATCCTATTGCCTGGCTAGCGATTGGTATACTGGCAGCACTACAACTACTTTTTGTCTATGCACCTTTCATGCACCAATGGTTTGGCTCTACTTCACTTGAGTTACGCTATTGGCTAATATCACTCGGTATCGGCCTAGGAATATTCTTACTGGTTGAAATAGAAAAAATGATTTCCAGCAAATTTTTAAATAAAAATCAGTAATATAGTAAGATAAAGCCATATTGATGGATAACAACCAAAATGATCTTTTGCCGCAAAAGGCCCATTCATCGACCTAGGAGGCCAAATGTGCAGATTTAACCAAATACCGCTCAAACCAATCTGCAGCGTGATGTGCAACTTGCGCCAACGTGCCCTCTTCTTCAAATAAATGGGTTGCACCGGCTATCAAGGCAAGCTGTTTTCTGCAATTTAACATTGCGTAGGCTTGTTCATTTAATTCAATTACGCCGTAATCTGCACCTCCAACCAGTAACAAAGTCGGAGCCGTCACCGATTTCAAGGCCTGTTCTCCTGCAAGATCTGGCCGACCACCACGCGATACCACCGCAGCAATTTTATTGGTTAATCTTGCTGCCGCCTGCAGTGCAGCCGCAGCGCCGGTACTCGCACCGAAATAACCAATTTTCAATGTTGATGTCTTTTGCTCTGCTAATACCCAAGCTGTTGCTGCGAGCAATCGCCGGGTTAACAGCTCAATATCGAAGCGTGTTGCATAATCGCGATCTTCGTTCTTAGTCAGCAAATCGAATAGCAGTGTACCGATTCCACGTTCCTGCAATACCTTTGCAACGTAAGTATTACGCGGGCTAAAACGACTACTTCCACTGCCATGCGCAAACAAAACTACACCGGTTGTCGATTCAGGCAATACCAACTCACCTTCCAATCGGACCGTCCCCTCCGAAATCCAGACTGAACCCATATTAACTCCCTATAACAACAGGAATACGTCTCCTGCCGAATGCACCGGCAAAATCATCAAAACGTCCGGCAATCACAGTATTACAATAAGAGCAGCGGCCATTGTTCGCAATGTGGTACTGGGTAATATCATACCAATCACGTTTGATCAAAGGCTCGTTACAGCATGGGCAAAAAGTAGTATCGCCTTCTTGATGATACACATTACCGGTATAAACATGCTTAAGCCCCGCTGCTTGTGCAATTTTTCTTGCCTCAACCAATTTGCTGACAGGTGTAGCAGCAATAGTCACCATTTTGTAGTCTGGATGAAACGCGGTGAAATGCAATGGCACATCTTCTCCTAGCTCGCCGACTATCCATTCGCTAAGCATTGTCAGTTCTTCAGCAGAATCGTTCAGCCCTGGAATCAACAAAGTCGTCAACTCAAACCACACTTGCGTCTCATGCCTGAGATACTTTAACGTATCGAGCACGGGCTGCAAATGCGAACCCGTTTGCTTGATATAGAATCCCTCACTAAATGCTTTAAGATCAACATTAGCCGCATCCATCTTTGCGTAGAAATCAACTCGGGGCTCAGCATGAATATAGCCTGCCGTGACAGCAACTGTCATGATTCCACGCTCATGACACGCATCTGCGACATCCATAGCATACTCAGCAAATATAACAGGGTCGTTATAGGTAAATGCGACACTTTTACAACCTAAACGTGCAGCAGTACGCGCAATGGCTTCTGGACTCGCCTGGTCAGCTAGCTTATCGAAACTGCGTGATTTGGAAATATCCCAATTTTGGCAAAATTTGCAAGCAAGGTTACAACCTGCCGTACCAAAAGACAGCACGCTACTGCCTGGAAAAAAATGATTCAGTGGCTTTTTTTCGATCGGATCGATGCAAAAGCCCGATGAGCGACCATAAGTTGTCAGCACCATTTCATCTCCTACACGGCCGCGCACAAAACATGCCCCCCGCTGCCCCTCATGCAACTTACAATCACGCGGACACAAATCACACTGAATTCGCCCATCCTCCAATCGATGCCAGTATTTAGCTGGAAATTGCTCTGCTTTGCCAATCGGCTCATCCATCCGAATTCTCCTCCCAACGCATATCTGATTCTCGCCATTTGGTTATGGTATAGCGTGACAACGTGATCGCCTCTGACCAGAAATCGACGGGCAACCCCGCCTTCTGCTTCAGCTTGGCCAGAAATTGCTGGGGCTGCGGAAACATCTCCCATACTTGGGGCAAGAAGGTGCTGCGGTGATAACCATATTCAAATATGATCCCATCGACACCGGGCCGCAACTGCGCCAAAACATTAGCTTCATCCTGGGCCACCATTTTTTGTGATGGGTAAACGAGTGAAATTTCGATTTCAGTGTAATCAAGTTCGTTTGATTCGAGCGGAGAGAAACGGGAATCATGAAGAGCTGCAGATATAGCGTTGTTTTGGACATCAGCCAGTAATGAACGATGCGCCTGAAGAGACCCAACGCATCCTCGCAGTTTATTGTTTTGCATCAAAGTCACAAAACAAGCCCCCATTTTCTGCAACCAGGGCACGGTCTCATCAATATTTAATTGGCACGGCTGATTCAGAGCGCGCGCTATCGCTACACGTCCAATCGTTAAAAGGGATTTTCCTTGCTCAGGATGCATAGCCTGTTCTCTTTGGAACATCTTGTGACATAAAAGCGAATGCACCGTAACCTACTACACGGTCCGTTGAACCGGCAGTATCGCCCGAGTTGCGCAAATCCAGCAAATGCGGTATCAAGCAATGCTTGCGTGCAACTGCCATCAAAGCATTGATCGGCGTCGCACCACATGCGTGGGTATGATCGATCTCCTGGTGGAGTTCAAGAATGGATGCGGCTGTCTTATTATCTTCTCTTTGAGCGGCTGCGTAAGGAAGGTAATGCGAAAGATCGGAGCTAATGATAATCAACGTCTCCTCACCTCCCCACACGCAATCCAATACATCACTCACTTCATCAACTGAAGCCCTTCCCACGACTACAGGTAAAATTGAAAAATCTTCCAGAAGATATTGTAAAAAAGGTAATTGCACCTCCAGCGAATGCTCCAATGCGTGTACGGATGAGTTGATGGATACTTGTGGTAAACGAGCGATCTTTTCGGCAGCCGTGGCATCTACCTTTACTTGACCCAGGGGTGTTGCAAAAATAGCCTCTCTCGGTAATGCCAACCCATGCAAAAAAGTACGGTGTGCGGGGCCTAGCAGGACAACACGCCGTACACACTCCGCAATCAACTTAAGTGTGACATAAGCTGATGCCGCGACGACTCCAGAGTAGATGTAGCCTGCATGGGGCACGATCAATACTTTGGGTAAGCATCTTGATACTTGCGCGCTGGACAATAAGCACCCGATATTTTCAAGCAAGCACTGAGGATTAGCTGGATAAAATAAGCCCGCGACAGCAGGGGTGCGGATAGTAGCCATAATAAGAAAGATATCAGACTAGAACATGGATTGCTATATGAGGGCTAGCTACTAAAAATCAAGGAAATACTTACTATATAAATCTTTTACTTTATAAATAAAAACGAGATTACCGTTACGGTTATCATCTAAAACCACATATTTACCATGGTTCCGCCCGAATCCTACTACTTTGTTAAAGTACACAAATCTAGCATAGTTAGTGTATCCCACAATATGGGGCACTCTCCAGCTATTTATCAAGCCTGCATAGCTCAGCAAGGCTGCTGTGCCATTTTTAATATTTTCATTTGTAACCAGATTAACGCGCCCTATTCTACAAATATCCCCAAGTGCACCTTGCCTTCTATATTCACGAATCAATCCCATTGCATCCTGGTAAATCGATTCATTTATCTGCCTTTTTATCAACTGCAGACAAACTTGATTTTCTGTCGGTAACAATTGAGAAGAATTGTATGACCAAACAAATGCGAGCCCCATGTCAATTACATTTTCGTATCCTATCGTATGCAAAGTCAGAAATTGAGTTCTATTTACCGCAGCAAGACTTATATCAATTAGCTCATTCGTAGAAAAATGGAACTGTTGTGAATAAGCTGAATACGTGAGATTAAACAAGGTTTCCAAATAATTCTCAAATTCGCGCAATGCGGATGGTGTAACGGGACGAGTGACTTTTATGAATCTTTTCTTATCGAGACTAATGATATAACCATCGATTATGGGATACACAAGCTTTCCATAGGACTTTATTAACGCTATTTCTTCATCAATCTCAGCATTGATCATTTTATTTTCTGATCGAGAGGTTCTAATTGGCGGATTTATGACTCGTTTCAGTCAGTTTCGATACGCTCAATTAGCTATACTATATTATTGAGATTGTAATAAATCTATTCAATTTTTCCTGAATTTAGCTACCCTCAAAACAATATTGACCCTTAAACAAAATTAGCTCGAATCACGCTCCATGTGTGAAAAAGTTTTCAGAATTTACCAGAAATAATACCAGTCGAACTCTTCAAAATTCCTTTTGATTAATTGATTTTGCACGTAAATTGTCGTCTAAAAATCAAGAGGCTTTAGAAAAAATTTTAGATACACTGAAATGTGAGTTTAGCTGAATATCAAGGGTGCATGATGAATACTTATCATCAAAAAAATACAGAATGCACGATCCACACAAATAAACGGATATCTTCGCACTTCAGTCGCTTGACTGCATCTTACCCAGATATTGCCTATGTAAATGCCTGAGCCACACCAGCAGGATGGCACTTACTGGAAGTGCAATCAAAACACCGATAAACCCAAACAATTGACCAAAAGCGAGCAATGCAAAAATGACCATAACCGGATGCAACCCTATGCGGTCTCCCACCAACCAGGGCGTTATCAGCATGCTTTCAAGTAATTGTCCGGCACCAAATACTGCCCAGACGGCAATTACATCCGTCCATTCCTGGAATTGCATCACGGCTGCAAACGTTGCAAGCGCCAAACCAACAATTGCGCCTAAATAAGGCACAAACACCAAGATACCTGCCAATAGTCCAATCGGTAGCGCAAATTCCAAATCTACGAGCCACAATCCGGTCACAAAAAAAATACTCATCAAAATAATGACTGCGACTTGTCCTCGCAAAAATTCGGCCAGCACGCGATCGGTTTCTTTCATCAAAGGATAAACCTGAGCATGCCAAAAAGGAGGGATCCATTGATAGAGATGTAGAATCAAGGTGTTCCAATCACGTAACAAATAAAAAAGAACAACTGGCACCAGCAGTAAATTCATTAAAAAATCCAATATCGCAATACCCCCACTCGTTAGCGAAGGTAACATCTTGGCAGCTATACCGCCGGCACTTCTCCAATGCTCTGTCAATGCTTGCCTTAACATTGTCACATCCAGCTGCAAATCGATCCCCAACCTCGCATTTAACCAAGGGATCCAATGATCACGGGCAATTTCTAGGTAGTCGGGCATCCTGGTAACAAAACGTGTAAACTCTCTCTCGAACAAGGGCATCATGATTAGAATCAAAGTAGCAAAAGCGCCGACTAACAAAAGCATGACGACTATTGCCCCCAGTGTCCTGGATATTTTTTTAGCGGATAACCATGAAACAAGCGGGTTACAAATATATGCGATCACTGCTGCCAGCATAAAAGGTGTCAATATTGGGCTCAATAAATAAATCAACACACCGAATAAACCGATTAAGACAAACCACCAAAGATATTGCCGATCGCGAGAGTGAGAGTATTTAGAAGCCATTTGCGGTAAAATTACACAATAAAAGTGGCACTCTAACTGTAACTTAGCGAGAACTCAACTTGACTTCGCCTAAATCGCATCCTTCTAACGCTGAACAACTTTCCTACCACGATGCCGGTGTCAATATTGATGCAGGTAATCTACTGATTGAGAAAATAAAACCATTTGCTCAACGGACTTGGCGTCCGGAAATACTTGCTGGAATCGGAGGGTTCGGTGCGCTTTTCGAAATTCCCGGGGGTTATCGTCAGCCCGTGCTGGTATCAGGAACCGATGGCGTGGGCACAAAATTAAAGCTAGCATTCCAGTTCGATCGGCATGATCATATCGGTATCGATCTGGTTGCCATGAGTGTCAATGATATTCTTGTTCAAGGTGCGGAACCGCTGTTCTTCCTCGATTACTTCGCCTGTGGAAAACTGGAAGTGGATATCGCCACCCGTGTTGTGCAGGGTATCGCAGCAGGGTGCGAGTTGGCAGGATGTGCCTTGATTGGTGGAGAAACTGCAGAAATGCCCAGTATGTACCCAGATGGTGAATACGACTTGGCTGGCTTCGCAGTAGGGATCGTTGAAAAAGACAGTATCATTAATGGCTCTACCATTTCGGAAAATGACATCGTTCTTGGCATCGCTTCCAATGGCGCACACTCCAATGGTTATTCTTTAATCCGTAAAATTATCGAAAAATACCCTAACGAATTAAACACTCCGCTTGGCGGTAGCAGTCTGATCGAAGCCATCATGGCTCCGACACGTATTTATGTAAAGCCTTTGCTGGAGTTAATAAAGCAATTGCCTGTGAAAGGCATGGCTCATATTACGGGTGGGGGATTGCTGGAAAACATCCCACGGATTCTTCCTGCAACAACGATGGCTTATATCCAAAAAGATGCGTGGGAAACCCCACCTTTATTCCGTTGGTTGCAGCAGCACGGTAATGTCACCGATGAAGAGATGCTCCGGGTTTTTAACTGTGGTGTAGGAATGGTACTCGTAGTTGCCCCCGAACACGCCGATGAGGCGATAACCCTCTTGCGCGCACTTGGAGAAACAGTCTGGCCAATTGGTCACATTCAATCCACAGCTTCTAACGCGCCTTCTATCCTGATCGCTTAACCGTCTTGTCCTGATGGAATCGTTGGTTATTCTTATTTCAGGTCAAGGTAGTAATATGCGAGCGTTGCTCGATGCGAAACTTCCAGTCAAAAGGATCACAGTGATCAGTAACAATCCGGCAGCCGCTGGGTTAGAAATTGCAAGATCACGCAACATAACAACACATGTCATTGATCATCGCCTTTATTCGGATCGCACAACGTTCGATGCCGCATTGACTGAAATCATAGAAGCTTGCCAGCCTAGTTTGGTCGCGCTCGCTGGTTTCATGCGAATCCTAGGAGATAATTTTGTCAATCGATACCAAAAACGATTGATCAATATCCACCCCTCACTCCTACCAGCTTTTTCAGGCCTAAACACCCATGCACGTGCGCTACAAGAAGGTGTCAGAATCCATGGCTGCACAGTTCACTTCGTCACCCCCCAATTAGATCATGGCCCCATCATCATTCAGGCTGCCGTCCCGGTTCTGACTGGGGATACCCCCGAAACGCTGGGTGCGCGCGTTCTTCAACAAGAGCACTTGATTTATCCACAAGCCGTGCGCTGGTTTCTGGAAGGCCGTATCACCGTTGCTCATGGTCGTGTTCTCGTTCAATCAGCAACTCATATAAAGACAAAACAGTACGTTTTGCTTTCTCCTAATCTAGATCAATAACGACTAGAAATGTGCTGAAAGCTCTGTTAAGCGCTTCGCTATGCTGACTTATTACCGTACTAAAAATAACGCCCACCAACACCATTAACTTAAAATACGCTCTCTTAATCTCTGGAAATAATATGCGCCCATCCCCCGCTCAATTTGATATGACCATCGCGGCCATACGCACTGTCCTACCCCTGAAAGCGCCTGCAGATGCGCTACTTCGGCAATTTTTTCGCGAACATCCCATGATTGGTCAAAATGATCGCGCCATCATCGCAGAAATTGTGTTCGGTATCCTGCGACACAGAATTTTTCTGGAATGTTTAACTGAAAAAATCACTCCCCACTCACTCCTCTTGGCTTATTTAGCGAAATTCGAGGGCATGAATCTGCGAGAACTAGCCACATTCATCAACGACAGTGAAGCTAAATGGCTTGCACGTATTAAGGCGATATCATCTACATCACAATCGCTCACAATTCAGGCCGAGTTTCCTGAATGGCTAGTAGAAAAACTCCAGAAATTCATGTCAGATAATGAGATCCTGGAACTTGGCCAGGCGTTGCAATGCCCTGCCCCGTTGGATTTGCGTGTTAACACATTACTTGCTAAACAAGATGAGGTACTCGCAACCTTGAACCAGCAAGGTATTGAAGCGAATGCTACACCCTACTCGCCTATCGGAATTCGGTTAACTGGCAAGCCGGCTATTAACAAAAACCCTTTATTTCTCTCCGGAAAAATTGAAGTACAAGATGAAAGCAGTCAGATTCTTGGGTATTTGCTTGCGCCTCGTCGAGGTGAAATGGTTGTTGATTTTTGTGCGGGTGCGGGAGGCAAAGCTCTGATGCTCGGGGCGCTCATGCATTCCCAAGGCCGTATTTATGCATTCGATATTTCTGAGAAACGGCTCAATAATTTGAAACCCCGCCTCAAACGCTCAGGGCTATCCAATTTACACCCTCAACGTATCAACAATGAGAATGATGCCCGAATCAAACGATTACAGGGAAAAATAGATCGCGTACTGGTTGATGCGCCTTGCAGCGGATTAGGCACACTGCGCCGCAATCCGGACCTGAAATGGCGGCAAAATCCACAAAGTATCGACGAATTAAAAACTAAACAAACGGTCATCCTCACTTCTGCGGCAAAACTACTCAAGCCCGGTGGCAGGCTGGTCTATGCCACCTGCAGCCTATTACCTGAAGAGAATCAGGAGATCATCGAACACTTTCTCTCGGAAAATGCATCATGCTTTACCCGCTTAAATTGTGCCCACATTCTGTCTCAGCAAAATATTCCACTTGATACAGGAGAATATCTACAATTATTTCCCAATCTTCACCATACCGATGGTTTTTTCGCCGCTGCTCTTGAGCGTTCAAAAGAAAATTTGGCTTAGTGGTCGATACAACTATCACGGTAACAAGGATCGAAATGCTTCATTTGCTGAACATGGCTTGCCTACGTGATAACCCTGCGCAAAATCGACCTCCATTTTTTCCAGTAACGCGAGCACTTCCTCGTTTTCAACAAATTCAGCCGTAATTTTCTTCCCAAATCCTCTTGCTACGCTGCATAAAGCTTTTACTAAAATCTGGTCAGCCGGGTTACTTGCTAAGTTTCGTACAAACGAACCATCAATTTTTACTGCATCGACAGGCAATTCTCGCAAATAATAGAATGAAGAAAAACCCACACCGAAATCATCTAATACAAAACCACACCCCAATTCCTTAATTTCACGCAATAAATTTCTGGTTCCCGGCAAATTATCCAGTGCCGCTGTTTCGGTTATTTCAAACATGAAGAGGGTAGGATCAACATTGTAATAGGTGAGCTCATGCCTAATTACGGGCAACAACTCCGGATCATTGAATGCATGGGCGGACAAATTGATCGATAATCGAATCCGATTACCCGATTTATTGATTTTTGCCGATTGCTCAATCGCTTTACGTAATACCATGTGATCGATTTCATGAATCAAACCGGTATGCTCGGCCGCAGCAATGAACGCCGCTGGTGAATGAATCGTACCATCTTTATCGGACATACGCAGGAGAACTTCGTAGTGCGTAACCGATCTATCCCGTAACGACATAATCGGTTGAAAATAAAGTAGATATTTATCGTATAAGTTAGCATACTCTATCTTCTCCTTCCAATGCACAAGCGTGTACATTCGCTCTCTCGTTTGATCATCATTGGAAAACAGATGCCAAGTTCCTCGTCCAATTTCCTTGGCTTGATACATTGCAAGGTCAGCTGCAGCCAATAAATCATGCACATTTTTACCATGCTCCGGAAAAAGTGCAATGCCGATACTGGCAGCAATTTTATAAGTTCTGCCATTTACAGTGAGTTGCGTTTCATTCAGTCGAGCAATAATTTTTTTTGCGACTTCAATTGCACCACTCGCAGTAATTTCCGGCAGTATAACGGCAAACTCATCTCCTCCCAAACGCCCTGTCACATCCGCTGAACGAATAGTCTGGGTTAACATATCCGCTATCATCTTGAGCAGCGTATCGCCCGCTTGGTGGCCGCTGGTATCATTGATATATTTGAAGCGATCAAGATCGAAAAACAGTAATGCACCATGGTGTTGATAACGCTCCGACCAACTCATGATCTGTTCAAGCTCTTCACTAAAACGACGCCGGTTATACAGATTTGTTAGAGGATCGTGATCAGCCAACCATGCCAAATGACCCTCTACGCGCTTATACTCTGTGATATCCAATCCCACCGAAAGCACCGAGGGTTCTTCTGCTGATTGCCACGCCAATCGAGAATGCAGCCAAACGATATGCCGCTTTGAACCATCGTTACATAAAGTAATCGTCTCATGCTTCAATTGTTCGCGTCGCCCCAAACGCATTTCTTCCAAATATTGACTAAGGTTGTATTGCTCACTATCGGGAGATAATATCTCAAGAAAAGGCTTTCCACTTATTTCCTCTTCCGTATAACGCATCAGCATTTCACCATAGGCATTCAACATGATGATTTTGCCATACACGTTTTGCGTCAATACGATAACCTGGGCGGTATCCAACAAATGTGCAATAAAATCTTTCTCTTTACTTAACTCGTCTCGTTGCTGCACAAGTTGTTTGGTACGGTAAACGACTTTGTCTTCCAAATTCTCGAGTTTATGCGATAAAGTGACAGCTGCTTCATAAAGGAGGTTGATTTCATCCTTTAGCCATTGTTTTCGTTCAATCGAAGAAAGCGTTGCACGAAAAATGCTAAAGCTTCCGCCTGCTAATAACGGCAAAGTAAAAACAATGTGCTTAAGCCGCGAGAGGGGTCCGGAAAGAATGGCAAATAACAGAATTTCCGAAAAAATTAATCCGATTAACCCAATGATAACGATACGCCAAGTGGAGTTATGAATAGCCTCAATAGTCGCAGTAATATCAGTTATAACGACGAGATGCGCCTGATCTGCCGCACTTACACCTTGTAAAGGCAACAGCTTAACCCTGTAATAGCGTTTATTCCTCTCGGTTTGAATGCCTTGTTTGAGACTGAGAGGATCCGGGTGCGTTTTAATGGCATGATTAAGAATCTTGAGATTTCTTTCTCTATTGGTCAATGCCGCCAAACGCATCTCCCAATCAGGAAACCAAACATCGTGGTCTTTTGCCGAATAAGTATTTTCTTTCAGAAGTAATCCAATATCGGAACCGAATGTCCGCTTAAACCCTAAAAAGACATCCGTAAGTGAAGCACCAATAACGATCGTCCCGGCACGAATACCTTCTATGAGTAAGGGCTCTATCGTGTACTGTATACAACTCTCTACACATATCAAGGGATTGGCTGGTTGCTCTTGCAAGTTGACTTGCCGTACATGCTCCAAAATTAAAGTTTCACGATAACTGTCGGCTTCAAAACTGTCCCATCCTACTAAGAGCTGATTAAATTGATCATAAAATCTTACCGCTTCGATCCCATCCTGCAGCTGGAGTAATGGCCAATGATGTTCGAATGCCTCTGTAATTTGCTTATCATCTTGCGCAATTAGAGCCACGTCCATTCCTTTCAGAAAAGGAATCATTCTGATTAATTGGTGGGAATCTTGCTTGATCTGCTCGATCAGCTTCTCGACTTCCCTACCGTACCGTAGATACTGCAATTCACCTTGTTGATCAATGCTATCTATGAGGCTTTTGTAATTGATGACACTGAATATCGTCACGACTACTAGCAAAATGACACTGCTGAGTAGTGAAATTTTCCATTTTAGGCTAGCAAATTTAGATGATTCGCGATGAGTCAACTTATTTAGTTGAGTGATTTTTTCCGAAGTACCCTGTTTCATGAGACGTTCACTTAGAAACGATAAGAAGCTTGAAAAGCGAAAAGATTCCAGTGGCGATCAGTGAATGCAGGGAAATCAGGTCTCACAGGATGTCGATTATCTAACTGAGAAAGCCACCCCGTCCCATTCACATGGTGGTATTCTGCACGTAACATAATCGAAGGCGTCACATTCCAGCGCAAACCCACCGTCAAATCCTTGGCATAACGGCTGTATGCAGGATAGTGCTTAGCAAGCTGAGGTGCTGCTTGCTGAATATGGGCAAAGAAATCACTCCCGTCACGGTCACTCCTATCAGCAAAATATACGTCATAACGCAAAACAGCTTCCCAAGAAGGGCTGAACCGATAAATCCCCTGAAAATAAAAGCTCTCACCTGTAGTATCAACTTTACCTAAAGCCGAACCAAAGTCTTTACGCATAATGTGACGCAATGCATACTCCGACGTAAAGCTCCAACGTTCAGTGTTATATTGAGCAGAAAAAATTATAGGCGTAAACTGAAATGAACCCGCTTCATTTAAAGGATCATTCAAGCTCGCCGCTGAATCATAGCCAACGTTGACTTGCGCTCCGCTTATTCCAAGCCTTATACGCCCCCCATCACGTTCATAAATCATGCGTCCAATATAGGACAGCCGGGTTGTTAAATGACCCAGTCGATCACGATTGAGAATCGCCCATTCAGTAGCCCGATCACCGACTTGTGGAAACACAACCCCAAACTGGACAGTAATATCGCCCCATTCTTCACGCGACTCACCATAAAATTGAGCTCCGTCTGAAGCCAATCCCAAATTACGCGTCCGGTCAAAATAAATCGATTGGGGCAACAAAATACTTGGACGTGTGAACGGCACATCGCGTGTATCATTGTACAAGCCAAGTGGATTCTTGGTTCGCCCCAAACGAATACCTAATTCCCTCGTTTCTGTTGTAAAAGCAGTATAATCCACGAAACCATAATCGACGCGAATTCCCCCTTTGCTATCTTCACCCGCCTGGCGTGATAGTAATTGCCCTGAAAACTGAAGATTCGTCAGTGGTCGATAAGAGGCATTCACACCAATTTCTCTAAAGTCGAAACTTCCTCTCCCTCTACTGCTATCACCGAATACATCATTATTTGACCCCAACGTATTGACATAACCTTGACTCAAAAAACCATGAATTTGAAGTATATTTAGATTCTTACCCTCTGAAGCATTTACCAAGGAAGCATGCATGACGATCCAGACCGCTCCCCCCCATAATAAAAACAACCTCACATTATGAGTAAGAAGCTTATTCAATATGAAGAATTTGGACACTGTCATCTATATTCACTCTCTTCAAATAACCGATAGCGCCCGGTGTGCTGGCTACGCGCGCGCGCATTTCTTCTTCAGAATTTACTAGAAATGGGGCCTGGCCAGTCCCTGAAAAGATAAGCCTATCCCATGCAGAACGTAATTGATATGGAAAAATATTGAGTTTTTCTTTCGCGAATTGATTGTGTAGCTGCGCATCGTCCGGAAGTACAAACACCCTGATAGGCAAGCCATTCGGCCATGCTCTTTGCCGCATACCAAAAATGCCACGCAGTGAGTTTCTCGAAATATGATGAATATTAACTGCAGGATGTATGATCGTTTCAACCGACTGACTCGTTTCTGCAGAATTGATATCATGCGATAAACCAATGAGGATAAGCAGCAAAAGAATGCAGCACCACCAATGATCAACGAAACGCGCAACCATGCCGAGTAGTTCTAGCAGGTCACAACGCTTGAATCAGTATGCGCTCGGGGCTGACACAAGGGAATAGACTTAAGATCTGCAGGCCAGATTTGACCATTCTCAGTTACCAACTCCCAAATATCACGATGATTCTGATACATTCGTTCAAGCACATCGAGTATACAAACATGATAAGGTCGACGGGCGCCGTGGAACTCAGCTAAAGGACCAATGGGATTAAGTTGCATACCATAAAAGCCCAGCAGTCTATTCAGGGCAGGATCCATTGCTGAGAACCAGTAATAGATATTATGTTTTGCACACATTTGGATGATACCGACTGCCAGTCCTAGCATTGGGTGAGGAAAACGTCTACGCCCACTTATGTTAGGTTCAGGGTAAATTTGTTCACTAATCAATCATAATCAAATTCAGAAAGTTATTTAAAGATCTGGACAAAAGAGCACTTTCAGTGTAAAAAGTGCTCAT
>NZ_QAOO01000013.1 GCF_003051105.1 Nitrosomonas nitrosa | reverse complement strand
GATTCATGATGAATTCCGTGAAGGCAACACCGCTCCGGCCAGCAGAAATCTTGAATTCATCAAGGACTGTGAAACTCACCTGCCCAAGGGGCATCATATCGCCCATATTCGTCTGGATTCAGCGGGTTATCAGGCGGATATCTTCAACTACTGTGAAGAAACGAGCAAAACCTTTGCCATTGGCGGTCGGCTCGACGCATCTACCCTCAAGGCCATTGAGGCTATTCCCGAATCGGACTGGAAACACTATGCTGACTGCGCCATAGCCGAAACCACGCACAGCATGAATGAAACGCACAAGGCGTTCCGCCTGATCGTAGTCAAGTACAAATGCCAAGCTGAACTGTTTGATGATCAGCCCAAGTATCACGTGATTGCTAGCAATCGCCAGGAGTCTGCAGAAGATACGTTGGTCTGGTATCGCCAACGTGGCGAAGTCTCCGAGAATGGCATCAAGGAGCTAAAAATCGGCTTTGGTATGGAACGTATGCCCTGTGGACAATTCGAGGCCAATGCCGCTTTCTTTCGTATCGGTGTAATCGCTCATAATTTGTTCGTTTTATTCAAGCATTCTGCCCTGGACAGCGGATGGCAGCGACACCGAGTGGCAACAATACGTTGGCGTCTGTTTCATCTGCCAGGCAAGCTCGTACGTCGTGCGCGTACGCTGGTACTCAAGATCGCGACCGAGTCCGTCCAGTTATTCCAAAACATCCGCACTAAAAGCTACCAATTAGCCCAATCCCTCGCTCCATAGCTGACCCATTCCTTTATCTACTCGGTGCCGCCTCACTGCGGAAAGGATAAATTCGTCATCAAAAAGCTAAAATGTACCCGCAACACTGAAAATAGCAATGTGATGCACATACACGTCATCAAATCCACTGCTTTCTGCCCGCTTTCGCTTTTGCGATCATGCTTCGGGACATCCGCGGGAGAAATTAAAAATTCAATCGCGGAATTTGGGTTATAGACTGACCGGTAGAAATAAAACGGATACTATTAACGTTAAATAGTTGAAGGATTGTTTTTCTTGTATCATGAAGTTGAAGTCGCACAATCAAAGAAATGGCGAAATGGCGATTTCTTCGCTAAGAAGAAAAGCCTTATTCTAGATTAAGATTAATCAACAAAAGGAGAAAATAAGAAAATGAAAAAATTATTTTTAACATTTAGTCTTGCAATGATAGGCTCATTGTTAGCTATCACCGCTCATGCCGACCCGATGGTCGTGTTTAAAGAACGTGCCGTTTTTTTGGCTACCAACAACAGCCTGACCATCTTACCGGATTCACCCAGTGAAGCATTAACGTGCTCCTATGATCCAGCCACTGATGCATTTCTTCCTGGCTCAGCAGCCAGTATCCAGGTACCCGTACCTGGTGCCATGGATATAAAAGTCATTGGCAAACACGCCTATATAGCCACGTCAACACCAGTAAATGATGTCCCTACTACGGGCTATGTCAAATATGATGTCAGCGCCTGCGTACCTGCCGGCCCCTTTACCCCTCCCGTTGCACAAGCTGATCTGGCTTCGGGTGAATTGGTTATTCCTTGCGTTCTCGTCGATGGCAATGAATACAACGTCATTATGAATAGGCGCGGCAATTCCATGAACTGGGAAGTTATTTTTGCGGAATCAGGTTGCAACTAATCTTATTACGCAAACCACAACCCCGCCTTGAGGCGGGGTTTGTTTTTTCCACCCAGTTTTCTACGCAGAACTGCTTTTTTCCACATGAAAACTGTACGTTGGCTGCAATACTACTTGCCTCAAGCAGCATGACAGAACAAATCAGGCACTTTGTGAACTATACGGAATACACACAATCCAAAATTTGATTAATTGTTCTTGGAAATGAGGCTTTACTATGAAGCGGCGTACAGTATTGGAAGGTTTCATTGCTTTAGCGGCACTCCCTTTTGTATCATCATGTTCACGTGAGTTGGTCGCTGAAAAACAAAGGAGTACCACTATTAAAATCGATCCCATTACAGTCACCCCATTAGAAAAACCCCATGAAGAATGGCGTGCCTTACTATCACCCGAGGCCTATCGCGTATTATTCGAAGAAGATACGGAACGGCCAGGGAGCAGTCCTCTCAATAAAGAATACCGCGATGGTACTTACATCTGTGCGGCGTGTTATCTGCCGCTATTCGAAAGTCAGCACAAATATGACAGTGGCACAGGCTGGCCAAGTTTCACCCAGCCGATTTCCGGTCATGTCGGTACTAAACGCGATTTCAAATTGATCATGCTCCGCACAGAATATCACTGTGCACGTTGCGGCGGCCATCAAGGGCATGTCTTTACCGATGGCCCACCCCCAAGAGGTGAGCGTTGGTGTAACAATGGGCTGGCCCTGCGGTTCATTCCGAAAGGTGAACCCCTCCCTGAACTCAGGGGATAGCCATGAAGAATGATAAGGCGTTAGCAAAATCCGATTGGGCCTACTTTCCCTGGCTGTTCGCTTGGTCACTACTAGCTCTGATCATGACGGCAGGATGCCAGCCCTCCGATAATCGGAATATCATTGGAATCGACTATCCAGCAAACCCTTCAGCACAAGAGGCCAATTTCGAGATTGCGATCTTTGCAGGAGGATGCTTCTGGTGTACTGAAGCGGACTTCGATAAAGTTCCAGGTGTAATCAAAACCCTATCGGGCTACATCGGCGGCACAGTTGCCAATCCAACCTATGAACAAGTCAGTAAAGGGAAAACCGGGCACATCGAAGCCGTAAAAATCTATTTTGATCCCACTAAAACAAGTTACGCCAAGTTGCTGGAAGTTTACTGGCCAACCATCGATCCAATCACAGCCAATGGTCAATTCTGCGACATCGGACCGCAATACCGTAGCGCGATTTTCTACCTAGATGTCCACCAGAAGATGCAAGCCGAGGCTTCCAAATCTGCGCTCGTTGCATCTGGTCATTTCCATCAGCCCATCGTGACCGAGATTTTACCTGCCACCGAATTTTATCCGGCAGAAGAATATCACCAGGATTACTATATCAAGAACCCGCTCCGTTATTCGTATTACCGCAGCCGATGTGGCCGCGATGCGCGTCTAGCCCAGTTGTGGGGAAACAAACGTTAAACCGGTATATCGGTATATTGGAAAAACAATGCCCCCACCGCAGCCAAGCCAAACAAAAGCGGGGATACTCAGCCCATTCCTGACGCCGAATTGGGAAGAATGGCAAAAAGTATGTCCCAGCATGCAACTTGTTACCGTTTCCGACAAATGTTTCCTTTATCATCAAGGAGAGTCTTGCACCGGCTTTTTCTGGATAAAACAAGGTGTCATCAAGCTTTCCCATCTCACCTTGCAAGGTAATGAACTAACGCTCGCCTTACTTCAACCTGGCCATATCCTCGGTCACTTGTCAGGTGATTCTGTTATGCAGACAATGGAAGAAAGTGCTCAAGCCCTGGGTAACGTTGCGCTTTATAGAATAGAACAAGACGATTTCAAGAAATTGCTGTTTCACTCACCTGAAGCCACCTGGCATGTTTTCGGGACGATCTATGCCCGGCAGCAACAAATAGAGCGCAAGCTCCGTGCTATTCTTACCCAACCCGTCGAAAAACGCGTCTTTTCCACTTTGTTAGAACTGGCAAAATTATTTGGTACACGCTGTACCCATGGCTTTTCTCTAGAAATTTTTCTCACCCAGCAAGAACTTGCCGATCTAGTTGGTGCGAGCCGCCCAGTGGTCAGCACGATCATGAATGATTTCAGAAACCGGGGCATGCTCGACTATACGCGCGAGCAAATATGCGTCAATGACACCGCTCTGTCGCAAAATTGAACCAACCTTCGATCAAATTTTCAGCGTTGATTGAAGTTGAGCAGACTTGCTCTTTCCTATTAATCAAGCGTTCAAATAAAAGCTAATCCTTCATAATCCTTAACACAGATTAACTATCACAGTTCTCAATTTGCCGGATTTTCTTCTTTCCGCTTGGCTCTACGTGTAATTTCTCTCTTGAGTTCTTCAAGAAATTCCCGATTCTTTTTACGTTGCTGCTCGCTTTTATACCATGAAAAACAGGTGATTCCCCCGAGCACCATCAACACAAAACTCATTACAGTCATCCCGTCGAAAAAAATGAACACGACTCCGGTCGACAGCGCAAATGCGCCGAGCAATCCGGTAACAAACCACATTGTTCCTCCCCATTTAGTGTTAGCGTATTTTTGACACCACGCATCAAGCTTTTCGTGCGTCGATGTGAGTTCTTCTTCGCTCCACTTTTTGATATCCATGATTGATGAATCTCCCTTCTTTTATTTATATATCAATATTTTCGTAATCGAACCGAGTAAATTCAACTTTACGCGACGGTTTTGTCAGGGTCAATAATTACGTAGCGACAGGCTATGCGCAACAAGGGGCTCTTTGATCTTTTAAAAAAAACCATAAAATGACCTCAACTTTTTCTTAGGCATTCTGAAGGATATGTGGTAAAACGTAAACCTATTATAAATTGGCATAATTCATACCGATATTTCATGAGCAGTCTACCAGGAGAACTGGAAGGTATTAGCAGGTTTTTCTATAGCAGCATAGGAAGTATAGTTACAAAAATCCGGGCGCTACAAATGGGTTTGTTCGCGATTGGAGTAGGCATTTTCTTTCCCGCAATCGCCGATACGATTAACGCACAGTCATTGCGTCATCGGCTTGATAGAATATCCCTCCCCTCATCAAACAACGATGATTTCGCTTTGGCAACGTTAAAGCGTTTTTATGCAATGCATGATTATCAGCCTGTTTGGGTACAGGAAGATAAATTGGCACCCATACACGATATTGTTATCGCATTTATCGCCAATGCAGAACAAGAGGGTTTGGATAACCAGGACTATGCGCTCGAAGAACTATTGTATCTGCGTGAGCAGATACATACCAAACCACTGTGGCTTGAACTCGAACTACAAACCACTCAAGCATTATTGCTGCTCACTCGGGATTTACGCAGGGGGCGCCTGACCGCTGCCGAGGTTGACCCGGATTGGCATATTAAGCAGCCTGACTTCGATGCTGCAGCCTACCTGCAGCAAGCCATAGCGTCAGGTGATTTAAAAGCATCGCTGGAAAGCTTGCCTCCGACAACGAAGATATATCAGTTGATGAAGCAAGCATTGGCTCATTACCGTAAACAAATCACGCAAGGCAATCATTGGGCGAGCATACCAGAAACACCACTCATTCGACCCAACATGAGTCATCCAGCCATTCCCCTGATAAGAAAGCGCATCGCACATGATTTTGTCCAATACGGCTACCCTGAATACGATCTCCCTTTCAGCAATGATCAAAAATATGACGCTCACTTAGTCGATGCGATCAAAGCATTCCAAGAGCGGAATGGATTGAATGCAGATGGAATTATCGGGAAAAATACACGTGACGCATTGAATCGAACGCCGGAGCAAAAAATCCAGCAGTTACGCGTCAACATGGAACGTCTGCGCTGGTTGCCTAGAGAACTCGGCGACCGCTATTTGCTCGTCAATATTGCAGGTTTCCAGTTAGCGGCCATCGAGCAGGGACAACATGTTCTGACCATGCGCATTATCGTCGGACGCGATTACCGCTCGACACCCAGTTTCGATAGTCGCATATCGCACCTTGTACTCAATCCTTACTGGAATATTCCTCACAGTATCGCCACCAAGGATTTATTACCCAAACAACAAGCCAATCCCACTTATTTCGCCTCGCAAAGCATTAAAATTTATTCGAATCATGATTACCAAACCGATGCCTTGGACCCCGATTCGATCGATTGGCAAACACTAGGTAAGCGCTTTCCCTATGTGTTACGGCAAGATCCAGGGGCGAAAAACGCTTTGGGAACGATCAAATTTATGTTTCCCAATCCGTTTAGCATCTATCTCCATGATACGCCTTCCAAGCAATTGTTTCGGAAGGATATTCGAACATTCAGCTCTGGATGTATTCGACTGGAAAAACCATTGCAATTAGCCGGATTTGTATTAAATGAACCCGCTGCAGTGACTGATCTCGTTGCCAAAATAGAGACGGGCAAAACGACGACAGTCCATTTACCCAAACGCTTACCTATCTATTTGATCTATCTCACGACATGGATTGATGATCAAAATAATGTTTATTTTTCATCTGATATTTATGGACGAGATAAGCGAGTACTAAAGCATGCTCGGTGGTAAGCGATTTTATCCATTTCAAGAATCAATCTATTCTTGATATCTTATTGGAGGACTCGGAATGCTTTTACAAAAAACTAACGAACATGATCACCAACTGACGGAGCAGGGAACTGCCCGAAGATTTTTCTTTAAAGCAGGTCTTGGTGCATGCGCATTGCTCGCATTACCCACGGCGTATGCAAGCGCGCCCAGAACATCCGTCAAGCAACTCGCTTTACTGAATTTGCATACGGGCGAGCGGGTAAAATCGGTTTACTGGGAAAAAGGCCGCTACATTCCTGGCGCGCTAAGAGAAATCGAAAAAGTATTACGCGATCATCGCACAAACAAAATGCATGCCATTGATCTTCGTTTACTCGACTTGATGCAGCTCCTCCATAGCCGGATGGGTGCAAAAAAGGAATTCCAGGTGGTTTCAGGCTATCGATCACCGGAGACCAATCAAATGCTCGCCATGCAAAACAACGGCGTGGCAAAACAAAGTCTTCACATGCAAGGTAAGGCAATCGATATCCGATTGCCCGAATTCTCTTTGGCCAACCTAAGAAAAGCAGCGCTATCGATGAAAGTCGGCGGCGTTGGTTATTATCCGAACTCTAACTTTATCCACCTGGATACAGGGCACGTACGCTACTGGTGAGATCGATTGACCTTGGAGGCTGTCCGAGAATAGACTGATCTAAAAATGTGCCGGATGTGTAGCATCTGAATCATATCTATCCGGGGCAAAGCACGATGACTGTGCCGATCTTGCCTCGGATAAGCCACCTTACAAATTTTGCCGCTCTTGCAACGTCATGATTGAAGAACAGCACCAACAATTCATGCTGGAAGCCATTCGCCTATCTGCTCAAGGCGCGAGCAAAAATGAAGGCGGCCCATTCGGTTGCGTAATCGTTAAAAATCAACGGATCGTCGGCAGAGGTAACAATCAAGTCATTGCCAGGAATGATCCGACTGCGCATGCCGAGATCATCGCGATTCGCGACGCATGCTTGCATTTAGAACATTTTCAGCTAGAGGGATGCACGCTTTATACGACTTGCGAACCTTGCCCCATGTGCCTTGGTGCTATTTATTGGGCGCGTCCAGAAAGAATCTTCTATGCCTGCACACGGGTCGATGCAGCGCACATTGGCTTTGATGATCAATTCATCTATGAAGAAATCATGGCCGAACCCCAGCAGCGCAAAATACCAATGAAACAGCTATTGCGATCGGAAGCATTGAAGGTGTTCTCAGCGTGGTCTGATAAATCAGATAAAACACACTATTAAATCTTAAAAATAACGGTACATCCGTAATCGCTTCGCTTCTCGCACAGCCAAAAGAGTTTATTGACCCTGCCATCTACTGGGCGTAGAGTTGCCATTATCTGCAAGGATAATCTATCTTCCGAGGAGGAGAGAAGATGGCCTCACTATTCGCATCCCAAATTCTGCAACGTGCACTGCCTCGCAGCATTCGGTCCGAGGTGTCCCTTCCACGACGGCAACGATATTATCCTTCCCCTGCTGATTGGCGGGATGAGATTCTATATTTTCTATTGATCGATCGCTTCAGTGACGGCCAAGAAGACAACCGGCCTTTGCTCGACCGGAAAAATCGCCCCGCAGCACGGCCACCAGGGCATGACGGGCAAAATTGGCGGTGGGATCGTTGGGCGGAATCCGGTGCTTTCCGGTGGCAAGGTGGAACACTCAAAGGGGTGGAATCGAAGCTTGAATATCTCAAGACACTCGGCATTTCGACTATCTGGTTAAGTCCTGTTTTCAAACAACGTGGACACCTGGATACTTTCCACGGCTATGGCATTCAGCATTTTCTGGATGTCGACCCTCACTTCGGTACACGCAAAGATCTGACCGAGTTGGTAGCAGCCGCTCATCAAAAGGGCATTCGTATTCTGCTGGATATTATTTTCAATCATTCCGGATCGAATTGGAACTACCCAAACGGTGAAACAACACCAGCTTTCAAGACATTCCCCGAGCGCTACGATTTTGGGTCATGGCTTGATAAAACGGGACAATCGACCAGCAAACCGATCAACGACATAGAAGAAGGTATTTGGCCACAAGAGTTGCAGGACCCCGACTGTTATAGCCGCGCTGGCCTGGGCGATCTGGGAAGCGGTAGTCTGGATGACCCACACGCTGAACATAAGCGCACCGATTTTTTTACGTTGCGTGATTTTGATCTGGATTACGACAGCGTACTCAGCAACCTTGCCGAATGCTATAAATATTGGATTGCATTGACCGATTGCGATGGCTTCCGCATCGATACACTCAAGCATGTCACTTTCGAACATGGCCGAAATTTCTGCGGCACCATCAAAGAATTTGCAGCCAATATTGGAAAAATGAATTTCCTGCTGGTTGGTGAGGTCGCTGGAGGTGATTTTGCACAAGACCGCTATCTCGACGTATTGGGGCGAAATCTCGATGCCGCACTCGATATCGGCAATATGCGGCCTACTTTGCAATATGTTGCCAAAGGACTGGCCCCTGCCCATGCCTACTTTGCCGGCTTCGATCCTGGCGATACTGAAATGGGTTCACACCGTAACATTGGTCAACGACATGTTTCCATTCTGGACGATCATGATCATGTAACGGGTGAAAAAATCCGCTTTTCCAGCAATTCGGCTTCTGACCAGCAAATCGTGACTGCAGTGGCCATCCAGCTTTTCACCCTCGGTATACCTTGCATTTACTATGGCACCGAACAATCTTTTGCTGGCCCGGAACTATCCGAGCGACAATTTCTGCCAGGATACAACGGCGGCGATCATGCCGACCGGTATCTGCGCGAAGCCATGTTCGGCCCCCTGCATCCAAGACGTTCCGGCCTTGCGGGACTGGCTACCGATTCGGGTAAGGAAGACCTCTTTTTGCCTGGATTCGGGCCATTTGGAACGGCAGGCGCACACTGCTTTCAAACCGATTTTCCAACTTATCAGCGTATCGCTGCACTCACTGCGCTCCGCAAACAATTTCCCGTACTGCGTCATGGCCGGCAATATTTGCGTGCTATCTCGAATTTTGACGCACCCTTCAGATTTGCCGAGTCAGGCGAAATAATCGCATGGTCACGCATTCTTGATGATGAAGAAGCGCTCTGCATCGTAAATGCACACGGGCGGGAAATACGTGGAGGCAATGTCATCGTCGATGCCAATCTCAACCCTCCGGGCAGCGAAATGACGGTAAAAGTCAATACATACGAATCAGCAAATGGCACATCTGCCACCGTTGCCCATCCAGTGGATTCTCATTTGCCAGTCAAACGATTGAACGATGGGACAGCATTTGTAGAAATTCGTAATGTACAACCCTCAGAAGTGTTGGTGCTTGTCAATCACCCTTAGTCACGCATCCTAGTCATTATTGGATTTGGTGAGCATGAGTGGTCAACGCAGAATAGGGGTTGTTCAACCGAGTAGATTGCGCTCAATTTGCGCTATTCACTTGAAATCATCACGATAACTATTAGTTTCGGTCAACAGACCAGCCACGCTCCTCCAGCAGAATAGATGATTGATCTTGCACAATTCACTCGCACTACCAGATAGCTAAAAATACGCTAAGATAACGTCTCGTATTTATACTTCTAATGGCCCATCTAGTCTAATCAGCTCTGAACACGCTGTTCGATCACATTGAGAATGGTTAGATTGACTGGAAACGGTTACTACCCCAAACAATTAATTCTTTATTAACAAGACAGCCTATGCCAATCAAATCCCGTATCCGTACGATCCCTCATTATCCCCATGAAGGCATTCAATTCCGCGATGTAACTACGTTATTGAAAGATCCGATTGGGTTACGTACTACCATCCAGGAGATAGTAACGCGTTATCAATCGATTAAAATCGATAAAGTCGTCGCTATCGAATCGCGTGGTTTTATAGTTGGCGCACCGGTTGCTTATGCATTGGGCGTCGGTTTTGTACCGATACGCAAGCCTGGTAAATTACCCGCTGAAACGATTGGCTGTGAATACCAACTCGAATACGGCAGTGACCGCATTGAGATGCATGTCGACGCGATTCAGCGAGGAGAAAAAATTTTACTGGTGGATGATCTCATTGCCACAGGCGGCACCATGGAGGCTGCGGCCAAGCTGGTTCAAGAAATGGGAGGAGAAATTGTCGAATGTTGTTTTGTGGTCGATTTACCCGATGTGGGTGGAAGAGCAAAACTGGAAAAGCAAGGATTGAAAGTATTCTCGCTATGCCAATTTGAGGGAAATTGAGCAGCGCACGATCAGCTCGACCGACCGGGTAAGTTAGCGCTATCGTCTAGCAAACCAACAGTATTATCAGTGCAAAATCGTAATAACAGGCATAATATCCGCCCAATCAGTTAAGATAAGTTACGCTTTTTGGAGCAGATATGCTAGACATTCAACTATTACGTACCGACTTGGATCATATTGCCGCACGTCTAACCAGCCGTGGCCATACTTTCCCTATTGCGCAGTTCAATGCGCTGGAAGCGCAACGCAAATCCATACAAACACATACGCAGGCCCTCCAAGCGAAACGTAATGCGACTTCCAAACAGATCGGCATTGCCAAACAAAAAGGTGAAGATGTGAGCGCGATCATGGCTGAAGTCGCTCAGCTCGGTGATGAGCTCAAGCAAGCCGAAAATCAGCTCGCATCCATTCAGGCTGAGCTGCAGCAGATTCTGCTAGTCACACCCAATTTGGCGCATGACAGTGTTCCGGAAGGAAAAAGTGATGCGGACAATCGCGAGATACGGCGTTGGGGAACACCGAGAACGTTTGACTTTGCTATCCAAGACCATGTCAGTATTGGAGAATCGTTGGGGCTGCTGGATTTTGCCACGGCTGCCAAGCTCAGTGGTGCGCGTTTTAATGTCATGAAAGGCGGCATCGCACGCCTGCATCGTGCGCTCGCGCAATTCATGCTGGATACCCATGTCCAGGAACATGGTTACACAGAAGTTTATGTCCCCTATTTGGTCAACGCAGAATGTTTGCGGGGCACCGGCCAATTACCCAAATTCGAGGAAGATCTGTTTGCCGTGCATGCGGGCAGCAGCAGCCTGTCCGATTCGACGGTACCCACCGAGCAACACCCTTTCAAATTGCATCTCATACCGACGGCGGAGGTACCACTGACCAATATAGTGCGTGAAGAGATCATCCCCCTTGAACAACTTCCACTGAAATTGGTTGCTCACACCCCCTGTTTCCGCTCGGAAGCAGGTAGCTATGGTAAAGACACGAGGGGGTTGATCCGCCAGCACCAGTTCGATAAGGTTGAGCTTGTACATATCGTGCATCCACAAAAATCCTATGAAGCACTGGAACAACTCGTCAGTCACGCCGAGAATATCTTACAGAAATTAGCATTACCCTATCGGGTGATGACATTGTGTACTGGTGATATGGGTTTTTCGGCGGCGAAGACCTATGATATCGAAGTGTGGCTACCTGCCCAAAATACCTACCGCGAAATATCTTCTTGCAGCAACTGTGAGGCTTTCCAAGCACGGCGTATGCAGGCGCGCTTTCGTAATGAAAAAGGCAAACCGGAATTGCTGCACACACTCAATGGCTCTGGACTGGCAGTTGGCCGAACGCTGGTAGCCATTCTCGAGAACTACCAAAACGCAGATGGCAGCGTGACGATTCCATCTGCTTTACAATCTTATATGGGCGGCCTTGACCAACTCGCCATCGAAAGCGGACAATGAGCCCGATGTGACACGTTTCTCTTAATCCGGAGGGTATTAAAATGCAAAATGAAAGTAATAGCACGACCCATAACCAAGACGAAATAGCCAAACTTGAAGCTGATATCCGCGAGGCAATCGCTCATGGTGGCGATGTCAAGGAAACGGTGCGGCAATTGACACTCAAAGCCATGCATGCAAAAAGCTTGGACCCCGAGTCGCTTGGCCGGATTGCAGCCGCTGTGATGCAAGGCGCCCATGATGGCGCACAGCAGAAACTGCAGCTGGCATCGGAGCAAACACACACAGCCCAGGCTCAGATTAGTAACGCGGTTTCTGGGCTGGACACTGCCTTTGCACAATTTGCCGAGGCATCAAAATTAGCACTGGAAGAAGCAGCTGGAAAAGCACAACAATTCTCACGCGAGGAACTCACCAAAACACGTGCCGATCTCGAAGCGCTAGAAGATTTGTTCTTGGATGTCGTGAAACGCACGGCTTCTGCCGCAGAAGGGGTGATTGCTGACACGCTAAACGATCTACTCGCGCATGCAATACGCAATGGCACAGCCATCGGTGCTCAGTTGCAAGATACGTTAGCAACCTTTTCGCACCAAATAGGGTCGGTAGGACATGCCCAATTTGAAGTAGGCTTGCAACTCACGCAAGCAACCGCCGATCTGTTACATAAAATTGCCACAGGCGTGTTGACAGGCATTTCTGAGCAGACCAGCAAATCTGGCAGTCAGAAATAAGCTTTTACCCAATGGACTACCGACACTCACCAGCCGCCCCATCGTCGGTACTGGCTGATGAGTGAACACGATTTCTGATCATTACCCCAAAACTTGATAGCAATCATCCCGCGATAAACCCATAGTGGCACAGCCGTACCATTCTGCTTGTGAAGCTACCGAACGCTATCATACATGCAGTTGACGGTTTAGCAAGCTGAACGGACGCGGTCGGTCATCGATTCAGCATAGCGTTTGCGCAAAGGACCCTTCTAAAAGATCGCTGTCCAGATCACTTTGGTCACCATGATCAACGCTACACAACCCACAAGTATTGCAAAGCCTTGCCGAAGCCTGGGCCCGGCAAAGCGATCGGCAAATACGCGTCCGATTAGCATGCCTACAATCGTGGCTACACAGAAAGGAATTGCGATCGACCAGTTCAGCGCACCCATGGCAATGGCCGATATCACACCTGTCATGGAAATCAGCGCAACAATGGCCAGCGAGGTAGCCAGTATGGACTGCATGGTCAGGTTCGTCGCTTTACTGAGGGTTGGCACGATCACGAAGCCCCCTCCCACGCCTAGGAGCCCCGATAGAAAACCTGCCGACGTTCCAGCAAGGGCTAATGCCCGAAAGCAAGGAAACGTCCAAATCAACCGTCCGCTGATATCATCCAAACGGCAAGGAGGCGCGGCCAATATTCTTGCGTCTTTTTCGTTTTCATGTAGGCTTTGCAGAAACATGTGTACGGCGACATACATCAGCACGCTGGCAAACAGCAAAGTCAACGGTGCATTGGGTAATTGTTGCGCAACCCATATGCCCACAGGCGCAGTCAGCGCACCGGTGACCGCAATCAAGCTCGCTGCCCGATACCGCACTCTTTTCTGCTTGAACGCCAACAAAGCACCGATCGCAGAGGACAACCCCACAGCAAGCAAACCGATGGGAGCGGCTTCAGCTACGGTCAGGTGCAAACTGAACATCAGTAGCGGCACCGCGATGATGGTGCCGCCTGCTCCTGTCAATGCCAGGATAAACCCGGTCACCAACCCGAGTAACACTTCGATTAAATAGATTTCCATGTCAGCTTAATTTGCGGCAGTTGAGCGAGTGAGCCATTCACGGCCTTTCAACATAGCATTCCAGTAAAGCCAAGGGAATAATTTGGCTTTGAGCAGCCAGGCAAATCGATTGGGTAAGGTTGGATCGACGAGCGGGAAAGTCGGCAGCAATTTACCACCAAAACCGAATTCCGCCAGGATGACCTTGCCTTTCTCGACGGTCAGTGGACAAGCACCGTAGCCATCATAAGTATTGGGGAATTCCCTTCCTTCTTTGGCTGCAAGTAAATTTTCAGCGACGATGACAATCTGTTTTCTCGCTGCAGCAGCCGTTTTGGCATTCGGCGAAGAACAAGCATCACCAAGCGAGAATATATTGGGATAGCGCGCGTGCTGCAAGGTTTTGGGATTGACTTCACAAAATCCTGCCGCATCCGCCAATGGACTTTTGCTGAGAAAATCAGGCGCAACCTGTGGAGGAGTGACATGCAGCATATCAAACGGTTTATCGACACGCGCGACATTCCCCTCACTGTCCTTGATCTCGAAAGTAGCGATTTTATGAGCCCCATCAACTTTGACCAGGTTGGCATTGAAAACCAGTTTGGCATGATAACGCTTGACGTATTCCATCAGTGAAGGCACAAAATCAGCCACCCCAAACAAAACGGCACCCGCGGTGTTAAATTCAACCTCGATATGATCCAGCGTGCGTTCACGCAGCCAATGGTCGCATGACAGGTACATCGCTTTCTGCGGCGCACCCGCACATTTGATAGGCATGGGAGGTTGTGTAAATAGCGCCTTGCCGCTTTTTAGGCTTTTTGTCAGTGACCAAGTATAAGGAGCAAGATCGAATTGATAGTTGGAAGTCACGCCATTTTTACCCAGCGTTTCTTGTACACCTTCGATTTTTTCCCAAGCTAAACGAATACCCGGACAAACGATCAACTGCCGATAGCCAATCGCTCGGCCATCCGCTAATTGAACCAGATTGTTGTCCGGGTCGAATCCAGACGCCGCTGCTTGTATCCATTCTGCCTTGGGTGGAATGACATCAGCCATATTCCTTACCGTTTGGGTGACGTCAAAAGCACCCCCACCCACCAGCGTCCAAGCGGGCTGGTAATAATGCTTGTCACTGGGCTCGATTATGGCGATGCGCAAGCTGGGTCGTCGGTGCAACAAACTCGCTGTCACACCAATACCCGCCGCACCGCCACCTACCACGACGATATCAAAAGCATTACCCCAATTACAGGCAGCCGTAACTAAAAGCGATTTCTCCGTTGACCCATGCGGCACAGGTATTGTTTCAGGTGCCTGCTCTGTCCAACTGCAAGCAGCCGTTACGGTTTCTTCCTCAGATTTCATTTTATCCGTTTCCAATTGAGTCAACTCATAAAGAGCGGTCGCACGCTTACCGGACCCACAAAATGCCAGCACCGGGCCTGGTAATTCCGTAAGCAATTTGTGGAATGCTTCACTTTTCTCCATGGAAACCTTACCAATTTCAACCGGCAGGTAAGCAAATTGAATACCCAGTGAGTGGGCAGCCTTTTCGAGTTGCTGATGAGTTGGCTGCGTTGCCCCGCCTTCTTGATCAGGGCGATTACAAATGATGGATTTATAGCCTGCTTTGGCAATTTCTGCCAAATCATCGATAGTGACTTGGCTGCAAACAGACAGCTTCTCATTCAGTTTAGTCGTGGAAACGTTCATTTTTTTACCTCCAGAAAGGGTCGAATGATTGACTCCGCTCACTACTCGTTTGTATCCGCACAATAAAGCCGGTATAAAGTTTGCATGATCTCTAATGCCTCCTGACTCGCCAAGCGGTAGTAGATGAATTTGCCTTTGCGCTCGGTACTGACGAGCTTTTCTTCACGTAACACGGTAAGCTGCTGTGACAATGTGGGCTGACGGATACCCAGTAGACGTTCCAGCTCACCTACATTCTTTTCGCCACGTACAAGCTGACATAGGATGAGTAAACGATCTTCGTTTGCCAATGCTTTCAGCAAAGTGCTCGCCTGTGCCGCAGCGGCTCTGCTCGACAAGATATCGACCAAATCCGCGGTTTTTTCTGTTTGCTCTAAAATGGATTGATCTCTCAGCATAGTCTGCTACTCAAATTTATTTTTTCTTTGCATCTGGATGTGACGCACGGCGCCGCTCTAGCACTTCAAAAATCCCCATGCCGACCAGCATCGCCACGACAAATACTATGCCGTGCAGATTACCTGCCCCCACCAGCACAAGTCCCGGACCTGGGCAAATACCTGCCATCCCCCAGCCGATGCCAAATGCCAGACTGCCTAGCAGCAAGCGCTTGTCGATAACGCGCGAAGTAGGAAGCTGAATGGAAGAACCTAAGTAGGTCTGACCGCGGCGGCGCGCCACGCTGAAGGCAATTGCACCCACGCTGATCGCACCGATCATGACGAATGCCAGCGAAGGGTCCCAGGAACCCGTCATATCGAGAAACGCCAAAACCTTGGCAGGATTGGCCATCTCCGACCAAATCAACCCTATGCCAAAAACCAGTCCTGCCAGTAACGCGACAACCATCGTAATCATTTAGTGTACTCCTCAATCAAATCATCAACTCAACAAGTGTCTTATCACATAGACCGTAGCGATCCCCGTCATCATGAAAATGAGGGTAGCTACAATCGATCTAGGCGACAAACGCGAAAGACCACAAACACCATGACCGCTGGTACAACCCGATCCATAGCGGGTACCTAATCCTACGATCAATCCTGCCAATGCCAGAACGACATAGCTGGTATCAACCTGGATAGTCGGCAATTCTCCAAACTGCCGCCACAAGTAAGGCGCCAAAATAAGCCCTGCAACAAAGGCTATACGCCATCCCATATCGCGCCATTGCAATTTGAACAAACCGCCCACAATGCCAGAAATACCCGCGATCCGGCCTGCCAGCAAAAGCAATACTGCCGTTGCAATACCAATCACCATGCCGCCCGCCAACGCCGAACCCGGCGTGAAATGCGTCCAATCGATACTCATATTCACTCTCCTAAATTTATCTTTACATATATTAATTATTAGTATTATATTAATAAGTATATTATAGTCAATAAAACTATAAAATTTTTAATTGATCTTAACCATAAAGGGAGGTGGCCATGCAACCTAATATCCAAGCTTTTTTTGACCCCGCTACCTGGACAGTCACTTATGTCGTATTTGACGAACCGAGGGGAAATTGCGCCATCATCGATCCGGTGCTCGATTACGATCCAAAAGCAGGCAGAACGAAAACGGTCTCAGCAGACAGCGTCATCGCATTTATCAACGAACAAAAATTGACCGTAAGCTGGATTCTGGAAACGCATGCCCACGCCGATCATCTTTCCGCCGCCGACTACCTTAAAAGCAGACTAGGCGGAAAAACAGCGATAGGCGATCACATACCCCTTGTGCAAAAAACTTTCAAGAAACTGTTCAATATGGAGGCGGAATTTACGCCAAATGGTTCACAGTTCGATCATCTGCTAGCTGATGGTGAATCATTCAATGTCGGAAAATTGATAGGTAAAGCCATTTCAGTGTCAGGGCACACGCCCGCCGACATGGCCTATCAATTCGAAGATGCCGTCTTTGTCGGTGATACCCTATTTATGCCCGATGTAGGTACTGCACGGGCTGATTTTCCCGGAGGTGACGCACGTCAGCTATATCGATCGATTCGTAAATTGCTCGATTTACCATCCGAAACAAAATTGTTCATGTGCCATGATTACCCCCCAAAAGAGCGTGCTGCACAGTGGCAAACAACCGTCGCGCAGCAACGCGCTCACAATATTCATGTGCACGATGGCGTAAGCGAGGATGCGTTTGTCGCTATGCGCACCGCGCGTGATGCGACCCTGGAAATGCCCGTCCTGATGCTCCCTTCGGTTCAACTCAATGTGCGTGCTGGACAATTGCCCCCAGCGGAAGATAATGGAGTATCCTATTTTAAAATTCCAATCAATGCGATCTAAGCTTTTCACTGCGGATTAATATGGAGGGACAAAAGATGGCACGCTTCGATGACAAAAGGCGCCAATTTTTACAATTCGCGGCATTCGGCACTATGGCTGCAGCATGGCCAGGCTTCCTCCTAGCAGAAGGGGCTAAAACGAATAATGCGCCCAATCGTACTTTCAAGCCTGATGTTGAAATAGCGCTGACAGCCCGGACAGCCTCAGTCCCTCTCAAACCGGGCACTGCGACCCGCGTTTTTCAGTATCATGGCAAACTGCTCAAAGGCCCCTCCTCCACATTGACTGAGATGCCCAGTTATTTAGGGCCTACCCTCAATCTCGTGCGCGGGCAAAAAGTTCGTATCATATTTTATAACCAGCTACCTGAACCAACGATCGCCCATTGGCACGGTATGCATGTGCCGCAGAAAATGGATGGGCATCCCATGTATGCGATCAACAAGGGTGAGCGGTATGTATACGAATTCGAGGTCAAGAATCCCGCTGGCACGAATTGGTATCATGCACATACCCATGAAATGACCGCCACTCAGGTCTATCAAGGGCTGGCAGGGCTGATCACCGTAACCGATGAGCACGAACAAAAGCTGGCACTGCCCAGCGACGAATACGATCTCTCCATCGTCATTCAAGATCGGCGGTTCACCGCTGACAATCAATTGCGCTATCTCCAACATGGCAGACATGAACGGATCTTGGGTTTTCTGGGCGATACCATTTTGATCAATGGGCAGATCGACCCTATCATCCCTGTCAAAACCCGTGCCTATCGGTTGCGGTTGTTCAATGGCTCGAATTCGAGAATCTATAAGCTCGGTTGGGAAGACGGCACCCCTTTGACGGCCATTGGCACCGACGGCGCACTGCTTGGAAAACCCGAAAACTACCCTTACATCATGCTTGCACCCGCTGAACGGGTTGAACTCTGGGTCGATTTCAGTGGACGTGAAATCGGCTCTGATCTCGTGCTCCATAGCCTCGAATACCACGGCGCGATGCCCCATATGGGGGGAGGTCGGCGTGGAGGCAGGGAAAATGAAGACAGAAGAGGGGATAGCGGCAGCGGCATGATGGGCCGTCGACTCACTCAAGGGGATAATTTTCCAGTGGTTAAATTCCACATAGCCGAGAAAACCAGTGAATCGCATGAATTACCGAGTACCCTGGTACCATTTCAACGCTTGTTGGATCGTGATGTAGCCAACCCAGACAGCCCCATCCTCATTGGACTGAGCATGATGCATATGTCACCCGAGCTCAACCACCGATCGTTTGAAATGGAAGCTGTCGCAGAAAGTGAAAAAATTCCTGTCAATACTATCCAGAAAATCAGAATCTTTCAGGAAGATCACGCAATGCGCAGAGGAGGTAGAAGAGGCATGGGTGGAAGGGGAGATACGGATGAAAGTGACGAACGGGGAGGAAGAAGAGGTGGCAGAGGCGGAGGAATGGGTATGATGATGTCGATGGCCCACCCGATTCATCTGCATGGACAACAATTCCAGATACTCTCCCGCCTGACCCAAAATCGACACGGCAGCGGCTATGACAGCGTCAAGGATGGTTTTATCAATAGCGGCTGGAAAGATACTGTGCTGGTTATGCCCGGAGAAGAAGTTACCATCATCAAGCCGTTCCAAGATTATACCGGTCTTTTTCTTTATCACTGCCATAACCTTGAACACGAGGATATGGGCATGATGCGGAATTTCTTGGTGAGTTGATCGATACAATAATATTGGAAAAGCGTTCTTACATTTTATGGAGGAGAATATCATGAACAGCTACAAGAGCACCGCCTCGATCGTTCTAGGAACCATGTTAACAATTTCATTGTTACTGACACCAATGCAATTAATCGCAGCTGATCACAAAAAAGAAGGTCACGCGCATGGCAGTATGATGAGGCATGATCATGACCATAGCCACAGTTATGCACAGATGGTTGCCTCTCATGCAGAAGCACTGCAGCTTACGAATGAACAACTCGGGAAAGTTGTTCGGCTGCATATGAAAGGCGAAAAAGCACACAAAAAACTCAAGCAGAAAATGCACAAAAGCCACCATGCGTTCAAGGAAGCGAGTATGAAGCCGAGTACCGACGAGGCCGCCCTGGATAAATTGGCGAAGGAACATGCAGCGGATCACCAGGCCATGATCGATCACCATATCAATGAACGCAAGGTAGTCCATGAAATCTTAACCCCTGAGCAACTGAGCCAACTTAAAACCATGAAAATGCACCATGGCAAGCATGGTCACGATCATGGAAGCAGCAAGCATGATCAACAGGGCAATGCCGAACATGATCATGGAGGGGAAGGAAAAAAGCGGCAAAATCAGCATGACGGTCACTAGACTCGGAAAGTTGGCATAAAATTGATCGATACAGCCCCCCCTCTTCGGATCGACGAGAAGGTGGCTGTATACTGGAAACGAGTAGAAATTCTTGATGTGAGGTAATGATCAAGAGAAATGTGCAACATGCATGTTTATGAAACTTACAAAACAGAAATCAGAAAGTGTTAATCAACTTGAGCAAGGGGAGCACTCAGCGTAAACAGCTTTTATGACCAATCAGCATAGCATTCATCCTACCCCGCCTTTAAAAGGGAAGGCAGAACTTATCCACCGCTATCTAGTCATTTTTCTTCATGTCATTATGGGGATAGAGCTTGCGGCAGTGTTATACGAAGGTCACTGGATTCACGCTTTTCTGCTCATTGCCATTAGTATCATCACGCTGTTGCCCATTGTGCTAAATCGAAAATTCCGGTTCTATATCCCCGCTGAATTTCAAATTCTAACCATCATCTTTGTTTTTGCTGCACTGTTTCTCGGTGAAATCCACCGCTATTACGATCGCTGGTGGTGGTGGGATATTGCTCTGCACGGTAGTTCCGGGTTGTTGCTGGGTATTTTCGGTTTTTTGCTGGTTTACGTGCTTAATGAGAATGAACGCGCACAGTTATCGATGCGCCCGCGTTTTATCGCGCTTTTTGCTTTTGTATTCGCGGTGGCGGTCGGTGCGCTTTGGGAGATTTTTGAGTTTGCGGTTGATCAAATTTTCGGAGCCAACATGCAAAAACCCATGCTGGGAGATGACTCTGGCCTCACTGACACCATGTGGGATCTCATTGTCGATGCGATCGGCGCTCTGATTATCAGTTTGTGGGGATGGTGGTATCTGATGCGTCGTAAGCGCTCTTTCATTGAAGTCTGGATTGACAAATTCATTACCCGCAATCCACATCTTTTCAGAAGCTACCACTCTTCAAAATCGGAAAAGGATTGATTTACCCGGCTAATACTGTATACAGTATCGAGGACCGCGCTTTCTTTAGCTATGTTTTTACTTCATCCTACAGCATCAAATGATTGTTATGAAAAAAATCATATTACTTGCCTACCTATTGATATTCGTGATGATGCCCGCCCACGCGGAATGGGTGATGGTAAGTTCTAGTAAAAAAGGTGTAATGCATTATTTTGATCCAGACAACATACAAATTAACGGCCAGTTCCGGAAAGTCTGGGTATTATCAAGCTACGAACAAAAGCAGACAGGTGGTTATCAGGCTACAAAAAGTTTGTATAAACTAGATTGCCCAAATAATCAGGCCCGATCCCGCACCATGCTGCTCTACCCCGACCCATACGCAGAGATGAGTGTCATCGGCGCTCAGCATGATCAATCAACAGAGTGGTTCAACTACACCGCCAATTCCTTCCTTGGTCGCATCGCCAGAACCGTCTGTAATGAGTAGCGCAGTTTTTTGATTCCTTAATGCGCGTATGAATCGGTCAAGAACTTTCGCAAAACAGCCAGCGTATCCTCTATATCACGAACTGTATGGTTGGCGTTGATTTGGAAACGTATTTCTTCGTCACCCTTGGGAACGACGGGATAATTCAAGCCAGTCGCTAAAATACCCTGTTGGAACAGGTATTCAGTAAGCCGCGCTGTTTGCCGGGTATCGCGCACCACCAGCGGGGTGACTGGATGTTCGCCGGGAATGGTTTCAAAACCCAGTTCGGCCAGACCTGCTTCGAAGCGGGCTGTCAATTGGCGTAATCTGGTCAAGCGCTTGATTCCTTCTCCGCTTTCCAGTATGTCGAGTGAACCCTTGGCAGCTAGAGCTTCGGCTGGCGTGATCGGGTTCGAATAAATATAAAAAGAGGACATTTCCCGCAGATAATCGACTACCGCCGTGCTCGTAACGACATAACCCCCGTTAACCCCTAGCGCTTTGCCAAGGGTCGCGATCAGTATATCGACCTGGCTTTGCGTATATTCTTCAGTTCCGCGCCCCGTCTGACCGAATGCGCCTACCCCGTGCGAATCATCCGCAATGGTTATGATTCCTTCAGCAAAATATTGTTCATATTTACGGGAAATCGCGACAATCTCATCCAAGGGCGCGAAATCACCGCGCATGCTGAAAATGCCGTCGGTGATGACCAGTACTCGCCTAATTTCCGCCCCCCCTTCCGTTGACTGACCAGCAGCGTATTTGCCGAGTATTTGTTCGAATGCAGCCATGTCGAGATGGGGGTAAATCTCTTTCTTGGCGGGATGAGAAAGACGTGTGGCGTTGATGATGCTGTTGTGATTCAACTGATCGCTCACCACCAGTGTTTGTTCGTGCACCAGCGGCGGCAACACCCCCATGACAGCAGCGTAAGCCGCACTAAAAATCATTGCGGAGGGCCGTCCGTGGAATGCGGCCAAACGTCTTTCAAGTTCGACATGCGGCTGGAACGTACCCGAGATAAAGCGTACCGCCCCCGGCCCGGTCCCCAAATGTCGTACGCCCTCTTCTTCCGCGGCGACCACTCTGGGATGAAGTGTGAGACCCAAGTATGAGTTGGAATTCATGAGCAAATACGGTTTTTTATCCCCTGCTAAAAAATAACGCGGGCCGGGGTTCTCATCCTCCATAGCGTTTGGCAAACGACCGGCTTTGATCCAGTCGGGAACCGCAATGCTTGCAATCACTTTTTCTGCCCCTTTGCGCGCGCCTTTCGCGTTCAGTTCCTCCAACTTCGAAACACAATAAGCATCCAATTTTTCCAGTGACATCGCAACTCCTCAATAAAAAGTTTAGCCGAGCTTTTTCATCAAATGACCGATCATGTCCTCCGTCATGGTTGCGAGATCGAACTGAGGCTGCCAGCCCCACTCATCGCGCGCAGCCTGATCATCCATGTGGCGCGGCCATGAATCGGCGATCGCTTGGCGGACCGGGTCGACCTGATAGTGCATCGTGAATTCGGGAAGGTGCTTGTGAATTTGTGCGGCCAGCTCTTCCGGCGCAAAGCTCATCGCCGTCACATTAAAAGCATTACGATGTTTCAAGCTGCGCGGATCGGCTTCCATCAGCTCGATGGCAGCGCGCACGGCATCGGGCATATACATCATATCCAGGTACGTCCCCTCTCTTAAAAAACAGGTGTATTCCTTTCGTTGAATCGCCTGGTAAAAAATTTCGACAGCGTAATCAGTGGTACCACCGCCGGGCAACGTTTCATACGAGATCAGGCCAGGGTAGCGTACGCCACGGGTATCCACCCCGAAACGGCTGAAATAATAATCACACAGCAGCTCGCCCGACACTTTACATACCCCATAAAGGGTATTGGGGCGTTGAATGGTATCCTGCGGGGTGTGATCACGCGGCGTGCCAGGGCCAAAAGCACCGATCGAGCTTGGAAAAAACACCGCACACCCATTCTCGCGGCTAACTTCGAGAACGTTGAACAGTCCCTCCATATTGATTTTCCAGGCAGCTTGCGGATTCTGTTCCGCAACAGCAGACAATAACGCCGCCAAGTGAAAAATTGTATCGATACGGAAATCCCGCACAATCTTCGCAAGCGCAGCAATATCGGTCACATCCAGTACTGTGTAGGGCCCTTCTTCCACAAACGCTTTTTGCGGCGATCTTTTATGGCCGGTAGCCACCACATTTTCGCTCCCGTAACGTATCCGCAGCGCGGGAACCAACTCAGAACCGATTTGCCCGGTCGCCCCTGTTACCAAGATTCGTTTCATACATCCCCATTCTGTCAGATGAAAGGTATTGCACAGCATGCAAGCGCTTGCCCATTGATCATTATCGCTCTATAACGTGCGCTGTTGTCAAATAGCAAGCGCAAAGATCAGAGGGATGGGAAGGTAAGGGCCCTTCTCCAAGCAAACCCGGCACCAATTGCCGCACCGGTGAAATTGAGCACGACATCGGTGAAACTCGCGTACCTTCCCGGGATGGCGATCTGATGCCATTCCAGCAGCGCCCCATAAGCACCCGCGATCATCACAGCCAGCAGCAACCCGATCCACCCATAAAAATAGGGTTGCAGACATCGGCAAAGTGTCCAGGCGAGCGCTGCATAGGCTGGTATATGCAGCAAATTGTGCACAGTGGGCGTAAACCAGGAAAAAACGGCATAAATGATCGTCTGATCATCGGGCGGTTCCCCCGGTATCGACGAGATGGCATATAGACCGATCATCACACCAAGCGGCCAGGCGAATGGCAAAATAAGCTTACTGCTTTCGGTATCCATGCGCATGCTATTCGATATAAAAGTGAATGAGCCACCTATCTTAACAGTATTGATCGAGTAACAAAAAAACGCGTATCCCAGGCAGGGATCGGAACTGTTAAGATTTCGAGCGATGCATACAGGAAGCAATGATATGCTCCCACTTTCGAAGCATTAAATCATCTACCAACTAACCATCTACCAACAAACCTATTGTTAGTTTATAAATAAGGTATCTTATGCCTGAATTCGACCCGATTCTCCCAGAAACCGCGGCACAACACGCGGTATCGCGGGTACCCACCGCTCACTATGACGAAACAGTCAACGCAGTTTTGGCCAGATTATCCGGCCATGCCTATGATTATGCCGGATCGGTCTATGTGCTCGATGACGAGGGTAAATTGATCGGTATGGCACACATGGCTCGCTTGCTTGCGGCAAAACCGGCGCAGATGATCAAGGAAATCGCGAGAACACATTTCCCGGAAGTCCTGCCCGACACAGATCAAGAAGACGTGGCATCACTCGCCATCAGCCAGGGCCTGACGGCTGTTCCTGTAGTGGATGGCAATCAACGGCTCGTTGGCGTGGTGCCGCCCGATGCGATTTTCGAGGTTTTGCGGAGGGAACACGTGGAAGATCTGCATCGTCTGGCCGGTATCCGTAGAGAAACGGCCCGCGCGCGGACAGCGATGGAAGCGCCGCCCATGCGCCGGGCACGAGATCGACTTCCATGGTTGCTGGTCGGACTCGTTGGCAGCATGCTCGCAACGATCGTCATGTCCTGGTTCGAACATGCACTGGAGGCAAAACTTGCGATTGCATTCTTTGTACCGGCCATCGTCTATATTGCAGATGCTATCGGCACGCAAACAGAAGCGATCGCGGTGCGTGGTCTATCGCTGAGCAATACCCCGCTCAATCAGTTGATTGGCGGCGAGCTGCGCACCGGACTGCTGATTGGCCTATCCTTGGGACTGCTGACTATCCCCTTCACTTGGCTGGTTTTTGGCGATCCTAGGCTGGCCATTGCCGTCGCACTCTCATTGATCGTTGCCGGCTCGGCCGCAACTACCATTGGCCTCGGGTTCCCCTGGTTGCTTGCGCACTTCGGCAAAGACCCCGCGTTTGGCAGTGGCCCCATCGCGACCATTATCCAGGATGTATTGAGCCTGCTCATCTACTTCACGATTGCCACTTTGCTAGTGGTTTGATCTTATAGAGAAGGGCTATTAGTTTATTCAAACTCAAAGGAGAAATCTTCATCGCTTAGCTCACGCTACCAAGTGATATTGGATGGCGGCTCAATATGCAGATTTCATGTTTGCCGGTTATTTCTACAGCCTAACACCTCAAACATATACTTTCTCGCACATATCAATACAAATACCGTGTCTGTATAGTCATTCTGACTGCCCGACACTTTCGCCCTTTGCAAGCGGAATCAAAGTCTGATTGCCGCAAAAAACCTTTACTCCCGTTTGCAGTGAATGTGTCAAAGCACGAACGATAGCAAAAATGAACGTTACTGCCACTTGACCGCTACATCTTTGAGTGCTCAATATTGATACTATATACAGGAAGCAGGCATGAGCACCATCCTTGCTTGAAAAATAAGGTGCTAGCATAAGGTTCCGTATATCGCCCATGCACATCATCAAGAACAACTGGCCACAATAGGAAGTCATGACTAAAAATGCTGCGACGAGCTGATCGACGCACATCGGGAAGATTTTCTTTCCTCATCCAGGCATCGCTAGAAAACGTACGCGAACCATTCATGCCCCGCTATTTCAAATGCAATTCAGCGATTAAATAATAGGAACAACACAATGACCGAACCGACCATCGTTTGTCCCAACTGCCACACCGAAATCAAATTGACCGAGTCGCTGGCCGCGCCGCTGCTGGCAGCGACCCGCAGGCAGTTTGAACAGCAGCTCGCTCAAAAAGAGAGCGATATCGTTAAACGCGAGCAGGCCATGCGCGATAGGGAACAGCAGCTCATTAGCGAAAAAACCAAGCTCGATGAGCAAGTAGCCGACAAAGTCGCCGAGCAATTGAAGCAGGAACGCACGCGAATCGCGGCAGAAGAGGCCAGGAAAGCCAAAATGATCACCGAAAGCGAGCTGGAACTGAAAGCGCGTGAGTTGATCGATCTCAAGCAACTGCTGGAACAACGCAATGAAAAGCTGGCCGAAGCGCAGAAAGCCCAAGCCGAACTGATCAAGAAGCAGCGCGAATTGGATGATGCCAAACGCGAGCTGGAACTCACCGTCGAGAAACGAGTGCAGGAAAACCTGACTGCTGCACGCGAGCAAGCGAGGAAAGAAGCCGAAGAAGCACAAAAACTCAAGGTAATGGAAAAAGAACAGACCATCGCCGCAATGCAAAAACAAATCGAGGAACTCAAACGGCGCGCCGAACAAGGCTCGCAGCAATTGCAAGGCGAAGTCCTCGAACTGGAGCTGGAAAACCTGCTGCGCAGCAAATTCCCCCTCGATACCATCGAACCCGTTCCCAAGGGCGAATTCGGCGGTGACGTGCTGCATCGCGTGGTCGGCACGGCTGGACAGCACAGTGGCACCATCTTATGGGAATCCAAACGCACCAAGAACTGGAGCGAGGCTTGGCTCGCAAAATTGCGTGAAGACCAGCGCACCGCCAAAGCGGAAATTGCGGTCATCGTCACCCAAACCCTGCCCAAAGGTGTCGAAACCTTCGAACTGATCGATGGCGTATGGGTCACGCACACCCGTGCCGCGCTACCCGTCGCCGCCATCCTGCGCCAATCCCTGCTGGAACTCGCCCTGGCCCGGCAAGCTTCCGAAGGACAGCAAACAAAGACCGAAATGATCTACCAATACCTCACCGGCCCCCGCTTCCGCCAACGCGTGGAAGCCATCGTCGAAGCCTTCTCCACCATGCAGGAAGACCTCGACAAGGAACGCAAAGCCATCATAAAACAATGGGCCAAACGCCAAGAGCAGATCGAACGCGTAATGAATGCAACAGTCGGGATGTATGGTGATTTGCAGGGGATCGCTGGAAAGTCGTTGCAGGAGATTGAGGGGTTGGAGTTTCCGGCGCTGGAAAATAATTCGGAGCAAGAATGAAAAATCGCATCATCAGCGTCAAGGGTGCTGATATCGCTGACGCATACCGACATGAGCAGGCTACGCAATCAGAGTACAGAATCACTAATCGCAAACTGGTGATGGGTTGAAAGGAACATCACAAGACCAATAAAAAGCCTATTGAACTCATCAATTAAACTCTACGTTCTTATGAAGAAAGTGAACTGGAGTGAACAAGCAATTTCTTTGCAAAAAACATGGATTGCCGCGTCGGCTACGCCGCCTCGCAATGACGCGGAGGGTTTGGCGGCAGTTTGGATAGACCATACTCTCCGTCATTGCGAACGCAGTGAAGCAATCCAGTAAGGTGCCAGGAAGCCGACGTGGGAGTGAAATGAAGGTGAAAGCGTGGATGTTTAGCCAGCCATTCTTTGACGTTCGGATACTTTTGGCTGGCCTAATTGTCGACAATCAAATGCACATCCAAGGTCTGGTCTGTCTATGTATCGAACTTCTTCAAAGACTTGAGAAATTCGTCATTACGATGGCCTGGCAGACATTCACCGATAACAGCTACCTCACAAAGTAAGGAGTCAAGTCGCGAAAAGAGAATGAAAATTGGGAAAATTAGAGGCAAACCACGCTTTTTTGCTAGAATCTATTAGTTACAGCTCAACCACCAACGTAGCCGAACCTTGTGGGAGCGACTTTATTGCCCCTGTCCATTCAGGAGGAGGCCTGTTTGCTAGCGCATCACCACTATTTGGAACCGAATCCAGAACGGGCAGATTGGTATTGCGCCCAGTCGTATACTGCTACATAGCTATTTGGTCAACGTGCAGGGAAAAATGCCGGACTGGTGAAACTGTATTCGCTTTACCTGGCGCCAAGATTAGATGTCGCTGGCGGGCAGATAGCTTAACGCGAACTGTTTCGTTATGAATTGGCGCGGAGACAAGTGGATAAAATTCGGCAAACGACCGAAAGAGATTTTACGCTGGGCAATGAACGCTTCGCGGCACAAATATATGCAATCTTAGGAAAAAGGCGGTATTGGGTAAACCTGGACGCACACGGAACATTGCAGAACCAGAATCCACTAATCTATTTTTATTACATAACAGAAAGCCGTGTTCTGCTCCCCATTCAGCAATTGATTCTAATGCTAAGTACACTAAGATTGAACAGAGGACAGGCTAGCTTGTCTTTGTTAGATACTTTGTCGTATAACAAAGAAGCCATAATCAGCATAGTCTTGGTTTAATCAAATTCATAATTCTGAATAAATAATTTAAACGTTAAACAAAAAATAAATTCAAACCATGTTTATGAAGGAAAATATTGTTCTTGTAAGTACGAATTACCTGGATCTGACGGATAATCAGTTTAATCCCCAAGGATATTGGGAACAGCCGCTGGATATGTCCTCTCCGCCGCTAGCACGTGATCTTGCACTTTTTGATCAAAATGGCTATGACTTAACTGATCTTGAGCAACGCTACGCCAAGGTCAACAAAACCTCTTTCCACGCTCATCGTGAACATCGTCATGCTTTGAAAGCTCCCTGGTTTACACAGCCAGATAGAGTGGAAGGAGCCGTTCTTAATCACAGCTTGTTATTTGAGCGCAAAGGGTATAAAGGCGAGGCGCTGGAACAATTAGAAAGATGGGCACGAGCTAATCCTCTGATATACAAAATCATAAAGATGCGCCCTAAGTGGGGGCTCGATTTAAGCATGGATTATGTGGATCGCGAAGGCAATGTTTTTGAAGTATTGCACTGGGAATATGACGGATTTGATTACGAAGAAGTGGAAGCGCGCAAACAACAATTAGACCCCGTCTTTTCGTCTATTGACTGGGACGATGCCGCAGCCAGCATCCTTAGACAAAAAGATCAATGGCATCACCTGGATTTCTTTGCGCAAAGTGACTGGAAGTGCAATTACTTCGGTATCGTCAAGGAACGCTTCAAAATGGTCATTTGGAAGTAGGCTTAGACTCTGAGATTCCCCTGCCGTATATATTGCCACGATGGCTTGATTACGACCGGCAAGGGCATGCTGTGTATTTTCGACACTTTTACGCTGGCGAACAAAGCCCATTTCATTCGCTACGATGGCAGTAAAACCCCTTGATAAGAGATAGTCGTTTTAGGTCTCCGTAATTTTTTTAAAAAAACTTTCGATATGATTCTATATTTCTAGTATATTGGAAATATGGAAACAAATACTGCTATCAAAATACTGGCCGCCTTAGCACAGGAAACCCGCCTCACGATATTCCGGACGCTTGTACAGACTGGAGAATATGGACTTTCAGCGGGTCAACTCGCTAAAGAATTAAACATCCCCAATGCAACGCTGTCCTTTCACCTGAAAGAATTGACTCATGCAGAACTGGTAATTGCCCGACAGGAAAGCCGCTTTATATATTACTCAGCGAATTTCACAACCATGAGTGCGCTATTGAGTTATCTCACCGAGAATTGTTGCGCCGGTACACCATGCAGCAGCACAGTTGAAATTTGTTGTAATGAAAAAAACAGCTAAAACCTATTTTTCTGACCATTTAATGAAGGAGACAATGATGAAACGTTTTCATATCCATATCGCCGTCGATAATCTACAGGATAATATCCGCTTTTATTCTGCATTATTCGCCATCGAACCATCTGTTAGCAAAGAGGATTATGCCAAGTGGATGCTGGATGATCCGTATATCAATTTCGCCATATCCACTCGAGGCACTAAACCAGGTCTGGATCACGTGGGCATCCAGGTTGATTCGGAAGAAGCGTTAGATGAAATGAATCAGCGCCTTACTCAAGCCGATTTGCCCGCAGCGGAACAACAAAATGCGCAATGCTGTTATGCCGCATCGAATAAATACTGGACGGTCGATCCACAAGGTATCGCCTGGGAAGCGTTTCATACGCTAACAACGATTCCGGTATTTGGCCGAGATACCACTATTCCAACTAAAACCGAAACTTGCTGTGCCGCCTGATCATACATGCATTGTTTCTTTGTACAGGAAATTGCTGCTGTTCTATGCTTGCCGAAGCGACTAAGGCTGTCCGAAAATAGTGATCGTAGCGAGGATAAAACTGACAGAGCTTGATTTTTCGATCTTTTGAGGCGAATAGTCGTTCTATTTAACGAAAAGGATCGGAAAATCCGGCTTGGCAGCACTGGAAATCGACCCGCAGGCAGCGGCGCAAGTTTATCGTGATCGCATTGTGAATCCAGTGCGCGGTCTATTGCCAGTTACGGAGGGGAAAAGCGGATCGCGAATTCGTACTGATGGATACCGCACCATAAGAACGATAGACACAACAGTTGTCAGACTTCGGCTTAGGTTATATATACAATGCATCCCTCCAAGCCTACAACCACTGCGCCCATAGGCGCGCAGCTCTCTCTTTGATGCGTTTACCAATGGGGCGTTTTCTCCATTCCTTGAGCGTGACGAGTTTGGAATATTGCAGATCCTTGTCAAACAACGCCTGCATTTGTTCGCCGAACTCCTGCCCAAGGACGACTGCATTGATTTCGTGGTTGTAAAGAAAACTCCGCCAGTCGAGATTGGTTGAGCCGATTGTCGACCATACCCCATCGATCAACGCGGTTTTAGCGTGGAGTAACGCATCCTGCCGCTCGTAGATCTTGACACCGGCACTCAATAGCTCATCGTAATAGGAACGGGATGCATGATAGACCAAGATAGAGTCAGTTTTGGCAGGAAGTAACAGCCTCACGTCGACTTCACGCCGAGCTGCTTCCTTTAGCGCTGCAAGCAATTGCGGATCGGGAACGAAATAGGCGTTAGTCAGAAAAACGTGGGATTCTGCGCTGTTGATCGCCGAAAGCAAGGTGATGTAGATCTGGCTATATTCCGCTTCCGGGGAGCTGCCGATCGCACGGACCACGTCATGGCCTTTATTAGCCAGTTTGGGTAAATAGTTTCTGGGTGCCAGTGGCTCGCCTTTTTGCTCCTCCCATGTGGCGATAAACATTTTCTGAAATTCGTTGACGATAGGGCCTTCTATTTGCATGTGCGTGTCACGCCACGGTGGATTGTCCTTATTATCCGAGCGAGAGCGGCCGAACGAACCGCTAGAGTAAACACTGCTGATATTGACACCCCCGACGAACGCAATTTCGCCATCGACGATCAAGAGCTTGCGATGATCCCGCCGGTTAACTTGCCAGCCCTTCTGTGCGTTGAGCGGGTTGACAGGATTGAATTCGAGCACATTGACCCCGCCCTCCTTGAGGTTCGCAAAGAATTCCTTGGGTGTATAAATCGATCCCACACTATCATAGATCAGGTTGACCTGTACGCCACTGCTTTGCTTGCTCATCAATAGCTTGGCAAAAAGACGACCGACTTCGTCATCTTCTATGATGAATGTCTCCAAGTTGATATGGTCTTTTGCCTTCTCCATAGCTGAATACATGGCACTGTAAGTTTTGGGGCCATCGATCAACAGCTCGACCTTATTCCCCGTAACCAACGGACTACCGGCAATCGCAGTCTCCAGCGCTAAATGCCTGTCGAAGATACCTGTCTCCGAGCTGCCGTTCTTAAGTTTGGCAAGGATTGCTTTGCTTTGTTGAGTAGAAAGTGGGCCATTCGCATCATTGAGTCGTTCAGAATGCGTTGAGCGCATGGCCATATCCGGCACCATTGTTGGTATTGCGCTACAGCCCGCAAGCACCATCAGGCAGAATAACGCTATAGGCCTAGCAATATCCAAGAACTTCATCTTCTTTCCATGCATCCACATATTCTCCAAGAAATTTCAGCCACCTACTATCATGACAACCTAACCGGGTTAAAATATCCGACCACGTTCGATTAGTTTACCGATCAACCAAAATTCTAAATTGAAATTTTTCGTATGCATGTATTAGGTGTCAACGCGCAACAAGATTTTGAATTAGCAGAGTTTCCAGAACCCGCTATCGGTGAGTGGGATTTGCTGGTACGTGTGAAAGCGGTCGCGGTCAATCCGGTCGATACCAAGCTCAAAGCCAGCGTGAAGCCGGATCAGACTGGCTTAAAAGTGCTCGGGTTCGATGCTTGTGGTGAAGTATTGGCGGTGGGCGGACAAGTTGACAATTTCGCCGTAGGCGATCGCGTATTTTACGCGGGCGATGTCACGCGTGCAGGCAGTTTTGCCGAACAGCAAGCGGTAGACAGCCGCCTGGCCGCGATAGCACCGAAAAACCTATCCGATCTGGAAGCCGCCGCCCTGCCTTTGGTCGGCCTGACCGCGTCGGAAGCGTTGTTCGATCATCTGGGTTTGAGCATGGAGGCCGATGCCAATCGAGGCAAGCGTCTGCTGATTATTGGCGGTGCTGGCGGCGTCGGTTCCATCGCGATACAATTAGCCAAGCAAGCGGGCGCCAACGTCATCGCAACCGCTTCACGCGCCGACAGCCAAGCTTGGTGCAAGCAATTAGGTGCGGATCAGGTGATCGACCATCGTCAACCGTTGCGCCCCCAACTCGAACAGGATGTAGATTGGATATTGTGCGCTGCCGATACCGATAGCCATCTCGATAATATGGCCGCGTCTATCTGCCCTTTCGGCAAAATTTGTGCTTTGGTGAGCCACCGCCAACCCATGGACATGAACCGTTTCAAGAACAAGAGCGTGAGTTTCCATTGGGAATTCATGTTCACCCGCGCAATGTTCAAAACACCCGACCAATCTCAGCAGGGCGTTTATCTGCAACGCTTGGCGCAAGCCGTTGATGCAGGGGCGATTCGCTCCATTCTGACGCAGCGGGGCGGCAAGCTCGGAACAAAAACGCTACAAGCTGCGTTCGATCAGGTCACCAGCGGCAAGATGATTGGTAAAATCGCACTGGCAGGATTTTAGAGGGCTGTGCGAGAGGTAACACCCATCAGCCGGTCCTTGACACGGGTCAGCTGATGGGTGTTACCAATAATGTTCTTTATTTGTGGATCTAACAAACTTTGTTATGATGAAAGCTTAATCGACGCGATTCGATAAAATATAAGGTTATCGCATGCAGTTTACCGTGTTAGATTTCAATTTTGATGTAATACATTGCGTCATTTCGGAGGCTTAATTCTAGTTGAGCATCCAGCGGGGAGAGGGTAGAAGTTGGACGGAATAGCAGGCAGTCAGGAGTAAGCATGGCTGTGTCATTAACTTAGTGAGGTGCAACATGAGCAACGACAAATCATACATCGGCAGGTGCTTCTGTGGAGAAGTGCAATTCACTGTTAAAGGCGAGCCAGAGGCTATGGGCTATTGCCATTGCGAGTCATGTCGACATTGGTCTGCCGGTCCCGTTAATGCGTTCACTTTGTGGAAACCTGAGGCACTAGAAGTTACACAAGGTGTTGACAAAATTGGCACATACAACAAGACGCCCGCGAGCTATAGAAAATGGTGCAGGAGTTGTGGAGGTCATATCTTCACGGAGCACCCAGAAATGGGATTAATCGATGTATATGCGGCGGTGATTCCAGAATTTCCTTTCGAAGCAGGTGTTCATGTCAACTACCAAGAAGCAGTGTTGCGCATCAAGGATGGAGTGACGAAGATGAAGGATGTGCCAGTGGAAATGGGAGGTTCCGGCGAAACTGTGGCGGAATAATTTTGAAACGTTTTGGTAGGTATAGCCCAACAAGAACGCGTCCGCGAAAGGTCGCAGAATCAGAATCCACCAATCTGTCTCTTACATGACAGAAATGACAGAAATCAGAATCCACCAATCTGTCTCTTACATGACAGAAATGACAGAAAAATGTGGTCTGCCCCCTTTTCTGCTATATACGGCTTTAACACCCGCTTTCTAAGTGCACCCTATCTTTAGGGTCACCCTGGATGACACTTTGGTCGCACTGGGAGATTGACTTATCTTTATCAGACACATCACGGTAAACGTATCGTTCACTTGCTACGCCCAGATGAACACCAGGCTAATATTCTGCGCGCTCTGGACATTAACATTACCTTTCCCACAAAACCAAGAATTTGCAAGCGCACACAAATCAACAAACATGCCGCGTAGGCAGCAGCTGTTTCAACAGCACCGTCATTTTTCAAAATAAAAACATGCAATTACAGGATTAATATATTTGTCGAGTGGGGGAAGATCCGTCCGACTGAGAAGCGTATCGATAAGCCGAATGATCGTATTGGCCGACTTAAAGAGCGCAGCCGGGGGGATCAATCAGCACTACGTAATCGAGTTGATCGCAGATGAAACCGGCAAACAGGCCATTGCATTGCGTTGGTCAAAACAACCCCAGCCCAACTCCCGCCTGACTCATCCCGGTGTCTATTGCTTGCGCACCAATGAAACCAGCTGGGATAGTGAACGCTTGTGGCGCACTTATATCATGCTCACTGATCTGGAAGCCGTGTTTCGTAGTCTCAAATCAGAACTTGGTTTGCGTCCAGTCTATCATCACAAGGAACACCGGGTTGACGGTCACCTCTTCATCACGGTGTTAGCCTACCAGTTGGTACAAATCATTCGCCGGCAATTGCAGACGCGGGGCATCAAGGCGCGCTGGCGCAGTTTGCGTGATACCTTGTCCGTACAACAGCGCGTGACCGCCTCTTTCCGCTGTGCCGATGGCCGCACCTTACATGTGCGCAAGGCCACGCGTCCGGAGCCAGAACTGGCCGCTATCTATCAGGCGCTAAACTTGGATCCGTTACCAGGAGGAGTTATCAAGACATTCGTGTAAGCTTGATGTAACAGAAAAAATCAAATGTAGTGCCTTACGATCATTTTTTGCTTCATAACATAATGATTGTTAAAGTGTTTTAAAATATGTTGTTAAACATGCACTAACTCAATGGGTCGGTTATGCCCATTGAAATTGCAATGATTGCAATCACCCCGGTTGCGGTCAAATAATAAGCCGTTGGCACAATGGTCATGCGGATGGTTTGCCCCTCGCGTCCAAGCAGCCCAACAGTGGCAGAAGCGGCGACCACGTTATGAATAGCAACCATATTCCCCGCTGCCGCACCGACGGCCTGCAGCGATACCAACAGGGCCGAGGATACGCCAATCAACTGGGCAGTATCGAACTGGAATTGCGCCAGCATCAGATTGGAGACCGTATTGGAACCGGCGATAAAAGCGCCCAGCGCACCCACCGCTGGTGCAAACAAGGGATAAATATCGCCCACACTGCTGGCAACGAACTGCGCCATCGCTTGCGGCATCGAAGGCAAATCCGCCAGATTTACGCCGGAATTGATCAAGATACGCACCATCGGCACGGTGAATACCAGTACGAATCCAGCACCCAACAAAGTGTACGAAGACTCCTTGACGGCCGCTTTAAATTCTGTGAATTTCATACGGTGCAAGAAATAAGTCGCCAGCACCACTAAAATCATGATTCCGCCTGGCAAATACAAAAATGGGATATTGCCGGATATAGCGTGCTCACCGAGAATATCGGCCCAATCCAGCACTAAATACTGATTCAAGAAGGCTTTGATTTCCACGTCCACCCGCGACAACACCAATAAAACTGCCAGCAACGCATAAGGCAACCATGCAAGCCCAATTGACACAGGCGTTTTGGCCGCCAAGTTGTCCAATTTAATTGCAATACTGCCCAGCCATGTCGGTGGCCAATCGCTTGCAGCCGGAAAATCCCAGTATCGTTTGGGTATCAGGAAGCCTGAGCGTGCGGCGGGAACGACAATGGCGAGACCAACCAACGCGCCCACGAGAGCAGGAAATTCCGGCCCCAGCCATACGCCTGCCAGCGCATAAGGCACAACGAAAGCAAGTCCGGCGAAAAGCGCAAAGGGAGCAATGGAAAGCCCTTCCAACCAGGATTGGTTGCGTCCGAAAAAACGTGTCAGCATTACGCACATCAGCAACGGCATCAGTACGCCGACAACGGCATGGATCAGGGCTACTTCCAAGGTAATCAAACGATAAAAGAACTCCCAGCTAGCGCCTTCAGCGATCAGCCTGTCGCTGATACCGGCTTTATCCAATCCACCCGTGACCCCCACCACAATCGGGGTACCCACCGCACCGAAAGATACCGGCGTAGATTGAACCATCATTCCTGCCATCACCGCCGCCATCGCTGGAAAACCCAGCGCAACCAACAAAGGGGCGACGACCGCTGCTGGCGTGCCGAATCCAGACGCGCCTTCGATAAAGCACCCGAACAGCCACGCGACGATAATCATTTGTACGCGACGGTCTGGACTGATATTCGAGAAACTGCGTCGAATTGTAGTTATGGCACCGGAATGTTTTAACGTGTTCAGCAATAAAATGGCGCCAAAAATAATCCACAAAATCGAGCCCGCCAGGATCAGACCTTGCAAGACAGACGCCACCACGCGATTGATCGGCACTTCCCACACCAATACGGCTATGCCCGCTGTTACGGTGAACACTACCGGCATTGCACGCCGTGCAGGCCAGTTAAACCCCAGCAGCAGTGCAGCGGCTAAAATAAGAGGAAAGAAAGCCAGTAAGGAAAATAGCGTTTGCGTCATATGCTGAACGACCGATTCCTGTGCCGGATACAGATAAAGGGAGACCCCGTACGTTATCGTTTTCCCTGACGGGTTAACGCCGCTTCGATCTCCCCTTCCCAGCCAACGAGCTCATCTCTCTTTTTTCGCGCATCGATGATCAACTGCACATTGCGTGCGGTGGTTTCGGCTTCCCAGGGCTCCCGTAAGTTGGCAATCGCGTCTTCCAACGCTTGTGCAGCCGTGCTTTCGTCTTTTGCCAGCACGGCAAGCTCCAAACGCGTGGCATGGTCCCAATAGTCAGGCTTACCGGCAGCGATACGCCGTTCAACGGCATAGGCGACAACGGGAAGCAACTTTTCACGGCGTGTATCGGGTGGTTCGGACAATTCCATGAGGGTTACCGCGTTGATGCCGGGGTAAGCATCGCGCCAATCTGCTTCAAATCCTTTCAGATAAGCGTCGATAGCTTTCTTGAGCAACCCCTTGGCACGAAAGGGTTCACCTTGCTGGACAGCCGATTCCCACCGGTCTTTATATACGCGGCCGAGGATGCCATAGGTTTCGCTACTTGGGCCGCGCTTTGCTATGACTTCGACAAGCACTTCTTCGGCTTCCTCACCACGGCCGGCACGATTGAGCGCCAGTCCCAACTGCTCTTGCACCATAACCGTCTTGGCAAGCGGAGGTGACATCCTAGACACGAGATCGATCATCTCTTGCCAACCTTTGACGGCACGGTAAGATAAAAACAAATCGATAACGATACCCGATTCGGTGTCACCCATACTGGCCTGCTGACTCAATTCCTGTTCCACCGCACGCACTGCAGCCAGTCCCTGCCGGCGCGCTTCCGCCAGGCGCTTTTTGATCTGCTCAGAATAAGCTACGCGATCGCGGAATACATCCGTCTTGAGCCGTTGGATATCCGGAAAACCTTCCACCAACTGATAAACGGGGCTATCCGTCATCTGTTTGCGCGCTTCCTGAAAGCGATCTGTCAAAATCGGCATAATGGCGGCCACATTGTCAGGTTTGCCGTCTGCACCGATATCGTAAGGGATGCTGCGCAAAGGCGCGACGTCGAAAGGAAGCTGGCCCGTATTCTTGGCAAACAGCAAAATCGTCGAAGAAGGCCGCACAGCGTGGCGCAATCCAAGCTCATAAAAAACATTGGCATTCGCCGTGGTGAGATCGGCAACGGCATATTCACACAAAATCAATCGTTCGAACATCGGTTTATGGATGATCCCGCCTGCCATCTCTTCGTCCGCCCGGATTGGATCGAGATCGGCTGCTCGAATAGCCTGTTCGATAAGTTCACGGTAAACCGCGTCAAAATCGATCATTTTGCCCGCTGTAGCGGGCTTCTGCCCAAACGGCATGAGTACGAAACAAAGAGGTTTAGCCATGGTGATTTTTTTAAATTAGGTAATCAGGTTATGCGCTGTTAGCCTTGGATCATGCCGCTGTCAGCGATTCGCTAAGGCACACACTATCTGTCTGTATGCACACATTAGCCTATAGCTTGATCTTGGTGCCCAATACTTGCAGGAACTTGGCGAGCCAGTCAGGATGGGCGGGCCAACCAGGCGCAGTCACAAGCTTGCCGTCGACATGTGCCTTGTCCATCGGAACAGCCACGTATTTCCCGCCTGCGCGTGCGATTTCGGGTTCGACTGTCGGATAAGCCGAACACGTTTTACCGTCAAGAATACCGGCGGCCACCAGCAACTGCGCGCCATGACAAATCGATGCAATGGGTTTGTCCGCTTGCGAAAATTGTTGCACCATTTTGATGACTTTATCGTTTAACCGAATATATTCCGGCGCGCGCCCACCTGGAATAACCAATGCATCGTAGTCCTCGGCCTTGATCTTGGAAAAACTCGCATTCAGCGTAAAATTGTGGCCTGGTTTTTCGCTGTAAGTCTGATCCCCCTCAAAATCATGCACCGCCGTACGCACGGTCTCACCTGCTTTTTTGTTGGGACATACTGCATGGACAGTATGGCCTACCATCGAAAGCGCCTGGAAAGGCACCATCACTTCATAATCTTCAACATAATCGCCAGCCAGTATCAAGATTTTCTTTACACCCATGATGCACTCCTATCGTTTTCTTAGGTTTATATTGAACGAACAGACAAACCACATTGCTTTTCACAAAGCCATTGTAATGGGATAGGTTCCAGTATTGTAACGGCTGAAAAAAATTTAATTTGTGCGCTTTCGCTCATAGATGCCCTTTACGCCGCCAATAGTCACGCAGCAAATTCGAGAAAAAGCACAGGTGCGCATTACCATCTTCGAATAAGTAGCCATCGTGCTGCAAGACATCGAGCACATAGGAAAAATCATCTTCATCCAGTTCTGGGAACTGCGCGCGCAGTTTTGTCAAGGACACGCCTGTATCTCGGGAAGCAATCGTTTTGAGCAGTTTCTGAGCAATATCCAACTCCGCATCGTTAAAAATATCTCTCAAGCGCGCCCACATGTTGCTTGAAAATTGATTGTGCTCGCCAAACGCAACCGCCTGGTAAGAAACAGCAACATCATGACCATGTTCCGGATTGGCTGCGCGCTCCTGTAATTCGGCAATAAACAACTGTATGAAATACGGCCAAACTGCCGGACCCAATCGATCGATATAAGCTTTGGCTACTTGTTCGCTCAGGGGTATCTGATTATCGCCTGCCAGCCTCAAGGCAAATTGCAGCGCTTCTTCCGGGCTCAACGGTGGCAATGTTTCGCGGCGCAAATCATTGGCAGCTCCGCGCAACCCATGGCGCTGCAAAACACTATCGAGACCAATCGACCCTGTTAGTAAAAAACGGACCGAACTCTCCACATTCTCCTGCCGAACCCGACGCAACCAATGCATTGCCGCTGAAGCTAGCGAGGTACCGTGCTTATGGGCAATATTGTCGATCATGATCGGAAATTCATCAAATAAGAACCAGACGGGTTCGTTTAGCTCATTCAAGGCCTTCAATAAATTGTTAGCTTTCTCTTCCCAGTTCGCCTCGGCAATTTCGATTAAGTCGCTTCTCAAGCGCGGCATAAAATTTTTAAGCGACTTCAGTTTCTGCACCCAGATCTCATCCTTGATATCGCCGAGCGCATTGATCATGGATTTAATCCATAAATCGGGATGGTCAAACCCCTCAAGATCGAGAAATACCACTTTCGCTGGCGCAACTTTCTGTAAATATAGCAATACACTCGTTTTACCCGTGCGACGGGGCGCGAGAAACAGGACGTGCTCATTTTGCAATACCTGAATGAGTCTGCTGATAATTTTGCCGCAGGGGAAAAAATTGCTGCCAGTAGCAGGGCTGCAAATCGTGATACGCATTAATGATTGAGCCATGCAAGAATCTCCTGAACGATTCGAAGAATATACCTTTTTGCAAAAGTTTCGTTGCACAGTAAATTGTTGCAAACAAGCGCTCGTATCTACCCTGAACTCATGAATGACGGCCTTTAAGAAAAACGGTTTACCTGCATCGTAAAAAGGGAAGCTAAGGTTTTAGACCGGTCACGATACTGTAATATCCAAACGCTTTATGGATCTGAATTTCCACAAAACCGATATCCTTTAACATCGCAGTCAATTCCTGACCTGAATATTGCTTACCTTCCGTCCAGCCCAACATCATCATGCTGAAGGCCGCAGAGTAGAAAGGACCTGTCTTTTCATCGTTATACAACATTTCATGGATCACGATCCGCCCCCCTGATTCGAGGCTATTGAAGCTTTTCGCTGTCAGGAAATGGCACTTTTCTGGCATCCAATCGTGGTACATATTCGAAAAGAAATGGAGGTCAGCCGAGGGCCAGTGATCCTGCCAGATATTGCCATCATAGGTTTTGACACGATCCTGCAAACCATATTGCGCAATGTAAGTCTGGGCTATTTCACATACTTGCGAAAAATCCAGGATACGTGCTTGCAGATGGGGCAAACGCAGTGCAGCACCAATCGAATGAGCGCCTGAACCTCCGCCAATATCGAGCATCATGCGGTGTCGGGAAAAATCCATGACTTGGGGCCAAACCAGCGCTGGGGTCATGCTGATGCTATGCATCCCGCAAGTGAAGCGGTGCAACAACTCGATTTGTTCTTCATGCGATTTAAAAATATCCCCGCCACCATAAGCTTGAGGGGCATCGGTCTGAATAGCTTTCTCTAGACCGGCATAGGAGCATACTTGATAATTATCGATCATCAAGTCCCAAAAGAACCCGAAGTAGTTAGGGCTCTTTTCAAGCAGATACTCCTCTGTCACGGGCGTCAGCGCATAACGCCCCTCTTGAAGAGACAAAAAACCTAACGCCGTTGCTGCCGTCAATATCGCTTCAGCCGGACGCGGCTTGATATTCAATGCATCACAAATCTCCGGCAACGTGCGCGCACCTTCCGCCAGTAATGGAAAAACCTTTAACCGGTGCGCGAGGAGTAATGCTGGATAGCCATAAATCGCAAAGACCACATCCCATACCGGCCTATCATCCACCAGGGGTACTTGAACATTGGAACCATTATCTAGTGCCATTACGCCTCCTTTTTCTTTTGCTGATTTGTTGAAGCCAACTGGCTCGCTATCGATACCCACTCACTTGCTAATTATGATGGATGGCTGGAATTTACTTGCCATGCACTTAAGGCTCTGTATCCAGTGAAGCATTCAGGGATGGTTGGGCTTCGACCAAACGTTTGATGTTTTGCACTGTCCGTGCCGCTCCATCTTTTATCGCAACACGGACCAACCCTTCGAAAGGCCGCATCACGACCAATAGTTCCAGAAGCTCAAAAGTAAATGTCAACTTGGTCGATTTATCAGGATTAACTGCCTGCAATTCATATGCGCAACGAAATGGTTCGGCTACTCCCACAAGTATCAAGCGTTCGCCTGGTTCATAAGCAGTGATTTTGAATCGAGATTCTGAACGACGTCCTTGATCGACCCGCACTTGCCGCCCTTCCGTTCCCAATTTCACGGGACCTGGCGTGAGTTGTTCCAGTTCTTTTACTTCTGGCGACCATTTTGGATAATTCTGAAAGAGGTCCTCACCAATAAACTTGAATAAAGCCATGGCCGAACATTCCACTAAGGTAGAAGCTTTGCCCACGACAGGGTCCGTAGAACCTAAGTTGAGCATGGAACCTAAATTGAACATAGCATGGAGTCCTTATTGGCTGGTTGATGTCCGACTCGGAAGTTGTGAAAATGTAGCCTTTGCAATCTCTCGACTGTCTATCACTCATTATGCTAGACCTTAAACGAATCTAGGCACAGTTTCAAGCGCTAACATCGCTTAAGCCACCAAAACCACAGAAAGCGGGCAGAACGATGCTATAGTCAAACCACCTGTGTATTCATTTTTTTCATTCTGCCAAGCTGATGCTGGCCGGGGCGTTATGATAGGACCGCTCAAAAAATGGTGGCAACGCCATATCTTAAAACATGAACCGATTACTGAGGCAGTCTGGCAGAATGTGCTGGCGCGCCTGCACTTCCTGCATAGGCTAACGCCATCAGAAGTCACGCTTCTACGGCAACGGACAACAATTTTCTTGCACGAAAAAGTGATCAACGGCGCTCAGGGTTTTCTCGTCACCGAGGTAGTACGTGTCATGATCGCTGTACAGGCTTGTGTTTTGATTCTGAGGCTGGACCTCGATTACTACCGTAACTGGGTGGAAATCATCGTCTATCCGAGCCAGTTCATTCTTGATCATGAATATGTCGACGAAAATGGTGTCGTCCACGCAGTGCACATGGCAGTGTCGGGTGAATCCTGGCTGGCTGGGCCGATTATCCTCTCCTGGGAAGATGTCGCCGATACCGATAATGATCAGGGCTATAATGTCGTCATTCACGAATTCGCACACAAATTGGATATGTTGAATGGTGCAGCCAATGGCTTTCCACCGCTCCATGCCGACATGGACCCACAAGAATGGACACGGGTTTTTAGCGAAGCGTATGCCACATTTTGCGATCGCGTCGATGCGGAAGAGATAGCGGCCATCGATCCTTATGCTGCAACCAGTCCAGCTGAATTCTTTGCGGTACTGAGTGAAGCTTTCTTTGTAAAGCCTTGCCAAATAAAACTATATTTTCCAGACGTTTATCAGCAACTCGTGGCGTTCTATCGCCAGGATCCGGCGGCAGAACGTTCACACGGATAAAGAGGACGTAACAGATGAATAACTATCTAATTTATGGCGATATCGGAGGCACAAAGACTTTATTACGCATAGCCTTAGTCAAAGAAGGTGATACCGAAGTTTGTCATGAGCAGCGATACGACAGCCAAGCTTACGATGATTTCGATGACATTCTGGCTGATTTCTTACATAAAGCCGGAATGGAAAAACAAAACCGCTATCCGACATCGGCCTGCTTTGCGATTGCCGGGCCAATCGTTGCACAGCAAGCGCAACTGACCAACTTGCCGTGGTTGATGGAAGCTTCGGCACTTTCAGCCGATTTTTCCATCCCCAAGGTAAAACTTATCAACGATTTCGAGGCGATTGCACTTGGCGTCGAGAAATTAGCGCCGGCCGATCTGGTGACACTGCAAAATGGTGCAGAAACAGAGCCCAGCATGCGTGTCGTATTAGGTGCAGGCACCGGCATGGGTGTTGCTTGGCTTCATTGGCAGAATAAACGCTACATCCCCCTTCCGACCGAGGGTGGGCATATTGATTTTGCACCGACCTCCCCCCTGCAAATGGAATTACTCGATTTTCTAACGAAGAAATTCGGCCGTGTCTCGATCGAGCGTCTTCTTTCAGGACCCGGGCTGACCAATATTTTCGGTTTTTTGCAGTCCGATCCAACACGGTTCCCGGGTATAGCGCCTGTCGAGTTGGATGAGGATAGCGCGGCAACCATCACAACGCTCGCATTCGAACAACGGCATCCGGTCGCATTGCAAGCAATGGATTTATTCGTTGAAATCTATGGTGCCTTTGCCGGAAACCTTGCTCTGGTCGGATTATGTCGGAGCGGCGTCTATATTGCAGGGGGCATTGCTCCCAGAATCATCGATAGCCTAAGGCAAGGCGGCTTCATGCGCGCTTTTCAAAACAAAGGCCGTTTCTCGGGGTTAATGAGCGAGATACCGGTGCATGTGATCATGAACCCTCAAGTAGGGATGTTGGGGGCAGAGCTGGAAGCGCAACGTTTGATAGCCGACTGAGTTGATCGTCGATTCAATCGGCTTGCTCTATAGTGGCATTGATTCAATCCATTTTTTAGAATAGCCATTTTTTTGAGAATATGAAATGAACGGATATGAAGCACTCATAGCAACTTTGGCGTTATCCATGGGCACCGCATGGGCAAGCGGCATCAATCTGTATGCGGTCATGCTGGTACTGGGCATCGGCAGCGCAACAGACAATATTCAGCTACCCGCTGAACTTGCCGTTTTAGAAAACCCTCTGGTCATCGGTGCAGCAGGGTTGATGTACGCAATTGAATTTTTCGCCGATAAGGTGCCGGGCGTGGACAGCGCTTGGGATACCCTGCATACCTTTGTCCGCATTCCCGCAGGGGTGATGCTGGCCGCTGGCGCAGTAGGCGATGTCACCCCCGCGTTGGAAATCGCTGCAGGGATTCTAGGCGGGAGCATAGCGGCAACCAGTCATGCAGCCAAAGCTGGTACGCGCCTTATGATCAACACCTCGCCTGAACCGGTAACGAACTGGTCCGCTTCTATCGGCGAAGATGTGCTGGTTATCGCGGGCCTTTGGACGGCACTGAATCATCCGATACTGTTTCTGATACTGTTCGTTATTTTCATCGGTCTCGCTATCTGGCTGCTACCCAAGTTATGGACCTTGCTCAAGGGAATGCTGCGCAGAATAGGCCAGTTTTTTGGAGCAGCGAAATCTAATCACCCTGCAATCGAACAAGCAAGCGCGACTCAACCTGAAACTAACAAACCCGGCAAATAAACTTGTTGAACATGGCAACACTCGTGGGTCACCTTGATCAGCTCATGGACATCTCTAATAGCCTAAATTTCATCACGACACCTTGTGATCTACCAAGAATGTTTCCTTACAAATCAGTCTTGTATTGCATTACCCTGTACCCCAGACCGATAGCTATCTATGCAACAAGTTTCCGCTCGAGCACCACAAAGTGATATTCAAGCTTTTCGCCTTCTTCCTGCACATGCCTCTCGCGCACGATTTCATGCCAGTCACTGCGATCGAATTCCGGAAAAAAAGCATCGCCCTCGAATGCTTTCTGTACTTCCGTTAGATAAAGGCGCTGGCAATGCTTCAAGGTTTGCTGGTAAAGCTCTGCCCCGCCAATGATGAATATTTCCTTGTCCGGGTGAATTAGACAGGCCGTCAGCGCTTCCTCCACCGAGCGGGTAACCGTTACGCCTGCAACCGACAAATCGGGCTGTCGAGTGACGATGATATTGATTCTTCCTGGCAACGGCCTGCCGATCGATTCATAGGTCTTTCGGCCCATGACAATGATCTGCCCCATGGTCAGCGCCTTGAAGCGCTTGAGATCAGCCGGGAGGCGCCAGGGAAGCGCATTGTTCCGACCGATGACGCGATTGCTGGCCATCGCGGCCAGAAGGGATAGACGGCGCGTCATATGGCTACCGGCGCTTTAATAGCGGGATGGGGATGGTAGTTTTCCAATATAAAATCTTCATATTTAAAATCAAAAATATTGCGAACCGAGGGATTGATGCGCATCGTTGGCAATGTTCTTGGCTCCCGCTGCAACTGCTCCCTAGCCTGTTCAAGATGATTCAAGTAGAGATGGGCATCGCCAAAGGCATGCACAAAATCGCCCGGCTCCAGATCGCAAACCTGGGCAATCATTAGGGTTAGCAGCGCATATGAAGCGATATTGAACGGCACACCGAGAAAAATATCCGCACTGCGCTGATAAAGCTGGCAGGAGAGTTTGCCATTCGCCACATAAAACTGAAACAGCACATGGCATGGCGCCAATTTCATTTTATCCAGATCATGCACATTCCAGGCAGACACGATCAGCCGCCTGGAGTCGGGTGTTTTCCTGATTTGCTCAATAACCTGCGCGATTTGATCGATCGAGCCGCCGGCTGGGCTCGACCAGGAACGCCATTGATGACCATAGATGGGCCCCAGATCACCCTTCTCGTCTGCCCATTCATCCCAGATGGATACACCGTTTTCCTTGAGGTAGGCAATATTGGTATCGCCCCGCAAAAACCACAACAACTCATGAATGATCGATTTGACATGACATTTCTTGGTTGTGACCAGCGGGAACCCTGCTGACAAGTCAAAGCGCATTTGGTAGCCAAAAACAGACAGTGTGCCGGTGCCGGTGCGATCCGATTTTTGATGCCCGTGCTTGAGCACATGTCGCATAAGATCGAGATATTGATGCATGCGTAATAGTTAAAATAAAGCGGTAGTAAAAATCCGTGCTAAATATCACCAGGATAGCAGATATAATATCGTTAATTACACTGTCTGGAATGCTGATGCTTGCAACACTTTTACAAAATAACTCACCTCTTGATGAATCCGTTAAAACCACACACATTCTAACGCTCCTTCCCAGGCTGGAAAAACTGCCGGGCAAAATCGATCTCCCTGGCGAACATACACTCAAAGCCTTGTTGCTGCGGCGCGATATACCGTTAGGTCAGATTAGCGAGATGCCCGTATGTGCCAACCTGCAAAACGGTGCGTTATGCGCGTGGGCAATGGTGGATTTAAGCAAGCCGGTATTTGACCAGCACACCCATGTCCGCAAAGCATTACAGCTACTGCTGGAAGAAGGGCCTACGCAAATTCATGTATCGGTTCACGGTAACGCGCATCAAAGAGAACTGTTGGCGCGATTAGCGGTATATATTTCCTGGATCAATGGCGCGGTCTTGCCTGTCCGCAAACTCAAGCCAGATAGAAAACCGCTGGAATCGATCGTTCTGCATGGACACGAAGATCCCGATTACTTTCTATCTTTGCGCGCGCAGGCGGAAGGAAACCTGCTGGCACGTGGATTGACAGGTTTACCGCCCAATGAGTTGACACCTAAGACATACCGGGAGCAAATTGAAAAACTCGCAATCAGAGAACAGTGGAAATATGAGGAATATGACCTAGCCAAATTACGGAAGCTGGGCGCGGGTGCCTTTGTTGCCGTCGCTCAGGGCAGCGATACCGAAGATGCTGCGATCGTTCATCTGCAGCGGCACAATGGAAAAAAACCGGGCAAGACCATCGCGCTCGTCGGCAAAGGTATATGCTTCGATACCGGTGGGCATAATCTTAAGCCCGCGCGTTTCATGCATGGTATGCATGAGGATATGAATGGCTCCGCTGTAGCGCTCGGCGTATTGTTGGCAGCAACGCGCGCAGATTTACCTGTCAATATCGATTGCTGGCTGGCCATCGCACAAAACCATATCAGCCCACGCGCCTACAAGCAAAATGATGTCATCACGGCATTGAATGGTATGACGATCGAAATTATCCATACCGATGCGGAGGGTCGCCTGGTACTGGCCGATACCCTGACACTGGCGGAAAGGCAAAAGCCCGACTTGATAATTGATTTCGCCACCCTGACGGGCAGCCTCTACACCGCGCTGGGATCACGCTACAGCGGCGTTTTCAGTAATCACGAACCGCTGATCCAGAAAGCGCTTGCCGTGGGGAAATCAAGCGGCGAACGTGTGTGCGCATTTCCCATGGATGCAGATTACGACGTGGAGCTTGAAAGCAAAATCGCCGATATCAAGCAGTGCTTGCTAGACAGCGATTTCGATCATATCCTGGCTAGCCGCTTCCTCAGCCGATTCGTCAATGACATACCCTGGCTGCATATGGATCTCTCAGCTTGCAATCATAAAGGGGGATTAGGTGCCGTCGGTACCGATATTACAGGTTTCGGCGTAGCTTGGGCTATGGCGTTTCTACAAAAATTCCTGACAAGCTGATTCTTCGATAAGTTTGGTGGCTACGAGTTATCTGCCAAGCGTATTTTGTTTGAGTTGACCAATCGAAGGGTCAGTTTTTGACCAATGGAAAGTCGCTCGCTGTTGCCGTTCCATGATTTGATTTCTTTTACATCAAGACCATATCGCTTGGCGATGTCATACAGTGTGTCGCCTTTTTTGACCACATAGATAATTTGGTCATCCCATGACGAATAAGCGCGACGCTTGCCGTTCTGGGTGTTCTGCACGAAGTAATCGGGTTCTTTTGCCTTACTCTTGCCACGCGGAACCAAGACGATCTGCCCACGCCTGAGCGCGCTCCTTTCCGAAAGACCATTGATTTCAGCCAATTCAGCGACATCGATAGCGTATTTATCAGACAATTCTTCGAGGGTTTCCACTTCTTTCACACGGTAAATACGCCAAGAAACAAGCGATTTATCGTAATTCTCTAGATTAGCGACGAAAGTTCTCGCTTTATTGACTGGCAGCAACAAGGTGCGCGGCGCATCATTGATTCTTATGATAGGACGATGGTAGGCCGGATTTAGCGCGGCAAATTCAGCTTCTGGCACGTCGGCAAGCTCTGCTGCCAATTTTACGTCAATGGGACGCGTGATTTCCACTTGCTCGAAATAGGGCCGGTTGGGAAGTGGTTTAAGTCTGATACCATAATTTTCTGGTTTGGCAATAATGTTTCTTACAGCAATGAGCTTTGCGACATGGTTTTTGGTTTCGGTGGGCAACTGAAGGTCATGGAGGCGAATACGTTTCTTGCCCTTCTGCGTCGTCTCATCGATAGATCGCTTCAATGCCCCCTCACCCCAGTTATAGGCCGCCAGCGTCAACTGCCAATCACCAAACATCGTGTGAAGCTTTTGCAAGTAATCCAGCGCCGCTCGGGTCGCAGCGACCACATCACGCCGTTCGTCATACCACCAATTCTGTTCGAGGCCATATGCCCTGCCAGTCGAGGGAATAAACTGCCATAAGCCAGATGCATGCTGCCGGGAGTAAGCTACTGGATCGAATGCGCTTTCCACGATGGGGAGCAATGCGATCTCGGTCGGCATACCGCGCCGTTCCACTTCTTCGACTATATAAAATAAATAGCGCCTGCTTCGTTCAACGATGTGATCGATATATTTTTGATGACGAGTAAACTGGTTTTCGTTATGGCGAACTTCTTGACTGTGCATATCCGCGAGACTAAAACCGCTGCGGATACGTGTCCATAAATCATCTAAAGGCTTGTTCGAATTTACTGATGTTTTTTTTACTTTTGAAATTGAAGTACGATAATTATTTTCTAAAGTTTCCCTTGCTTCTGTCGTTATTGGTAAAAAGGCTAGCGGCATACTGGCCGCCATGATTACTAGTAGATTTCGTATGGTTCTTGTTTCTAGCATGAGTGTGTGCATCCTTAATTTTCAAAATGATCAATATCTCTGAAAATTCAGATTCGATCATGCCTGCAAAAGAGGTGGCCCATCCCTATGCCACCTGTTAGGGATAACACTCAATTTTTATCCATTGCAGACAAGTGCTACATCATTGCTTCTGTGCTTGCTCCTAATAATTGATGTAATTAATTGATGTAATTTAAATTTTAAAAAACACTTCGGCAAATTGAAATCAATTTGCCGATAGTGCTCGCTTGTTAATCCCAGCTCAATACGCCGCCTGTTTGGTATTCAATGACGCGCGTTTCGAAAAAGTTCTTTTCTTTCTTCAAGTCGATCATTTCCGACATCCATGGAAATGGATTGCTCGCATCTGGAAAAAGAATATCGAGACCGATTTGCTGGCATCGGCGATTTGCGATAAAGCGCAAATATTCCTTAAACATCGACGCATTCAACCCGAGCACGCCGCGTGGCATCGTATCTTCGGCATAACGGTATTCAAGCTCGACCGCTTTTTGCATCAAAGCGCTAATCTCCTCACGAAATGCTTTCGTCCAGAGTTGAGGATTTTCCAGTTTGATCTGGTTGATAACGTCGATACCAAAATTACAATGCATCGACTCATCACGCAGAATATACTGATACTGCTCGGCAGCACCCGTCATTTTATTCTGTCTGCCGAGTGCCAAAATCTGGGTAAATCCCACATAGAAGAACAACCCCTCCATGATACACGCAAATACGATTAAACTCTTCAATAATTTTTGATCCGCTTCTAACGTTCCTGTTTTAAACCCTGGATCAGTCAGTGTATCGATGAAGGGGATCAAGAATTCATCCTTGTCGCGAATCGATTCGATCTCATGATAGGCGTTGAAAATCTCGCCTTCATTCAAGCCAAGCGATTCGACGATATATTGATAGGCATGCGTATGAATGGCCTCCTCGAAGGCCTGACGCAAAAGATATTGCCGACACTCAGGATTGGTAATATGGCGATACGTCCCCAGCACGATATTGTTTGCCGCCAACGAATCCGCCGTCACAAAAAAACCAAGATTACGCTTAACCAAGCGGCGCTCGTCTTCGTTCAATCCATTTGGATCTTTCCACAGCGCAATATCGCGACTCATATTGATTTCCTGAGGCATCCAGTGATTGGCACAAGCAGATAAATATTTTTCCCATGCCCACTTATACTTGAATGGAACCAGTTGATTCACATCCGCCTTGCAATTGATGATGCGCTTATCTTCAACCGAAATACGGCGATACATATCTTCCGCTGATTGCTCATATACCGGATCGATACTATCCTTCACTGCAGACTCGATCTCTGCAGAAGAACCCAAGATTGATTCATTGGGCAGGCCGCTCAAGAGGCCCTTGGATCGATTTTTTTCTGGCTGCAGCGGTTCATCGTCAAACGTCAACATCATTTTTTCTCCTTGCTTTTATTGAGTTTTATCTGCACATCGATTGTCATTGGCATGATTCGCAGCCAGGATCATCAATTGCACAATACTTGATTTCGGCTGTCATCTGCTGTATGCCTGCAGCAGCCATTCCACCGCTTGCTGGCACCGCATTGAGTGCGCCGGTATGGACCGTCGATTTTTCCGCTGTCGTTGCCCCTAGCGAACGCAGGTAATAGGTCGTCTTGAGCCCCCGCAACCAAGCAAGTTTATAGAGCTCATCAAGCTTTTTGCCTGATGCGGCCGCTATATAAATATTGAGTGACTGGGCTTGATCGATCCATTTCTGCCGTCGAGCAGCCGCTTCAACCAACCACCGGGGATCGATTTCGAACGCGGTTGCATACAGGTTCCGCATATCGGCGGGTATCCGGTCTATTTTGCCGATCGCGCCATCGTAGTATTTAAGATCAGCAATCATCACTTCATCCCAAAGATCACGTTGTTTAAGATCATTCACCAACCATTTGTTAACCATCGTGAACTCACCAGATAAATTCGATTTAACATAAAGATTCTGATAAGTGGGCTCGATACTCGCCGAGATGCCAACGATATTTGAAATCGTTGCGGTCGGCGCAATCGCCAGACAATTCGAATTTCTCATGCCGTGCTTCTTGATGCGCGCTCGAAGCTTATCCCATTGCAGTGTAGCGGATATATCCACTTCCACATTATTACCACGCTCTTCGCGCAACAACGCCAGGGTGTCTTGCGGCAAAATCCCGCGATCCCATAGACTGCCACGATAAGAAGCGTAACAGCCTCGTTCCTCCGCCAATTCGGTTGAAGACCAATAAGCATGATAGGCAATCGCTTCCATCGAACGATCCGCAAACTCGATCGCTTCTTCGGATGCGTAGGGAATCCCCAGTTTATATAAGCAATCCTGGAATCCCATGATACCCAGGCCGACTGGCCGATGTTTCAGATTTGCATTGCGCGCTTTGGCAACCGCATAAAAATTGATATCGATCACATTATCAAGCATGCGCATCGCTGTGCTGATAGTGCGTTTCAATTTGTCCATATCGAGTTTGCCATCAATGATATGCGCAGGCAGATTAATCGAGCCGAGGTTGCAGACAGCGATTTCCTGCTCATTGGTATTCAAAGTGATTTCGGTGCAAAGATTGGAGCTGTGCACCACACCGACGTGATTTTGAGGCGAACGAATATTGCAAGGGTCTTTGAAGGTAATCCAGGGGTGCCCTGTCTCGAATAGCATGGTGAGCATTTTTCGCCATAACTGCTGCGCAGGAAGTTTTTTATGCAGAGCAATTTCACCGTCTGCCGCTTTCTTCTCGTAAGCAAGATAGGCCTGCTCGAATACCTTACCATACTTGTCATGCAGATCCGGCACGTCGGAAGGCGAAAACAGCATCCAATCCCCGCCCTCCATCACCCGCTTCATGAACAAATCGGGTACCCAAATGGCCGTATTCATATCATGCGTTCGACGGCGATCATCACCGGTATTTTTACGCAGCTCCAGGAACTCTTCGACATCGAGATGCCAGCATTCCAGATAAGCACAAACCGCACCCTTGCGTTTACCGCCTTGATTGACTGCAACAGCCGTATCGGAAACGACTTTGAGAAAAGGCACCACGCCTTGCGATTTGCCATTGGTTCCTTTAATGCGCGACCCCATCGCCCGTACAGGTGTCCAGTCATTACCCAGCCCGCCCGCAAACTTCGAAAGCAAGGCATTTTCTTTAATCGCTTCATAAATACTGTCGAGGCTATCGGAGACGGTGGTCAGATAACACGAAGAAAGCTGCGAGCGACAAGTACCTGAATTGAACAACGTCGGTGTCGAACTCATGAAGTCAAATTTCGACAATAGCTGATAGAACTCGATGGCACGCGCCTCTCGATCGATCTCATTGAGCGCCAGCCCCATCGCAACCCGCATGAAAAAAGCCTGCGGCAGCTCGATACGTTTTTCCTTGATATGTAGAAAATAGCGATCATACAATGTCTGCAGACCAAGATAACCAAATTGCATATCTCGATCCGCATCCAGCACTTCCGCCAAGCGTACCAAATCGAATTGGGCAAGCCGCTCATCCAATAAACCGGCTTCGACCCCTTTTTTGACAAACCCTGGAAAATATTCGGCGTAACGCGATGTCATCTCGTTTTGTGTAACATCCTCTCCCAGTACTTCAAAACGGATCGTATGCAATAACAATCTTGCCGTTACGTAACTGTAAGCAGGATCTTTCTCGATCAAGGAACGTGCAGACAAAATCAACGATTTTCTGACTTCTTCCGCCGGCACGCCATCGTACAAATCTTTTAAGGTCGACTTGAGGATGAGGGCGCTGTTCACCGCATCGCCGAGATCGACACAAGCCGAGTCGACCAGGGCTGTCAAACGCGCAATATCGAGTGGGACTCTCAGCCCATTTTCCAGCACATGTAACACCGGCGCCTGTTTCTCGGCCGTCAGTTTTTCTTGCTGTTTTGCCCGCTCACGCGCACGTGCCTCACGATACAGCACGTATGAACGCGCCACGTCGTGTTCTCCCGAACGCATCAATGCCAGCTCAACTTGATCTTGAATATCTTCAATATGAAACGTGCCACCATCCGGTTGGCGCCGCGTCAATGCACCAACCACATCTTGCGTCAGACGCGCCACCACTTCACGCACCCGCGCAGATGCGGCACCTTGACCACCCTCCACTGCGATAAATGCCTTGGTCATCGCGACAGAGATTTTGCTTGGCTCAAAAGCAACCACGGCGCCATTACGGCGAATCACTTTATATTGAGCGTATTGCAAACTAGGTGTAACAGGAATTTCTGAAAAGTCACTCCGAAGAACAGGATCTAAATTTGTGCTGTCGGCTGTTAGTTGCATAGTCGACTTCTCCTTGATTTGTTGGGACTGAGAAAAATAAAAGAGGGAATTGTTACTGCTTTTACTCATCATTAGTAAAATGACACCAGATACTACATATTGTAGCAAGTAGTAAATTTATACCGAAGTTTTGTATGTGCGTCCAGCAAAAAATTATCGCCTTTTCAGAAAAACAACCTACATTTTTTATTAACCGATTGATAATGAATCGTAATCATTCAATCCAAAGCAAGGTCAAAAAATGCAATTCATAGCAAGGCCGTTAATACAACCCAGTATTAATACGATTCACCGCTTTTTCCATATTTGAAGACGAATCATGTTATGAGAAACTAGCAACGGCTCATTCCTTTCTTCACAGGCTTTTTATGCACGTAAACCAGTGGCGCCTACTTGGCACAAGACGTTTTCTACCGCTTTTTATCACGCAGTTTTTGGGTGCGTTGAATGACAATGTTTTCAAAAATGCGCTGATCATTCTGATTACCTATGCAGTCATGGATAGTGCTGGCATCGCTCCGCACATCATGGTGACACTGGCAGCTGGAATATTCATTCTCCCGTTTTTTCTTTTTTCTGCGATTGCAGGTCAACTCGCTGACAAAAGGGATAAAGCGCAGCTCATCCGAGTGATCAAATTCATTGAAATCCTGTTGATGGCCAGTGCAGCAATAGGTTTTTATCTGGAAAACGTCATTCTGCTGCTAGGTATCCTTTTTCTGATGGGAGCACAATCCGCTTTCTTTGGGCCACTCAAATACGGCATCCTGCCAGACCATCTTCATGAGCATGAGTTGATCGGCGGCAACGCCCTGATCGAAGCAGGTACATTTTTATCGATCTTGCTCGGCACGATGCTGGGTGGTCTGTTTATCATGGTTGAAAATGGCATCGCTATCATCACAGCGCTGGTGATCATAGCTGCGCTCCTGGGCTGGCTATCCAGCTTGTATATTCCGCCAGCCCAGCCCGCATCCCCGGGAATCATGATCGGGTTTAACCCGTTAAGCGAAACACGCGCGATTCTTCAGTATATTCGCCAAGACAAAATCATTTTTCGCACCATCCTGGGTATTTCCTGGTTCTGGTTGTTTGGCGCGGCTTTTTTGTCTCAATTCCCGATTTTTGCAAAGGAAATCATTGGTGGCAATGAGCAAGTCGTTACCTTATTTCTAGTTGTATTTTCGGTTGGGATCGGCATCGGCTCACTACTGTGCAACAAGTTACTAAAAAGTGAAGTGGTAACTACCTATACGCCGCTCGGGATTCTCGGCATGACTGTTTTTACCGTCGACTTATTTTTTGCAAGCCACGCCATCATACCGGTTGTCGAAAAAAGCGAGCTGATCGGTGCAATCACATTTTTGGATTCATGGACTCACTGGCGTATTTTAGCGGATCTGTTCGGCCTCGCTATTTGTGGTGGGATTTATATCGTGCCGCTATACGCTCTTCTCCAGCACTGCGCCCAATCTTCCCATCGGTCACGTGTCTTCGCCGGTAACAACATCATGAATGCACTCTTCATGGTGGCCTCTGCACTGGCTATTAGCTTGATGCTGGCAAGCGATTTTTCTGTCACCGAAGTTTTTTTGACGATTGCCCTCTTGAATGGACTGGTAGCGATTTATATTACGAGTCTGCTGCCGCAGGCACTGATCAGATCACTTCTGCAAGCCATTTTCCATACGTTCTATCGATTGGAAATCAAGGGAATGGAACACTATCAACAAGCAGGCGGCAGAACGATCATCATTGCCAATCATCTATCATTCCTGGATGCGCTGCTACTAAGCGCTAGCATTCCCGAGCCATTGTGTTTCGCCATCAACACGCATATTGCGCGGCGCTGGTGGATCCGTCCTTTTCTATTTCTTGCCGACATTGTCACAATCGACCCCACGAATCCCATGTCGATGCGCTTATTGATCGATAAGGTAAAAAATGGCCGGAAAGTCGTTATTTTCCCCGAAGGCAGGCTGACGCTCACTGGCTCACTCATGAAAGTATACGAAGGGCCAGCTGTCATCGCCGACAAATCGGATGCGCTTCTTCTGCCGATCTGTATTTCAGGGGCTCAATACACGCCCTTCTCCCGACTAAAAGGTAAAATTCGGCTACGCTGGTTTCCTAAAATAACACTTACCTGCATGCCACCCGAATCCTTTGCGCTGCCGCCACAAATACAGGGAAAACAGCGACGACGCATGGCCGGCATCAAACTTTACGACATCATGACCACCATGATGTTTCAAAGTAATACGCTAAAGCAAACCTTGTTTGAGTCCCTGCTCGACGCCGCAACGATTCATGGCAGAAGGCATGTTATTGCTGAAGATATTGAGCGCATTACTTTATCCTATTCTCAATTGATCACCCGCAGTTTCATCCTGGGCAGTGTGCTACAAAAAATGGCACCAGTGCGCCATAATGTAGGCATACTATTGCCCAATATGACCAGTACGTTGATTGGCTTTTTCGCCTTGCAAGCCTATGGGCGCGTTCCAGCCATGCTCAATTTCTCAGCCAGCAAAAAAAATCTGATCGATGCCTGCCGGCTCGCTCAAATCGAAATAGTCATTACTTCGAGACGGTTCGTCGAAGCGGGGAAACTGACCGATAGGATCGATGAATTGCAAACCCAGTCGATTTCGGTACTTTATTTGGAAGACATCCGTAAAAACCTGCACTGGTGGAACAAGCTGGCAGGAACTCTTGCTGGATGGTTGCCAAGATTTGCTTACCGCATCACGCATCCCGCACGGGATGCCGATGCAGCAGCAGTGGTGCTGTTTACTTCGGGATCCGAAGGTGCACCAAAAGGAGTGGCACTCAGCCATCTCAATTTGCAGGCTAACCGTTTCCAGGCCGCTTCTCTCATCGATTTTGGTCCGACAGATATCGTATTCAATGCATTGCCCGTCTTTCATTCATTCGGCCTGACAGGGGGAACATTGCTCCCGATTTTCTCCGGAATAAAAACATTTTTTTATCCCTCCCCCCTGCATTATCGTGTCATTCCCGAACTGGTGTATGACAGCAATGCTACTCTCTTATTCGGTACCGACACATTCCTGACAGGTTATGCTCGTTACGCCAACCCTTACGACTTCTATAGTCTTCGCTATGTATTCGCCGGTGCGGAAAAATTACGGGAAAGCACGCGCAGGACCTGGTCAGAGAATTTTGGTGTGCGCATTTTTGAAGGCTATGGCGCCACTGAAACGGCTCCCATTTTGAGTATCAATACACCCATGCACAATCGTGCAGGCTCGGTAGGCCGTTTAATGCCGGGTATCCGCTACCGATTAGAAGAAATAACGGGTATTAAAGGTGGTGGCAAATTATGGGTCGCTGGACCCAATGTGATGAAAGGCTACTATTTGCTCGATGTGCCTGGTCAGATCGTACCCCCACCTAACGGATGGTATGACACCGGCGATATCGTTGAAATCGATAATGAAGGCTATCTATTTATTAGAGGGCGTGCCAAACGCTTCGCCAAAATCGGGGGAGAAATGGTCTCCCTGACCGCGGTTGAAGAATATATCAGCCAACTTTGGCCAGATCATGCCCATGCCGTAGTCCCCATTGCCGATGCCAAAAAAGGAGAGCAGCTTGTACTTATCACGACTCATCCGGCCGCCAATCGCAATGATTTGATAGCTTATGTTCAAGAACACGGTCTCGGTGAACTGAATATCCCCAGAACCATTCTCTTCGTCGACGAAATACCGCATCTTGGTACCGGAAAAACCGATTACGTAGCGCTCAGAGAGTGGGTTATGGAGCAGACGGCCAATCTCGAAACAAAAAACGCCTAAATTCGATTTTCCAGGACGGATAAAGCTCGCTCAGCCATATTTCTTTCTGTTCCGTCGCCGACGGCTATGGGCGCGTTTGGCTTCCTCTTCAGTCAATGGCGCGGGCTTTTTATTGGCATAAGGGTTATGGCCTGTCCTGAATTCCACGCGCAGCGGTGTCCCTTCTAATTGAAAGGTATCTCGAAACGTATTTTCCAGGTAACGCCGGTAAGTTTCGGGCACATGATTCAGCATACTGCCATGAATGATAATCAGTGGAGGATTGGAGCCACCCTGGTGAGCATAACGCAACTTAGGGCGTGACATGCCGCCCCGCGGAGGTGCTTGCTTAGCCACTGCAGCCAATAATGCTCTTGTCAGCTTGGGTGTGGGTAGATGCGCCATTGCTGCCGCATACGCCGCATCAATCGAAGGAAACAACCCTTTTATACCGCTTCCATGAAGCGCAGAAATAAAGTGATATTTGGCAAAATCCAGGAATCCGAATCTTCGCGCAATTTCGCGTTTGACGATCTCCCGCTGATAGTTATCCATCCCATCCCACTTATTGATGGCGATAACCAATGCCCTGCCTGTTTCCAGTATGAATCCTGCGATATGCGTATCCTGGTCAGAAATTTCGCTCCTTGCGTCCAGCACCAGCACCACCACATTGGCATCCTCGATCGCCTGCAGCGTTTTAATGACTGAAAACTTTTCTATGGTTTCAAATACTTTTCCACGACGACGCAAACCTGCTGTATCAATCAGCGTGTAGCGACGCCGATTGTATTCGAAATCGATATAAATACTGTCCCGGGTAGTGCCTGGTTGATCGAAGGCGATGACACGTTCCTCTCCCAATAGCGTATTGATCAATGTTGATTTACCGACATTGGGGCGGCCCACAACGGCAATTTTTGGGTACTTTCCCGCCTCCGCCTCCGCCTCCTCTAGTTGTGTATGAAAGCCGCTCAAAGCCAATTCGACCAATTCACCCACGTGATCGCCATGAATCGCTGAAATGGCACAAGGTTCGCCGAGACCCAGTTCAAAAAATTCCGATGTAGCAAACGCAGTCCGCATACCCTCGGTTTTATTCACCACCAACATAATTTTTCGGCCTGTCTGGCGTAATTGATCAGCAATGATTTTGTCATGCGGCATCACTCCTTGGCGGCCATCGACCACAAACAAGACCATATCGGATTCATCCACGGCTTGCAGTGTTTGCCGAGCCATCGCATGCAGCACTCCCGATTTCACAACAGGTTCGAATCCTCCCGTATCCACTACGATATAAGGTTTGTCGCCTAATTTACCGTGGCCATAGTGCCGGTCACGCGTCAATCCGGGAATATCTGCCACGATAGCGTCACGGCTTCGCGTCAGACGGTTAAAGAGCGTTGATTTACCAACATTGGGTCGCCCGACCAATACAAGCGTAGGTTTCATGATTACCGGGAATAATGGGTGCCTGAAAAGGGTGTTTTCACCACCAGGCCAGTAGTGAAAATACTGAAAGTGCTATCGTATAAAGTGAGTCACAAAGCGATGTTATTGTACAGCAAACGCATAAACACCCCCTTTTGAGGTTTGCACGACAAAGCCGTCAGGCAGGTACCCTGGGCTACTTAGAATAGCGCTGCCATCCGTGGCAGCGCGTGCTATCACACTACCATCATGGCGTCTTAGCAAAGTCACATTGCCATCTGCATCGCCCACCGCTAACAATCCACCACGAACAAGCAGCGGTGCAGACAACTTACGGCTTCCGAGCTTGGCTTGTTTCCACATCATAGCTCCGCTTCTTTTATCATAAGCCACTACCGCGCCACGATCTTCGCTGACATAAACATTGTTGCCATCCATGGTAAGGCCTGCGTTGCTGGATGCATCCCTTGCCCAAATTTGGCTGCCATCCATCATATCAAAACAACCGATACGTCCGTTATAAGCCACGGCACAGACTTGCTGATCATCAATCACTGGCAAGCCTACAATATCCGTCATACGCTCCAGCTCGGTCACACCCCGGGGTTGAGCAACGGTCGACTCCCAACCCACATTTCCGTTAAACAAATTCATAGCCACCAGCTTACCACCCGCCAAACCTGCGAATACGGCACCACGGGTTATCAACACGCTGGCATAATTTCTTATGGTCAAGGCAGGCGTTGGTCCTTGGTAAATCCATTTGCGCGTACCATCAGCCGCATCCAAACCAAAAATCCGCCCATCACCGCTGCGAACGACAACGACATCATTATCGGCCTGTGGTGGACTCAACACTTCGCTAGTCACGCGCACCTTCCAGAGCTCATCCCCCCTTTCATCAAACGCAAGCACTTCACCCTTGAAAGTACCGACCAGGAGCATACCCTGACCTGCACCGACTCCTCCAGAAAAGCGGTGACGGGTCTTGATTTGCCAAATTTCTTTGCCTGTATCGGGATTTAAGCGCGCGAGCACGCCTTTAGTATCGGCAACATAGATTGCGCCATTTTCATATACCGGAGAAAATACGGCGACCTTGCTCTCACTCATGCTGTAATGCCAGAGCTGGGGTATTTCAGGTGCAGCTTTTAACGCTGCAATCTCCTCCTCATCGACCTCAACTTCCTCTTTACTACTCATCATGTCGACGAGATTGCTAATGCCGAGATCGCCCATACTTGCGCAACCGGACAGCGTCGCCAGCACAAAGGCTAAAATGAGGGATCGAAAAGAAGGGTCGATTCTAAGCAACGAAACGCGCACCGAACACAAATTGAAAAATCCTTCTTACTCTGCGTGTGATCTCAAACCATCTAGCTTCATCTGCACGATGTTCTGATAGGCACTTCGCCCTTCACTTAATTTGTCAATAGCTTGCTGATATGCAGCACGAGCTTCCTCTATGCTTCCAGAAGCGGCTAGCACATCCCCTTTCATATCGGCATAAAGTCCTGCGAACGATTCTCCATGTGCAGCATTCAAATGGCGCAAAGCCTCATCATATTTTTGTTCATCCAGCAAGACTCTTGCAAGGCGTAGCCGAGCAATATCTTTCAGCTCAGGCTCCTTGCTATGATCAAGGATCCATTGCAGTTTTCCACTTGCCTCTGCTAGATCTCCAGCATTGACATTCGCTTGCGCAGCAATCAGCGCTGCGCGTGCTGCATAGCCGCTCGAGGGAAAACCTTCCATCAGCAAGTAAGCTGCATCATTGATTTTTACAGGATCGCCACTTTTCTCGACCTGTTGTTGCAATACGGTGAATAGGTCGGCTGCCTGCTGCGCTTGCTGTCTTGTATAGTAATTCCAGGCTTGTATACCGACGATCGTAGCGATCAAAGTGGTCAGGATAATAATCACCGTATTGCCATGCGCTGTCCACCAAGCCTTTAGTCCTTCAATTTTTTCCTGCTCTTCCGGATTATATGCCGCCATTTTATTTACCCGTCCAGATAATTAAATCATTCAACTCGTTTGAGTAGTACGCCAGCTTCTTCTAATCCTACTCTTACCTGCTCAGCCGCTTCACGCAATGGTTTGATACTGACTTCGTCCTCTTTTGCTTCGTCATCACCAATGATGACAGCAAAACGTGCTCCACTCGCATCCGCTTTTTTCATTTGTGATTTGAAGCTTCCACCACCGCAATGCAAAATCGCATTTAAACCTTCATCGCGAAAGTGCTCCACTGTTTTCCAGGCAAATCTCGTCGCCTGCTCTCCTTGATGAACGACGTAAACATCGACCACCGGTCTAGCTATCTCAGTTTCATCCATCAATGCGAGAATCCGCTCTATTCCCATCGCAAACCCGCACGCAGGTGCAGATTTGCCGCCCATCTGAGCAATCAGTCCATCATAACGGCCACCGGCACAGATTGTTCCCTGAGCGCCCAACTTGTCGGTCACCCACTCGAATACGGTGCGATTGTAATAATCCAATCCTCTTACCAGTCGAGAATTAATCTCGAAACTCACACCCTGGTCGTGCAGCAAGCGCTGCAACACTTCAAAATGCTTCAAGGAATCTTCATCCAGATCATCTAATAGTCGCGGCGCTCCTGCCAGGATCTCGCGCATGAGTGGATTTTTACTATCCAAAATACGCAGTGGATTACTATACAAACGTCTGCGTGCATCCTCATCAAGGTCATTCTGAAACTGCTCAAAATATTTGATGAGTCTCGCACGATAAACCGAGCGCGACTCCGGGCTTCCTAACGTGCCAATTTCTAAACGTACCCCCGAGATGCCCAATCGACGCCACAGCCGGGCACACATGATGATCAATTCCGCATCGATATCCGGATCTGAAAAACCAAGCGCCTCAACACCAACTTGATGGAATTGACGATAGCGTCCTTTTTGTGGGCGCTCGTGACGAAACATCGGCCCATGGTAATACAACCTTTGAGGTCCCGCATACAATAGATTATGTTCGAGCACGGCACGCACACAAGAAGCGGTTCCTTCTGGGCGTAATGTTAAACTGTCGCCATTCAGATGGTCCACAAACGTGTACATCTCCTTCTCGACAATATCGGTTATGGCACCAATGGAACGGATGAATAAATCGGTCTGCTCGACGATAGGCATACGGATATTACGATAACCGTAACCATCTAACCAGCTGCGGACGGTATCTTCGAAAAAGGCCCAACAATGCGTTTCATCCGGCAGGATGTCGTTCATCCCGCGGATCGCCTGAATTACATTAGACATTGATCGATTTTTTTTGATACTTGGTGCGCACGTATTCGTCGACGATATGCCTAAATTCGCCGGCAATATTATCACCTTTCAAGGTAACCGTTTTTCGCCCATCGACATAAACGGGCGCAACTGGATTCTCGCCCGAGCCCGGCAAGCTAATACCGATATTGGCATGCTTGCTTTCTCCTGGGCCATTGACCACACACCCCATTACTGCGAGTGTCATGTTTTCTACCCCATCGTATTCTTGCCGCCAAGTCACCATCTGCTCGCGCACATAAAGCTGGATACTTTCAGCCAGTTCCTGGAAATAAGTACTGGTCGTGCGCCCGCAACCTGGGCATGCCGCCACCAACGGAACAAAAGCACGCAGCCCCATCGTCTGCAAGATTTCCTGGGCGACGATGACTTCTCGTGTACGATCTCCTCCAGGTTCAGGCGTTAACGATATCCGGATAGTATCGCCGATACCTTCAAACAATAGCACAGCCAGTGCCGCAGTCGAAGCGACAATCCCCTTTGAACCCATTCCGGCCTCGGTCAAACCCAAGTGTAGCGCGTAATCACATTGCGCTGCCAGATCGCGATAAACCGCAATCAAATCCTGCACGCCGCTAACTTTACACGACAACACAATATGGTCCCGTGGCAAACCCAATTCCTCGGCCTTAGCCGCACTTTCCAAAGCCGAGGTAATAAGCGCTTTACGCATCACAAAACCCGCATCCATCGGCTCAGCGGAACGGGCGTTCTCATCCATGATACGCGCCAGCATTTCCGGATCGAGGCTTCCCCAATTGACACCGATACGTACGGGTTTGTCGTATTTACATGCCGTCTCGATCAACGTGGCAAATTGCTCATCACGCTTCTTGCCATGGCCGACATTCCCCGGATTGATACGATACTTTGCAAGTGCCTTCGCACAATCGGGGTAAGCCGTCAGCAGTTTGTGGCCATTGAAATGAAAATCCCCTACCAGCGGGACATCGCAGCCCATATCATCCAATCTTGCGCGTATCGCCGGTACCGCGCTCGCGGCTTCTGCAGTATTGACAGTAATGCGTACCAACTCGGAGCCCGCACGCGCCAATTGCGCAACCTGTATGGCAGTTGCAACTTCATCTGCCGTATCGGTATTCGTCATTGACTGCACGACGACAGGCGCGTCGCCCCCAATGGTAATGGCGCCAACGCGCACACCCACACTTTTGCGCCGTGGAAAAGAAATCTTATTTTGAGACATATCCAAAAAACCTAAAAAAATCTACCGTTTGGAGAAAAAAATTGAACAATCTATTCTAACGAAAAACGTGCCACGTCATCACTCTTTCGTGTATAGGGCGTCATATCGACAGATCTGCCATTGTACGTAAGATTGACTCCGCTCGCATTGCCAATCACCAAATAAAAAGGCGGTACTCCAGTAATGACTTGCTCCGTGCCTTTGGGATTTGTTTTGACAAAAATCACTTTTTTATCGCTATCCCTTATCTCCACCCACGAATCCTTGGAAAAGGATAAATGCAGTGTTTTATCGCTACTGACAGGGGATTCGACCACTGGAGGTTCAATCACAGAAGGCGTAGTTGGCGCTATGCCAAATTCGGGTGAACGTGTTTCCGGTACTGGCTGTTTCTCTAAGCTTGGTAAAGGTGCCAGAGAAGATTGCGGCAACAGCAGTTCCATTGTTACCTGGCCATGCTCCGTTTGTGAGTTCGACAAATCACCTGAAGGCTCCTTGAGTATCGTCACTGATTCTTGATCCCAATCACCACCTTGATAAACACCATAACCCAGAAGTGCCAGTATCAATACCATGATCGTCCCCAATCCACGCCGTCCACTGTAGGATCGTTTCGATACGGTCAAAGGCACCGTACTGCTCGATTTCAAGATGCTTTGGCGCGATGCTACGGGCGCCGATTGCGTTAACAATCGGAGCATCGCATTGGTATCGAGTTGAAGCAAGTTGCTGTAATTTTTGATAAAACCACGCAAATATGTACCTGAAGGAAGTTTACTAAAATCTTCTTCCTCTATAGCATGAATTTGCTGGGCTGATAAATGAAGTCGTCGCGCGACTTCATTTATGCTTAATCCACGCTTTAACCTCTCAGCGCGCAGCAGTTGACCAAATCCACCTGCCGCCTCCAATTTCTCCCCTGCGTATTCACTTGCGCCTTCCTGAATACCCCCTTTCGGTTCCAGCATATTCTGATTATTCTCGTTACGCTCATTCATATCCTATCTGCCTTCACGCAGCGCTCTTGCTTCTTTTGAATCTGGAAAACGTCTTTGTAATTGAAAAACATAGCTCGCCTCAGCCTGATGATCCCCGCTCGCCCGTTCGATTTGAATGGCTAGCCACAAACTTTCCGGTGTAAGCGCATAAGTCTGCATATACTGTGTCATGCCGGATTTTGCCGCTCCTATTTCGCCACGCTTGTAGTCGATCTCAATCAATCCGAGTACCGCCAATGGAAAGTTGGGATGAATGACCAATGCTTTTTGAAAGAAGGTGCGGGCACGCTCAAACTCGTTATTTTTTAAAACACAGATACCGGCATTCGAATATGTTTTTTCTGGGGTTTCATACAGAGGATCCCTTAGCGCGCTCATGAAATGATCTACTGCGCGTTCCATTTGTTCGGGCTGACGCTGACAAAGAAACCAACCAAAATTATTATGCGCATCGGGATCATTGGGCGCAATCCTAAGTGCACGCTCAAAATTCGCTTTTGCGCGCGTATCTTCCTGCAAATCCATATAAACCAAGCCTAGCACATTATAAGCGGGTGCATAAGTCGGGTCTGCACGTAGTGCAATTTCGGCCTCTTCGATCGCAACCCGATATTGACGGCGACTAAAATATTGCCCAGCAAGTTCCGTATGAATCCGCGCACTCTGAAGTGCCCGCTTTTTCGCTTCTTCGGCAGCCGGCGTTCCTTTGGTAGGTGTTTGCGCACACCCCGCAATCAACAACACAAATATTCCCGCCGCGATACCATTTAGCACGGAATTCATCCGGGCATCCTTATCAGACTACGTTGGGCCCGACGAGTTTTATCCAACACTTGCCCAGCAAGCTGCCCACACGCAGCATCGATATCATCACCACGCGTCTTGCGCACTGTAGTCACGAGCCCCGCTTGCATCAAAATATCGCGGAATACGCGAATCGCTTCGGGTGAGGAACGTCGATAGCCCGATCCAATAAATGAATTAAAAGGTATTAAATTAAGTTTACACGGAATGGATCGAACGAGCCGTACCAATTCACGCGCATGCTCAATACGATCATTGACACCGTCGAGCATGACATACTCGAAAGTAATGAAATCTCTCGGCGCAGCAGCCAGATAGCGCTCACAGGCAGCCAGCAGCATGTGAATAGGGTACTTCTTATTTATGGGAACCAACTCGTCACGCAAGGAATCGTTTGGCGCATGCAAAGAGACTGCCAGGGCTACGGGACAACGTGCACGAAGCCGATCCATTGCTGGCACGAGACCAGAAGTACTTACCGTGAGTCTCCGTCTGGACAATCCATACGCTCGATCATCCAGCATTAAATCCAGTGCTGTCACGACATGCTCGAAATTGGCCAGCGGCTCCCCCATACCCATGAACACGACATTGCTGATCACCCGCCCAGTCTCTTTGTTCGGATTATCCTGGTTAAAACGAATAGCCTCATCATCTCTAAGCGTTTTGTTTGCCCACCATAACTGGCCAATGATCTCGGCTACTGTCAGATTACGATTGAAACCTTGTCTTCCAGTCGAACAAAAACTACAGGCCAGCGCGCAACCTACCTGACTTGAAATGCACAATGTTCCCCGATTGACTTCTGGGATAAAGACCATTTCTACAGCGTTTCCTTCACCCGTCGACAAAAGCCATTTACGAGTACCGTCTGCAGCCACATGATCACTCATCACTTCAGGTGATCGAATGACGGCCAGCTCAGTCAATTTCTGCCGGAATGCTTTCGCCAAATCACTCATCTCAGAAAAATCGGAGCAACCGAGCTGATGTATCCAGCGTAACAATTGTTTTGCTCGGTAGGGTTTCTCACCGATTTCCTCACAAAAACGCGTAAGGCCAGCCGAGTCCAAATCCAATAAGTTAACTGCAGCACCCATGCTAAGCAATCCTGGCTATCAATCTCATTAGCGTGAAAAAATAGCTAGCGTAGGAAAAAAACAAGCAATTTCAATCGCCGCTGTCTCGGGTGCATCAGAACCATGCACCGCATTCGCATCGATACTCGCTGCAAAATCAGCGCGGATGGTCCCTTTTTCCGCTTTTCTGGGATCGGTTGCGCCCATCAGTTCGCGATTTTTACTAATGGCATTCTCACCTTCGAGCACCTGCACCATGACAGGTCCTGAGATCATAAATTCCACCAAATCTTTAAAAAAGGGACGTTCGCGATGTACCGCATAAAATGCCTCTGCTTCTCTCCGGGAAAGATGCATCATGCGCGCAGCAATAATGTTTAATCCAGCTGCTTCAAATCTGGAATAGATTTGACCAATGACATTTTTAGCTACCGCATCCGGCTTGATAATAGACAACGTTCTTTCAACAGCCATCAAACACTCCAGGAAATTAAAAAAATAGAGAGGTATTTTAGCAAAAAAAGCTTAAGGATTCCGAAAAAGCGCGCTTAAGACAAGACGTTATCGTTTGTCTTACAAATTATCGATTTTGAGTCAGCCAACTGAATACGATCAATGCAGTATTGACAGCTTGATGTTCAGACGAGGATAATGCTCTGATTCACAAAAGAAAGCCACTTTGGATGTTACTCAGAATGACCCTCGCTAGACATTACTTTTTCTCAATCCCCACTATCTGATCAGATTTTTTAACATTCCGGCATTTCACCACATCGCTATTCTTTTTCTGGTCTGAGCGGCCTGAAAGAAAATAAGCAAAGCGCTTTTCTGATGACATACGGCCCCTAGAAAATTTGCAGCATTTCACACACAACTGTTCTATTGCGGAGCATGGTTTATGAATATTAAAGAGCTAATTCAGCAGCGTGAAAAAAAGAATTTTGCGCTACATGATCGCTATCTCAACAGCCAGATGGTCAAAGTGCTCAAAACCATCGGATTCGATCGTCATTATGTAAAAGCTGAAGGCGCTTATCTATTCGATGACCAAGGTAATCGCTATCTCGATTTACTCAGTGGCTTTGGTGTTTTCGCACTAGGACGCAATCATCCGCAGATCGTCCAAACGCTCCAAGATGTCCTTTGTGCAGATTTACCCAACCTCGTTCAATTAGATGTCTCGCTACTTTCCGGTTTACTTGCTGAAAAACTGGTTGCCATTAGCCCCGATGGCCTTGACCGCGTTTTCTTTGCTAATTCTGGCACCGAAACCATCGAAGCCGCCATCAAATTTAGCCGATACGCAACCGGCAAATCTAAGATCATCTATTGCCGAGGCGGATATCATGGCCTCAGCCTCGGATCATTGTCCGCTACTGGCGATTCCCACTACAAACAGGGTTTTGGGCCATTGGTGCCAGATTTTATTGAAATTCCTTTCAATGATCTGAATGCGCTGGAAGCAGCGCTTTCCCAACAAGATGTTGCCGCTTTCATTACGGAACCCATTCAAGGCCATGGGGTCTGGATACCGGATGATCATTATTTACCGGAAGCTGCTGAGTTGACACGCCGTTATGGCGCGTTATTCATCGCAGATGAAGTGCAAACCGGGCTTGGCCGCACCGGCAAATGGTGGGCTGTCGAACATTGGTCAGTCACACCAGACATTCTCTGTATGGCCAAAGCTCTATCAGGGGGATTCGTTCCTGTTGGCGCGCTGACTTGCAAGGAATGGATTTTTGACCGAGTATTCAACCGAATGGATCGGGCAGTCGTTCATGGCAGCACCTTTGGTAAAAATAATCTAGCCATGGCCGCCGGCCTAGCCACACTCGAAGTTCTCGAATCCGAAAAGTTAATCGAAAAATCCGCTCAATCCGGTCAATCGATCATCGACGCGTTACGGCCACTAGTAGGCGAGTATGAATGCTTCAAGGAAGTACGCGGCAAAGGCATGATGATCGCGCTGGAATTTACCGAACCCAAGAGTCTTTCTCTAAAGATGTCGTGGAAAATGCTGGAAGCAGCCAACAAAGGTTTGTTTTCGCAGATGATTACCGTGCCTCTGTTTTCACGACATCGAATTTTGTCTCAAGTGGCAGGACATGGCATGAATATCGTCAAATTCATTCCGCCGCTTATCCTCACAGAATCCGATATCCGGTGGATCACCGATGCAACCCAAAGCGTCATAAAAGATGCTCACCGCGGCCCAGCCGCAGTGTGGGATTTGGGCAAAACGCTCGCGAGCAAAGCCCTGCGATTCAAAGCAGGCACTTAATCCTGAAAAAGACGTGACCATAAAATTTGTCTACGGGAATCTGAAGGTATATCAGTCTAGCCATTCAGCTTCCACAAGCATCGCCCATTGCTCTCTTTATCGATCTTCTCGAGTTGCCTCGCATGGCATTCCAGTTCACTTTCGCTAGCGGGCAAAACAAGTAAACGCAAGTCAGCGATCTTCTCCGCCACATCGTCAATGGGAGGAGCAACCTCCAATTCCATCAGCAAGCTTTCTTGTCCCCTGGTCATTGCCAAATAAACCTCGGCGAGGAGTTCAGCATCTAGCAATGCACCATGCAAAGTTCGTTTAGAATGATCAACTTGGTAACGCTCGCACAAAGCATCCAAATTGTTCCGCTTGCCAGGATGGCGTTCCTTGGCGAGTACGAGGGTATCGGTAATCCCTGCACAGTAATTTTGTAGCGGCGGGAGTTTGATCAACCCCAGTTCATGATCGAGAAACGCCACATCGAACGGTGCATTATGAATCAGTAGTTCGGCGCCCTCGATGAATTCTAAGAAAGTATCACAAATCTCATGAAATTTATGTTTATCTTGCAAAAAATCTCTGGTCAAACCATGGATTTGCAGTGCGCTTGCGTCGCTGTCCCGCTCAGGGTTGAGATAATTATGAAAATGACGGCCGGTTAACTGCCGATTGCACATTTCGACTGCTGCCAGCTCAACAATGCGATGGCCCAACTTAGGATCCAGGCCAGTCGTCTCTGTATCAAGAAAAATTTGCCGCATCAATCCTCAGCCTTATCAGTTAAGTTGGATCCATTTCATTCATCAGTATCGATTCCACTCCCCGGTTAGCCAATCCGTCTGCACGTTCATTGCCATCATGGCCCGCGTGACCCCGCACCCAGAACCATTCAACTGAATAACGTTGCGATAAACTATCCAGCTCCTTCCATAACGCCTCATTCTTGACTGGCTTCTTATCCGCCGTGCGCCAGCCATTCCTCTTCCAGCCATGTATCCATTCGTTGATACCTTTCTGAACATACTGAGAATCCGTATGGAGCCTTATTTTGCATGCCTCAGGCGATAATGGCAGAGACGCCAATGCCTGTAATGCACGAATGGCCGCAATCAACTCCATGCGATTATTGGTCGTTCTCGCCTCACCTCCAAAGAGCTCCAATTTCTTCCCACCATATTCGAGCAACGCGCCCCATCCGCCTACGCCTGGATTACCTTTGCATGCGCCATCGGTAAAAATCTCCACCACGTCCGTTACCTCTAGCATGTCTGTTTTTATTTGTTGATTCGGTGATTGATTGTCAGGGATAATTTCACTCATTTTTTACTGTTCCTTTGAATTTCTGAGTTGCCGACGCAATTTTCCTCCTGGCTGATAGGCTATTTTCCCAGCAAGGTTTGATGATATGCATGCCATGCACTTGCTTGACCGCCTGCAAAAAATATACTCCGCCTGAAATGGGCCACCATCGATCTCCTGCCGCTTCCATAAAATGGAAACGCTTTATCCATCGATCTTTACTGCAAGGAGGCACATAGCAACCAAGGCGCCCGCCGACAATCTCAAAGTTGAGCAGCTTCAACCAATCCTTTAGGCGCGGCAACGAGATAAATTGACCGCACCAAGGGAACTCTTGCTTTGCCGATTTGAAATAACGATTTAAACCCCACAGACTAAGCGGATTGAAACCACTGATCACGATTTGTCCGCCCGGTATTAAAACACGCTGCACTTCGCGTAAAATCTGATGTGGATTAGAATTGAATTCCAGAATATGCGGCAATAATATCAAATCCAGACTGCAACTATCGATTGGGAGAAAATCGGGTAGTGCGTAAAAGGAAGCACCCTGGCTGATACCCATGCGAAATTGAAACGGAATGCGATTGGCACGCAAGAAATTGAACTGAGGAAAACCAACTTGCAAAGCATGAAAACCAAAAATATCGACGACTACACGATCGAAATAATTTTGCTCCTCTTTCAACAAATATTGTCCGAGCGAGCCCTCAAACCACTGTTGCATGCCCTGTGCATACGTGGAAAGGATCACCATACTGTTAGCGTTCAACTTCATCTCACCCCGCCCTCACTCAACCAAGAGATATATCATGCCTATTATTTACCCTGTTCGTGCCTTTAAAGACAACTATATCTGGGTAATTCGCGATCAGCATTATGCGGCCATTGTCGATCCTGGCGACGCTGTGCCCGTTATGGCCTATTTACAGCAACAAAACTTGCAGCCTATCGCCATTCTCAATACACATCATCATCATGATCATACAGGTGGCAATATAGCTTTATTGACAGCATTTGCTCTACCGGTCTATGGGCCTGCAAAAGAAAGCATTCCGGGACTCACACATCGCCTCAGCGAAGGCGATACCATTCATCTCGCTGAACTCTCACTCGATTTTTCTATACTGGATATCCCTGGGCATACAGCAGGGCATATTGCTTATTATGGCGCAAATCTGCTGTTTTGTGGCGATACGCTATTTGCCTGCGGGTGCGGACGTATCTTCGAAGGCACGCCCCAGCAAATGTATACCTCGTTGCAGAAACTTACAAAATTACCAGACGACACGCTCATCTATTGTGCGCACGAATATACACTCGCCAATATGCGCTTTGCGACGGCAATCGATCCTAACAACCCGGTTTTGGCAGAACGTGCCAGCAAAGCAGAAGCGCAACGAAAACGCGACCTCCCCACGCTCCCTTCGACATTGGCTCTGGAAAAAGCGACCAATCCTTTCTTGCGTAGCAACCAGCCCGCTTTGATCGATGCGGCCAACCAGCATGCTGGCCGTGTGTTGTCAGATCCAGTAAGCGTTTTTACCGAAATCCGCCGATGGAAAGATCTATTTTAGGCGTGTAAAACAATTAGCTTGAGCCTAGGACCCGATTCATATCAAACCTAGCATTTAAACGGCACAACCATCTGGCCCACAGGCAGTGGATGCTGCATCCTTTTCTTTAGGCTGATCGAATCGCTCAAGTTCGCCCTCATCCACTTCTTCGGCAAGCAGTGTACCGATGGAAACTCCCAAAATAAAATCATTGATATGACCAAACTTATGCAAACGAAGATGACCCGTTTTATCGATTAAGATCGTGGTAGGCGTACCCTGCATCTGATAGGCCATCATAGTATGGGGAATGACATGCTGATCGCTCGGCTTATCGATCCCGATCGGGAAACGCAGTCGATATTCATAGGCAAAGACTTCCAATGCATCGCGGCCCATGACGGCATGATGCTCAAAGACAGTGTGAAGGCCAATCACTGCAACTTGATCAGGATTGAATTCTTCATAGATACGCTGCGCCTGAGGAATCCCAACTTGCACGCACCCAGGGCACAACATCTGAAAAGCATGAAGCAACACCACTTTGCCACGCAGGGAAGCCAGCGTAATTGACTCCGTTGTATTCAACCAGCCTACAGTTTGTAGTTCTGGCGCAATAATTTTCTTAACCGCTTGATCTATTTTCATTAATTAATGACCTCTCGTGTATCCCAACTTTATGTTTGTTAGCATTGAATAAAAACAGCCGCGCGTGACTTTGCTTATTTGCCAGGCTTACCCGCACGCAACACCGGATAATGCTGGATAAATACATTATCTTCAGCTGCATTAGCTTGATGACAGGCATTGCAAGATTCATCAGGTTGTGGTTCTGCGCTTTTACTTTGATAACCGTTGAAACCGAAATACGCCCAATAGTTGGGGCGCTCGGCAAAACGTTTTGAGTCTTTGACTGTTGCAGCTATCCCAAGGAATTCACCTTGGAAGTAACCATTGCCGCTTGCCGATTGCTTGGCGCCAACACTGACCAACTCTTTGACGATAATCGTTCCATCACGGAATTGCCCTGTTTTTTTCCAGTGCGCCCAGCTAGCTGGATCAATATACACATTGTGAAATTCAGGGAAAGCCGGGTTTCCATCGTTCATATCTTTGGGCGTCACGGGTGAGCCGATAAAAATCCATTCTCGATAATTTTTAGGCATCAGCAACAACCCGCTTTTATTGAAATGCGCGAACGTTGTTTCTGTGTTTTTATGCTGACCGTTTTGATGTTGAGCTGCCGAAACCCGGTTGACCTGCCCGACCAATAAACCTGATAACAACAATGGCGTCAGACCGACTAACATCATTTTTTTAAACTGTGACATAATCAACCCTCGAAGATATTTATAATTTCAACGCACTACAATCAACAACGACACCTAAAGTATATAAAAATTTAGCCCGCTTCATGGTAGAGAACGCCCTATGCTTCGTCAAGGCTAGCGTTTCAACATCGCTCTGCCGCTAATTTGCCGGGATCACCTGCATTCCGTTTGATTGCGACCCTGTCAATTCAGAAGATAAAAATAACGAAAATGAATGTATCCACTGCCATCCAAAAACGTAGATCGATCAAGACATTTGATCCAAGCCACAAATTGAGCGATGCTGAAATCAAGCATTTACTTTCGCTTGCTGCACTTTCACCTACGGCTTTCAACATCCAGAATTGGCGGTTTGTTTTGGTAAACGATCCTGAGGTGCGACGCAAAATCAGGTCGGTCGCGTGGGATCAGGCGCAGGTTACCGACGCTTCGTTATTGATTATTCTGGCAGCAGACTTAAAAGCTTGGCAAAAAGAACCGGCACGTTACTGGAAAAACGTACCCCCGGCAACTCGTGAATTTCTTTTACCGGCCATTGATCAATATTATCGTGACCAAGAACAGGCACAACGCGATGAAGCCATGCGCTCATGCGGTATGGCGGCCATGACACTGATGCTTGCTGCAGAGGAAATGGGGTACGCATCGTGCCCTATGGATGGGTTCGATTTCGAAGCCGTCGCAAACCTCATTCATCTGCCTGAAGACTATGTAATTTCCATGTTCGTTGTGATCGGTAAGGGCGTTAAGGAAGCATGGCCGCGCGGCGGGCAATTGCTTTTGGAAGAAATCGTTGTTTACAATTCATTCTAATAAGCCATGATAGCCGGAAGACAAGCACGAAAGTCAACCTGAAAAATTCGCTTTATTGGGTGTTTAAGCACCCACAAAGCTTAATCGTACAGATTCCTCAACGCTTAATGCAGCCGTCCACACCAAGCTAGTTTCCAGTATTACGTATCGCTTTCAGATTTTCCTGAGCATCCTCATTTCCCTGAGCCGCGGCTTTCTCAAACCACGCTATTGCTTTCTCGGTATCTTTTTCCACACCCTCACCGATCAAATACATCACCCCAATATTGTTCTGCGCATCCACGTTACCCTGTTCCGCAGATTTGGTAAATAACTCAGCCGCTTTTGCAGAGTCTTGGGGAACGCCCTGACCTTCTGCAAACAACAATCCTAGATTGAATTGAGCTCCTGCATGCCCCTGCTCAGCTGCTCGGAAAAACCATCCTGCTGCCGCTTCAAGGTCGTGGTCCTTGATTTTTCCTGTTTCATCTCTGGATATCGCATCCCCAGTATAGAATAAAGTACCCATTGCGTTTTGTGCTTCCGCATCCCCAGCCTCGGCTTCCTCACGTAGCTTTAAAAAGCGTTCTTCCGGCGTTAAGCCATCATCGGCACTTGGCATGATTTTTTTTAGCAATTCAGTCTGTTCTTCCGATGTCAACCCTTCCCGCAGCACTGAGGGCAATTCACTAAGCGTCGTAATCTCAGGCGGCAAAACCGTGGAGGATTTTTCAGCAGCAGATTCCCTCGTTGAAGACTCGTCACCACAGCCAGCAACCATGAGCAAAATCAAGACCAACAATGTAAAAATACGTATATTCATCGAATTATTTCGCTTTTCTTTTATATATTAGGATAGAAACAAAAAATATTATAACACTCTGATTCTATTAAAATCAGGCGCCTTCAACTGTCTTAGTGCATAGCTTCTTACTTGGCACCCGCTTTTCGTAGCAAATCAACAACCCCCTTGTGTTTATATACTTTTGCCAACAATAACGCAGTAGCACCATTCTCAGCTTCAATATTCACATCTGCGCCACCTGCCAACAAAACCATCGTCGCCGCCTGATGACCATTTTGCGCTGCTAGCATCAAAGCTGTCGCACCGTTCTTTGCTTGGCTATTGATTTGAGCATTGGCTTGCAACAAATACTGGATCACAATTTGATTCCCCATTTGAGAAGCCAGCATGAGTGCGGTGACGCCAGCGTCATTCGCCGCATCGACATCGACACTTGAATCAAGCAATAGGCGAGCGATCTCCATATGATTTCTTTGGGATGCCACCATCAAGGCAGTCATCCCATCGTCACCAGCGGCGTTGATATCGGCTCCGGCATCCAGCAGCGCCTGCACTATGCCTATCCGATCGTTCCTCGTCGCCAGCATAAGCGCCGAATAACCATCTTCTGCTCTGACATTCGCATCTGATCCCGATGCGATTAGCAGCTTAGCAATACCCTCATGACCTTGTTGAATTGAGCTTAACAAGGCTTCGCTTTTATCGTGAGCTTCAATTGTTCTATCAGATTGGTTCAAGAGTGCCCTGACTTGAGATAAACTGCCACGCTCGACCGCATTGATTAGATCACTCTTTCCTGGGCTAGCTATTAAATGACTGGAAAAACACAGTAACAACGCCACCAAGGCGCATAAAGTAAAGCTATTTTTAGACCAGAGCATTACATTCTCCTTGTTCATATAATGTATCTACTCAGTTGGGAATCCTATGAGTCCATCACAATGCTACCTGCACACAGAATGATTATGAATCTTCACTGATGGCAAACAATCGCTGGTATTCCTTGATTGCGAATCGATCAGTCATACCCGCAATGTAATCAGCGATCGCTTGATGGCCATATTTTGAAAATTTGTCCTGATAAGCTGGAGGCAGCATTCGAATATCCGAGCTAAATGCATTAAATAATGCTTGTATCGTATGGCGCGCTTTATTACTCATGCGTACCACTTGAAAGTGCCTATAAAGGTTTTGTCGCAAAAAACGTTTCAATTCCTGCTGCTCTAATTTAATTTGCTCACTATATCCTATCAGACATGGTGCCAATCGCACCGCATCGGGATCCCTCGGTTGAGTATGATCAAGATTGATTTTACTTTGCCGCGTCAAATCTGACGCAAGACTATTTATCATCCCACGAATCGTCTCATGAATTAAGCGACGATTAGCAAGATGAGGATAAGCTTTTTTTACCTGAAACAAATGTCTGGAAAAAATGACCACTTCCTCTAGTTGCTTTAAAGTTATCAGGCCAGAACGCAAACCATCGTCTACATCATGATTATTATACGCAATTTCATCGGCCAAATTGGCAAGCTGCGCTTCCAGCGAAGGCCGTTGGTTAACTAAAAAACGCTTGCCCACCTCACCCAGTTTTTCAGCATGTTTCTTTGAAGCATGCTTCAAAATCCCTTCACGGGTTTCAAAGCATAAATTCAAACCATCAAACGCGCCATAACGTTCTTCCAGAACATCAACCACCCTGAGAGACTGTAAATTATGCTCGAACCCCCCATACGCGCTCATGCAGTTATTCAAGGCATCCTGGCCTGCATGACCAAAAGGGGTATGCCCAAGATCATGTGCTAACGCAATTGCTTCGACCAAATCCTCATTCAGCTGTAAATTACGCGCAATAGAGCGCCCGATCTGCGCGACTTCCAGGCTATGCGTCAGACGCGTACGAAACAAATCTCCTTCATGGTTGACAAAGACTTGCGTTTTATACTCAAGACGGCGAAAAGCGGTTGAATGGATAATTCTGTCACGATCGCGCTGAAATTCACTCCTACCAGCAGGAGGTTCCTCCTTGATAGCACGTCCGCGCGAATTAGCGATTGTGACAGCGTAGGACGCCAAACTATTCATTCGCCATACAAGTTACCAATGTCTCAGTTAAAATTGATGTAGGAACTTCATGACTCATCATCGCTTTCCCAATCTTGTTCAACAAAATAAAACGCATTCTTCCTTCCTCAACTTTTTTATCAAGTTTCATCAGGCTAAAGTAATCCTCCGACAAAAATTTGGGGGCAACGATGGGTAACCCTGCCAATTGGAATATCCTGCGTATACGTTCTAAATCATATTCATTAATTAATTTAAGTCGCCTAGATAATTCTGCAGCCATAATAATACCGGCCGCAACCGCTTCCCCGTGTAGCCAAACCCCATAACCCATCGCATTTTCAATTGCATGACCGAAGGTATGGCCGAGATTGAGTAATGATCGCACACCACCTTCACGTTCATCCGCCGCAACGATTTCGGCTTTGATCTCACAACTGCGGCGAATGGCTGTATTGAGCGCATCAGGGTCGCGCGCAACAAGCCTGATCATATTCAGCTCCAACCACTCAAAAAATTGCACGTCGCGTATGAGGCCATATTTAATCACTTCAGCTATGCCCGCACGCAACTCTCTATCAGGCAAAGTGTTCAATGTATCGCTATCGGCAATGACCACCCGCGGCTGATAAAACGCACCGATCATATTTTTACCAAGGGGGTGATTGATACCCGTTTTACCGCCAACAGAAGAATCAACCTGCGCCAACAAAGTCGTGGGTATCTGAACGAAGGGCACACCCCGCAAATAAGTTGCAGCGGCAAATCCCGTCAAATCACCAATCACCCCACCCCCCAATGCAATAAGAGTTGTCTTTCGCTCGCAGCGCTGCGCAAGCAGTGCTTCATAAATCAAATTTAATGTTTGGCCATTTTTATGATCTTCGCCATCAGGCAGAGTAATTTCAATCGATGCAATACCTTGCCCCTCGAGAGCGGTACGTAACAGCGCCAGATACAAAGGTCCGACAGTTGTATTGGTTACAATAGCAACCCGTTTTTGTGGTAAGTGCGGCAAGAGCAGATCGGTTTGCGCCAACAATCCTTTGCCGATATGGATAGGGTAGCTTCGATCTTCATCGCCAGAATGCAATTCCACCCTAACTGTCTGCATACTATTATTCATAAAGACTATTTTTTGTTTCCGGGAAATCAGTTTGACTTGAATCTAATGTTTGTTTGCTTGATAAAGCGAGACCACATTTTTTTCGATTTACAGCTTCAGCACGAAGTTTTTTTATTTTGAAGAAAAGTAGCTTACGGGCCAAGCGCTGAACCAAAGAGCGCACGCCTTGTTTTCCACTATCAATAATTATATGCGCTGTTTCTCGGTAGAGCGCATCGCGCTGCGCATGCAGCTCCATTAACCGAGCATGTAAATCATCCGTCTGAAGGAGCGGTCTATTTTTATCGGAGCGTGTCCTACGCTGCAATTCATCCACGGATGCACTTAAATAAACGACAATGCCATGCTGTCTTAATAAGGTGCGATTTTCCCCACTTAGCACAGCGCCACCCCCAGTCGCCAGCACGATATTTTCTGCCTGAACTAATTCTTGCAGCACCTCGGTTTCACGACGACGAAATCCAGCCTCTCCTTCAATTTCGAAAATTACGGGAATCTTAACCCCTGTTCGTTGCTGAATCTCATGATCAGAATCGATAAATGTTTTACCCATATGGTTTGCCAACAATTTACCTATTGTTGTTTTTCCCGCACCCATCATTCCCACAAGAATAATATTCCCTTGTAGAAACTTGACATTCTGATTCTTTTTAGCTGTATTTTTAATTAATTGCATAGCAGCAATTGTAACGGAAATATTTCTGCCAACGCAGGGATTCCAAAGCTTCCAACAAAAAAATCCAGAACATGCTTGGTGCAAAAAATAAGCATTCGGTGACTATTGACATAGCTAAGCACCAGGTATGAAGCAGATGGACCCCACTCATACCACCAGGCAAGCTATATTCTTATGGGGATATAACCTAACTGGGTTGGGAAATTGAGCGTAGTTGATGTATTCGAAACAATGTATTCGAAACAATAATTTTAATTTCCTGACCCAAGGGCTTGAGCCTATAACATATTAATACTGCAACTCATCAACCACTCAAGCACACCCCCCTTACCGCTTTGATCTGGCGCACCATGAAGAAGATCGCCGGATAAGAACACTTACTTGCTGAACGCAAACCTGCAGCCATGATTTATACACAAGAATCATAACCCGCTTCACTTTGCAAACCACAAACGGCTTTCAACATCCATGCAACTTGCAATAAGGCTGATTTGCGTCAACTTTTTTGCTAGAAAACCACTAAAATTCACCCCTAGATCATTCAAACCCCTCATTAATTTGATCTTTAATTTACTTAACTGGGTAGGCTCGCTAAAGAGATGTTATTTTATTTTGCTTTATACTGATTGAATCCAACAAAGGGAGCAGAGATTCATCAAGCGCAATCATGCAATTTTGTCAGTATAACTAATAGAATAGCCGATAAAACGCTTGATGCGATCAACGTAATCCATCGAAAAGACACCAGCAAAGAACTAATTTACAGTTTTGGAATCCTAAACTCACAATGCGCGAAGACTGCGTCTGACCCTTTTTTCGTATGACTAACTCTCAAGCGTAAAAAAGCTAAATCAAAGAAAATGAAATGCCTTATCCGAAAATAGATTCTTGATTTGCCGGATCAGCTTATCTACGCTGCCAAATCACTTTTTATATGCCTCAGAAGTTCAACCTGTACCGGGGTGCTACTTTTGATTTTATCAAGCAATTACCTGCCTTGAGATTGAAACCGCATACGACTGAATTTATCCTGGAAACCCTTATGATTATTGTCAATTCGTCGAATTCCGGAACAAACCCTTTCCTAGTCGGATATTTCCAATCTTAATTACCCGTAGAAAATGAGATTCAGACGCCCAGTACCAAAAATACGATCTATATTGCCATCAATAAGATTGACCGCAGCTAAATGTAGATCATTTCTCTCCCATTCTTCTCCTCGGGATTACTTTAAAAAATTCATATCAATATAGTTGACTAGTTCAGTCGGGTATTGTATAGTTGACTAAAATAATCAAGTATTAACGCAAGCAGCTTATCGCTTATTTATCAAAACTTTTTACTGTACTAAGGAATCTGGTATGAGACTGACAACGAAAGGACGATTCGCAGTGACAGCACTTCTGGATCTCGCGATGCAGCACAGTAGTGGACCCGTCACACTTGCTGATATCAGTCAGCGACAAAAAATTTCACTGTCATATCTTGAACAATTGTTCGCAAAATTACGCCAACGCGAACTCGTTGACAGTGTCCGTGGACCTGGAGGAGGTTATTGTTTAGCCAAAAGTTTGGATCAAGTATCTATCGCCGATATCATCTTGGCTGTTGATGAACCCATCGACAATACACGTTGCGGCGGAAAAGAAAATTGTCTAAATGACGGCAAATGCATGACCCATGATCTGTGGGCGGAACTCAATGACATTATCTTTAATTACTTAGGTGGCGTAACATTAAAACAATTGGTCGACGAGCAAAAACAACGCGATCAACAACGCGAACAAGCTGTCGTCAAATTATACGATATGCGTGAAGCCGCATTTTAGCTATACCCAACGACAGAGAGAATATCATGGCAATCACACTGACCGAGCGTGCGGCCAAACAAATCCAGCTACAACTGACAAAACGTGGCAAGGGATTAGCTTTACGTATCAGTTTAAAAAAATCTGGTTGCTCTGGTTATGCCTATAGCTTTGACTACGCCGACGAGTTACAAGAAGATGATTGTGTTTTTGAGTTTCACAATGCCAAAGTTCTCGTAAAGCGTGATTATTTATCTTATTTGGATGGATCAGAGCTAGATTTTGTTAAGGAAGGCTTGAATAGCACGTTTAAGTTCAGCAATCCCAACATTGAAAATACATGCGGCTGCGGTGAAAGCTTCAGTCTCAAAACATCTGAAAAGTCTAAGGAAAACATATAAAAATGAGTGCTGTACTGCAGAATCTTGTAAATCAGCCATACAAACATGGCTTTGTTACAGAAATAGAATCGGATGTAGCGCCCAAAGGACTTAACGAAGATATCATCCGGCTGATTTCATCCAAGAAAAATGAACCCGAATGGTTACTGACGTTCAGATTACAAGCCTATGAAAAGTGGCTCAGTATGAAAGAGCCGCAGTGGCAGAACGTCAAATTCCCCAAAATTGACTATCAGTCCATCAGTTACTACTCGGCTCCCAAACCCAAGAAAAAACTTGCTAGTATGGATGAAGTCGATCCAGAGTTACTCCGTACCTTCGAAAAACTAGGGGTACCCATGCACGAGCGAGCAGCGCTAGCAGGTGTTGCCGTGGATGTAATTTTCGACAGCGTATCGGTTGCAACTACCTATAAAGAAAAACTTGCGGAGGTAGGCATTATTTTTTGCTCTATCTCCGAGGCTGTTCGCAACCATCCAGAATTAGTAAAAAAATATCTTGGAACGGTTGTACCTGTTGGTGACAATTTCTACGCTGCACTCAATTCGGCTGTGTTTACGGATGGCTCTTTTTGTTACATTCCGAAAGGCGTCAAATGCCCGATGGATTTATCCACTTATTTCCGGATCAATACCGAAGGATCAGGGCAGTTTGAACGTACGCTGATTATTGCCGAGGAAGGCGCATCTGTTTCCTATTTGGAAGGTTGTACCGCTCCCCAGTTCGATACCAACCAACTGCACGCAGCTGTCGTTGAGTTAATTGCATTGGATAATGCTGAGATAAAGTACTCAACCGTTCAGAACTGGTACGCAGGTGATGAAAATGGAATTGGTGGAATATACAACTTTGTTACTAAACGAGGTTTAGCAAAAGGTGTTAACTCACGCATTTCTTGGACTCAAGTTGAAACAGGATCTGCAATTACCTGGAAGTATCCTTCATGCATTTTACGTGGCGAAAATTCGGTCGGAGAATTCTATTCAGTTGCCGTAACCAATAATCTTCAGCAAGCTGATACGGGTACCAAAATGATCCATATTGGCAGAAATACACGCAGCACAATTATCAGCAAGAGTATTTCGGCTGGCCGCTCAAATAGTAGCTACCGCGGACTAGTTAGAGTCACACCTACTGCTGAAAATGCACGTAACTATTCGCAGTGCGACTCGATGCTCATAGGTGATCAATGCGGCGCCAATACTTTCCCTTACATCCAGGTGCATAACAACAGCGCCAAAGTTGAGCATGAAGCTTCGACCTCAAAAATAGGTGAAGATCAACTTTTCTACTTCATGCAACGCGGTATTGGTACCGAAGAAGCGGTATCAATGATCATCAATGGATTCTGTAAAGAAGTATTCCAGCAACTTCCCATGGAATTTGCCGTTGAAGCAACGAAATTACTCAGTTTTAAATTAGAAGGAAGCGTCGGATGATCGAACAAAACAGCAGAACACTCCTTGAAGTTCAAGATTTACATGCCAATGTAAACGGCATTGAGATACTAAAAGGTGTCAATCTCACAATAAAAAGTGGTGAGATACATGCGATCATGGGACTCAATGGTTCAGGAAAAAGCACATTCGCCAAAGTTTTAGCAGGGCACCCTGCCTATGAAGTAACCGCAGGTACTATTCTTTTCAATGGCCAAGATCTGTTTGATCTGAAACCGGAAGAGCGCGCACGCGCGGGTGTATTTCTTGCGTTCCAATACCCTATCGAGATTCCAGGCGTTGCTAACAATCAATTTTTGAGATTAGCCTATAATACCGTACAGTCCCAACGAGGCAAAGAAGAGCTCGACCCGCTTGAATTCGATGATTTCGTGCGCGAAAAAATGAAATTGCTTGAAATGAATCCAGATTTTCTGGATCGTAGTGTGAATGAAGGATTTTCTGGGGGAGAGAAAAAACGTAATGAAATTTTGCAAATGGCGTTGCTTGAGCCCATGCTCGCCATACTTGACGAAACAGACTCAGGATTGGATATCGATGCGCTAAGAATTGTTGCAAATGGCGTAAACCAGCTTGCCAATAAAGACAATGCAATCATACTCGTGACACATTATCAACGTTTGCTAGATTACATCGTACCGGACTATGTGCATGTGATGGAAGCGGGAAGAATCATTAAAACAAGCGGCAAAGAGCTTGCCAAGGAATTGGAAGCGCGCGGCTATGATTGGATAAATGCCAAAAGCCACCATAATGCCACAGGAGTCCAGGTATGAGTACCATGACCAGCAATGGTTATCTCGAGAATTTGGTCCAGTCGTGGCAGCGGCCGCCTGCTGCTTCATCAAATTGGCTCGATCAGCTGCGCGCCAATGCAATGGAAAGTGTCGGCACGCTCAGAATGCCAACAACAGGAGATGAAGAATGGCGTTTTACTGATATTTCGCCGCTTAACCGCCTGCCATATCCCGCGGCTTACCCTACAGCAGAATTATCCCTTTCTGCTGGGGAACCCTATTATCTCGCAGAAACCGCCCATCGTTTGGTATTCGTAGACGGTCAATTCGCGCCCGAACTTTCCAGTATTGGTGATACCACAGGTATCGTTGTAGGCAGCTTATCTTCACTCATGGCAACCCATGGTGAGAAAATCGCACACAAGCTAGGTAACTTAGCAGAATATCGGAACGATATCTTTACTGCATTGAATACTGCCTTTCTGCGTGACAGTGCCTGCATTATCGTTCCACAGCATGTATCTGAGACAGCACCGATTCATCTGCTATTTATTGCTAACCAAAAAGCAGTGACCAGTTACCCACGATGTTTAGTAATCGCTGAATCTGGCAGCAAAGTGAGGATCTTGGAAGATTACATCGGTACCGAGAAAGATGCTTATGTCACCAACACCGTTGTTGAAATGAGTCTTGGCAGTAATGCGCACGTCGAACATATTCGTGTTCAACGTGATAATCAGCAGGCTTTTCATATTGGAAACTGTACTGTATCACTTGCCCCTGCAAGTCAATATCATTCGATCAGCATCACTCTCGGAGCTTTTATCTCACGCTATAACTTGAATATCCTCTTGAATGGCGAAGGTGCCGAGTGCACAGCAGACGGTTTGGCATTGATTTCTGATCAACAACTTGCAGATACCCATACTTTCATTGATCACGTAAAACCGCATGGCAAGAGCCGGCAGCTCCACAAATGTATCGTTGACGGCATGGCACACGGTGTTTTCAATGGAAAAATCATGGTGCGCCCCCATGCGCAGCAAACTGATTCCTCGCAACTGAGTCGTAATCTCTTACTGACCAATAAGGCTCGTGTCGATACTAAACCGCAACTTGAAATATTTGCTAATGATGTGAAATGTGCTCATGGAGCAACAGTGGGTCAACTCGACAAAGAAGAAATATTCTACCTACAGAGCCGTGGTCTTTCTGATCTCGCTGCACGGAATTTACTTACTTATGCATTTGGTGGCGAAGTGATTGATCGCATTTCGATCCCTTCGCTTAAGAAACAACTTGAAGGCATTGTACTTGCAAGAACACAGATTTCCTGAAACATGAAAATTGTTGACGCTTTATTGAATACGAACACTTTCTCCCCTTCCGAGCTCGCAACACGCTATCGTGCCGACTTCCCGATTCTTGATATTTGCGTAAATGATAAATCGCTTGTTTATCTGGATAATGCCGCATCAAGTCAAATGCCCCAACAGGTCATTGATCGCTTGGTACGCTACCAGACGGCACAACATGCCAATATTCATCGGGCGGTACATTATCTTTCCGAAGTCGCCACACATGAATACGAAACTGCGCGACGTTCATTGCAGCATTTTATTAACGCACGAGAAGATAGAGAAATCATTTTCACTAGCGGCACGACTGAGTCGATTAATTTAGTTATGCATGGCTACGGCCGCAAGTTTATTCAGCAAGACGATGAAATCATACTGACCAATCTGGAGCATCATTCGAACATTGTGCCATGGCAAATGCTCGCCGAAGAAAAAGGCGCAAGGATACGTGTCGTGCCCATCAACGATGCTGGCGAGCTTTTAATTGAGGAATACGAAAAGCTCTTCAACTCCAGAACGCGCTTTGTCGCAATCACTCATGTCTCAAACGCGCTAGGCACGATCAATCCAATTAAAAACATGATTGCCTTTGCCCACATGAAGGGCGTGCCTGTGTTAGTTGATGGCGCTCAAGCTGCTGCCCATATAAAAATTGACGTGCAAGATCTTGATTGTGACTTCTACGCTTTTTCTGCTCACAAAATGTGCGGTCCTACTGGCGTTGGTATTCTGTATGGGAAAGCACATTTATTGGAATCCATGCAGCCTTTCAAGGGTGGGGGCGACATGATCGCTTCAGTTACTTTTGAGAAAACAACTTATAACACTATCCCATATAAATTCGAAGCAGGTACGCCACCGATTGCCGCAGCGATCGGATTCGGTAGCGCGATTGAATATTTATCAAAAATCGGCATGGATACAATTGCAGCTTATGAGCATGAATTGCTCAGTTACGCAACCGAGCAGCTTGAGGGGATGCCGGGGGTTCGTATTATTGGCAATACGCGCACAAAAGTAGCTGTCATATCGTTCACAATCGAGGGTGTACATCCACATGATGTCGGCACACTTCTCAATCAAGAAGGTATCGCTGTACGTACAGGTCACCACTGTGCACAGCCCATCATGCAACGCTACAATATACCCGCCACTTCACGTGCTTCATTCGCTTTTTACAATACCAAGGCCGAGGTTGATGCGCTGGTGGCAGGTATTCAATCTGTACAAAAGGTTTTCTCATAATGAATTTGAAATCAATTTATCAGGAAGTCATTCTTGATCACAATCGCAAACCACGTAACTATGGAACGCTTGATGATGCCAATCATCATGCCTTAGGGCACAATCCGCTTTGCGGCGATCGTATCGAAGTGGCCCTGCATCTGGAAGGAGAAAAAATTGATCGCATAGCGTTTCATGGTGAATCTTGCGCAATATGTAAAGCATCTGCCTCGATGATGACTGCTAACGTCAAAGGAAAATCACGCGCAGAAGCGGAAACACTGATTAAGGAATTTCGAGAAATGGTCGTGGGCGATCTTGATCTTGAAGGACCGCATCATCTCGGTAGACTTGCGGTATTCGCGGGTGTCCGTGATCTGCCCACACGTGTCAAGTGTGCAATTCTACCATGGCATACACTGCATGCTGCTCTGAATTCCGTAGCTATGGCCTCGACCGAGGCAACGGAAAATTCGGCACAAACCGCAACCAATGCTTAACTAGAATAAAGTTATTTTGCATTATTAGTATTCAATATAATAATCATCAAAATGCCTAAAATTACTGAAATCGAAGGAACCCCTAATCCCAACGCACTTAAATTCGTTTTGAAAGAACCGCTTACTTGGGGAGTAAGTCATTCTTACGATAGTGCTGAACAAGCAAAGGATGATCCTCTTGCATCAGCGTTATTTGAAATCGATCATGTAACCAATGTATTTTATGTCGACCGGTGGATTACCATCACCCAAGATGGTGAGGCTGATTGGCAAGACCTCGCGCGTGCTGTTGCTGATCCAATTCGGGCTGCACCTGCAGCCAATGCGCAATCCGCCGAAACAGTTGCCGCAGCAAACGAAATTTTGGCCGGCTTAAGCCCTGAAGATCAAGAACGGCTAGAGCGCATCAATATCTTGCTCGATGAAGAAGTACGCCCCTACTTGCAAAATGATGGCGGCGATCTCCATATTCTTGGTTTGGAAGGGAATATTCTAAAAATTCATTATCAAGGCGCATGCGGCACCTGCCCAAGCTCTATTTCGGGCACGCTCAGAGGGATTGAACGTCTTCTGAGAACCATAGAGCCTGATATTCAACTTATTTCTGCTTAGTGTTCTTTTCTATTTGAGAAATTTAGAAGCACCCTTAGGGATTCGGTACTGGAAAATTTGTATCATCTCATCCTTGAGATAAGGAAAGCATTTGACGTCAATGCGTTGGGATAACTATACCTTTGTATAGCCATCCTTCCCCTGCATAAAGTATTTATGAGAGATGCATTACATACCAATCCATGGCCTGCTTAAGTCCCTGACCAATGCGGTGTGTTGGCTCGTAGCCCAGTAACCTATAGGCCTTGGAAATATCTGCTTGAGAATGACGCACATCCCCTTTACGGAAATCCACGTAGGTGGGCTGATGATTTTCCAAATGGGGGAATCGTTCAATCAGCAAATCACGCATCATTCCGTAAAGCTGATTGAGGCTCGTGCGCTCATTGAGGGCGATATTGTAAACCTGGTTGATCGCTTCAGGTTCATTAGTGAGTGCTGCAAGTAAATTTGCCTGAATCACGTTTTCTACAAAACAGAAATCGCGACTGGTCTCTCCATCTCCATTGATATAAAGCGTTTTGTTACGGATCAAAGCGGCAATCCACTGAGGAATCACAGCTGCATAAGCGCCGTTGGGGTCTTGCCGTGGGCCGAAAATATTAAAATATCGAAGCCCTATAGATTGCGTTCCATAGCAACGGCCAAATACATCCGCATATAATTCATTCACATATTTTGTTACGGCGTAGGGAGAAAGCGGCTGCCCAATGACTGACTCAACCTTTGGCAAACCAGGGTGGTCTCCATAAGTGGAACTTGACGCAGCATAGACAAAGCGTTTGATATTCGCATCACGTGCCGCCACTAGCATGTTGACGAAACCAGAAATATTATTTTCATTCGACTGGATAGGATCTTCGATTGAACGAGGTACAGAACCTAGTGCAGCATGATGCAGAATGAAATCAACATCCTTGCATGCTGCCGAGCAATCACGAAAATCGCGAATATCCCCCTGAATGAATCTGAAATTTGACCAGACATGCTGTCCAACCGCGGCATTCACTTGATCCAGGTTATGCTGATAGCCCGTCGAAAAATTGTCTAGCCCAACCACGACTTGGTCTAATTTGAGTAAAGCCTCAAGTAAATTTGAGCCAATAAAACCCGCAACGCCAGTAATCAACCAGCGATACGGTTTCTCTTTTAAAGCTTGCTGAAGCTGCTGATATTTTGTCATTCGTTGATATTTTTCGTTAAAAAACTTAGAGCCGCCACACGCTCAAACCTGCTTTGCGTAACAACTGTTCATCAAACTGAGATTTGACGTCGATAAAACATCCCTGCTCCACGATCTTAGATTGAAGCTCACCGAGCGGTTTTTGAATAAGCTCCTGATGCGATACTGCAACAATCATTGCGTGCGCTTGCGGTAACTGATCCCACGGTTGAAGTTCAATACCATATTCATGCCGTGCGTCCTCAACATCGGCGACCGGATCATGAACAAATACCTCAACCCCGTAATCGCATAATTCTGAAATCACATCAACCACTTTAGAATTTCTCAAATCAGGACAATTCTCCTTGAAAGTCAACCCAAGTACATTGACTTTTGCCCCTTTTACATTAAAGCCTGCTTTGATGATTTGCTTAATTGTCTGCTCAGCGACAAATTTAGCCATATTGTCATTGATTCGGCGCCCCGCCAGTATAACTTGTGGCATATACCCCATCATCTCCGCCTTATGCGTAAGATAGTAGGGATCGACGCCAATACAATGGCCACCCACGAGGCCGGGCCTGAAAGGTAGGAAATTCCACTTGGTACCTGCTGCTTGCAAAATTTCCAAGGTATCGATTCCTAGCTTGTCAAAAATTATCGCTAGCTCGTTCATCAAGGCAATGTTCAGATCGCGCTGTGTATTTTCGATCACTTTGGCCGCTTCTGCGACTTTAATGCTCGATGCACGATAAACACCTGCAGTAACCACCGATTCATATAGCCTGGCAATTTTCTCTAAGGTTTCAGGTGTATCGCCAGAAACGATCTTAGTAATGGTGGTAAGCGTATGTTGCTTATCCCCAGGGTTGATACGCTCCGGAGAATAACCCACAAAAAAATCTTTTTTCCATTGTGCGCTGGAACATTTCGCCAGGACGGGAATACACACCTCTTCCGTTGCACCTGGATAAACCGTAGACTCATAAATAACCGTCACGCCATGTTTCATGTGTTTACCGACAATTTCACTCGCACTTGCGAGTGCTGCAAAATTGGGTTGATGTGCAGCGTCAACCGGTGTTGGAACCGCAACAATAATATAGTCTGCCTGGGAAAGTGCGGCTGGATCGGATGTGACCATCAGCTGACTCGCTTCTTGAAAGGCTGCTGATGGAACCTCGCCCGTTGGATCGATATGACGTTTATAGCTTTCAATTTTACTTGTTGACAGATCGAATCCAATCGTTTGCTGTTTTTTTCCAAACTCAACAGCAAGAGGTAATCCTACATATCCTAAACCAACTACAGCAACTATAGACATACGCTATCCTTTTATACACAAATTTTTTCGCTCAAAGTTATCGTGTTTAAATTATTGAGAAATACTCTCTAGGCTATGAATCAGGCCTGACAAAATAAGCAACCAAAGCGTATCATCACTAGAGACCAGAGTGCACCTAAATCAAACCATCAAATGACTGTCAATTCCACAAATTCAATTTTTGCTTAGATGTGTTATAACTAAGTTGTCAGAACGAATCAACAAGTAATCTCACACGGACGATATATTTTCTAAAACAGAGCTGGCCAACGCGAATTAGAGGAATAGGGGAATGAATACCTTAAGTAAAAGTACCACGAGAAAGAAATTATCAACAGTTCTTGTTTCGATCGCTCTTGTCATCTTCACGATAACTGCCTGTGGCAATACGAAAGATGTTGAAACGCTTATTACTGAGGCAAAACAACACCAGCAAAAAGGAGACGATAAGGCGGCGATTATTCAATTAAAAAATGCACTCCAGCAAGATCCTGACAACCAAGAAGTACGCTATCTTTTAGGTACCCTCTACAACAAGACCGGTGACCCACATTCAGCAGAAAAAGAACTCAGCAGAGCGATAAACCTTGGAATGGACCCAGCAAAAGTTTTGCCTGACTTAGGTCAAGCGCTACTCAATCTAGGGCAATTCCAGCAAGTGTTGGATAAAACTGAGGCACTTCCTGAAGATGCCAATTTGGCCGAAATTTTGGTTATTCGGGGAAATGCTTTACTTGCCCTCGGTAAACTGGAAGATGCTAAGACTCATTTTGAGCAAGCTCTTAACGAAATACCAGATTTTCCTGATGCCCTTATTGGTCTAGCTAAATATTCTTTCTCTCAAAGAGATATCGAATCTGCCATGCATTTGGCAGACCAAGCAATCGCAAGCCATCCAGAAAATACTAATGCTTGGTTTTTTAAAGGCGACCTGCTGCGTGCGCAAGGAAAGGTTGATTCTGCTAGCGAAGCCTATGATCAAGTCATCAAATTAAAACCCGACCATATTGCAGCCTATATCAATCGCGCTTCTATTGCCATTGGCAAGCGAAATTTCGACGCAGCTCGCACCGATTTAGAGACAGCACGCAGAATAGCCTCGGGCAATCTGCTAGTCATGTATACCCAGGCATTACTTGATTTCACTGAGGGGAAACACGCGGTTGCACTAGAAACGATCCAAAAGGTATTGAGCGCAGCCCCTGACCATATGCCAAGTGTGTTATTAGCCGGCGCCACCCAATTTTCACTGGGATCGTTATTACAAGCCGAACAACATGTAAGACGCTACTTGAGAGCTGACCCAAACAATCTTTATGCGATAAAACTAATGGCTTCGATTCTATTAAGAAATCGTCAAGCAAAACAGGCTATCGAAGTCTTGACCCCGGCCTTACAGGTTATCCAGCAGGATCCTCAATTGTTTGCATTGGCCGGAGAAAGTTATATGCAGGTTCGGGATTTTACCAAGGCAACCGAATATTTTGAGAAAGCAAATTCACTTGCACCGGACAATGCCGCACTCCATACAGCATTAGCCCTGAGTAAATTAGGCCAGGGCGACCGGCAAAGTGCAATCAATGAGCTGGAAACCGCAGTTGATCTCGATACACAATCTTCCCGAGCAGGCGTACTGCTAGTAATGGCTCACCTACAAACGAGAGAATTTGATAAAGCCCTATCAGCCGTGGAGGAGCTTGAGAAAGAACAACCCGACAACCCCGTTTTCCATAACTTAAAAGGGGGTGTTTATCTTGGTAAAAATGATCTAGCCAGCGCACGTGCGAGTTTTAATAAGGCGCTTTCGCTTCAACCAGATTATTTTCCAGCTGTATCGAACCTCGCCAGGATTGATATGCAAGAAAATAAACCAGATGTTGCCAAAAAACGTTTCGAAGACATCCTGAAGAAAGACAAGAAACATATTCAGGCGATGAATGCGCTGGCCGGTATCGCGCTATCACAAGGAAAGAATGATGAAGCAACGGCTTGGTTGGAGCGTGCCCGTAACGAAAATCCAGGCGAGATCCAGCCTGCCTTGCAACTGGGAGCGCATTATTTACGCATCGGTGAAAACAAGAAAGCACTCGATCTCGCCAAAAGACTACAAGGCATACATTCTGACAACCTCCCTGTCATTGAGCTACTCGCGCAAGCTCAATTAGCCAACGATGATAAAGCAGCCGCTCTTGAAAATTATCAACGACTTGTTGCCAGGCTACCCGATTCACCAACCGCACATTTTCGTGTTGCCTCCCTCCATGAAGCAATGCAAAACCCACGAGCCGCCGCGGATGCACTTAAAAGAGCATTGGCTTTAAAGCCAGATTATTTGGAGGCACAAATAGCGCAAGCTAGGCTAGAAATTAAAAATAATAACCTAGATGGCGCACTCAAGCTTTCCAAGGAAATCCAGAAACAGCATACCCAGTCACCAGCAGGCTACGAACTGGAAGGAGATCTGTTGATGCAGCAGAATAAATTCACTCAAGCGATCGGTGCCTACGAAAAAGCATTTTCACTCAACAAAACTAATCAACTAGTTATCAAGCAGCATGCAGCGCTTAATCAAAGTGGGAAAGAAAAGCAAGCAAATGACCGATTAACGAAATGGTTGAATGAAAACCCAGCCGATTCGGCAGTTCGACTCTACCTTGCTGGCACTTTACTTGCGAAGAAGCAATATGATTCCGCCATCCAGCATTACCACATTATCCTGAAAGACCATCCTGATCATGCGGCAACACTCAACAATCTTGCTTGGGCATATCAGCAAAAGAAAGATCCCGCTGCGCTCGAATATGCTGAGAAAGCATATCAGCAAGCTCCTGAGAGCCCCGCCATCCTTGATACACTTGGATGGATCTTGATTGAGCAGGGTGAGATAAACAGAGCGCTTCCTCTTTTGCAAAAAGCAACTTCTCTTGCACCTAATGCCGCAACAATTCGTTATCATTACGCGGTCGGCTTATTTAAATCAGGTGATAAAACCAATGCAAAAAAAGAACTTGAGCAATTACTCGCCTCTGGACAGTCTTTCCCAGAAATAGAAGCTGCAAAAAAATTATTAAAAGAATTGTAAGCAATCGCTACCACAACCCCATGCTCGGGTAATCATGCTCAGTATCAAGCTAGAAGACTCAAGAGGTCGGACGGATTACCCGAGATCGTCGCCACAGTATATAAAAATCGTAAGAAGAACCCATCTCTTCAATTTTCTTTTGCACGCCATAGCATTCATCTACTGACTGCTATTGGCGTTTGTATGCATAATAAAGCTTGCTCGTAATTAGTTTCCATATAAAAATTAGGTATTTTAAGAGCCAATGGAACCATGAGTCATCAATGCCCTGAATGCGGAAGCGATCGTATTCATAGATCACGTCTCAGACCAGGCGAGCGCACTGTTTTGAATTGGCATCTCGTACCATTCCGCTGCCAAGACTGCAAAGCACGCTTCTGGATACAGAACCGTGATATATACCTTGTCGCGGCTTTTCTGCTCAGTGGGATCTTTTTGTTAATCGCTTTTGTTTGGGTCATTGTTCCATTCGATGAAATCGCGGTCAGGAACCCTTCTCTTGAATCTGAGCATGCGTTAGCGGTTGGGAAGACTGATCATCCACCCATTTTAGGTACAGAAATCTTTGCAAATACCCTGCCTGGAGAGCAGGAAAATCAAACAGCCATAGCAAACTCGATTAGCGAGCAGAATTTTTATGCGGCACCACCTGATGTTGCCGATCACAGACTCTATACTGTTCAGCTCTATCTTGAAAAAGCGATGAAAGGAAGCGCCGATGCGCAATATCAGCTTGGCTCGCTTTATTTGACAGGAAGAGGAACGCTGCAAGATTTTCAGGAAGCAGCCAAGTGGTTTTCATCTGCTGCGGAACAAAATCATGCGCCTGCACAATATCAATTAGGTTTACTCTATCATAAGGGTCTGGGTGTTGATCTTGACAATGAGAAAAGCTATATGTGGCTTAACTTAGCTGCCGCTGCAGGCATTGAGCAAGCAGCAGCAGCCCGAGACAAAGTCATGCATTCCCTTAGCACAAAACAGCTCGTTCAAGCACAGAAAGCATCGCGAGACTGGCTTGCCAGCCAACATAAACGCTATTCCAAATGAAGGTAGTGTTCAATGCATCAAACTAAACATTGATGAGCAAAATACGTAAAAAAAGCTACCGACAAATAACGGTAGCTTTTTCTTCTAATGGAAAAGTAAGAAATACCCGAAACAGCAAAATCACACAGCTTTAACCATATCTTCTACCACTTTCTTGGCATCTCCAAACACCATCATGGTCTTTTCCATATAGAACAAATCATTGTCAAGACCAGCATACCCTGCTGCCATGCTTCGCTTGACGACGATAACAGTCCGTGCCTTATGTGCATCGAGAATTGGCATGCCATAAATAGGGCTGCCAGGTACGTTTGCTGCCGGATTGACGACATCGTTTGCGCCTAATACCAGCACGACATCGGTATTGGAAAAATCACTGTTTATTTCTTCCATTTCCAGGACTTGTTCATAGGGTATCTCCGCTTCTGCCAGCAAAACGTTCATATGGCCAGGCATACGACCCGCTACAGGATGAATGGCAAAGCGCACGTTGACCCCCCTTTGATGGAGTACTTCTGCAAGCTCATTGACAGCGTGTTGTGCGCGTGCAACGGCTAGACCATATCCAGGAACAATGATAACGCTATCTGCATTGCTCATCAGGAAGGCTGCATCATCCGCGCTACCGCTACGGTATGATTTTTGTGTTCCATCCCCAACTGTCTGGCTTCCACCATCGCTTCCGAAGCCACCCAGTATCACAGAAAGAAAAGGACGGTTCATGGCCTTACACATGATGTAAGACAAAATCGCACCTGAGCTACCCACGAGAGAACCCGCAATGATCAACATCGGATTACCAAGAGAGAATCCAATACCCGCTGCAGCCCAGCCCGAATAAGAATTCAGCATGGATATCACAACAGGCATATCCGCACCGCCGATTGGGATAATGATCAGAAAACCGAGCAAGAATGCAATCGCCGTCATTGCAATAAATGCGGTCCAGTTGGTGGTTTCGCTAAAGAAAAACCATAAGCCAAAACCGATCATGACAAGCGCGAGGAGCAGATTGACCATGTGCTGGCCAGAAAACACGACCGGAGCGCCGCTCATGCGACCGGAAAGCTTTAGAAATGCGATGACGGAACCTGACCACGTCATCGCACCGATAAACGTACCCAGAAACAATTCCAACTTACTCCCCGTCGGTAATATCTCCGGCAAGCCGAATGACACAGGATTGTTGACAGCCGCGATTGCAATGAATACGGCAGCTAAACCGACCAGTGAGTGCATGAAAGCAACCAGCTCGGGCATAGCGGTCATTTGCACGCGCTGCGCCACAATTGAACCGATGATTCCACCGATCGCAATACAACCCAAAATTAATGCCCAATTCTCGGTAATCGTCAACGTGGTACCCACAGCAATCGCCATCCCTACCATCCCAAACACGTTGCCACGTCGGGCGGAAAGAGGTGAACTTAGGCCTTTCAGTGCCAGAATGAAAAAAACCGCTGCAACCAGATAGGCCAGCGCAATTAAATCAGCAGACATTTAGGCATTTCCTTTTTTATCTTTTTTTCTAAACATTTCCAGCATACGCTGAGTGACCAGAAAGCCACCGAATACGTTGATGGAAGCTAAAACAACCGCCGCAGCGCCAAGCCAGACACCCCAATCAGTCTCAGCAGGTCCTGCCGCCAGCATTGCGCCAACCAGAATAATACTTGAAATAGCGTTCGTTACAGACATCAGTGGTGTATGTAGAGCAGGCGTTACATTCCACACCACGTGGTAGCCAACAAACACTGCCAATACGAAAACCGTAAGATGAATTATCGTTGGATCAATTTCACCAATCATGTTTGTTCCTCTTCAATTCGTTAACTTTATGAAATCGAGGCGGATGTTAAAACACGTGTCACGCCTAATCTGATCTTGTTACTTGACCACTTCACCACCCATACAAATGAGTGTTCCCGCTATGATCTCGTCTTCACGGTTAATGTTGAGTTCCCCATTATTTGCATCGAGCATTAAATTAAGGAAATTCATAAGATTACGCGCATACAGCGCACTCGCATCGGCAGCAACCAAACCGGGCAAATTTGCAATACCGATGAGATGGACACCATGTTTAACTACCGTCTTATTCAATTCCGACAAAGGACAGTTTCCACCTGCTTCGACGGCCATATCCACGATTACCGAACCTGGTTTCATTGCTTGAACCGTCTCTTCCTTGATCAAAACAGGCGCAGGGCGTCCAGGTATCAATGCTGTTGAAATAATAATATCTGCAGCAACGGCTCTTTCATGAATCAACTCACCTTGCCGGCGTTTGTAGTCATCCGACATTTCAGCCGCATAACCTCCAGCAGTTTCAGCCTTAGCTTTTTCTTCTTCAGTAAGCGGAACCTCGACAAATTTAGCACCGAGACTCTCAACCTGTTCTTTAACTGCTGGACGTACATCAAACGCTTCAATCACTGCGCCCAGCCTTTTAGCTGTTGCAATTGCCTGCAACCCAGCGACACCTGCACCCAGCACCAATACTCGCGCAGCTTTCACCGTGCCAGCGGCCGTCATCAACATCGGAAAAAATTTCTGATAAACATGTGCGGCCATAATAACCGCCTTATATCCTCCAATATTTGCTTGAGAGGACAAGACATCCATGCTTTGCGCACGCGATATACGCGGTAATTTTTCCATGGCAAATGCAGTAACACCCTGTTTTGCCAGTGCTTCGATCCCTTCTGCTTGATGAGGCGACAGTAAACCAATCAGAACTGCATCTTTGCGTAACATGACAAGCTCGTTTGCTGCCGGGCCACGCACTTTAAGGACAACTTGTGACTGACTGTATAATTGCGAAACGTCGTCAACGATCACTGCGCCGGCTTCTTGATACGCAGCATCGGGAATACTTGCACCAGCACCTGCACCAGATTGGACCAGAACAGTATGAAAACCCTTGGCAGTATATTTTTTAACCGTTTCCGGTGTAGCTGCTACACGTGTTTCTCCCGCATAAATTTCTGCAGGTATGCCTATGTGCATCGATTATCTCCCTTATTTTTTATTCAAACTTGAAAAAAACCTAATGCTTTGCATAATTTACTTTGAATGTACGATTATAATTGAAACTCGATAAATGCATTTACTTGATTGAAGTCATCGTGTAAACGGTTTATCTTCTAATTGATCGTTAATCTCGTTTTTTTGCGGCATCCAGGCTTTAACAAAAACGCTGAAAATCGTTTCCTTTATATTCAATTTAAATTTTTTAAGCAACGGTTGAGCCATTGACTAGTCAATTTTTCCTGCGTGCTATTTTGTCTCAAGCGCGATGACAAGCTACCAAAATCGACCCAGTCGAGTGGCTGATCCTGATTGAAGCAAGAGAAAATATAGGTGACTTCACCTGTTTCTGGATCCTTATGCGGCTGCAAACACTGGGCACAAATTTCCTTCATCATGCACTGCATCGGTGAGTTGATCGAACCAATGGCAAAGTGGTTCTCCTTTAGAAAAGGTTGAAGCTGGTGATGTCGCGCATAACCCACCGCCGCCATCATTCTGTCCGATCCAATGGCAATGATACGATCCGCTTCTGCTAGCGGTATCGGTTGGACACCCAACGCTCCACTACCATAGGCCACCATCGCCTGCACGATATTACCGACGAAACTAAAATCCCCGGGTCTCGATGGCTCAAACCCTGGCGCTTCATCACAACACCAGATGACCGTATCGGCTGCCGCTTCAATTTCAGCGACTTTATAACGATCAACTAATTTTTTGTAACCTGCAAAATATAAAACACGGCATCCAGCCGCTCGGGCTGCTGCGCCGATTGAGAACAAGACCGCATTGCCAAGTCCACCGCCAACCAGGACGATCGTCTCATCGTGCAAAATCTCAGTAGGTGTCCCAGTTGGCCCCATCAGCACCACGGGCTCTCCTGGTTTGAGCAAAGTGCATAAGTTTGCCGACCCTCCCATTTCCAACGCGATCAGTGACACATGGCCATTGGCATTGTCTACTGATGCGCCAGTTAAAGCGATACCTTCCATCGCAAGCCGGGTACCGCCAACCTTGGGCGACAACGTCATAAAATTCTGGAAACGATAAAACTGCCCTGGATGAAAATGTTTCGCAGCCATAGGCGCACGTACGACCACTTCGATGATATTAGGGGTCAATCGCTCGACTTTATGTACGGTTGGTCTCAATTGATGATTCATTTCAGCAAAAAATTGCGCATTCAACTGCGTTGAAGCCGGCGCAACTTGCGCCAGCACGCGGCTCACCACGGGATACCCTTGCTTGGCACTTGCCATAGCTTTGACTACATTCCCCGAATAGGACGGATGCAAATCGCCGAAGAAACTGATAAAACGCCCATCATCACACTGGCTCAGCAAGACGGCAATTGACTCCGGTTTAGGATTGCCTTTCGACAAGCTTACCGGGTTGCCTTGATCATCACAGGCAGCAAAATATCGTCCATCCAACTTGAAATATTTTTCATCTTCTCGAGCGAGCACGGTGTTCGGCTGAGTTCCTGCCGCCACCAGAATCGCACGCGCAGGCAAATCGACTTCCCTAATTTTTTGCCATTTCCCCGCTTCATCCATTGACTGGACAGAGAATCTGATCGATTGTGCATGCTCCCATTGATCAACGTCCACCCGCAGCGGTGTAAGCCCTTCAGCAAACCAGATGCCTTCCTCTAATGCTTTCTCGACTTCTTCATGGTTCAAGGTATAAGAAGGACTATCGATCAATCGCTTGCGGTATGCAATAGTTGCCCCCCCCCATGACTGTAATAGTTTCAGGATATCGGGCGGGCGTCCCTCATGGGCCGCTTGTGCGCGCTCTGCACGTATTGCCCGCGCATGCGACAGGAATTCTTCAGCGATTTCCCGCTCTTCATCGTCCCAGCTATTACGTACAGTCGCCTCACCCTGCTCTGAAACAAGTACTTCGTAACGCTGCAGGAATTTCTCGACCTGTACTGGATAATAGGCTAAAGCCTCCGTTGCGGTATCGATCGCAGTCAACCCGCCACCAATCACGACCACGGGTAAGCGTAACTGCATATTGGCAATCGAATCGGCTTGTGCTGCACCGGATAATTGGAGCGCCATCAAGAAATCTGAAGCAGCGCGAACGCCACGCGCGAGCCCGTTCGGCAATTCCAGCACTGTCGGACGACCGGCACCCGCAGCCAGTGCGATGTGGTCAAAACCCAGCGCGAGTGCATCATCGACCGTCAGCGTTCCACCGAAACGTACTCCGCCATAAAGCGCGAACTCGGGTCTCCGCTCCAGCAAAAGGCGGATCAATTGAAGAAAATTTTTATCCCAGCGTACGGTAATACCATATTCAGCGACACCGCCGAACCCGCCTGGAATACGTTCGTTCAAATCAACGCGCAGCATATCGGTATGACGAATCGCGTTAAAAGGAATACGTTCTCCATGCAAGCCGACTCCCGAAATTTCTGCTGGCAGCGGTTCAATTTTGAGACCATCGATTCCCACCACGGTATGACCGTCATTCATCAAATGATGTGCGAGGGTATAGCCAGCAGGTCCCATGCCTACCACCAATACTTTTTTGCCTGTCGAAGGCTTAGGCAAAGGCCTGCGTAAATCGAGTGGATTCCAGCGCGTCAACAAACTATATATTTCGAACCCCCATGGCAACTCGAGTACGTCTTTGAGTGTACGGGTTTCAGCTTGCGGGATATCGACTGGATCCTGCTTCTGGTATATGCACGATTTCATACAATCGTTACAAATACGATGCCCTGTGCCAGCACACATAGGATTATCCAACACGATCATCGCTAAGCTGCCAACTGCCACACCATGTGATTTGAGCTTATGAAATTCAGAGATGCGCTCTTCCAGAGGGCAGCCGGCCAACAAGGCACCGAGTTCACTTCGCTTGAAAGAGGGCGGTTCGTCTACGTTCTTTGACTTGACGATATACCCCTTCGAACAGGAATCCTTGCCTTGCTCATGGCACCAAATACAATAATTGGTTTCATCGAGCGCCCCCACCAAATCGGTACCCTTATCTGTCAATGAAAACCCTTCCCGATGACGCAGATGCTCGAGTCGGTGCACGGTATACCCCGCCTGCTCATCGGTCGACAGGGACAGTAAATGCAAATAATCAAGTTTTGCAGGAGATTTAAATAGCACACCTTGCTGAGTATGCTTTTGCCCTTCGCTGGTGCGTAGTGCCCATGCTGCATAATGTAATGCATCATTCAAGCGTGTCGCATTACTGGCTTCATCCTCTAACCATCGTGATACGTTCTTTGCAAACACCAACTCCGAAAATGGTTCGCCAAATTCGGCTGCAAGCCTCTTTTCCAACGCAAAGCCGTCGATTGTTTGTAATACCTCTTCGCTTACTTTCGTTTTTGCGCGGCGCTGCACAAATTGCCGCTTGCAAAAATAAAGCGGCGCAAGTTCATGGTGGCGTGCCGCTAAAGCACGTACTTCTTTTTCTATACTAAATAACTGTGCGATAAAATCTTCTAACCAAGGCGCCAGGTCGATCAGAAAAGCAGATTCATCTTTAGGCGCCAATCCATCAGGATGCAAACGCGCATGATCCAAGCGAGCACGCAACCCTGCATCCCCTGTTTGCAAAAAATCAAGAAAAGCTTGATCCAGCTTAACCAAACCATCACGGCAATACAAATCCTCAAACGCGATACCAAACTTAAGATCAGGGGTTACGCTTTCTAGCGATGGTTTGCTAAGCATTGATGCTGAATTCGTCATAATTGTTCGTTGAAATTTTTTCTAGATATGAAATAGTGGATTGGGTCAGGGAGATGCACCGTCCGATCAAATCTGAATCAAGCTGATTCGGCAATAAGCTGATACAAACTCCCTACATCGCAACTATCAATTTGTTAGCCGCTAGAAACATCGCTAGCAAATCATCCCAGCCGCAACGGTATTGTTACTCGTTTCATCGATGAGAATGAAGCTACCGGTAGCACGATTCCGCCTATAGTCATCCATTACAATGGGTTGCAGTACCTTCATCACTACCCGAGCAATATCATTCATTTTCAAAGCATCCGTCGATTCATGGTTGAGCGTGTTGACATCGACGCGATAGTCGATCTGGCTGACCAATCCTTTGACCATGCGCGTTGTATGCTTGATGATATACTTGCGTCTTGGATCAAGCGGCTGTTCAGATAGCCAGCAAAGTATCGCAGCAAATTCCTTTTTGATTTGGGGCTGCTCACCAGCTTTTACCAACATATCCCCACGGGAAATATCCAAATGATCCTCAATAGTCAATGTGACCGATTGGGGGGCGAATGCTTCCTCATAGGTATCTTTAAATAGCAGGATTTCCTTGATGTGCGAGGATAGACCGGAAGGCAGCACCGTTACTGGATCGCCCACACGGATTGAACCTGACTCGATCCGTCCCATATAACCACGGAAATCATGTAATTCATCAGTTTGAGGACGGCAGACCCACTGAACGGGGAAGCGAAAATCTTCTGTATTGATATCATGTTCGATATCGATATTTTCCAACAAATCCAGCAATGTCCTGCCTTCATACCAGGCAAGGTGATCACCTCTTTCCACCACCATATCCCCATTCAGAGCAGACATCGGAATATACGCGATATTGGTTAAATGGAGTCCCTTTGCGAAGGCGGCAAAATCGTTACATATTTGCGTAAAAACTTCACGCGAATAATCAACTAAATCCATCTTGTTGACTGCCACGACCAAATGGGGGATACCGACCAAACTGGCTAGATAAGCGTGTCGGCGGGACTGGGTAAGCACCCCTTTGCGTGCATCGATCAAGATGATCGCTAAATTAGCGGTGGATGCGCCCGTAACCATATTCCGCGTATATTGTTCATGCCCAGGCGTATCGGCAATGATAAATTTGCGTTTGGGCGTGGCAAAATAGCGATAGGCCACATCAATGGTAATCCCTTGCTCACGCTCAGCTTGCAAGCCATCGGTCAATAAAGAAAGATCGACGACCTGCAATCCGCGCTTGTTTGAGGTACGCGCAATAGAACTTAACTGATCTTCAAAAATCGATTTCGAGTCATGCAATAAGCGTCCAATCAACGTACTTTTTCCATCGTCGACACTTCCTGCTGCAATAAACCGCAACAGCTCGGCACGATCGAGTCCTACATTTTCAACTACTGACATTTAATCAATAACCTTTACAATTGATGCTTTTATATAAGAAACGGCGCTTATCTCTCTAGTGATAAACTTATCAGAAATACCCTTCTTTTTTGCGTAATTCCATCGAAGCATCTGATGTTTGATCATCCATACGTGTAGCTCCACGCTCAGTAATGCGCGTCATCGCGGTTTCAGCAATAATTTCACTCACATCCTTTGCTTGAGAAGCAACTGGGCAAGTACAACTCATATCACCAACAGTCCGGAAACGTACCATCATTTTCTCTACACGTTCACCTTCTTTGGGTTGCACCAAATGAGATACCGGCAGTAAGCCCGTCTCACGAGGTATCACCTCCCGCCAATGTGCAAAATAAATCGAAGGTACTTCTAGCTGTTCGCGATCGATATATTCCCATACGTCTAATTCAGTCCAATTACTGATAGGAAATACACGAATGTTCTCTCCAGGGTGGGTTCGCGTGTTATAAATACTCCAAAGCTCGGGACGCTGATTTTTCGGGTCCCATTGTCCAAATTCGTCGCGAAAAGAAAAGATGCGCTCCTTGGCGCGTGCTTTTTCCTCATCACGACGCGCGCCGCCGATACAAGCATCGAATTGGAATTCGGCAATTGCATCCAGCAAAGTGATTGACTGGAAGGGATTGCGGCTTTGATTTTCAGAGCGCAGCACGACCCTGCCTTTCTTGATGGAATCTTCCATGCTACGGACTATCAGGCGTTCACCAAGCTCTTCAGCACGACGATTTCTAAATTCGATGACTTCGGGAAAATTATGCTCTGTATCAATATGGAGCAGCGGAAAAGGGAAGCGACCGGGTCGAAAGGCCTTTTCTGCCAATCGCAACAATACGATGGAATCTTTCCCTCCGGAGAACAATAATGCGGGATTAGTACATTCAGCTGCCACTTCCCGCATGATGTGTATCGCTTCGCTTTCCAATGCATCCAAGTGTGTAAAAGTTCGATGGCTCATTCTTCTATACTTCTAATAAATTCAACATGTTTTATTTTATTGAGGCAACTTTGCCTATATGCAAGCCACATTCCTTGGATTCAGGATTCTCCCACCACCAGCGCCCTGACCGGACATCTTCCCCAGGGGTAACTGCGCGGGTACAAGGCGCGCAACCAATACTCGGATAGAAGCGATCATGCAATTTGTTATAAGGTACATCATGCTGCTTGAGATATGCCCACACTTCGGCATTGCTCCATTCACAAAGTGGATTAAATTTCTGCAGATTATTTTCAACATCAAACGAGGATATCGTCAAACTGTCACGTGTTACCGCCTGCTCACGCCGCATTCCCGTGATCCAGGCTCGTTTCCCAGCCAATGCACGGCGAAGTGGCTCTACTTTGCGAATAAAGCAGCAGCGTTTACGCAGCTCGACACTTTGATAAAACCCATTGGGGCCGTTCTGAGCGACATAATCTTCAATCGCAGCCGCATCAGGGAAATAGACATGAATGTCCACACCATAGCGATCTCTCACTGTTTGCATCAGATCATAGGTTTCCTGTGGCAAGCGGCCCGTATCCAGCGTAAACATAGCTATAGCGGGATAGTACCGTGCAATCAAGTCGGTCAACACCATATCCTCAGCACCCAGGCTATTGGCCAATACAGCGGGCATATAATCCCGTTCAATCAGCTTCATCAAGTCGTGGAGCTGTTCAACCTTCGGCGTTATATCCAATTGATTCATCTATTTCCCATTAACATCAAAACTTCTACTAGGCCGTGGCCGACTGCGATACTTTCTGATATTGCACCGGTTCGACCATGCCCTGAGGCAGTGAGCCGGTCAAATCAAGTTGACTGTTAAAATTAGTACAAAACTCAGCTACTTCAACAGTCCATGCATCCAATTTGGCATACCACTCTGTCAATACGGCATCATTCAACTCATGGGCGGGACGTGCAAATTCTTGAGCAAGCTTTGCCAATGTGATGGACAAATTCGGTTTAGTTGGCAAGACACGTTGCAATTCTTCCGCTTGCTCTTGCAAACTTTCGCATTTCTGGCCACCTACTAATTGGCTCAATCCTTGACCAATCAAACGAGCGATCTCCTCCGCACATTTCACAGAGTCCTCGAATTTACGCTGAAATTTGAGCGCGTTACGATAATTACGTTCGTTTGCAGCATCAAAGAAAGCCGTGCCGATTTGCAATTGTTTCGCACCTGCACACTCTCCCCCACCTAACTGCAACACTTTGAAATCATCACCCTGGCCATGATCGCGTAATACCGATTGCAGATCCTCTTGCTTGACTTCGACGATGTCAGCCAACAATTCAGCGAAATATCCCTGCCCTACACGCCGTGTCCAATTAAAAAATGTTTCATCCGCTTCACGATTTGTGGCATAGGCTGATCTTACCCTCTCCACAGCGACTTCAACACGCGCACTTGGCACGGATGGACCTTTGAAAGCCAAACCACCATTCGCCATGCCATTACCACCAAAATACATCTGATAATGAGGTACCAGCTTACCGTACATACGCTTGCCTTCACCGTAAATTCCAATATCCCCACTTTCTGGCTGAGCACAGCCATTATGGCAACCCGAAACACGGATACGCAAATCATCGTTTCCACCCGATAATTTACCCCCGAGCGTCGGACTGGAAGTGATGCCTAAACGACAAGTAGAAGTTCCGGGGCATGCCACAACATTATCACCCGCTTTTGGCAAGCCCAGACCGAGGCCAGACAAGGTTGACTGGATAGCCGCCACATGCGCTTGCGGCACATCAACCAGCATCAGATTTTGATCTTGTGTCGTTCGAATTTCCTGCAAATGATATTGCTTCAATATCCCTGCAATACCACGTATTTGCTCAACAGTTAATTGTCCAAGCTTCACACTGATGGGCAAAACAAACAATCCAGTTTGCTTTTGTGCAAACAGTGCACGGGGCGCGCCTGGACCCGGCACTTCGCTATCCACTCCGCCCGTCCAAATGCCTTTGGGATAATCCTGAGTGGCCAATGCTTCCTTGACGCGAGCGAGTTCTTCCCGATATTTTTCGATGAACCCTTCCACACCAAATTTATCGACTAAAAACTTGATACGCGATTTCGCGCGTTTTGTCCGATCCGAGTATTTGTTATGCAGGGTGAGCACAGCCTCTATCACCAACAGCAGATCTTTTTCTTCGATGAAAGATTCAACTGTGATCGCTTCGTGAGGCTTATGCCCAAGCCCACCTCCTACCAGTACTTTAAAGCCGAACTGCGCCCCTTGTCTTACCGCGACTACGCCCAAGTCATGGATCATTCCTTGTGCACAATCCGATTCACAGCCAGAAAAACTGATCTTGAATTTACGCGGCATCAATTGATTCAGCGGCTTGCGCAAAAAATGCTTAACAACGCCGTTGAGATGTTCACTGATATCGGTATGTTCACGCGGACAAACACCCGTCAAAGGGCAAGCCGTAACGTTCCGTATCGTATTTCCGCACGCTTCGCGCGTCGTTAATCCCCCCTTCGCTAGGTGGCGCATCACCGCTGGCGTATCCGCCAAGGGCACATAGTGCAATTGGATATCTTGGCGAGTGGTGATATGCGCCTCCCCATGGGGCACATAGTTCTCCAGCACGTCAGCAATCGCATTCAATTGCATGGGGGTCAACCGTCCACCCGGAATCTTGATACGCACCATGTTGACACCTTCCTGGCGCTGACCATAAATCCCCATTTGTAAACGGGTAGCGGTAAAACGATCGACATCCATACGCTGCGCAAAGTAATCCTGCAATGCTCGATCGTAGGTGTCGATTTCCTCATCATTAGCGAGATCGGTTAAATAATTCATCCTATTTCTTCTCTCCGTAGTTTTTTACCACACTAGCTTGCTGCCAATGAGGATAAAAAATATTTAATAATTTTATTGCTATTTTATCCGATATCTACCTTCTGGCGTTAATAGTTATGCCTCGTCAGAAAAATTCGTGGGTAGTTTTAGGCACAGGTAGTTCGCCAAGGGTATGATACAGAGCAATTTCAGTAGCATGAAAGGTTCGAAAGCCATAGGCTTTTCTCGTAATCAGTTTTGCTTTGGTATTGAAACCCTCGACAATTCCGCTGGAAAACTG
>NZ_QAOO01000012.1 GCF_003051105.1 Nitrosomonas nitrosa | reverse complement strand
GTACCGTCGATATGTTCGCTTGCAATACGCCCGCAAACAGAACACCGCATACCGTCATCAGCCCCTTCAGCCAACTCCTGGCTTCCATTATTCTCTCTCCTTTCTATCTTATGTTGTTATTGATTCTTATACCCTTCCCACTCATCCTCTCCCGAGCATCTAGGCATAATCCCCTCTACTTCTTCTACTCCTCAAAATCACTTAACAAGCCTACTTTCTTATCCATAGCCATGTCAAGGTTTTTGGAGCCAAAATTAATCTAAAATTGACCTAAAATATTTTTATCAGGCTTTCTTGCGTTTCAGAAAATAAAAACCCAATCCTCCTGCTGCACCGAGCAATAGCAAGACTTCAAACAACCCGAAGCCTGAACCATGACCTCCATGACCACCACCCTTGCCAACATGAATGGGCACGCGAACCGCTGTACGAGTCGTTTCGCCTTCCACTTTCTCTAGTAATACCGCATATTCACCGAGTTCGGTTACTTCGGCCGCAACAACAATGATGCCAGAAGAATGGGTCGTTGGCGGCATATAAAAACCGGCATGTTCACCGACGTCATGATGTGCAGCGTCCTTATGCTCCCCGTGCTTTTCATCATGGCCAGCATGATCATCATGATTAGCACGTTCATTGTGACCATCATGGTCACCATGTCCGTCATGAGCCATTTTATGATCATCGGATTCGCTGGCAACGCTTGCAGCTGCCGTCTTATCGTGAGCGGCCCCATCATGCCCCCCATGGTTCCCATGACCTTCTTTTACGAGCCGCACGGCTAGAGGTATCTCGCGTGCATCGGCTGGAAGCTCGATCGTTACATTGATCTTCCCAACATTGGGCACGTGATCGCAATACGAATGCATTGGAGGAATATCACCTTCTGGTACTTCATAAATACTAACTGTTACAGGAAAATCTCCCGATTTGACCTGACACCCACCATGGCCGGCATGGTGCCCTTCATGGGCAAGCATCAGCTGTGCATGAAGCGAAAATGCTGTCAACAACAGTGCTACTGCAGCACATGATTGTACGATCCATTTGTTAAGTGAAGCCTTTCTCATACTTTCTCCAGATTTTGATTCTTAAACTTAATTTTTATCTAACATGTAATCTGCTCAGCGACTTTGCCCAGCATATTTGCCCGTGATTGTATAACAAAAAATTGAGGAAAACCTGATTAAGTGCGGAAGATAATCATTACAACCAAAATACACGGATCAAATCCTTCCCATGCCATAGAATAAAATTTTCCATTGCAGAATGCTCACTGGCCAAACTATAATCAAATGCAACCAAGTTGCACTTGATTATATGGCAGATAGGGAAGATAGTTGTCTTGAAAAATAATTTCTTTGAAAAAGCAAAAGAACTCGTGAAGCAAACCGGTGATCGAGCCACATACCATAGAATCCGAACGCTTTGTTTGTTGTTAGAGGAACATCACCCACTTACACACCGTGAAATTGAAGAGCGATTAAACGTAAAAGAGCAACTGGATCGAGTTACGCTATATCGGGTACTTGAATGGATGACCAAAAAAAATTTAATACACAAAATAGCTGGTGATGATCGTGTCTGGCGTTTCCGTGTCAATACAGATCTTCATTCACACCATCATGCTCACTTTATCTGCACACGATGCACGAAAGTAACGTGCCTAGACGAGTTCAAGCTCAAACCAAACCCCTCTTTACCCATTGGCTATTTGCTTCATGATATCGAATTGACTGTTAAAGGGTTCTGTGCCGAATGTACCTAAAAACGCCCGTTGCGCTCGGTAGTTAAATTCTCCTTCGTATTTATGAGGCATGATAAAACGCATATGGTTACGATGTGATGGCATTTACCGCGCGATAAACAATTTTTGAATCAATACTCAAACAAAAAACAGCAAGCCATATACCCAACCAACGCAACTAAATTGCATTTGTGATGCCGCCACCTTAAGGCCACAACAAACCAATAATCATATGCCACAGCTCCTTAATCCACCAAAAATCGGATTTCCTTGCAGGAAAATCAGGTTATCCAGACTCATTGTTGGCATTCTCATTACTTTCTGCTATCCCATTGCTCAAGCAGAAGAAAAGAGCAAAGCTATCAAGCTTCGAGAAATTGTGATCACTTCCACACCCTTTCAAGATCGCAGCGAGCTTAACATGACACAACCTACCACGGTGCTACACGGGGACAACCTAAGAAGAAAACGCGAAGTTACGCTTGGCGACACGCTGTCAACCGAACTCGGCGTCGCTTCAAGTTCATTCGGACCAGGCGCTGGACGCCCTATTATTCGGGCTTTAGACGGACCACGCATACAAGTGCTGGAGAATGGTATCGGCACACTGGATATTTCTTCTCTCAGCCCAGATCATGCTGTCACCATCGAAACGCTTAATGCTTCACAAGTAGAAATTCTAAGAGGCCCCGCGACTCTTCTTTATGGAGGAGGCGCCACTGGAGGGGTGGTAAATGCTGTAACGCAACGTATTCCCAATCAAGTATTCAAATCGCTGAATGGTAATTTTGAAGTGCGTGGAAATTCCGCTACCGAAGAAAGAACCGGATCGTTTAACTTGAATCGCAGCTTCGGCCAAACATCATGGAGTATCGGTGCATTCAAGCGAAAAACGGACGATTACAATATTCCCGGACATGCTTTCACAGACACCCCATTACAAATACAAAACAAGCAAGCAAATAACCGCCATGAAAGCGAGGATCATCATGATCACGGCCAAGCAAATGGCCACACAGATACCCACGAAAACGCACACCAGAGAAAAAACGTGGTCCGAAACAGTGCGGTCGATTCTCAGGGTTTATCATTAGGCGGATCCTACATAGGCGAGAAAGGTTTTCTCGGTGGGTCACTTTCTTTGCTGGAAAGCAAGTATGGCATCCCTACGCTAGAAAGACCTACTATCGATTTAACCCAGGCTCGATATAACATAATGGGTGAATTAGATCAGCCTGTGACAGGCCTTGAAAAAATAAAAATGCGCATGGGCTACAATGATTACAAGCATGACGAGATTGAAGCAAATGGTGAATTGGGGACTCGTTTCAAGAATCGTGAACTGGAAACACGAACTGAATTTTTACATGCACCCATCGCCAGCTTGAAAGGCTTGTTTGGCATACAGTTTCAAGATCGCACTTTTTCAGCACTAGGTGAGGAAGCCATTGTGCCGATTACAAAATCTCGCTCGACTGGGCTTTTTCTAATTGAAGAGCGTAATTGGGATAAATTCCGATTTGAGTTTGGCGGGCGCTATGAATATGCGACGCGCAATCCACAAAATGATGTAGATCGCGCACGTGCATTTGGCTTGTTTAATGGCTCAGCCGGTGCTTTCTGGAATTTTATACAAGATTATAATTTAGGTTTAACAGCCACACATGGCCAACGTGCACCTGCGTTAGAAGAACTCTATGTCAATGGTGCTCATCATGCCACCGGAACATTTCAAATGGGTGATAGCACTTTGCACAAAGAAGCCACCAATAATATTGATCTATCGCTTAGCAAATCCATGGGGTTCATAAAGTGGAAAGTCAATGCTTTCTACAACCGATTCAATAACTATATCTTTTTCAAGAATGTCGACATTGACGGTGATGGAATCGCTGATCGCGTGGACGATGACGGTATGCTAAACCCCGGAGGCGAATTTCAAGCCTTAAGCATAGCCCAGACTCATGCAACATTTTATGGTGCAGAAGCGGAAGTTATTCTTACACTTAGACCCGATAATTTGGATCTGCGCCTATTTACGGATTATGTGCGCGCCAAATTAGACAACAAAAACGGCAATGTGCCACGCACTACTCCTCAACGCTTTGGGCTAGAATTGAACTACAAAAAAGAACCCTGGACAGCGAATATCACGGCCATCCACGTTCTCCGTCAAACTAAACTCGCCGAACTAGAAACCGAAACCCCGGGCTATACACTGCTCAATCTTGAAGCAAGCTATCGAATAAAAGAGACAAAAACAAACGGAATCAGATTGTTTGTTCAAGGAAGGAATCTTCTCAACGAAGAAATGCGTGTTCATACTTCCTTCTTGAAAAATTTTGCACCATTACCTGGCAGAGCGTTGATTGCAGGAATCAGAGGTGATTTTTAATCAGAATAAATCATTACAATGGGCTTATTCATAGTACTATCGCTGGACTCTTTGTCAACGCAACCATTACGATATAAAAAAACACGATCTGAGCCATGACCCAAGCGCTGATCTTTGTGATGCGAGTCTTGCCAAATCGTAGTGCGACCATCCCCAATCCAATATAGACAAGCAAGCCTATAACTTTTGCTGTTAACCAAGCATCCGCCAACGGGTACTGTTTTATCAAAATAGCAAGCGAAATTGCACTTGCCAATAAAACCGTATCGACGATATGCGGCATGATTTTTACCCAGCGCCGCTGTAATTGCGCTGACCCCCGCATCATCCAGATACCGCGCGTCATAAACAGCGAATAACTCAATATAACACTAGAGACATGAATTAATTTCAAAAATATATAGCTACTCATCTCACCTACCTTAGCCAGAACCAGCCATGGCTACCGGCAACAGCCCCTGCAATCGTAATGAGGCTGATACTCAACAAAAACCAATGTAGCCGCTGTATCAATGCAAATGTTTGCACGGGCTTATTTCGCGCGCGTGACGCAAACCATTGATGCAACACCCAAGGCTCCAGCACGAACAGCATTAACGTAAAAACGCCCCACACCAGCACCATTGCATGCATCCACCAATACTGAAGTTCGGTAAATCGACTCCATGCATCAAGGATATGCACCATGTAAAAGCCGCTCACCCCAACAAGTAAAGTCGTTAATCGTGCTTGCCTAGCAAAACGGCTCTCGAGTAACTCAAAAAATTCGACGCGCTCCTCGATCGATTTCATTTTCGCTACAGTTGGAAGTAATACCGTCGTCACCATTGCCACACCGCCAATCCAAAACACCACGCCCAGCACGTGCAGAACTCGCGCGAATACAAACTCATCCATATAAATTTTCCACTCGTTTCTATATGAATCAAGTTAACGGCTCACGATCTAGTCGCCAGACGCCCATTGCATTGCTTCATCGTAATCAGAAAAGACCATTACATCTGCATCAATAAAAAGATTGGACACCCAAGCACTCCATGCCTGCCACTGGCTATCTGTAACAACCGCTACCCGATTAAATTCACTGCCATGTTCACGCATAAATTTAATTTCCTCCCATGCAACATCCAGCGTGTAGTCCACCATATCGCGCCAATCGAATAAAAGATTTGCCTTTCCTTCAAAATGAAACTGATATAACACCTGGTCTTCAAATTCTTTATAGTCGCTTAAAGTAAATTCTCCAATGACGGCCACGACAATTAAATTATTGATTTTTTGAATAGTAATCATGTGTATATCCTAGAAAAATAATTGATGTTCGCCCTGACAAATTGCCGAACTTTATTGGCCGCGAATACTAACAGGCGCCATTCTCAAGCTTAATATACCCCCCAAAATGATCATCCCCATACCGATCCAAGCAGGTATTGGCAAAGTCTCATTCCAGAAAAAAACATCCCCGAGTCCCGCAAATAATACCGTACTATACGCAAGCGCACTCACAACTATCGTTTTTCCTAATCGGTAGGCACGGGTAAGCGCTAGCTGCGCAAGAGTTGCGGTTACACCTACCCCCAACAGCAATCCTATATTACTCAATGTAACCGAACTAAAAGTGGTTAACGACAACCAGGTTCCAGTAAGCAACGTACTGATCAATGTGAAATAAAATACCACCCGCCATTCGGACTCCCCCAGCATCCCAAGTTGCTTAAGATTGAGATGCGCGAAGCTTGCAAAAATACCTGAAACTATGCCTAATAACCCCGGCAACCATTGATCTTCATTCAGGGTCGGCCTCAACAATAAAACAACGCCTATAAATCCAAGCAATAACACTAATACCAAGCTCGGATGAAAATACTCTTTCAAAATAAGAATGGTCAATAACGCCAAAAATAATGGCCAAGTGTTGTTCAGCGAAATCGCTGTCGCCAAAGGAAGTTGAGTGATGCAATAAAAAAATAATAACAAACCACCCAAACCAAATAATCCACGCCAGCAATGAATCTTCCAGTGTGCAGTAGCAATCGAAACACGACAAGCGCGCATCACCAGATATGTGACGAACAAACCAACCAGAGAGCGATAAAAAACCAGTTCGATGCTAGAAAAATAGGCTGCGCCTAGTTTGACCAGCATCCCCATACAGGCAAACATCAATCCCGCTACAAGCATCCAAAGTGAATGCATCTGCAATGAATTAATCGAACTAATTAAATAAATTGGCCTATGGCTAACGCAGATAAGAGCCTATCTCTCTTTGCAGAAAATTATGGAAATGCGCCATGCCTGCTTCCATCGGCATTTGATAAGGGCCAAATTCATTAATTGCTTGTTGATACAACGCACGACGCCCCAAAGTCATCAATTTACAAATTTCGCCATCTTCCAAAGCGGTTTCTCGGTAGGCCGTTTGCTCTGCGTCAACAAATTCACGTTCGAATAGGGCAATCTCTTCGGGATAATAAAATTCAACCACATTGACGCAACTTTCTACCCCAGTCGGTAAGATTGTACTAATGATCAGGGTATGGGGATACCATTCAAGCATGATATTAGGATAATAAAGCAACCATATTGCGCCATAAGGTGGTTTTTGATCATTGTTGTATTGCAAAACCTGCTTTTGCCATTTGTCATAAACAGGCGTACCTCCTCGCTCGAATTGAGGATTGACGCCAACGACTTGAACGCTATACCAATCTCCAAATTCCCAATCAAGCTGATTGGTATCTACAAAATGTCCAAGGCCAGGATGAAAGGGATCGACATGATAGTCTTCTAAATAAACCTCGATAAAAGTTTTCCAATTACAAGCGTAGTGATCGATCTGAACGCGATCGAGCATGTGCCCAGAAAAATCAAAGTTCTTGAGAACACTTAGATTTGCCATATCTCGCGCAACATTGCGCCTGCCCGAAAAGAGTAATCCGTTCCAATTTTGCAAGGGTGTCTTACCCAGATCAAGACATGGATTTTGGCTGAAGTGAGGCGCCCCAAGTAATTTACCATCCATTGCATAAGTCCAGCGATGGATAGGACAGACAATATTCCGTGCATTACCGCGACCTTTCAGCAACAGGGCTTGTCGATGACGACAGACGTTCGACAACAGTTCGATTCCATTTTCATTACGAACCAACACACGCGCATCGTTTAACCATTCTATGACATAGTAATCACCCACATTGGGCACCATCAATTCATGCCCAATATAAGCTGGTCCATTATCGAACAGATGCTGTTTTTCTAATTCAAATATTTGAGGATTTAAATACCAATCAATAGGAAGTTGCTGAGGATTTTCGGTCAATCGTGATACTTGCGCTAGGCTCGACATACAAAATCGTTTATTAATGTGATGTTAAACAGGTTTTAATATTCTGTTGACAAATCAGCTACACAGAAATTCAAAAAAATCAGTGAAACAGAAAATTACGACTATACTTACACCTTATAGACTAGGGGGTGAATCTTTATATTTTCTGATAGGGTTTTGCTGTTAGATTCTAGATCTAATAGTCTTACATCCTCAAAGGAAAGGCTACATTATCCTCTTATTTCATAAGATTACAATCTTGGTGCAGTGCGTTAATCGCATGAATTGATTAAACATAAATTGGAAGAACTATCTCAATGAAATTGAATCAGCAAAACAAAAAAATAAGAGCATTACTTTTCACGACACTCATGCTGGGGCTAGCCTCCTGTGGTGAGCAGCAGGAATCTAACAAAGTTACTAGCAAAACTCAGCTCAAAGGCCCTACAACGGGCATATTGATGGATGCTGGCCCCGTTGCGGGTATCGCCTATACCACATCTTCAGGCACAACCGGAACTACGGACGCACAAGGTGTTTATCATTATAATCATGGCGATAATATCAAGTTTCAGCTGGGTGGACTGGTCATTGGAGAAATCAAGGGAACAGGAATGACGACTCCGATAGAGCTCGCGGGCGAGAATGAAAATAAACTGAGAAATTTATCCACCCTTCTCCAATCACTCGACTCGGACAACGATCTCTCGACGGGGATACTCATTCCTGCAGAAGCCGCATCAACTATTAAATCCAACATGAGTCTTGAAAGTGACCCCACCGTATTTGCGAATTCGGTAGTCCTGCAGGCAGCGCGCGAAGCGGCCAGCATACCTGGTCAGATGGTTTCAGCGGAGGAAGCGCACGCAAATTTCCTCGCTCAGGGCGTCAATCTCCTTAGCCAGCACGTCTGGGTGAAATACGATGACAGTAGTGCGAGCATTATACGTATTGCAGCAGATGGGAGTGGCGAATACTTGCAAGGCGAGGCGACCGCCGATGACTCCTGCGACGAGAACCGCGTATGCGGCGGCGGCACGATCTTCAAAGCTGGTGTGGAATTCGGTATTGCCAGTGCATCGGAATTGGATGCCCGTGGCTTCAAGCTCGACAGCTCACCTTCGGTAGACACCAATCTTCGAGCGGGGCTTTCTCACCCGCGCCCTACCTGGCGCATTCATACGGACGGCCACGAGCTCATCATTTCTGATATCGTCGTGGCACAAAGAGAAAGAGAAAAAAGCAGTTTATTTGGTGAACTCTTTCACATTGCGCGCCCACTCGAACTCAGCTCCGATGACGAACCTATTCCAACTGAGATCAAAGAAAAACGCTATGCCAGAATGGACAATCAAGCTAATGGTATTATTGGCGCATGGGCACTCGATAATCAGAGCGTAAAAACTAAATTAATCCTATTTTTCCCTAATAATAGATTGATGCTAGTCGACCCCACTGGCGACACCTTCCATGCCGAAGCCAGCGAATGCGGCAATCCTGGCATTGAATTCGCCTCCTATAACTATGATGCCACCTCCAATATTCTGAATGCGAGAAGTTTTATTTACGATACGAATGGCTGTGTGGGCCTCTCGGGCGGTGCTGACAAACCTGTTACTTTCAACATTAATGCCTCTGGCCAGACTGCAATCCTAACAAGACAAGGCGAAGCGCCTGTCACGTTATATCGCGTATCCAATTAATGAAGCACGATTACATAAAACTATCTTGAACTTTTAGTTTTTGGCGAGCGCCTTCTTGAGCTCTCGCCATTTTTCAGCTTTCTTGCGCCTTAGATTTTCAGCGGCATTGCGATTGCAAGGCTAAAGCCTAGAGTTCTGCTGAACGGGGGGGTATGCTCGGTTTTACGAGTGCAGGGTGAGGGACAACGACACGGAATGGTCGGCTCTATTCCAAGAAATTGCAACGAAGCCATTTGCTCATGACATTGAGCAATCCACTCCGAAGCGGAAGCATCAAACTGCTAGGTGTAAAATGATTCTAAAAATTAGAATATTCATAATGTTAACATCAAAAAATTAGCGATCAATCAGGGGTTTTAGGTTAACCTATTCCAATAGAATAAGATCGTTACTGCATTTTGTGTCTACTTTTGCAAATACACTGATCCATTGGCAGCGACGGCATGGGCGGCATGATCTTCCTTGGCAAAACACACGCGATCCATATGCAATCTGGATTGCAGAGATTATGCTGCAGCAAACCCAGGTCGCGACGGTGATTCCTTACTACCAGCGCTTCATAGGGATATTTCCTGATATTGAAACCCTTGCCCGGGCTTCTTTAGATGCAGTATTGGCGTTATGGAGCGGACTTGGCTACTACACGCGCGGGCGGAACATACATAAAGCGGCCTGCTTGATGGTGGCGCACTACCAGGGGCGATTTCCATCCAATGCGGCAGCAATCGAACAACTGCCAGGTATCGGCCGTTCGACGGCGGCTGCCATTGCTGCTTTTGCATATGGAGAACGCTGCGCAATATTGGATGGGAACGTCAAACGCGTGCTGACCCGCTATTTCGGTATCAACGGCTACCCTGGCGAAAAGAAAACAGAAATATTGTTATGGGAAAAGGCAGAATCCTTGTTGCCACAGGAAAATACTCATGATTGTATGGCTACTTACACTCAGGCGCTGATGGATCTGGGCGCTCTTGTTTGCACGCGCCACCAACCCCAATGTCGAGTATGCCCGTTGCGGTCTGATTGTGTGGCATTTAGGGAAAATCGTACAGCAAAACTGCCTGCACCAAAGCCCAGGAAACCTTTACCCAATCGGGAAGCCACATTTTTGCTCATGATCGATCAAAATAGTATCTTGCTGGAAAAACGACCTGATACTGGTATCTGGGGTGGGTTGTGGTGCTTGCCTCAACTACCGGCTAGCATCGATCTTCAACTGTGCTGTATCCAGTATTGGGGGATCAATGCAGCATTCATTGCAGATTTACCTGTTATTGATCACGTTTTCACACATTTTAAATTGAGGATATCGACATGCTTGTTGCAAGTGATTGATCGGTCCAATAACACATTGGAAGAACAAGCCTGGGTGACCATTGATGAAGCATTGAATTTAGCGATTCCCGCACCGGTTAGGAAAATTTTGATGGAAGTCAGTTCTTCTGCCAAATTTTTTGAAATGAGCTGCCAACCTTTGTCCGGTTATTGATCAAAATTCGAGCGGATCGACATCTAGCGCCCATCGTACTTTCCGGTTGGGGATTTGACGCAGTTTTGTATACCATTCGCTGAGAAAAAATTGCAACCTTTTGCGTGAGGGAGATTGAACGAGTAAGTGCGCGCGCTCAAGTCCTTTGAGTCGTGTCATTTGCGCCGGGACCGGGTCGAAAATTTCGATTGAATTCTTGGGCTTTGCAAGTGCGTTTGCGTCATTAAGAAAAGCCAGTGCCATCGTCATTTCCGGTGCTTCTGCATTGAGTAACGCTTGGTAGGAAAAAGGAGGGAAGAGGGTGATTTCCCTTTCTTTTAATAATAAGCGGGCGTACGCGTCATAATCGTGTTGTCTTAAGGCTCCATATAAAGGATGGTCAGGGAATTCCGTTTGAATGAGGACTTCGCCAGCTATTTCAGTGCGGCCTGTTCTTCCTGCAACCTGCATGAGTTGGGCAAACAGTCGTTCTTCTGCGCGAAAGTCGGTGCTATAGAGAGAAGCGTCTGCATTGAGTACGCCTACCAGGGATAAGTGAGGGAAATTATGGCCCTTTGCTAAGAGCTGAGTACCCACCAAGATATCGACTTTTCGATCATGGATGGTATCCAGGATCGTTTGCCAGTCCCCTTTGCGACGGATCGTATCTCGATCGACACGTAAAATGCGTGCATTGGGAAAAAAACGTTCTAATGCGGTTTCAATCCGTTGAGTTCCATGACCGAATGGCATGAGATCCTGATCGCCGCATTGCGGACAGGCGATCGGCAAGGCTTCATTATGGCCGCAATAATGGCAGCACAAAGCTTTTTGTTTTAGGTGCACCACAAGACGGCTGGCACAGCGTGGACAACTCGCAAGCCAAGCGCAGGATTTACATAATAGGACGGGTGCATAGCCCCGGCGATTGATAAAAACCATGCTTTGCCGTTGTAGATTCAAGCAATTATCGAGCGCAGTAAGAAGGGGCTCAGACAATCCTTCTGTGAGCGGATGGGTGCGGGTATCGATATAGTGAATCGGTGGGAGCACAGCATTTTTCACCGCGCGCGTGCTCATGCGCAACAAGCGGAATCGGCCGGTTATCGCGTTATGGTAGCTTTCCAACGATGGGGTGGCGGAACCCAGAATGATGGGAATGTTGGCTTGTTTTGCGCGGAAAATAGCGACATCGCGAGCCGAATAACGTAATCCATCTTGTTGTTTGAATGACTGATCATGCTCCTCGTCTACGATGATCAATCCCAGCTTGGGCAATGGTGTAAAGATGGCCAGGCGTGTTCCGAGTACGATACTTGCCTCGCCACGCTGTGACTGCAACCAACCCTCCATGCGCTCAGACGGAGTAAGTTTACTATGCAGGCTGATCAAACATGTCGACGGAAAGCGCGATCGGAAAATCGCTTCGAGTTGCGGAGTCAGGTTGATTTCCGGTACCAAGATAAGCACTTGTTTACCTCGTGCGAGTAACAGTGAAGTCACTTGGAGATAAACTTCAGTTTTGCCGCTACCTGTTATTCCATGGAGCAACCAAGTGTTGAATTGATTGATTTCTGTTTGTATGGCGCTAATCGCGATGGTCTGTTCGGTTGTGAGAGGAACAGCACAGAAGGGCGATATCTCAAGGGGGGGCTCCCCTGTGCCTGATACAGGCTTTAGCCATCCTTGGGTTTGCATTTCTTGTAATATTTTTGGAGCGCGTGGGGAGATTTTCCTGGCCTCTATTTGATTGATGGTGCCCACTTCGTTGAGCCAGGTAAGCAAACGTTGTTTCACCTTATATCGAGCAGAGAGGGATGAGGGAGCAATCGTGCGGCCTAAATCAGTCAGTCGGAAAAGAGAAAGTTTATGAGATGAGCGTGCAAGGGGTCGAACGTTACGCATGCGGGATGGCAATCCATTCATGACGACCATGCCAATCGGGTAGTGATAATAGCGACTACAGAATTCAAACAAATCAATGAGTACCGGGGGTAGGGCAATATCGCGCAGGATTGTTTCTGCCTGCTTGAGTTTGTCCGACGAAATCTGAGTATCGTGACTGACTGCCATAATGATGCCTATCATGAAGCGCTTACCAAAGGGCACACGTACACGAAAACCAACATCCTGCAAGACGGCGTCAGGTGCTATATAGTCAAATAGGGTATCGATGGGCACATCGAGTGCGACGCGGATAACAACCATTTAGTTTTAGTGCTGGAGACTTCTCTTCGAGAGATTAAAATCGAAAATATCGAAGGTTTAACCTAAGGCTGACCGAAAATAGGTTGATCTACTACGGACAGCCTTAGATTCGGTTGATCACTAATTTCTGATGCTAACATTATGAATAGAATGATTCATTTTCACACTCATCTTTCTGGTGTTACCGCTTCGGGGTGGATTGCTCGATGTTATGCACACATGGCTCCGCTGCAATTCCTTGGAATAGAGTACCATTCCGCGTCGTTGCGCTTCACCCCTCACTCGTAAAACCGAACACACCACCTCGTCCTTCAGAAACCAGGTTTAAAGGCTCATTGCCTTTAATCGATTCACGCACCTCAAGATTCGATTTTTATCATCCCTCATCCAGCCTTGTAGCGGGAGAAGGCATAAATGCCGAATTTTGAGGTGCAAAGCGTATCAATCAAGCTATTGGACGGAAAACACAACACGACTATTAGGCTGTTCAGTAGTCGAGATTTCTACTTTTGTTCCTAATACGAACACACGCTCGCTTGACACTCCACCTTGCTCGACAAGCCATTGAAGCACATTCCCCGCTCTGTTCTGAGCTAGCGCATGCAGTTCATTATCGCCAACCTGGATATGCGTAAGAATGAGTTGCTCCATTTCAGCTACTGGCAAGCTTTTAGTCAACCCTATGAAATTCTTGGGTTTCTCGAAATCAGTTTCTTTATATACCATGGTGAGGTATCGCTCATATTCCTCTTCGTCCAGCACAATCTCATCGACAGGGCCTACAGCCTGGCCTTTTTTGACGCTTTCAGAAACTTTCTGCGTTTTGATCATGCGCTCGAGTAAAGCCTTTTTCAGCGCATCATGGTCGTTGGCCGGATCCGCAAACCCCGTTATTTCCAGTTTGAGTGCAGGGCGATCATTCAAGGCTTCTGACAGCACCTGCAAACGTTTCTCCGCCTCAGGCTCAATAGTGGCATAGCCCACCGGGAACGTAACTTCTGATAACTGCTCGCCTTCATCCAGCAACGACCCTAGTAAAGCAAACGGCGCCGTAATGGCTTTGGTGATCAGATTTACGAATGCTTCCCAGATAATTCCCGTGATACTGAATTGAGGATCGTTGATTGATCCGCTGAGCGGCAAGCGGATATCGATTTCACCCCGCCGATTCTTGAGCAACGAGATAGCAAGCTTTATGGGTAATGACGCTGCATCAGGGCTTTCTATTTCCTCTCCCAAATCAAGTTGATCGAGAAAGATATTGTTTTTTGCTTTCAACTCGCCTTTCTCGACATGATAATTAACATCAAAAGAGAGTTTTCCTTTTTCGATGACATAGCCAAGATATCTCCCCGAATAAGGGCTAAACGTAGGCAAATCAATCCCTGACACGGTTGACATGATATCAAGAAAAAGTTCTCCGCTGAAAGGCTCGATCGTCCCTGAGATATGTAACGGCGCTGAACGGTCGAACGATCCCCGAAGATCGATTTTCCCTGATTTTCCTGGATGAAGAGGCCCGATTTGCCCTTTGAGGCCGGTCAGATTAGCACGATAGTGAGGCTTGATGAATTGATCGGCAAAATTGATGCGGCCATTGCGCAAAACGACTTTATCAATATAAACGGGTAACGGTGCTTTAGCAGAAGAATCAGTCTGATTGGGTTGGCTGGCCGGCTCAGTCGAAGCAGCGGCTTCTGTTGGCGCAACCTCTTCCTGGCGAACGAGGCTATGAAGATTAAGCTTTTTATTCGGCAGTAAAATCACACGCGCATAAAAATCAGCAAGATCAACGGACGCCACTGCAACGCGCAATGGCTCATTGACAAACTGGATACCCGCGAGCCCGATACTTTTCCAGCGCAATAATTCATTTGCTCGGGCTGTTTTATCGAGCACGTTAAAGTCAGTCAACTGACTCTTACCACTCAGCGTCACCTTGAGCGGCTCCCCCTCCAGATTGACGTTGCCCTGGAAAGACAGGTCACCACGGCTGATAAGCGCATTCAATTGGTCACTCCCCCAGCCTTGCAACGGGACTAAATCGATCTGCTTGAGATCAAATGCGAAATCAGCCATCAAAGGCGCCCAAGAAAATGCACCCCGCGCCTCAATACTGCCTCGCTGATTCACATTTGCCTTGAGACTGAGATCCAGTGGCTCGCTTCCACTCAGATTGATATTATCAATGGTTAGGTCCAGTGACTCGATTGTCATGGGCACAGGCTTGGCAAGCGTGTGATCCTCGAAGTGGAGTGCACCTCCTTTCAATATCATCTGATCAATATGGACCGTCCAAGCTTTGCTATTCTCAGCTTCAACCCTATCATCTGAAACGATCTTTTCGCCCTGCTCAGATTCTGTGGTTTGCAGATTGGCGCTTGTTATCGAAGGCTTGTGATTTGGGAGGGGAACCGCTGCCTGCGCCGAAGGCGTATCATCTAACGGAAAGGTTTTGCGCGGAAGGTTGGTCGCTTGAATTGGCTTTTTGTCCGGCAGCGGAATCATTGTTGAAGGAAGCTGTTTGTAACCACTCGATGGAGGAGATACCGTGCTCATGGAATGATCCACAGACACCGCTACCGGAGCGAATAAATCGAGCAAATCGAGTCGACCATCGGCTTGACGACGCACCCGTGCATTGACTCCGTCCAGAATAACTGGACCAAATGCGATATGTTGCTGTGCTCGATCCACGCTGATCACTTCTATGTCCAATTCGGGAAGCTGAATCGACGATTCTGCTTCATCGAGCTGGGCGAGCGTCAACCCCGCCAGTTTTATCGCTGTTTGTATCGGCCTGGGTTCGGTCAACACCGCTTCCTGCAATGTCACATCAAACCGATTCAGCATCATTCGATAGGGCGCCTTGACTGCTTTATTTTCAACAATCAGCTCTTTAAGCGCAACTTGACCGGACAAGTGAATACTGGGCGCCTCATTCACGGCTTGCGCAAAAGTCAGCAATAAATCACTGTCAGCACTCCCCGCAAGCAAGCGTATGCCTCTCGGAATCGGCGAATACTCATCGATATCGGTCAAATCGATATCGTTAAACTTAAGGGACAGGGTGGCTTCTCGCCTATCGGCAAAAGGGCGTAGTTTGCCTTCCAACGCCAAGGGAGCGCCATTGACATGAGCGCTGAGATGCGGTTCAACCCAATGAATTTGCGCACTCTCAAAATTGGTAATAAAAGGTATGTTTAGATTGATCGCTTCGATATCCTGCCGGCTATTTTTGAGTCGATCCTCAAACTCGATAGCACCGCCTTGAATACTGATGTTACTGACTGAAAAAAGCGCTTCGCGTGATGACTCTTCAACCGGATCTTCTGGCTGGGATTTGAATTGTTCGATCAGATCGGAAATATTGAAACGGTGCGTGTCTTCACGCACAAGGCGCAATCGTGGAGTCGTCAAAGTAACCGCCCTGACAACTGGTGCAAGATGCCTGACTGATTCGATGCTCACATCAATATACAAACGATCGAACGCAAAAAAAGTGCTGCCAGCGTCATTTTTCTCCGCTATTTGAAAACCGAGAACGGTCAACTCCAAGGTATAGGGCTGAATAGCAATAGAATCAATGGTGACCGATCGATTCAGTTTGCCGGATAAAATGGTTTCTATCTGGGTCTTGGCATAGCCAGGTAGCCAATAATAGCCAAGCAACCCAAATATTGCGATGGCCAGGATGATAACACCCAAGCTGATTGCAAGACGCTTGCGTGTCACGAAATGACGTTTGACCTTGGGTGAAACTGAAGAAGTTTCCATGCTACCTCATCCTCGAAAACGAGCTTGCTGGAAGCTAATAACGCTTAAAGCATCTGTTACCGGGTGCAGGAAGCGCTGTCTGCACCCCGATGGTAGCGTTTAACTAAAAACGGCCAGTCAAAAATATACTGTTAGCCTTACTGCAAGCCGATCAATTCAACATCGAAAATCAGCGCAGCATTGGGTGGGATTACATTACCCGCACCGTGCGCGCCGTAAGCCATATGAGGTGGAATAATTAATGTACGTTGTCCGCCGACTTTCATTCCCAATACGCCCTGATCCCACCCTTTGATAACGCGTCCCGACCCCAGCCAAAACGAAAAGGGATCACCGCGATCACGTGAGCTATCAAATTTTCTACCTTTTTTGTCAGCAGCATTTTCATCATATAACCAGCCCGTATAATGAACACTCACTGTTTTCCCCACCTCGGCCTCCTCGCCAGCCCCTACTTTAACATCAATTTTTTGTAGCTCGGTGACTTCTGACGTTGCTGCATGGGGTTGCACGGCATGCTCCTTATAGGCGATAACATTTAAAGGTAATAACAAAAAGCCCAGCAGAAGAACACCTAGGCTCAATAAAACGTTTGTTTTAAGCATAAAAACCTCAAAAGACAAATGATTGAAAGGATGATCAAAAATAAATTCCTTCGCGTATTATACGCGTTATCATGCAATCATGATTGCATCACGGCGGATAGGCAGATAATGCTTCCGATTTTAGTAACCCTAAATAGCGCAACAAAGAACGCAAGATTTACCTGCTCATTCCAGGATCGTTTCTTTATTTCTTGTTGTCTATTTATTTGATATTAATTTCTTCAGTCCTTAACAACCCGATCATTGCCGATGCAAATCAACGAACAAACGAATCAGAACGAAGAAAGTGTCCATGTCCTGAGACTGCATAACTCCCTCATGATGCGCTGGATCTACTTTGGGATCGGCCTCACGGCATTACTAATGGGAATTCTTGGAATTTTCCTCCCCATTCTCCCTACTACACCCTTCATCTTGCTCGCAGCAGGATGTTTTGCGCGAAGCTCTGAACGTTTCCATGTCTACTTACTCAACCACCGTATTGCGGGCCCCATCATTTACGAATGGTCTGCCCATCGCAGCATACCTCGCCGTGTCAAACGCTGGGCTTATTTGATGATGGCTTTGTCGTTTGGCAGTTCTATTCTAATCGTGTCATCATATTGGCTTAAGCTCATGTTGTTTTCACTGGCAATCGTGCTGGCGATATTTATCTGGCGCGTACCGGTCAGGGATACGGGTGTTCCCGCCCAAAAATTTTGAAATCATGACAATTTGCTGACGCTAAAAAAATAGAAGCCAGTGAAGTGATTGGCTGCTTCACTGCCTAACCGATAAAGTTACCATTCTCATGAATTTGTTAATCATCGTTTTATTGCCATTTATAGGGGCACCGATTGCAGCGGGTGTCTCTAAATTTGGCCGATTGCATGCTGCTTGGGCCGCAGGGGTTGTTGCGCTATGCGCCATTTCATTGCTTATCCCCGGCTTGATCGATGTATTCTCTGGAGAAGTCCTTATTCAGCGTTTGAGCTGGATGCCTTTGATCGGGCTCGATCTGGTCTTCCGGCTGGATGGCCTAGGGTTGTTATTTGCACTGCTGATACTGGTCATCGGCCTGCTTATCATTCTGTATGCACGCTACTACTTGTCCACCCAGGATGACATGGGGCGCTTTTACGCCTATTTGCTGCTATTCATGGGCTCCATGCTGGGTATCGTGCTCTCTGAGAATATCATTCAACTCCTGATTTTTTGGGAATTGACGAGTCTTTCTTCCTTCTTGCTGATCAGTTACTGGCAGCATCGCCACGAATCACGCAGTGGTGCGCGCATGGCGCTGACGATCACAGGTGCAGGCGGATTGGCATTACTAGGAGGTTGCCTGTTGCTTGGAGAAATCACCGGTAGTTATGAACTCTCCGTTATCCTACAGTCAGGTGAAATCATCCGTAACCACTCACTTTATCAACCGATGTTGATCCTGGTGCTACTGGGAGCGTTCACGAAATCAGCACAATTTCCCTTTCATTTCTGGCTGCCCAACGCGATGGCCGCACCCACCCCGGTATCGGCCTACTTGCATTCCGCCACCATGGTCAAGGCGGGCGTATTTTTGCTGGCGCGACTGTTTCCTGCGTTATCAGGGACAGCGGAATGGTTTTGGTTGGTCAGTGTAACTGGCCTCCTTACCCTGCTAGTCGGTGCTTACATCGCTTTGTGGAAACATGACCTTAAAGGTCTGCTCGCTTATTCTACGATCAGTCACCTCGGATTGGTGACGCTGTTGTTTGGTATCGGCACGCCGATGGCTGCCGTTGCAGGCGTCTTTCATATCATCAATCACGCTACTTTCAAAGCCTCTTTGTTCATGGCAGCAGGTATTATCGATCATGAAGCGGGTACACGTGACATGCGACGGCTCAGAGGGCTGTGGGCTTTCATGCCGCATACTGCGATGCTGGCCATCGTTGCCGCCGCTGCAATGGCAGGCGTTCCTCTGCTGAACGGGTTCCTATCCAAAGAGATGTTTTTTATGGAAACCTTGCATGGCATGGATCAGACATGGGGATGGTTGATGCCGGCAGGCGCTACCTTGGCGGGTATTTTCGCCGTGGCCTATTCGTTGCGATTCATTCACAACGTTTTTTTTGATGGCCCACCAGTCGATTTACCCAAAACTCCACATGAGCCCCCTCGTTGGATGAAAATTCCGGTAGAAATATTGGTAGCGCTGTGCTTACTGGTAGGAATGCTACCCGCACTGACGGTCGCTCCAATACTCTCGATCGCATCCGGCGCCGTTCTGCAGGCACCCCTCCCAGAATATGATCTTGCCATTTGGCACGGATTCAATCCTGCTTTCTGGATGAGCGTCATTGCTTTGCTAGGGGGCGTGGGTGTCTATTTTGGATTCAGCGCTTTTTTGTCCTTGCGAACACATGCACGCGAGAGGCCTGGCATGAAAGAGTTTTACCATTTCCTGCTAGAAGGCATGTTTTTTGTTTCTCGATCGTTTACCCGCCTGCTTCACATTGACTCCTTGCAAAGAATGGTTTTCTGTTTGATTTTATTTGCGGTTTTGCTTGGCACGGCAAGTTTCATGACAGGGAATACCGCACTCATAGGCGAGCGCGAGCAGCTACCGATCGACGGTGTAAGTTTCGTGGTCGCCCTTATTATCATCGCAGCGGCTATGGGTACCGCAATCCTTCACCGACAACGTTTTGTTTCTTTGATCATGATCGGCACCGTTGGCCTGGGCGTAGCTTTGATTTTTGCCAAATTCTCAGCACCCGATCTTGCGCTCACGCAACTCTCGGTAGAAGTTGTCACGATTGTATTGATCTTGTTGGCACTGTATTTCTTACCTCAGTACACACCCGTAGAATCGAAGCCGTTTCGGCGCGGCCGTGACGTATTGCTGGCAGTACTGGCTGGCGGTGGAATCGCATCGTTGGCCTGGGCCGTACTGACGCGACCTTATGAAACAATCGCTGATTATTTTTTGACACAAAGTGTACCGGGGGGAGGCGGCCACAATGTAGTTAACGTGATTCTGGTCGATTTCCGTGGCTATGATACGCTAGGCGAAATTACGGTAATGGCATTGGCTGGATTGGGCATTTATGCAATGCTCGAGCACCTTCAGCTGAAAGGACCAAGCCATGATACCTTCAAGCGTTCTTGGGACGAAGACAAGCATCCTTTGATCATGGCTTCACTCACACGCATTGTGTTACCACTGGCCTTGCTGGTGGCTATTTTTATCCTGTTACGTGGACACAATCTGCCAGGGGGTGGATTTATTGCGGGGCTTATCACGGCAGTTGCCTTTATTACACAATATCTAGCGAATGGCACCACCTGGACGCAAACACGGTTCCCGTTTGACATGCATACTATCATTGCGATCGGCCTGATGTTTGCAGCGACAACAGGACTAGGAAGCTGGTTATTCGGCTACCCTTTCCTGACTTCCACATTTGGTCATCTTGATTGGCCATTAGTCGGCGAATTCGAACTCGCTTCAGCCATGGTGTTCGATTTGGGCGTATATTTAGTGGTGGTGGGCGTTACTTTGCTCATCATTGTCAACCTTGGGTTGGTACACAATTCGAGCCACAATACAAAAATTCGTCATAAAATACATTAATGGAAGCACTTATTTCACTGATTATTGGTGTGCTCACCGCATGTGGCGTTTATTTGTCGCTCCGCGGGCGCACTTTCCCGGTTGTACTGGGACTCACCTTGCTGTCTTATGCTGCCAATTTGTTTTTACTTGTCATGGGACGACTTGTGATCGGCACCCCGCCCATTATTGTGGATGGCACGAATGGCTATACCGATCCATTGCCCCAGGCATTGGTGCTGACTGCTATTGTGATTAGCTTTGCCATGACTGCTTTTGTAATCGTGCTGGCACTCAAGACATATAAAGAATTGGGCAACGACCACGTAGACGGAATCCATAAGCCATGATGACACATCTCATCATTTTTCCGGTTCTATTGCCGCTTGCGGCGGGCATCATACTTTTGTTGTTACGACAGCGCAATCAGTTGCTTGAGCGTGGATTAAGCATTATCTCTATCGTCACTCAAATTTTTCTGGCTTTCCAGATTCTATCAGCTGTCAGTCATGGTGATATTCTGGTTTATGCATTAGGTGACTGGTCAGCACCTTATGGCATTATTCTGGTAGCTGATCGGTTAGCCGCCTGGATGTTGCTAATCACCGCACTCCTTTCCTTGTTTGCGATGTTTTACGCCATTCCCATTACGGAACAGGCTGGCAGGCATTTTCATGTCCTTTTTCAACTACAGTTATTCGGGTTGAATGGCGCTTTCTTGACGGGCGATTTATTCAATCTGTTCGTATTTTTCGAAATCCTGTTGATCGCATCCTATAGTTTGCTCCTTCATGGTGGCGGGCGTTTACGCACAAAAGCGGGTTTACATTTTGTCGTCATCAACTTGGTTGGCTCCACGCTGTTCTTATTTGCAGTCGGTATTCTGTATGGCACACTGGGCACGCTCAACATGGCCGATTTAGCTATCAAGCTGGCGCACCTTCCGGCTGAAGATGTCGCCTTAGTTCAAGTTGCAGGATTATTGCTATTCAGCGTATTCGCACTTAAGGCGGCGCTTGTGCCATTGCATTTATGGCTACCCTCGGCTTATGCCCATACATCCGCACCCATTGCAGCACTGTTTGCGATCATGACCAAAGTAGGTGCTTATAGCATCTTGCGAATTTATACGCTTATCTTTGGTGCAGAAGCAGGATTGAGCGCCCATTTGATCGAGGGCTGGCTACTTCCGCTGGCACTGATTACATTGTTGGTGGGCATGTTGGGAGTAGTTGCCAGTACACACTTACGGCAACAAATCGCCTTTTTAGTGGTGGCGTCCGTTGGCACACTGTTGACCGCATTTGGCCTGAACACACAAGCAAGCATTGCTGCGGGGCTTTTTTATCTGCCACATTCAACCTTTGCGACCGCAGCTTTCTTTCTGTTAGCCAATTCGATCGCAATCCGCCGCGCCGAATGGGAAGATCGATTAGATGTGGGTCCAGTCATTCCACATGCACGCCTATTGGGCGGTCTTTTCTTTGTAGCCGCTATGCTACTTGCAGGGTTGCCCCCACTATCCGGTTTTATTGGAAAATTCATGATTTTGCATGCTTCCCTTGCACACAGCGCGCTGCCTTGGGTTATGAGTGTCGTCTTGATAACGAGCTTGCTAAGCTTGATCGCGCTTGCGCGCACGGGTAGTCTGTTGTTTTATCGCGCGCAACCACCAAATCCTCTCTCAAATACAGCAAGTATCACTACAATTTATCAAGAACTGTTACCCATTATCAGCCTGCTTAGCCTATGTATGATTCTGGTAATCTGGGGTGGAACGATTACGCAATTCCTTCATTTTACTGCCGAACAACTTTTGCAGCCCTCGCGCTACATCGAGGCAGTGCTCCTCACTGGGAGAAATTAGCGTGATGCGTCGTCTGTTGCCCCATCCACTGCTCACTTTAACCCTGGCAGGCATATGGTTGTTACTCGTCAACAGCCTTCACCCTGGACAAATTGTGCTGGGTTTGCTGCTGGGCTGGATGATCCCACTCATTACTACGCAATTTTGGCCAGAGGAAGTGCGCATTCATCACCCTGTCCGTTTACTCCATTTTATATGCATCATACTAATCGATATCGTATTGGCCAATTTCACAGTCGCAAGACTTATCCTTGGCCGCCCCGGCAATCTCAAGCCTGCGTTTGTTTCCATACCGTTGGAACTCAAATCAGACTTAGCAATCAGTTTTCTCGCGAACGTCATTTCACTGACGCCAGGTACCGTTTCTGCGCGGCTCTCAGACGACCGCAGCTATTTATTGGTGCATGCACTCCATTTAAACAATACAGACGAACTCGTTACGACGATCAAATTCCGCTACGAAAAACCACTGAAGGAGATTTTTGAACAATGCTGAGCTATGCGCTTTTTATCGCGTTGATGCTAGTCACCGCCTCAGTGGCATTGAGCTTTTGGCGTTTGCTGCGCGGCCCAAGTCTTCCTGATCGAATCCTTGCGCTTGATACGCTCTACATCAATACGATTGCGTTATTGGTATTATTAGGCATCCATCTTTCCAGTGCACTGTATTTTGAGGTTGCCTTACTCATTGCTGTGATGGGTTTTGTAGGCACGGTCGCGGCCTGCAAGTATTTGTTACGTGGCGATATCATAGAATAAAATTATGCTTGAATTTTTCATTTCCGCCCTCATTCTGACCGGTGCAATCTTCACCTTCATTGGATCGCTCGGATTAGCCAGACTTCAGGATTTTTATACTCGGATTCACGGTCCGACCAAAGCAACCACTTTAGGTGTAGGCAGCCTCTTGGTTGCTTCAACGCTTTACTTCACCTTCCATGAAGACAGCATCAGCCTGCATGAAGTGCTGGTCACCCTGTTTCTATTCATTACCGCACCGGTAAGTGCGCATATGTTATGCAAAGCGGCACTTCATCTCGAGCTGCCATCGCTGGCAAAATTACCTGAATCACAGACTAATTCTACAGCTCCTCAGCGCCAAAGCAGTAAAGATCAGCACGATTGAGTGTTAGTTTATTATTTGCCTGCTTATTAGCGCCGCTAATAAGCAGGGCGGTTGATTGCAAGATATTTTGCATGCTCATTATGATAAACTGTGTCCCGGTGTATCCTGTATTCGATTTAATTAAGAAATAACCTGGAGTATAAAAGAATGAGAAAAATACCTTTGTTGATGGTTTGTGCGCTAATCGTATTGAGCGGTTGTTCAAGGGATAAATATATGCCTGAGGCTAGCGCAACGCCTGAGATCATTTTCAAGGAGGCTTGTGCGAAATGCCATACTCCCGTCAATGGCAAAGTCATGGCGCTGAGCCCGAGCATGGCTAATACAGAAGCCATCATCGACAGAATCAGAAACGGCAAAGGCTTTTCAATGCCCGCCTTTCCCAATCTCATGGGCGACTCAGTCGAAGGGCTTGCTCAGTATATTTTGGAAAATAGCGAAACCAAATAACACGGGAGCGATCAATTTGTAGATGCAGCAAAGTAAATCACGAGCTGTCATCATGGTTTATCCCCACGCCGCATAAGGATTTTCGAAGAATAAGCTTATGCGGCTATTTTTTTGATAAATGAGCGTATTAAACGTTTTGCCTGATCGATAATTGGTATTTAACAGGAAGCTATTTTGTCCACACAGCCCAGAAATTACCTTGCATCGAGATCCACATCGAAATGTTCGACTTGTAGCTTACGAGAACTGTGCTTGCCGGTCGGCCTCGATGATCGGGAAATTGAGACGCTTAGCAAGTTAATCGAGCGAAAATACAGAATCCAGCGTGGTGAATACTTGTTTCACGCCGGACTCGCTTTCAAATCACTGTATGCTGTGCGAAACGGTTTTTTTAAATCTTACGTACTTGATGTGGATGGCCATCAGCAAGTCACTGGCTTCTATATGACGGGTGAATTATTAGGATTAGATGCTATCAGCGCAGAAATACATACCTGCGACACCGTGGCATTGGAGGACAGCGAAGTTTGCGAGGTACCTTTCGAGAAACTGGAAGAGCTTAGCTTGAAAATTCCGTTATTAATGCATCATTTTCATAAAATCATGAGCCGGGAAATTGTCAAGGATCACACCACCATGATGTTGCTAGGCAACAGAAAAGCGGAAGAGCGATTAGCAGCTTTCTTACTCAATTTATCTGAACGTTTCGCCAAGCGTGGCTATTCTCCCAAAAACTTCATTCTCAGAATGACGCGTGAAGAAATTGGCAGCTATCTCGGACTCAAACTTGAAACAGTCAGCCGATCTTTGTCCAAATTACAAGAAGAAGGCATGATCACCGTTAATAACAGACATATTGAATTAAATGACATTTACCAGCTAAATCGCAAAATCTGCGGCTCTTCTCATCAATCACACCGGTTCAAATAACAAAAACCGGCGACTAGGCCAGGTCATTACAGTCGCAACGGCTTTTGTTGAGCTAGCATCTGAGCATGTTATAATCCTCGTCGCGATCAGGATTATTCATAAGCGATCCTGAATGTTTCTCAATTAAAAAATACACACACTCGCCATCCTTAATAGGGTGCTAGGTAAGCAAGATAGGTAGCGGCGAGTGGCGGTTTAACCCTAAAGGAAAAGATATGTCAGTCAATATGCGTCAAATGTTGGAAGCAGGGGTGCATTTTGGGCACCAAACCCGTTTTTGGAATCCAAAAATGGCACCGTACATTTTTGGGCAACGCAATAAAATCCACATTATCAATCTGGAAAAAACATTGATAATGTTTGACGAAGCAATGAAGTACCTACGCAGACTTTCAGCAAACAACGGTACTATCCTGTTTGTAGGTACGAAACGCCAAGCACGCGATATCATTCGAGAAGAAGCCACGCGCTGCGGGTCCCCTTACGTAAACCAGCGATGGTTAGGTGGAATGCTCACCAATTTCAAAACCATCAAACAATCAGTTAAACGTCTGCAAGAGATGGAAGCGATGGTGCAGGATGGTCTACTTGAAAAATTCGTCAAAAAAGAAGCGCTTGACTTTCAACGCGAACTCGACAAACTCAACGGCAGTCTCGGTGGCATCAAAGAAATGAAAGGATTGCCAGATGCAATGTTTGTAATAGACGTCGGTTACCAGAAAGGCACGATCACTGAAGCCAATAAGCTCGGAATCCCAATTGTAGGGGTGGTCGATACCAATCATAATCCAGCAGGCGTAGATTATGTTATTCCAGGCAACGATGACTCTGGTCAGGCCATCCGGCTTTATGCGCGCGCAGCTGCTGACGCCATACTGGAAGGCCGCAATCAATCCATTCAGGAAATCATTGAAATGAGTAATGCTGCCGCCGAAAGCAAATGAAACCGAAAGACGGGTATCAGGAAAAGTGGATAAACCGTAAGGTTTTCTTCACACGTTGATCAATTTTGTAAGATTTCAGTACTTGGAGTGAATATGGCGGAAATTACCGCGAGCATGGTAAAAGAATTACGCGAACTGACCAGCCTGGGAATGATGGAGTGTAAAAAGGCCCTGGTTGAAACGAATGGCGATATGAAGGCAGCCGAAGATCTCTTGCGGATAAAAAGCGGCGCCAAAGCCAGTAAAGCGGCAGGACGAATCGCTGCCGAAGGCGTCATAGGTGCCTTTATTTCCGATGACCGAAAAAAAGGTGCGCTGGTTGAACTGAATTGTGAAACCGATTTCGTTGCTAAAAATGATGATTTCATTATTTTTGCAAAAACTTTGGCACAGCTAATAGCGACAAACAACGTTGCCGAGGTAGATGCATTAGGAGATATGACGCTGCCAACAGGTAACACGGTCGAAGCATCCCGCCAGGCACTCGTGATGAAACTCGGCGAAAATATCAGTATCAGACGATGTGCTTGCTATACGGCCAAAGGCCACCTTGCGATGTATCTGCATGGCCAAAAAATTGGGGTCATGATCGATTACACGGGAGGGGATGAATCTCTTGGCAAAGATCTCGCAATGCATATCGCAGCCAGCAAGCCACTGTGTGTCTCCGGTGATGAGATACCCGCCGACTTGCTAGCGCATGAGCGTCAGATCTTTACTGCACAGGCGGCCGAAAGCGGGAAACCAGCCAATATCATTGAAAAAATGGTAGAAGGCCGGATTTCCAAATACTTGGCAGAAGTCACCCTGTTAGGCCAACCTTTCGTTAAAGATCCCGATCAAACGGTAGAGAAATTACTTACCGCCAAATCTGCTGCAGTAAATGGCTTCACACTTTTTGTGGTAGGAGAGGGTATCGAAAAACGATCTGACGATTTTGCGGCAGAGGTCATGGCTCAAGTCAGTCAGATCAAAGAAAATAAAGTATCGTAATTAACCGATTCTTTTTTATGCCCTCTGCTTATAAACGTATTCTGTTGAAGCTTTCAGGCGAGGCCCTGATGGGTGACGACAAGTATGGTATTAATCGAAATATTGTAGAACATATCGTGATAGAAGTTGCGGCAGTGACGCAACTCGGTATCGAAGTGGCTGTCGTGGTAGGCGGAGGGAATATTTTTCGAGGCATGAAATCTGCGGGTGACGGCATGGATCGTGTGACAGCGGATTATATGGGGATGCTAGCCACCATCATGAACGCGCTTGCTCTACAAGACGCGATGAAGCGGAATGGTTTGATTTCCCGAGTACAATCCGCTTTGCGTATCGAGCAAATAGTTGAGCCCTATATCCGCAATAAAGCGATAAGATATCTAGAAGAAGGTAAAATAGTCATTTTTGCGGCAGGAACGGGCAATCCTTTCTTTACGACTGATACGGCGGCAGCATTGCGTGGAATGGAAATCAATGCAGATATCGTACTGAAAGCCACTAAAGTGGACGGAATCTATTCCAGTGATCCCAAGATTGATGCCAATGCAACGCGTTATCAACACTTGTCCTTTGATGAAGCCATTGCGAAAAATTTGCAAGTCATGGACGCCACCGCCCTTACACTATGCCGCGATCAAAAAATGCCCATCAATGTATTCAGTATTTTTAAATCAGGTGCACTTAGAAGGGTCATTATGGGGGAAAATGAAGGTACTTCAGTGAGTAGTTGATAATTCAGAGAGGACGATGAGTATATATGATCGCTGATATAAAGAAAGCTGCCGAGCAAAAAATGCAGAAAAGCCTAGATGCGCTTAAAATAGATTTTAGTAAAATCCGAAGTGGACGTCCTCATACGGGATTATTAGATCATGTCATGGTCGATTACTATGGAACACCCACTCCCATCAATCAAGTCGCGAATGTCAGCTTGCCTGACGCACGCACCCTAGGTGTGGTCCCCTGGGAAAAAAAAATGGTGAGTGCAATCGAAAAAGCCATTCGTGACTCGGATTTAGGATTGAACCCAATGACGGTGGGTGAGATGGTGCGCGTCCCAATGCCTCCGCTGACTGAAGAACGCAGACGCGAACTTGCAAAGATCGTCAAAAATGAAGCTGAAGCAGCACGGGTAGCTATGCGCAATGTTAGAAGAGACGCCAATGCTCAGCTGAAAGAACTGCTAAAAGACAAGCAAATCTCTGAAGATGATGATCGAAGAGGTCAAGAAGAGATACAAAAATTGACCGATCGCTATATTGCCGAAGTTGAAAAATTGTTACAAGCCAAAGAAGCTGAATTGATGGCTGTGTAGATCTATGCCACAGGGCTCGAGTTCATCGCGCGATATTTCAGAAAAAAGCATCATCCCCAGACATATCGCCATTATCATGGATGGCAATGGTCGGTGGGCGAAGAAACGTTATTTGCCTCGTGTTGCCGGACACAAACAAGGTGTCGAAGCAGTCAGGGGCGTCATTAAAGCCTGCATGGAACAAGGCGTAGGCTATCTCACGTTGTTTGCCTTTAGCAGTGAAAATTGGCGCCGCCCAAATGAGGAAGTTACTTTTCTGATGCAACTTTTTTTCAGTACTCTCGAACAAGAAGTCACCAAACTCAATGAAAATGGGATTCGCTTCAAAGTCATTGGCGATTTATCCAAATTTGATGCAAAGACCGTGGCATTTATTCGTCAAGGAGAGGAACTCACCGCCGATAATACACGATTGATATTTACGGTCGCAGCAAACTATGGTGGACGCTGGGATATAATGCAAGCTGCCCAGAAAATGATGGCAAATGCGCATCACTCAATCGAAAATCTCAACGAAGCGGATCTTTCCAAATATCTAGCCATGAATTATGCACCTGATCCGGATTTATTCATTCGAACAGGAGGTGAATATCGTATTAGCAATTTTCTGCTGTGGCAGCTCGCTTATGCAGAGTTATATTTCACCGATACGCTTTGGCCAGATTTCGATGCGCACGCGCTTGATTTAGCGATAAAATCTTATCAACAGCGTGAGCGCCGCTTTGGCCAAATCAGTGAACAGCTCCAGAATAGAACTGTAGAAGAAGGAATAACTAATATTGCTGCCAAGAAAAAAAATTAGCAACATTTTTTCTAGCCAGCGGGATACCCTCTTTTCATGCTTAAAACCAGAATTCTCACTGCGGCTATTCTCATCGTCTTCTTTCTGTCCGCTTTATTTTATTTTCCCTCCATATTCTGGGGAATATTACTGCTTGCACTGACCGTAACCGCTGCACACGAGTGGTGCAAGCTTGGCAGCTTCACCACGAGACAGTCCATTCTGTATTTGATTATCACAACTTTGCTCGGTGGAGAATTACTGCTGTGGCTGAGCGAAGTCGTGGTGCATACCCCAAACCATTCTGGCATGCTTTGGCTCTACGCCCTGTCCTGCCTTTTTTGGGTGATCGCCGCACCGATTTTGCTAGCAACAGCACAGCCCATTAAATGTCCTAGCTTGCTCATGTTCAGCGGCTGGCTGGTGCTATTGCCTACCTGCATGGCATTGTATCAATTGCGCGCTATCGATCCTTGGTTGTTGCTCGGATTGATGAGTGTGGTCTGGATATCGGATAGCGCTGCTTATTTTACCGGACGTGCGTTTGGCAAGCATAAGCTTGCGCCATCCATTAGCCCTGGGAAAACATGGGAGGGTGTAGCTGGCGCCTTAGTTGCCGTTTTCTGCTATGCTTTGATATGGGGGCTGATGGCAGATAAAGCGTATGGTTTTTCAGTAATCGGGCTAATCCTATTATCACTTATCCTCACGGCGCTTGGCATCGTTGGCGATCTGTTCGAATCGCTGATGAAACGCCATGCAGGCGTCAAAGATAGTGGCAATATTTTGCCAGGTCACGGTGGTATACTCGACCGCATCGATGCGCTTACCTCGACATTACCGGTCGCGATCTTGGTTTTTCTCATTATTAATTCATTAGAACTATGACAGCTATCCGTCAACTCACCATCCTAGGATCTACCGGAAGTATTGGTGAAAATACCCTGGATGTCGTCGCGCGTCACCCTGATCGATTCCATGTCACAGCGCTGACCGCACATCAAAACGTAGATAAAATTTTCACGCAATGCCAGCGTTTTCATCCCCGTTATGCCGTCATGCTCGATGCCGTCAGCGCTGAAAGATTGAGCAAGAAAATCAAGACGGCTGGAATGGGTACTGAAGTATTATCAGGCATTGACTCATTAGAGAAAGTGGCTTCCTTACCAGAAGTCGATACGGTCATGGCAGCGATTGTGGGTGCCGCGGGCATTCGCCCGACGATTGCCGCAGCCCGATCTGGAAAAACCGTTTTATTGGCCAACAAAGAAACGTTAGTCATGGCAGGGCATATTTTCATGGATATCGTAAAGCATCATCACGCAACCTTATTGCCAATTGACAGTGAGCATAATGCCATTTACCAATCACTGCCTCAGCATTTTAATGATGATCTTACATCGGTGGGGGTCCGCCGCATTCTGTTAACAGCATCGGGTGGACCTTTCCGTCGTCTCGCATTATCGGAATTTCAACATGTCACGCCAGAGCAAGCTTGTGCGCACCCTAACTGGGTCATGGGAAGGAAAATTTCGGTCGATTCTGCCACGATGATGAATAAAGGATTGGAAGTGATCGAAGCACACTGGTTATTCGATGCTGCGCCAGATGACATTCAGGTCGTCATTCATCCTCAAAGCGTCATCCATTCGATGGTTGAATACATCGATGGCTCAGTACTCGCTCAATTGGGCAATCCTGACATGCGTACCCCTATCGCACATGCGCTCAGCTACCCCGAGAGAATAGAAAGTGGCGTAAAATCATTAGATATTTTCGAGATCGCGCAATTAAATTTTGAAGCACCTGATTTTGCACGATTTCCTTGCTTGAGACTTGCTTATGGCGCACTCTCTGCTGGTGGAAACATGCCAGCCGTACTCAACGCTGCCAATGAAATCGCCGTTGAATCGTTTCTTGCGGGCAAAATGCCCTTTACCGCAATTCCAGCCATGATTGAGCAAGTCATGCAACGTATCAGTAGAAATGAAGTAAATACCCTGGAAGATGTCATAGCAGCCGATACATTGGCTCGCGAAACTGCGCGGGATTGGCTGATGGCTTGCCAGGTTTAACATGGCAAGATTTTTTGCTAATAAAATAGAGAACAATGAATGAAAAGTTTTTTCGCAACCCAACATTTGATGAATCTGTCGATGATTATTTCCATCCTTTTTAATTGATATGTCGATACTTTTTACGATTCTAGCTTTTATCGTTGCTTTAGGAGTATTAATTACTTTCCATGAATTTGGACATTACCTAGTAGCACGATGGTGCGGCGTAAAGGTGTTACGGTTCTCGATTGGTTTTGGACAACCCTTATTCAAGAAAAACTTAGGCAAAGATCAAACTGAATGGGTCGTTGCAGCGCTTCCCTTGGGTGGCTATGTCAAAATGCTGGACGAGCGTGAAGAGGAAGTTCCCCCCGAAGACTTAGCTCGTGCCTTCAATCGACAATCCGTGTCAAAACGTTTCGCCATTGTTGCAGCAGGCCCGCTCGCTAATTTCCTGCTTGCGATCTTGCTCTACTGGTTACTTTTCATATCAGGCGTCAGCGGCATCAAGCCGATGCTCGGTCCGATAAAACCATCGACTCCTGCCGCCATGGCCGCCTTCCAGGAAGGGGAAACGATTGTAAAAATCGAGAATGAACCTGTAGCGACATGGCAGGATGCACGCTGGGTATTATTATCGCACGCAGTAGATCGCAACCCCGAAGTCATGGTAGAAACTATCAATGAACGTGGCGAGATTTTCTGGCGGAAAATGAATTTGAGTGATATGCATGCCGATGATCTGGATGCACACTTCCTCGAGAAAATTGGCTTGGCCGTCTACCAGCCGTTCATGTCGCCTGTGGTAGGTCAGGTCATGGCTGGCAGCGCTGGTGAGCGCGCTGGATTAATGGCAGGAGATGAAATTCTTTCCATCGATCATAAAGAGATCGAGCGCTGGGAAGAACTCGTTACAATTATACGCGCTCATCCCGGGCAACCGCTCATCCTGGAAATTTTGCGTAACGGCAATATCATGGAAATCCCCATTACACCTGATAGCGCCAACGAGGGTAATTCAGAAATTGGCAGGATCGGCATCGCCCCAAAAATTGATCATGAAGTCTTAAATAAGCTGCACGTCAACGTGACTTATCCGCCGGGCGCTGCATTGCTAAAAGCATTCGATAAAACCTGGGAAATGACGATTTTCACTTTTCGCATGCTTGGCAAAATGGTAATGGGAGAAGTTTCTCTAAAAAATGTGAGTGGCCCCATTACGATTGCAGATTATGCAGGTCAGTCGGCTCAGATGGGGATCATTGCCTATTTGAGTTTCCTGGCCTTGATCAGTATCAGCCTTGCAGTTCTGAACCTCTTACCCATCCCGGTATTGGATGGGGGGCACTTAATGTATTATGTCATTGAAATCATCAAGGGTTCGCCATTGTCAGAAAAAACGATGGCGATCGGTCAGCAGATCGGCATCGCAATGCTGTTCACTCTAATGGTTTTTGCGATATACAACGATATTTATCGGCTTATTTCTGGTTAAGCATGAAGTTCAAGTATCTTGTCATACTTTATTGTTTCTTTTATTCACTCACTTGTGGCGCAATCGAGCCATTCATCGTAAAAGATATTAGAGTTGAAGGGATACAACGTACCGAGGCCGGTACTGTCTTTAGCTATCTCCCCATAAAAGTTGGTGATGTATTAGATGAAACAAAGGCTACCTCTGCTATTAAAACACTGTATGCAACGGGTTTCTTTCAAGATGTCAAACTCAAAGCGCAAAACGGTCTCCTAATTGTTCAAGTTCAAGAACGTCCAGCCATTGCTCAGATAAATATCAATGGCGCTAAAGAATTCGAAAAAGACAAACTAAAAGAAGGTCTAAAGCAAGCAGGATTGGCCGAATCGCGTATTTTTAGCCGCTCCTTGCTGGAAAAAGCCGAGCAAGAACTGAAACGGCAATATATCAGCCGCGGTAAATACGCAGTCAAAATTACCACCACCACTACCCCATTGGAACGCAACCGTATCGGGATAAATTTCGATATCGAAGAAGGTAAAACCACGCGTATTCGCCAAATCAATATTGTCGGTAATGAGGCATTTGATGATAAAGACCTGATTGGTCTGTTCGTACTAAAAACACCCGGGTTGCTGACTTGGTTTACCAAGGACGACCAATACTCCAAACAAAAATTGTCTGCTGATCTGGAAACGTTAAGATCCTACTATCTCGACCGCGGTTACCTGGAATTCGCAATCGATTCGACTCAAGTCTCCATCACGCCCGATATGAAGGATATTTACATTACTATCAATATCACCGAAGGGCCACAATACACCGTATCAGATATAAAACTCGCAGGGAATCTCCTGTTGCCTGAAGACGAATTACGTAAACTCATCAAACTTGAACCCGGTGGGATCTTCAATCGGGAAAAACTCACAGAATCCATCAAACTCATCACCGACCGGCTAGGAGATGAAGGTTACGCATTTGCCAATGTCAACGCTTCACCGGAAATCGATAAAGATAGCAGAGAAACTGCATTTACGTTCTATGTTGATCCCGGCAGACGAGCTTACGTGAGGCGTATTAATATCAGCGGTAATGATCGTACACGAGACGAAGTAATTCGTAGAGAGTTCCGTCAGATGGAAGGTGCATGGCATTCGACGTCGCAAATCAATCGATCCAAACAGCGTGTAGATCGATTGGATTTCTTCACCAGCGTGAATGTAGAAACGCCACCTGTCGCGAATGCACCCGATCAAGTCGATATCAATATCCATGTGACTGAAAAACCGACTGGGGCCATCATGTTTGGTGCGGGTTACTCGGATTTGGAAGGCATTATTCTGAATGGTTCGGTTTCTCAAAATAACATATTCGGTACCGGTAATTTCCTGAGTGTTTCAGTCAACACAGGGAGCGTTAATAAAATCTTCTCGGCGTCGTTTACCAACCCTTACTGGACGATCAATGGCATCAGTCTTGGTTTTGACATTTTTCGGCGGGACATCAACACCCGTTCATTGCCAAGTGTAGGGATTTTCAACACCGATACTGCCGGCGCCACAATGCGTTTTGGCATTCCTATCGCAGAGAACGATATCGTTTCGCTTGGGTTCGGTGCTGAACGTACCGGAATCGATCTAAGAAACAACAGCCCCCAGCGCTATAAAGACTTTGTCGATGGAAACCCAGAAAAAGGCATCAAGGCTCATGGTGATGTGACGACCAACCTCCCTCTTACGCTCAGCTGGGCACGTGACCGCCGTGACAGTGCCATCTGGACCACCTCCGGCACCACGCATCGATTGCATGGAGAATTTAGCCTACCTTTTGCCGAATTAACCTACTACAAGGTCAGTTATGATCAAAAATGGTTTTTGCCTATTTCGAGAATTTTCACTTTGATGCTCGATGGGGAAATCGGTATTGGGGATGGTTATTCAGGAGAATCGCTCCCCTTCTTTAAAAATTTCTTTGCTGGCGGCTTCAATTCAGTCCGTGGTTACAATATCAACTCGTTAGGTCCGCGAGATCCCTTATTGGACGTCAATGGCAATCCAATAGTAGGCAGACGCGGAACGGTCGTTGGGGGAAGTAAGCGTGTTGTGGGGAGTGTGGAGCTTTTGTTCCCAGCCCCTTTCATGAAAGATAACAAAACTGTCCGCTTGGCCGCCTTTTTTGATGGCGGCAATGTTTTCAATGACTGGTCAGATTTAAGCATCGATTTTTTGCGATACTCGACCGGGTTGGCCGTCACGTGGATTTCTCCGATGGGTCCGCTCCGGTTCAGTATTGCCCAGCCACTGAACGCAGGGAAGGGTGACGATATACAAAGATTCCAGTTCCAGTTGGGACAAACGTTCTGATTCCCGTATAACTAATCAGGAGAAATTGTTGGGCAGCAAATTATACCGTGAGCACTGGTTCAATATGTTAGCTATCTTGATAATGCTGACTGTTACATCGTTCAACTTGTTCGCACGAGAAATCAAAATTGGTGTTGTCAATACCGAAAAGATTCTACGTGAATCTGCGCCGGCTCTTCTTGCACAAAAGAAAATAGAAAAAGAATTTCAGGCTTATGATGAGCGTATCAAGAAGATGGCAGCTGAAATCCAGCTCCTACAAAATCAATTGGAGCAAAATGATCAAAATCTAACGGTCGAGGAAAGGCGTGTGAAGGAGCGAGAGCTTGCACACCTCAGCCGTCAATATCAGCGTGCGCAACAGCAAATGCGAGAAGATTTGAGCATGCGCCAGAATGAGGAATATAGTTTAATCCTAGAGCAGGTAAACAAAACCATCAAACATATTGCAGAAAAAGAAGATTATGATTTGATCTTGCAGCTACAAGATTCGGTTTATCGTAGTCAGCGCATCGATATCACGAATCAAGTCATTAAAGCTATGGGCGAACCATCGCAGGCTACCGGGAAATAGCCAGATCCTGTACTATTTAGCCCCTATTCAATTTCTTCATCGAAACGGCCACACGAAGGCTTTATGCAAAAAATCCATCTATTATCCAGGCAAAAGGGAGAAAAGCGTGAACGCCATGGACATTTATGAAATTTTAAAATATTTACCGCACCGCTATCCATTCATTCTGGTTGATCGGGTCGTCTCTTATGAGCCCGGCAAACAAATCGTGGCCATCAAAAACGTATCGATCAATGAACCCTATTTTGTGGGGCATTTCCCCCATTATCCCGTCATGCCGGGTGTCCTGATCATCGAAGCTTTGGCGCAAGCGGCCGCTTTGCTCACACTCAAAACAGAAAATGCAGCAAAAAATGATGCACAAGTTTATTATTTTGTTGGGATCGACGGCGTTCGCTTCAAGAAACCAGTTGCGGCAGGTGACCAACTCGTATTGAAAGTAAACATCACCCGGCAAATAAAAGGCGTCTGGAAATACGCAGCACGGGCCGAAGTGGATGACCAACTCGTAACCGAAGCTGAGCTCATGTGTACTGCTAGAAATATCTGATAGCAACAGGTACGCGGCAAAATTTATCATTTTTATGTATTCATGGTGTATTGAGCCCATGACTGAAACCACTTGGATTTGTGGCGTGGACGAAGCAGGGAGAGGACCCCTTGCCGGTCCTGTTTTTGCAGCTTGTGTCATTCTGGGTTCAAATTGCTCAATTACAGGATTGGCCGATTCCAAAAAGCTAAACGAACGCAAACGTACCTTACTGGCAGAATGCATCACTCGTCACGCCAAAGCTTGGTCTATTGCGTTTGCCTCTGTCGCCGAAATAGATCAAATGAATATCCTGCAAGCAAGCTTACTCGCCATGAAACGGGCGGTCGAAAAATTGCCGCTAGCACCTTCGCTCGTTCTGGTCGATGGTAATCAATCGCCCCAATTACATTACCCCGTCAAAACCATTGTTAAAGGTGATAGTCTGGTTCCAGAAATTTCGGCAGCCTCGATATTGGCAAAGACCGCGCGTGATGCAGAGATGTTGCGATTACACCAGTGCTACCCGGCGTATGGCCTAGACCGCCATAAAGGGTATCCGACGAAAGCCCATATGCAAGCCCTACGACAATACGGTATTACTGAAATTCATCGGCGTAGCTTCGCGCCCATCAGTGCTTTAGCCACGAAATGAACTAATTTCTGATTTCCATTTTCTGAGTAACAAATATGATGAAAATACCTTTATTGCTCCATTTGCTCGGTGTAGTCGTTTGGATAGGCGGGATGTTTTTTGCCTACATGATTTTACGTCCAGTCGCGGTGCAATTGCTCGAGCCTGCGCTGAGATTGAAACTGTGGCAGGAAGTATTTAGCCGTTTCTTCCCTTGGGTATTTCTAGCAGTGGGCCTTATCCTGGCAAGTGGGTTTTATATGATCATGCAAATGGGGGGATTTGCCAATGTCGGTTTGTCCATTCACCTCATGCTTGCGATAGGCCTACTGATGACGCTGATTTTCTTTTATGTTGTTTTCTCAGTATTCAGCAAACTTAGAAACCATATCGCAAAGGAAGAATGGCCAAGTGCCGGTGACGCGCTAGGGAGAATTCGCTGGTTGATCGGGTTTAATCTTATACTGGGCATCGCAACCATCACCGTTGCGCTGCTTGGCCGGTCAGTTTAATCTGACCTGATCGTGGAAGTATACAAACAGCCGTATACTTCGTTTTCAATGTAATTCAATAAAAGGCATAAACATATGCGTATAGAAAAAGATACTGTGGTATCACTCCAATATTATAAATTGTCCAACTTGCAGGGTGAAATTGTCGATGAATCGACTTCACCGGTCAGCTACCTACATGGCGGCTATGGTGGAATGTTTCCCGCAGTAGAAGCTGCACTACAAGGCAAAGAAGCAGGATACGCCTTGTCCATAGCGATGGAGCCAGAAGAAACCTTTGGGGAATACGATAGTGAATTACTGCGTATCGAACCCCGCAACGCATTTCCCGAAAATGTGGAAATAGGCATGCAGTTTGAGGGTGGAGAGGAAAATTCCGAGGATATAATGATTTATACGGTAACCGATGTAACCGATGACATTGTAGTCGTCGATGGCAACCATCCGCTGGCGGGTATGGCCTTACAATTCGAATGTACTGTCATGGCAGTCCGAGCGGCTACAGCTGATGAAGTATCGCACGGTCATGTCCACGGACCACATGGTCACGATCACTGAAACGTTTTAAAAAAATTACAAATATGAAAACATACCCCAATCATTGGGTTGGGTGATGCTCATTCCACGCTTGCTTATTCGATATATTTTGTTCCTACGCGTGTTCTGCCTTGCGCTAGGAGTATTCACGATGATTTTTTGACAACGTTCAGCAGGAGATCAATCCTTATCCAGCATCGATCGTAACGTATAGAGCTGTTCCAACGCTTGCTTAGGCGTAAGTTCATCGGGCACAAGCTGACTTAGATAGGCAAAGATAGGGTGCGTTGTCTCAGGTAATGGATCGGATGTAACCCTAGGCAGCTCCATGAATAAATCGGGTTGAGGGTTCTTCATGGCACTATCTCGTTCCAGTTGGACTAAAATCTTCTTAGCCGCTTTGATGACCGGGTTCGGTACACCGGCCAATGCAGCGACATGTAAACCATAGCTCTGACTAGCGGGCCCCTCGTTTACCGTGTGTAAGAATACGATATGTTGCTTGTATTCGACCGCACCCAAATGGACATTGACTGCTTGCCCGAATTCTTCTGCCAGTCGGGTCAGTTCGAAATAGTGGGTAGCAAAGAGTGTATAGCTTTGAATTTTAGTGAGCAAATAGCGCGCTATCGCAAACGCCAGCGCCAAGCCGTCGAATGTGGATGTCCCTCGTCCAATTTCATCGACCAGCACCAGGCTTTGTGCGGTGGCGTGGCGTAGAATATTGGCAATCTCTGTCATTTCGACCATGAAAGTGGAACGCCCCCCCGCCAAATCATCGGATGCACCGATACGGGTAAAAATCTGATCGATGGGACCAAGACGCACGCTACTGGCCGGCACATAGCTCCCGCAATGCGCAAGTAATACAATCAAAGCAACTTGCCGCATATAAGTAGACTTCCCGCCCATATTAGGGCCGGTGATGATTAGCATTTGCCGAGCACGGCCGTCCCACGACCCGAGCTGCGCATCGTTGGCAATATAATGATCGACTTGGCTTTCCACGACCGGATGACGACCCGCTTGGATAGCTATAACAGGCTCATCGGTAAAAATCGGCGCAGTATAGTTAAGTGACTGGGCCCGCTCCGCAAAAGTGCTGAGCACGTCTAACTCTGCAACACTTTGCGCCATCCTCTGTAAGTGATCGATATAGCCAAGAAGGTGGTCAAGCAGCATTTCGTATAAATGTTTTTCCCTGGCAAGCGCTTGATCTCTGGCAGACAAGGATTTATTTTCAAAAGCTTGCAATTCTGGCGTCACATAGCGTTCGGCATTTTTGAGCGTTTGCCGTCTACGATAATCCGGTGGAATTTTATCGCTATGCACATGCGTGATTTCGATATAAAAACCGTGCACACGGTTATATTCGACTTTCAGATTAGGAATTCCGGTGCGCGCTTTTTCCTTTGCTTCCAATTGCAACAGAAATTCACCGCAGTTATTTTGCAGTGCACGTAATTCATCCAACTCGGCATCGTATCCGTCAGCGATAACCCCTCCCTCACGCAACAAAACTCCTGGCTCGGGTAGTAACGCACGCTGCAGCATTGTCACCAGTTCATTCTCTGGCCGCATGGCTTCCGCCAGTCTCGTAAGGTGCATACTCGAAAGATCAACCACCTTGAGTGTAATGGCGGGAAAATAAAGCAAACTATCACGCAAGCTGGAAAGATCACGCGGCCGCGCAGATTTAAGCGCAATACGCGCACTGATACGCTCAATATCGGCGATATGCTTAAGTTGCTCCTTGATCGCCTTATAAGGCGCTGCTGAACCAGGCGCTTCAATCAACTGAGCGACACTATCGAGGCGATGTCGAAGCGCCGTGTAATCTCGCAGGGGATGATGCAACCAGTGCCGTAGCAAACGACTACCCATGCTGGTTGAACACGTATCTAGCAATGACATCAATGTCGGTGAAGATTCTCCCCGCAGAGTCTCTGAAATTTCCAGATTGCGCCGTGTAGCTGCATCCATACGGAGATAGTTCTCATTGTGTTCGACTTGAAGCGACTTGATATGCACAATATCGGTCGCTTGCGTGAGACGAACATATTCGAGCACCGCACCAGCGGCCTGCAAGGCTGCATGCATTTCATTACAGCCAAAAGCGGAAAGATCGTGGGTACCCATCAATCGAGTCAGATGACGAACAGCATTATCATAATCGAATTGCCATGCTGGCAACCGCTTATAGATACTCGATTCCGTTGAAGCAGGCAGGTTTTCGAGCGATTCAGGCAAAAGAATCTCAGCAGGCTTCAGTCGTTCCAACTCGCTCATCAGATTAGCGGGGGAAGTTTCCAGCAGACGAAACTGACCTGCAGCCAGATTAAGCCAAGCCAAGCCTAATACCGATTTTTGTAGTGAAATCGCCAGTACGATACAATCGCGCTTGTCATCCAGTAAGGCGGCATCTGTCAGTGTGCCTGGCGTGATAATTCGTATAACTTTGCGTTCTACCGGCCCTTTGCTTTTTGCAGGATCGCCTACCTGTTCACAGATCGCGACCGATTCACCCAGCTTGACTAATTTTGCCAGATATTGATCTGCAGCATGATACGGAACACCTGCCATTTTGATGGGCTTTCCCGCGGAAGACCCCCGCTGGGTCAAGGTGATATCGAGCAGCTTGGCCGCTTTTTCAGCGTCTTCAAAGAACAGCTCGTAAAAATCCCCCATTCGATAGAACAAAAGTTTATCCGTATGTTGCGCTTTGATGCGCAAATACTGCTGCATCATGGGAGTATGATTTTCTAAAGCCATGTGATTAAAACGTGTAGGGTGCGACCTGTCATTGTAACAGGCTGAAGCAGTGCGCTATGGATTAGCGTACTCAGGCATCGGACGATACCTACCTAAGCGGATTTAGGGTTCTACGCTGATAAATACTGAGCTTGTTGAAAATAACGAGATTTCCAACAAGCCCAGTTTGGTAGGGATCGACAGCATCACCATGCTTGATTAATCATTCGTGAAAGGCACACACCCTATAGTACAATCACATCGGGTAATGGAAAGCCATTGAAATTACTAGCATACGCAGTAGTATAAGCACCTGCGTTTGGAATAAAGATGAAATCGCCTTCCTGGATATCATCAGGCAAAGGCTCATCATGCATCAGCACGTCGACAGAATCACAAGTTGGGCCTGCAATAGACCACGGTATCTTGTTACCTTGACGATTTGTCAGGATCTCATAACGCAGGCCTTCGCTCACTTCAATAATTCCGCCAAAGATACCCGCATCCCAATACATCCAGCGTTTCCCATTGCGAGTAGCCGTCCCTACCACCCTGCAAACAAAACAGGCTGAATCGGATACTAGATAGCGGCCAGGTTCTGCCATGACACGAATATCTGCAGGAAGATCAGCAATAGCCGCATTGACAACTTCAGCGATCACTTCGATAGAAGGAATGGGTTTGACATGGCGTACAGGATAGCCACCACCAATATTGAGCAAGCGAGGCCTCAAGCCAGCCTGCCTCATATCTGCGAAAACATTTTTAGCACGCTCGATGCCTACTCGCCAGTTTTGTGGATTACGGCATTGTGATCCCACATGAAAAGTTACACCTGCCAGATCTGCGCCGATATGCGCTGCCTCATCGATAATCTCTTTGATATCAGCAAGATGCGTACCAAATTTACCGGCCAATGGCCAATCGCTGCCAATATTGGGTGTATCGATACGCAAATATAATTTTGCATCTGACTTGATGCTGACGATTTTATGAAGCTCTTCAATACTATCCAGAACATACCATTCCACACCTTTTGCAGCGGCATATTCGAGATAAGCACGTGATTTCATCGGATTGCTATAATAAATTTCTGCTGCAGGAACACCCATGCTAAGCAACAGATCAAGTTCAGCGATCGACGCAATTTCAAATCCAGCACCTTCTTCGATCAATGTTCTCAAAACTCGTGGATCAGGATTGGCCTTGGCGGCATAATGCGGGTGGACGCGCGGCATGGCCGCTTTGAACCGACGGATTTTATTGCGGATAATATTACTGTCGACTAGCAAAAAAGGACGGCTGTATCCTTTCTTGAGGGCTTCTTCAACACGGGAGAGATCTAAGCTGATCTCTGGATGAGTGTCAAAGATAACTTCGCTTTCAATTCTCTTTTGTACAGTGGCGGAACGCACTTTCATCATTAACTCCTTTCAAAGGTCGCTACGTTTCAGGGATGTGGACATGAACCAAATCAACATGCACAAAAGAATTCGCTTTGCTTTTCATGATGACCTCCTTACGCTTAATATTAATCATGCTGTAATGTTGTTAAAGGGTACGAATTATAGGCTGCATTTTCAGGGAATCAAGCATTTTTTTAATGAAATAAATATGGCTAATTCTAAAATGGGTCACTCGTAATTTATGCGGCTGGGGTAACCGGTCATTTTCAACTTTCCCTTGTGAAATTCAGCTAAAGACAATAAAAATAGGCTGTTGTTCAAACCTAGAAATTAACGATAGATCGTCACAATAAAATAAAACTCCATTGGAGTGAAACTTCGTTTCTCTGACCTTTCAAAAACTCATTTTTCCCCACCCAAGAATCAGGCCAAGCACCAGGAACCCCATGAGTGCGGTCGGCCATCTGCATAGCTGCCATTCCAAACGCTCGATCAGGTGCTGCCATTCGATTGTCGTACGAATCCGCTGCAAAAAGGACTGCAAAGATTGGTACCGGTGGGGTAGCTCATCACAACACAAGCGGCGGGCGCCATTGAGAATGTAATGAATGATCCATTCAATGGGTGCCAATATATCTCCCGGCGGTATCCTTAGACTGAAAATCTGCCCACCGAATGTAGGTGAATTAATGGCGAATCGCCGCGGTAACCACTGATTGCGGGTTACCGAAACCAGCATGATCAAGCCAGCCAGCATCACTGGCCACAAACTATCGAGCAAAATATCACCTGACCAAAGATCAGTTTCGCTTGCTAATGGCCACCAGGGCAGTGAAGCGACCAGCATGAGCAAAACCACCCAGGGCACCATCAGCGTGGGCACACTGAGCGGTTCTGTTTTTCTGGTAGAAACCGGTTGAGATAGCATGAATAGAAATTTGCCAAGAAGAAGCGCAGTAGCAATCGCGCTACAGGGAAGCAATGTCTGAAAAACTGCACTCCAGATATCAGGGGCATGCAGAGTTTGCATTTTCAACAAGGTTTTCGCCACCATGCCGCTGGTAAAAGGTGCGCCCGCAAGCGCCAAAGCAGGAAGCCACAATCCAACCCAGGCCAGCCGCCGCCAATGACCGCTGCACTTCCCCAATACCCCGACACCCAAGAAAAGCGAGCCTTTGGCCAGACCATGGTGTAGCGTGTACACGAGTATGGTAGCCAAAATACCCGGCCATGCCGCAGGCACCATCAACCCCAATCCTACCGCCGCAGTCAGCACACCCATCTGACTGATACTGGAGTAGGCCAATAATGTCTTCGCGTCGTGCTGCATAAGCCCTACAGCGACTGCATAAAAAGCCGCAATCAAGCCTAGCGTGATGAACAGCCCTCCCCAGGAATGCATCAAAGCTTCGCCAAGCGGCAGCAGTTTCAACCAACCAAGCAAGCCTGCTTTGATCATGCTGCCCGACAAGACCGCACTCGCGGGTGTCGGTGCGACCGGATGTGCGAGTGGCAGCCATACATGCAAAATGATAACACCTGCTTTGATGCCAAAGCCAATCAACGCGAGCGAAATCACCCAATCGAGCAGACTGGATTGTGCGATCACCGGACGGGCGAACTCAAAAGATAGCGTTTCAGCGATGACAGCGGCCCATGCCAATGCGGCAAACAAAGCAACTTCACCTACGATAACAAGAATAATATAGATTTTACCTGCGTAACTGGCAGCGGCATGCCGCTCATGAACGACAAGACCGTAGGAAGCAAAACTCATCAAGGTGAAAAACAGATAAAAGCTCAGCATATCCTGAGCCAATATCAAGCCGACATTTCCGAGCATCGCCACATTAAAAAAAGAAAAGAAGCGCGCTTGTTCAATCAAAGGTAGATAGCCTTTTGCATACACGGCCGCTAACCACCAGAGCAATGCGGTCAATAGGAGAAAAATGTGGCCGGTATCATCCAGGCCGAGCTCGGTTCCAAGCAAAAGCCAAGAAAAATAAAAGGTCTCACTTGGCCCAATAAAAACGGCCAGTATCACCGCTGGTACGGCGGCCCAAGGTGACAACCGACAACCCCATGCCCGCGTGGCCGTGCACGTGGTCATGCCTACCAGCATTAATGGCCATGTCAATGTCAATACAAGCCAGAACAGTATCGTAAAACTCATCATTGATAAAACTGATTATGGGTAATGAAGCGAACCCATTCCAACGGCGTATAAGGAAGTGATGCCAACAAACCCGCAGCCACGGCCATTCCAGCGGTAGCGAGCGCCGGCAACAACAGCGTCCAATTTGTTTCGCTGTTATCGAAGTGTCGATTCTCACACCATGGGTGATCCGGCTCACAAAACCAAACGATATAAAGCACAGGCAGAAAATAAGCAGCATTGAGCAATGTGCTGGCGATCAGCACGAGAACGACCCAACTCTGCCCTACCTCGAGTGCGCCTAACCCCAGATACCATTTACTGATGAAACCGGCAATAGGCGGTATACCGATCATGCCCAGCGCGCCTACGGTAAAAGCAGCCATAGTAAGGGGCATACGTTTACCCACACCTCGCATCTCACTGATTTTATGGATGCCAAGGGTTTCGGCCAAATTACCTGCGCAGAAAAATAACGTAATCTTCATTAATCCCTGATGTACCAGATGAACCAAGCCACCGATCGTCGCAATTGGCCCAACGATGGCCACGCCTAACGTAATATAGGAAACCTGACTGATCGTGGAGTATGCCAGTCTGCGCTTGAGATCATCCTGGAACAAAGCGCGCAGCGATCCATAGAGAATAGTGATGGCCGCCAGAATCGCAAGCGGTTGCGTCACCCCCAGCTGTGATGCAAACTCCGCGCCATAGACGTCGTAAACGATCCGAATTACTCCAAATGCACCAGCCTTCACGACCGCAACCGCGTGCAATAGCGCACTTACGGGTGCAGGTGCAACCATCGCTTGCGGAAGCCAGCCATGCAGGGGAATCAAAGCGGCTTTTACCCCAAATCCCATGACAAGAAGAAAAAAGATTGCGATCAGCGCTGGATGCTGCGATTCATCTACAGTCTGCAAAAATCCACGCGAAGTAAACTCCAAGGTGCCCGTCACGGTGTATAGCCAGACCGTGCCGATCAATAACAGGACACCGCCGGGCAGCGTGTAACGGAGATAGGTATGTCCAGCCTGGCGGGCCGCCTCTGTTCCACGATGAACCACAAGGGGATAGGTCACGAGCGTCAGCATTTCGTAAAAAAGCAGAAATGTGAGTAAATTACCCGCCATTGCCACCCCAGCGGTCGCGGTCACACACAGACTAAAAAACCCGAAAAAACGGCTACGATGTGGAGAACCCTCCAAATAACCGATAGCATAAATCGTTGTTACCAGCCATAGCAGCGCGGACAGCGTAACAAAAAGCACGGACAATGGTCCCATCTGCAGGGTGAAGTCAAGGTTGGGAAGAAATTGCAGCCGTGTTTCAAATTGATGTCCCTGATAAACATCCCAAACCATCCAAGCCACCAGCGCCAGCTTGGTCACAGCGCCAAATAAATTCAGCGTTGTACGAATACGCACACTCGATTCGGGCAATGCAAAAATGATCAGGCCAGGCAGTAGCGAACTGCATAGAACCAGCAGGGGTAGCGAGCTTTGCCAAATCATGACGGCGCCTCCCCAGACAGGATCCTGAATGGATCACCCACTTCAAATAGCATAAGCGTTTGGGCTGCACTCAACCCCAGTAAGATCGAGCTCGTGGCCAGCACCAAAGCGACCCATTCCATGACCGCAGGCACTGCGTGCACCTCGTGTGTATTTTTTGCCGGAGTAAACGCGTGACCTACTACTCTGAATACATAAGCTGCCGCTAATATTCCGCCGACCACGATCACCACAGCCCAGCCCCAAAGTGCGTGCGCCACCGCCACCTCCAGCAGCAACCATTTACCGATGAATCCACCGCTCGGTGGCAATCCAATGATGCTGACACCCGCAAGCGCAAATGCGCTGAGACTCAGTGGCAAGCGCTGCACTACCCGGTCCAAATCGATAATGCGATCATGGCCACAAAATAACAGCATATTGCCAGCAGCCAAGAACATCGCAGCCTTGGCGAAGGCATGTGATAGCGCCAAATAGAGTGCTCCCTGCCAAGCATTGGCATTGACTGCCGCAAGTGGAAAAACTACAAACAAATAACCCAGTTGCGCCACTGTCGAATACGCAATCAACAGTTTCAATCGGGACTGACGCAATGCTTGCAGCGAACCCCACAGCACCGCCGCAGCGCCAAACACACCCAATATAACGTCGATGCCTACATTGACATTGCCGAATACTTCCAGCCATAGACGTAACAATAAATAATAGGATGCTTTCACCACCAATGCGGAGAGTAACGCACTGACCGGCGCAGCAGCGCTGGCATGCGCAGGCGGTAGCCAGAAGTGGAGGGGGAAAAGTGCGGTTTTAAGCAGCAAACCGGCCATCATGAGACCAAACGCTGCGGAGGTGATCGGGGAAGCCACGACGCGCTCGGCCAGCAATGCGATATCGACTGTCGCATAAGCATGATAAAGCAGCGCAACGCCGAGCAAATAGCACAAAGAACCCAGTAGACTGACCAACAAATAACGCATGGCACCGGTCAAAGCGTCAGCACTGCCCGCCAAGGCGGCCAAAGCGACTGCTGCCAGGCTAAGTAGCTCTAAGGTTACATAAAGATTAAAAATATCAGCAGAAAGAAACAACGCATTTAGTGCCGTCCACAAGAACAGCCACAATGGCCAGAAATAAATCAGCTTATGCCGGGCGGAACGAAAGTAAGACGGCGCATAGCAACTAATCGCGAGCCCAACGACCGCGCTCATGATCAGCAATGTCATACTCAAACCGTCTACGTAAAGGTCGATTCCCAATGGCGCGCCCCAGCCCCCTAACGGATAGCGCGGTACTTCCTGCGTAGAAATTAGCCAAGCCAAGCGGACTGTACATAAGTTAATCGCCAATGCAACGCAGATGCCAATTGGCGTCGCCACGGCACGAAACAAGAAGGTCAGCAGGGCGCCTGACAGCGGAAGCAGAATGAGGGCGACACCCCAGATAAGAGCAGTTGAGGAAAGCACTAGTATTTTTGTTTTTCCGGTAATACTGCCTGGCCGGTGGTATGCTGGACTTGCAACATCAAAACCAATGCCAAGGCTGTTGCTGCCACTGCCACTACAATGCCCGTGATAATCATGGCATGAGAGATGGGATCAGCCGTACCATCGGGAAGCCGGTGCGCCAATCCAGCCAGAACTAGAAACACCCCGCTTCCCATAATGTTGATCGCCAGGATCTTTCTCAATAAATGCGCATAAATGATCAAACCGTATAGCCCCAAAACAAACAAGCCAATACCCGCCAACGCAAAAAAGAAGGTTGAACTCATATAGTGCTGCCAGGTTCGTCAGGCCTACCACCCAGAAATAGCGCAACCAATATCGCACTAATAGACACGGTCGCACATAGCTCGATCAACAAGATAATGCTACCCGCCCATTGCGGTGGATAAGCCAGTAAATAAGTATTTAGCCATAGCATACTGAGCGCAGCACCGATAAACACGGCCACTCCGCTAACCAGCAACAATCGCAGCAGCCAGGGCAACAATGAAGCTGGCAACTGCCAATCGGACAACAGCAGCAAAATGCCCGCTGCTGTCAACAATGCCCCTGCCTGAAAAGCACCACCAGGTGCATATGCCCCTGCCCACAACACATACCCCGCCACCAAAGTGATGAGCGGAATCAGCAGGCGGAGCAACCCATCCTGCACAAGACCGGGAGGATGGGTTTCTGGTGCTGCCTTGATCGGCGTCAGCGACCATGTTCCCATCACTGCAAGCAGCAATACGCCCATTTCCAGCAACGTATCGTAACCTCTGAAATTCATCAGAACCGCTGTGACAGGGTGACTCACCCCGCTTTCATGCATCGATGCCGCCAGCGTCCACTTCAATTCAGCATAGTCAGGGGACAAAGACCAAATGGCATAAAGCAATCCTACCGCTATCATCAAAACTATCCCGCCCACCGTCAAACGGATCGGCCAGGATGCGATCGTATCTTCTTCCATTTTTTGAGAAAGCACTTTAATTTGCATATCGCTTCCTTTTATGCAACAACGACGGCCGATGATTCTTGTCCATTAAGCAAATAACATTCAGTGATGCGTCCATTTCCAGTTGCGAATCTCGGGCATATCCTGGCCATGCGTATTGATATATTCGCGGTGTTCTACCAGCTTATCGCGCATGATCTGTTTTAAATAGGCTGCGGTGTAACCCAGTTTAGGCACCCGGTCAATGACATCATCCACCAAATGAAAGCGGTCTAAATCGTTTCGTACTGCCATATCGAATGGCGTCGTCGTAGTGCCTTCCTCCTTATAACCGCGCACATGAAGGTTGCGATGATTGGTGCGACGGTAGGTTAGCCGATGGATCAGCCACGGATAGCCGTGATAAGCGAAAATAATCGGTTTATCGGTGGTAAACAGCGTATCGAAATCTCGGTTGGATAAGCCTTGTGGGTGCTCATCCTCATGTTGGAGTGTCATCAGATCGACGACATTGATCAAGCGTATTCTGAGATCGGGCACATGATCCCACAGAATGCTGACCGCAGCCAATGCTTCGATGGTAGGCACATCCCCCGCACAAGCAATGACCACATCCGGTTCAATGCTTTGATCATTACTGGCCCAATCCCATATGCCGATCCCTGCCGTGCAATGCTTGATGGCAGCATCCATATCCAGCCACTGCACCTGAGGTTGCTTACCTGAGACGATCACATTGACGAAATCACGGCTGCGCAGGCATTTATCCGTGACATACAGCAGACTATTCGCATCGGGCGGCAGATAAATACGGATGATGCTTGCTTTTTTATTGACGACATGATCGATGAATCCAGGGTCTTGATGCGAAAACCCATTGTGATCTTGGCGCCATACATGGGAAGTCAGCAGGTAGTTCAGTGACGCAATCGATCTGCGCCAAGGGACTTCCTTGCTCACTTTGAGCCATTTTGCATGCTGATTGAACATGGAATCCACGATATGGATAAACGCTTCATAGCAAGAAAACAAACCGTGTCGGCCTGTCAGCAAATAGCCTTCCAGCCAACCCTGACAGGTATGCTCGCTCAGTATTTCCATGACACGCCCATCGGCGGCCAGGTGTTCGTCATCCGGTAACGTATCGGCAAGCCAGGTGCGCGGCGTCACATCAAATATATCATCGAGGCGATTGGAGGCGGTCTCATCCGGTCCGAAAACACGAAAATTCTTGGTCTGCATATTCGCCCGCATGACATCCCGCAAGAAACGCCCCATGATGCGGGTCGCCTCTGCCGTTACCTGTCCTGGCTGCGTCATATCGATCGCATAGTCACGGAAATCGGGCAAACGCAACTGTTTCAGCAGTAACCCACCATTGGCATGCGGATTGGCGCCCATACGCCTCTCACCGGCGGGTGCGAGTGCACGCAACGCTTCTATTAAGCGGCCATTTTCATCGAACAACTCCTCGGGACGATAACTCTTCAACCATTGCTCAAGCTGTTGCACATGATCTGGTTGCTTAGCAAGATTCGCCAAGGGCACTTGATGAGAGCGCCACGTGCCTTCGATTTTCTTTCCATCCACTTCCTTTGGCCCCGTCCAACCTTTGGGAGAACACAAAACAATCATTGGCCAGCGCGGTCGCCGCGCCAGCCCCTGTTGACGCGCACCCGCTTGAATCGCGCGAATCTCGTCCACGACCCGATCGAGCAAACCTGCCATTTTCTGATGCATATCGGGTACAGTATCGCCTTCGACCACATAAGGTTGATAACCATAGCCTTGAAAAAGCTGAAGCAATTCTTCCCGGCTGATTCGCGCCAACACGGTTGGATTGGCGATCTTATAGCCATTGAGATGCAAAATTGGCAGTACCGCACCATCATGAAGGGGGTTGAGAAATTTATTCGAGTGCCAAGCAGTTGCGAGTGGGCCAGTTTCGGCTTCACCGTCCCCAATCACACATGCGGCAATCAAATCCGGATTGTCAAACACCGCACCAAATGCATGCGACAGCGCATAGCCCAATTCTCCTCCTTCATGGATCGATCCCGGAATTTCCGGTGTAGCATGGCTGCCGATGCCGCCTGGAAAGGAAAACTGACGAAATAACTCCTTCATGCCTTCGCTATCTTGCGATACATCGGGATAATGCTCCGAGTAAGTTCCTTCCAAGTAAGTATTGGCTACCAGTGCCGGTCCACCATGACCCGGACCAGCGATATAGATCATGTTCAAGTCATGCTGTTTGATGACACGGTTCAGGTGCGCATAAATAAAATTGAGACCGGGTGTCGTTCCCCAATGGCCCAGCAGCCGCGGCTTGATATGGCTCAGCTCCAGTGGTTCGCTCAACAAAGGGTTGTCCATTAAGTAAATCTGGCCGACCGACAAATAATTGGCGGCACGCCAATAGGCGTCGATTTTGTCGAGTTCTTCCGGGGATAGGGGGGGTAACTGAGCAAGGGTAAAATCATTATTTGTCATCATTGAGGCCCTCTTTTTCGTTGGTAATCACCCGCTGATCTGCTAGTAATTTATAAGTATGGTGCGCGATCATGCGTTCTTCGTCCGTGGGCAAAACCCAGACCTTGACACGACTGGCTGGAGCACTGATACAGGCAAGGTTTGCTGAATTTGCTGCTTCATCGAGCTCCATACCGAGCCAAGACGACTGCCGACAAATCTGCGAACGCACCACTGGAGCATGCTCTCCTATGCCAGCGGTAAACACCAAAGCATCGAGTCCACCGAGTATCGCAGTCAATGCGCCAATTTGGCGACTCACCTGCCAGACAAAATAACGCACTGTCTGTTGCGCACGTGGCTCATCACTCGCCAACAGTTCGCGCATATCTCCGCTGATACCGGACAATCCCAGCAATCCAGAATGGTGGTGGAGCAAATCCGAAATCGATTCGATGTCCATCCGTTCCTCACGCATCAGATAAAGCAATACGGCAGGATCAAGGTTACCGCAACGGCTACTCATTGGCATTCCCTCCAAAGGAGAAAATCCCATGGTAGTACCGACACTTTTCCGTTGTTTCAGTGCACATAAACTGGCTCCATGGCCTAAGTGGGCAACCAGAACCCGTCCATCCGCGTCATCACCCAAATAGTCTGGCAAGATGTTTGCTATGTATTCATAGGAAAGTCCGTGAAAACCGTACCGACGGATTCCTTTCTCCGACCAGCGTATAGGCAACGCATACACTTGCTCCTCAAAGGGCATGGTTCGATGAAAAGCAGTATCGAAACAAGCGACCTGAGGTAACTCCCGTTGAAACCGCTCGATCGCCCGGATGCCCTCCAGTGCGGGAGGCTGATGGAGCGGCGCCAATGGCGCCAACTTTTCCAAGCTGACCATCACTTGTTCATTGATGATAACGGGATGGTTGAACGCGACCCCACCATGTACTAGGCGATGGCCAACACCCACTAACCGAAAGGAGGCCATCTGCTCAACCAACCACCGCAGCAGTCTGCTCAGGGCATCCTGATAGCTGCTCCCCTTGAACGTTTCTTGCCAATCAATCTCACGCTGCTCCAAATCTGTCACAATAAATCGTGAAGGTTGCCTGGATAAATCCAAGTGGCCACGCCAAATTAACGTCTCCGATTGCCCCTCAAAAGTATACAAACCGAATTTGATACTGGAAGAGCCCGCATTGAGCGTCAAAATGACATCATTCACGTTTGATGTGATCTCCGCGTCCGATGCCCTCAACAGCTCTCTGTGCGGTCGCATCGCCTGCGTTCTGGTCAGCTTTGTCAGAATACCGGCTTAAACGTGCCCACGCGGAAAGCAACAAAGCACCCGTCAGCCCCGCGCCGATCGCGACTTCAGCCAATGCAATATCCGGCGCATCTAGCCTGACCCAGGCAAGCGTCATCAACAAGCCAAACACGACAAATAGCACCACCGCTCTGAACAAATCCGGACTGGACAGTACCACCCAAGCCACTCCTATCAACATGAGCGCCAGCAAGAGATCGAAAGCACCATTCACCAACATCAAGACTTCCATGGCATAATTTTCCCACGAAGCGCGCCGCGCGCAACCAAATGACAAGCCGCGGAGGAAGCCAACAGCACCAATAGCCAGATAATGATCAATTTGAGTACGGCCGACCAGGACTCTGCCTGTACCGCCAATCCAGCGATGACAAATCCCAACCCCAAATTATCCGCTTTGGTAAGCGCATGCAACCGGGTATATACATCAGGAAAACGCAATAAGCCGACTGTTCCCGCCAAAAAAAAGACTGTGCCGACAATCAACAATAAACCGGAAACGATATCAACTAGGATCATCACTTCGTTCCATTTTATTTGGCCAGGCACGGCGCACAAAAGCCACCACAGTAATCACTGCCAGCAAGGCAAATACCATCGCCACATCTTGCAACGCACTGTTACCGGAAGCTTGTGACAATAGCAGTAAAATCGCAACCGTCGTCGTGCCGAACAATTGAGCCGCCAGCATGCGATCAGCAATAGTTGGCCCACGCAATAGTCGCCACATGCCCGCAGCGAGTGTCAGCAACAAGAACAATGCCAAAAGTTGGTAGATCATATCAAGAAATGTTGATAAAACGCTTATCTTGCACTGCGTTACCGCTAACCATGGGTAACGTTATGTTATAGATCTGGGCGATCTTCTCCTCCAATCGTGCTAGCTCTGATTGATACGCCCTGCGGCCATCCAGGACATGAACAACGAGTATCGATTCTTCCAGGTCAGCGGCAAGCGTGCCGGGTAGCAGACTGATCACATTGGCCATGAATATCTGTGGTGCACCGTGAGGCAACCGCAAAGGGTAAGTCACCAGCCCAGGGGCAATATTCACGCCGGGCTTCAAAGCACGCAAGGCAACGTCAATGCCACCTTGCAAGGAATGCCGCATAAAGAAAGGTAAAAAATGGCGGATACCCTTAACAGAAAAGTTCTGCGGTGAAGCCATGCGAACGCTCAGCCATGCAACCAGCGGAACGAACACCCCGCCTATCCACCAAGAACTAGGCGCACCTTCCGTAAAAACCCACCACAACAATGCAAAAATTGCCATGCGAATGATTAGACTCATTGTCATACTGTCTGTCTTGGTTCAAATGCAGTTCTTGTATTGTAGCTTTTTTAGTGCACGCAGGGTTTCAATAATGGCCTCCATGCCATACCTTTTTCTCGAATAATTCAAACAGACTTGATCATCTTACTGATAATTAAGAAATAATTTACAACACTACAACGCGCCGATCGTACTCCCCATATACCGCAATTAATTGAATACCTCGTAAACACGATCAAATTGAACAAACCTGATCAATCACAGGTACAATTCTCCGCACTTTTAGCACTCATCGCAAATTACCCACTAGATTGATTTGATTGAGGTACACCTATGTGGTTCAAGAATATACAGATATATCGTATCGACGACTGGAAGATTACTTCCGCCGAACTTGATGAATTGCTCTCAAAACGTCCCTTGCAAAACTGCTTGAATATGGAAATACAAAGCCAGGGATGGGTGCCACCCGGTATCGAGGAAACCCGGCTAGTTTATGCGCGTGGACAACAAATGCTCATCGCGCTTGGAACGGAAAAAAAATTATTGCCGGCTTCCGTTGTCAATCAGCTCGCCAAGGTACGCGCCTTAGAAATGGAAGCGCAACAAGGTTATCCGCCTGGCCGCAAACAGATGAAAGAAATCAAAGAGGCAGCTTTATATGAGCTTCTGCCACGCGCCTTTGCCATCAGGCAAACGAATCATGCGTGGATCGATCCGACTGAAGGTTGGCTTGTCATTGATAGCGCAAGTACTGCCAAAGCAGATGATTTTGTCGAAACGCTCCTGAAAACGATCCCCACACTTGTGCTCAAGCGCACTCATACGGTCCTGACGCCGGCTTCAGCCATGACTCGATGGCTAGCGGGAGATGCATTGCCCCATGTCTTTTCCATCGATAGCGATAGCGTATTTCGCAGCAGGGAAGACAAAAAAGTTTCGATAAGCTATCACCGGCACCCACTCGACTCGGATGAAATTACTAGACACGTCAGAGCGGGAAAGGAAGTTACCAAGCTGGCTCTAGTTTGGCGAAACAGAATTGCTTTCATCCTGGATGAAAACCTACAAATAAAGCGGCTTACCTTACTCGATATCGAAAAAGAACCTGCCGAATCCGCCGAAGAGCAATTTGATAGCAATTTTTTTCTGATGACTGAAGAATTGAAGCAGCTATTGCCTGATTTGATCGATGCATTGGGAGGCGAAAGTAGCGATCAAATTTCCAGTTTGTAAAAAAATGATGTGTCCTGAAATGCAAGTGCATACAGAAATGCGGTGCAACGATACAATGTGTTGCTCGCGCCGTTGGTATAGTGCAATGCTGCTGAATTACAGGCCGGACGGAACTTAGATCATCACCTCGAATCGATTATCAAAAACTTATAACAGCTCAAGGAAATCAACGCCGCGGTTTATTCGATGTAAATAGGAAATTACCATAACACCCGGACAAACGCGTGTATGGAATAACCGTTTCAGTTTGGCAGGTGCAGTCAAAGTCACCGAGCGATATCTCTGCTACCTGCCAAACGAAAACTCACTGGAACAAATAAAAGCATAGTCTCTAAACATCCCTATTTCTTCACAATACATCGTCGCTCACCGAAAATGTTTCCTTACCTATCGATCATAGGCCACGACAGCATTATTTGCTCTCGCCTCATCTTGTTTAAGACTGTGAATTTGTAGAGATAACCCTAAAGACTTTTTATCGTATTCCTAGAAGCGAGAGAAATAGAATAGCTTTGTACCTGCTTGATACCAATTTCTGACTTGATGCTAAGCGCAGGGGAAATCGGATATTCTTCGATTCCATTGCAATGGTGATACGATAGTTTTTGACACAGCATCACATGCTTAGTGCTGGCCATGCCTAACTCTAGTAGAGGCCATGAAAAAATATACCACCCCTCCAATCACTATGTACTATGCCGGAAGGTACTCGTTACGATTTTTTTACAGCCTCTCGCCCAAAAAAGCAAAAGAATACCTAAGCGGCATCTGCGATTATTATTCCATGCTTTTCTGTCTACCACGGCAATCGCCGGTTTCCGAGTTACAAGCAATACACGCTATCCGGTTTTATTCTCGACTTCTAGGGTTTACTTAAGAATAGGTTTCTTAATTATTGATACTAATAGCCACCACTCGCGGCTTCTGCTTTATCTTTTAAAGCATCACCCGCTTCTTCCGTTTTCTCTGCGGCATTATCGTAGGCTTCGCTCATAGATTCTTTCATACTTTCCATTGATTCATCTATTTTTTCACCTGTCCGTTCAGCGGGCCCTTCGGTTGCGTCACCTAACTCCTCTATCTTTTTAGCCGCTTTATCAATCGCTTCATCGATAGCTTGTTTACTGCTGTCTACAGATTCATCTATTTTCTTGCCCACTTGCTCCGCAGTTCCCTCTTGTCCAGAACAACCAGCAACAAGAAAAGAAAGAAGAAGCAAAGATATTGACAAAGTAAGTTTGTTCATCAGACACCTCCTTTTATAAAATAAAAAATTGGACTCTTGAAATTATTTTCAAGACATCTCTGATGCACTTTCGTAGAATTGAGAATAGATTTTCTCTCGTGAATAAGACCCACCAGCCAGACCTGCCTTGTTTATAATCACAATTTCGCGCCTTTATCCAGCACAGAAAATCCCATGATCGTTACTTACAAATCAAGCTAAATCAAGCTGACCAGTCAGTCGTAACCATACCGCATTATATCGACAAATACAAATTTTATATGCTGTACGGCAATTTGATGACAAACAGATGTTCATTCAAAGCCACATAACCAATACATGCATCAAACAATTGTTAATTATCAAAGGAAAATGCTTATTCACCCCTATTACAGAAGCTTGAAAAATTATCTATTCTTGTCGCTATGCGTCAAAATATATTCCGCCAATCGATCCGCCGCCTCACCTTGAATATTCTTGAAAGCTGGCATTCTCATGCTGCCTGTCTGTACTTTGTTGATAATCGCCTCTTTATTAGCCATTTTTTCACTGAGCAGCATCGCAACATCCTGGCTTAATGGTTTATGACACTCGGTACAAGCCGTACTGAAAATCCGCTCCCCGCTGTCGTCCGCGCCAGGCGCATAATCATTACTTTTTCCACAGCCCACTAAAATTATCAACAGCGACAATATCAATCCAATATTCATTTTTTTCATTTCACTCTCTCCAGATTTTGTATAGCCAAAAGACCATACCGAGCTATCAACCATACCCAGATACGACTCCGCTTGTCAAACCTTCATTACGGAATCAGGCAGGGTGTAGGCTAGCTAACAACAAAACAAACGAACTATGATAAGAAACCGAAACCACGATAATAAAGTCAGTTTCAATTCATAATCATTATCATTCACACAAATAACCCAAAGTGTATTACAAATACATCAGTAGAAAATTTGCATTTATACTAAATTGAAGGTTAGTAGAAGTAGAAAAGCATAGGTACATTTTTTAATGTCTGACAATATATATAGCTCATCGACTGAGCTTGTTAGATGAACATGGATAAAGAGTTAGTTAAAGGGGATGGATGGAATATGCACGATGGAACAAACGCGAAAAACAATATGAGCAATATAAAACGCAGCTCATCTAGCCCATCAGCACCTGGCTCGCTTTTCTATCTATGTAAAAAGCATACTATTTTTTCTGTGGCTGCCGTACTTGCATCTATCCTTTTGCTGCTCTCATCATCTTATGCCTATTCCGTAGATGTATCCGTCAAACCGATTTCCGACAGACTAAAAGTACAAGCTGACGAAACCAGGTGGATCAGCTTGGGTGCAGGGTTTCGTGGGACAGGGCTATGGGCGGAGAACCAAAGGTCAGGTAACTTGAATGGTGATTTTAGTATCGATAACGCGCGGCTTTATCTGAACGGGCAATTTCATCAGTACCTCAAATTCGAAATCAATACGGAATGTTTCTTCTGTAACAATACCGGCGCGAATGATAATCCCAAGATGTCATATAACATTCTCGATGCGATAGCTAAATTCGAGTTCAACCGTTATTTCAATGTCTGGGGAGGACGAATGCTGGTACCTACCGAACGGGGTGAGCTCAATGGGCCTTTCTTCCATGCCACACATGATGGATTCAAGACACCTTTCTTCTCCCAGGACTTTAGCGTTAAATTCGGCAATGGGGGGGCTGGCCGGTACGGGCGGGATGATGGTGCAACCTTATGGGGAAGCGTGGAACCAGGTTTTGTTCCAGGTACGCTAGGCTATGCAATGGGGGTTTATCGCGGCCTCCAATCTTCTAATCTTGCAGGACCCAATACAGGAGGCAGTGTACTCACCGCCGCACGTTTTACTTATAATTTTTGGAATCCGGAAAAAAATCCAGGCTATTACACCGCGGGAACCTATTACGGCAAAGCAGGCGATATTCTCGCACTCGCCTTTGGTATGTCCTACCAGAAAAATGGGGCGGGCTCCCTTGCGCATCGCAGTGATTTTCTGGGTTTCGTAGGCGATGCGCTCCTGGAAAAAGTTTTACCTCGTAATTTAGGCGTGGTCACGGCCAACGCCGAGTATAAACAATTCTACGCCGATTATTCGACAGCGGCATTCGCTGATCGTGATTGTTTTTGTATATTTGACGGTAAATCATGGACCGTCACGGGCCTTTATTTAATCCCCACGAAAATAGGGATCGGGCAATTCCAGCCGTACGGCAGATTTACCAGCGTGCAACCCAATCGCAGCAGCAACAGGGAAGAAATCGAAGCAGGCCTCAATTATATTATCGATGGCTTCAACGCACGTATCTCAGCTTATTACCAACATGGCGATCTTTTTACCAAAGGACTCAATTATGCGCCTGGTGTAACTGGGCGCGCCGTGGATATCTTCAAAATATCATTTCAAATCCAGATTTAGCGAGATGGCATCTCATATTTTCATCTTAAATAACCATAACTAATTATGAATCGAGCAGTGCTTGGCGCAACCCTTGCCAATCAACGAATGAATCAAACAACTTCAAAAAAGGAAGCTCCTCATCTCCTTCATGCCTTGCATTCGGCTGCGAGTGTCATACATACCCCTCTACAAGCAAGCTTATCGTTGGGATTCGAAAAGGATGGCGTCACCACTCGGCTGACAGAAAGAAATCATTATGGCCCACTATTGGTACAAAAACCTTTTTATCCGGAAGGTAAAGAAGTATGTCACGTCGTTATTGTGCACCCGCCCGGTGGCGTCGCCGGCGGTGACGAGTTGAGTATCTCGGCACGCGTAGGTGCTTCTGCAAGCGCGCAAATCACCACCCCAGGCGCAAGCAAGTGGTATAAAGCCAACGGACATGTCTCGCATCAGCAAATCAGCATCGACGTACAAGCGGGTGGGGTGCTCGAATGGGTACCCCAAGAAACCATCTTCTACGACAATGCGGATGTGATAGTTGACCATCGGGTCAATCTAGAGAAAGACGCAGTCTATATTGGATGCGAAATTCTCTGCTTTGGACGAACGGCCTATGGTGAATCGTTCAACAATGGTCAGATCAGACAACGTACCCGTATTCTTCGAGATGGAAAAATGATTTGGCTTGAACAGATTCGACTTCAAGGTGGAAGTTCGGCCATGAAAGATTCACTTGCGCTCTCCGGCAAAACTGTCTGCGCTACGTTGATACTGACAGGAAAAACGCTTCCTCAACCATTGATCGATTTAGCACGTGCAGAGACTGAAAACATTAGCAAAGGCATTGGTCAGATTGGCATATCCCAATTTAAATCCATCGTTGTTATCCGCTACTTGGGGAATTCCAGCGAAGTAGCACGGCACGTCATGCTATGCGCCTGGTCATTGTTTCGCCCAGAAATCCTCGGACGTGCCGCAATCGTGCCACGCATGTGGAACACCTGATGATATTCAGCATGTCTATTGATGAATTTTAATAATGTGTTTAGCAGTAACATTGGCAAATCAAATATGCATTTTTACCAAGGAGAAGCACTATGGACCTCACACCGAGAGAAAAAGACAAATTACAAATATTCACTGCCGGATTGCTTGCCGAGCGCCGTAAAGCTCGCGGGCTGCGTCTCAACCACCCAGAAGCGGTTGCACTGATCACTTGTGCGGTATTGGAAGGCGCAAGAGATGGCCGCACGGTTGCCGAACTGATGACAGCTGGCCGTAAAGTGCTGACCCGCGCGGATGTCATGGAAGGGGTGCCTGAAATGATTCCGGATATCCAAGTCGAAGCGACGTTTCCCGATGGGACAAAGCTGGTCACTGTCCATAATCCCATTCCATGAATAGAAGATACCCATTAGATCCAGGAGAAAACCATGAGATTACCTATGATTCCAGGCGAGATTTTCACAGAGCCAGGTGAAATCGAGCTTAACGCCGGTAGAAAAACCAAAACGATCAAAGTTGCCAATGGCGGCGACAGACCGATACAAATTGGCTCACACTTTCATTTTTACGAAGTGAACTCCGCTATGCAATTCGATAGGGAAGAGGCTTATGGCATGCGGCTGAATATCATGGCTGGCACTGCGATCCGCTTCGAGCCAGGACAAGAGAGAACCGTCGAGCTCGTAGAATTGGCCGGGGATCGCACCGTTTATGGATTTAACCAGAAAGTAATGGGTAAGCTTAAATAGTAGGCCGAATAGCGCACTAATTTTATAGGAGCATAAAAATGAGCGTAAAAATTTCCCGTCAAGCTTATGCGGAAATGATGGGCCCAACGACGGGCGATCGAATCCGCCTCGCCGACACAGAGCTTTTTATCGAAATTGAAAAAGATTTCACCACCTATGGTGAAGAAGTCAAATTTGGTGGCGGAAAAGTAATCCGGGATGGTATGGGTCAATCACAGCGTAATCACAGCGAAGTCATGGATACTGTGATTACTAATGCCACCATCATTGATCATTGGGGCATCGTTAAAGCAGATATCGGCATCAAGAATGGCAAAATCGCCGCGATCGGCAAGGCTGGCAACCCGGATATTCAACCCAACGTGACCATGGCCATTGGCGCAGCCACCGAAATTATCGCCGGTGAAGGGCAGATAGTCACGGCTGGCGCGTTGGATGTTCATATCCACTTTATATCCCCCCAACAAGCAGAAGAAGCCATGATGAACGGCACCACCACCATGCTCGGCGGAGGCACGGGACCGGCAGTGGGAACCGCTGCCACTACCTGTACACCGGGCCCCTGGCACATTCATTCCATGTTACGTGCTTCGGATGGTTTAGTCATGAATACGGGGTTCTTCGGCAAAGGTAACGCCAGCCTTCCGACTCCACTCGAAGAGCAAGTGCTGGCTGGCGCTTGCGGTCTGAAACTGCATGAAGACTGGGGAACCACATACGCCGCTATCGACAACTGCCTGAATATTGCAGATAAATACGACGTGCAAGTAGCGATCCATACCGATACCATCAATGAAGGTGGTTACTTGGAAAACACTATCGCCGCCCTGAAAGACCGCACCATCCATACTTTCCATACCGAAGGCGCAGGTGGCGGGCATGCTCCGGATATCATCGCTGTTGTCGGTCAGGAAAACGTTTTGCCGTCTTCGACCAACCCGACCCGGCCTTACACCGTCAATACGCTGGATGAACATCTCGACATGCTGATGGTGTGCCATCACCTGAACGCCAGCATACCGGAGGATGTCGCTTTTGCGGAATCGCGTATCCGGAAGGAAACCATTGCAGCCGAAGATATTCTGCATGATATAGGCGCTATTTCAATGATGGCTTCGGATTCTCAAGCGATGGGCCGTGTCGGCGAGGTCGTGCTCCGCACTTGGCAGACCGCGCACAAAATGAAAATACAACGCGGCACCTTGCAAGAAGATAATTCTAGGAACGACAACTTCCGGGTAAAACGCTATATTGCAAAATATACGATCAATCCGGCAATTACTCATGGTATTGCGCATGCAGTCGGCTCGATTGAAGTTGGCAAATATGCCGATCTCGTTCTATGGCGGCCCGCTTTTTTTGGTATCAAGCCCTCCATGGTCTTAAAAGGTGGCATGATAGCCGCTGCCTTGATGGGTGATCCGAACGCCTCGATCCCAACACCGCAGCCTGTGCACTACCGCTACATGTTTGGTGGCTATGGCGGCGGAATCAAAACATCCTGTTTTACATTCGCTTCCCAGGCAGCACTCAGCGCCGGCCTGGTCGATCAGCTCAAGCTGGATAAAAATATTATCGAAGTCAAAGATACACGTAATTTACGCAAGAAAGACATGATCCATAACGGCGCGACACCGAAAATGGAAGTCGATCCAGAAACATACGAAGTGCGTGCCGATGGACAATTGCTGACCTGCGGCGCAGAAGATGTATTGCCCATGGCACAACGTTATTTTCTGTTCTAGTCAAGAACGTAACGACAGAGTGCGCCTTTTGAGCATGCTGAACCCCGTATCTTGGTTTCGGCAAGGCCACTCTGATGCTATCGTCGCGATCGCAAGGTTATTCTTTGTTTAGGCTATTTAATGAGTCATAAAAATGCTTACGTTAAACACTAAAGTAGACCACGCAGAAACCATTTATGCACAGCTTGTGCTGCCTTACGAAATGCGTGAGAGCAGTCGATTTAGAACCACATTGGCATCGGGTGAAGAAGTTGCTATTTTTACCACACGAGGGACCGTACTGCGCCATAATGACCTGCTCAAAAGCGACGACGGCCGTGTGGTTCAAATCATCGCTGCGCATGAACCCACTTATCGGGTTACCTGCCGCACACTGCATGATCTGGTGCGCTGCGCATTTCATTTAGGCAATCGCCATACTCAAACACAGGTTGGGGATACTTTTCTGCGTATTCACCAGGACGAAGTATTGAAGCAAATGCTGGAAGGTCTAGGGGCAACCGTGACGGAAGAAAGTGCTCAATTTGAACCCGAATCAGGCGCTTACAGCGGAGGAGGGCATCATCACCATCATGGCGATGGGCATTACCACGCGCACGGCCCGCTCGCACCTATTCCTGTCCGCCAGAAAATTCACCGTCCTTCCGATTCGCACTCATAAATGACAGCCCTGCAAACAAATTCATTGCTTCGTCTCCTGCAACTTGCCAGCCCTTCATTGCCGGTAGGAGCCTACACCTATTCGCAAGGATTGGAATCAGCCATTGAAAACGGCGCCGTAACTAATGAAAATTCGGCGAGATTATGGATCACAGAGTCATTGAGAATTGTTGCCGACTTTGAAGCGCCTATCCTCTGGCGCTTACTTAAGGCACTCTCAAAACGCGATCTGGAAATGATCGAATACTGGACCGAGTATTTCATAGCTTCCAGGGACACTGCAGAATTTCGTGCAGAAACCATACAAATGGGTTACTCCTTAGGGAAGTTAGTCATTGATCTAAATATCGCCGACGAATCGTTAAGCACATTTCTGACCAATCAGACTGAAATTCCTTTGCCGACTGCGTTTGCATGTGCAGCAGAGGCACTTGCTATCCCCCATTCAGAAGCACTCCTTGGTATGCTGTTTTCGATGGTCGAGAACCAAGTATTGGTCTGTGTAAAATCTATTCCGCTCGGTCAAATGGCTGGCCAGAAACTGCTGCTTTCCCTACATGATGCGATCGAGGCAGCTGCTTCGCACGCGCGGCAACTCGAAGATGACGAACTGTCTAACTGGGCGCCAGGATTATCGCTACTCTCGATGCAGCATGAAGTTCAGTACAGCAGAATCTATCGTTCATAATTTTCATGGAAGTTCAAAACGTGAGTAAATTACCTAACCCTCTCCGAGTCGGTATCGGTGGCCCGGTTGGCTCCGGTAAAACAGCCTTATGTGAAGCACTAAGCAAACGAATGCGCGATCGCTACGAAATGGCGGTCATTACCAATGACATCTATACAAAAGAAGATATGGAAATCCTGTTACGCGCAAACGCGCTCCCCCCGGAGCGGCTAATGGGCGTGGAAACAGGTGGTTGTCCCCATACTGCCATCCGGGAAGACGCTTCCATTAATTTGGAAGCTATCGCGCGCATGACAACCGATTTTCCTAATCTTGATCTCATTCTCGTTGAATCAGGGGGCGATAATCTTGCCTCGACCTTCAGTCCCGAACTGTCCGATTTGACCATCTATGTCATCGATGTCGCAGCAGGTGAAAAAATTCCTCGTAAAGGTGGACCTGGGATTACGCGCTCAGCGCTGCTTGTCATCAATAAAATAGATCTTGCTCCGCATGTGGGTGCAGATCTGGAGGTGATGGAACGTGACGCCAAAAGAATGCGTGGGGATCGTCCATTTGTATTTACCAACATGTATACCGGTGAAGGGGTTGATCAGATTGTTGATTTCATCATAAAACAGGGATTATTGGATGAAGTAAAATCGCAATGAAATGGACTATCCTTCATGGTTTATTTAGTCGAACAACCAAATTGCGCACTCGATGGGGTAGGGTACTTGAAGATTTTGGTTTAGTTGCTGTGAGCATAGTTTTTTTCATAAACTTTGGGAGCTAATTACCATGGAATGGTCTTGGACTGTTGATAAAGCAATACCGTATCCCTTACGTGTCATTTTTAGGGGAGTCGGACAAGTTTTTTTTTGTGGCAATGCGGTAACAGGCTTGATTTTTTTGGCTGCCTTGTACGTCGGGGGGATAACCGCAGGATTAGCAGCAACTGTGGGTGTCATCAGCAGCACGGTTGCAGCCTATCTACTGGGGTTACCGGACGATGAAATCGATGCAGGGTTGTATGGGTTCAACGGCACGTTGGTAGGCCCCTGTCTTTTCTTATTTCTGGAGCATTCTCCACAGCTTTGGCTCTATGTCGTCTTTGCTTCGATTTTGTCAACCATTGTCCTAGCTGCCCTGATGCGGATTTTGCAACCCTATAATATCCCCGCTTCGACTTCACCTTTTGTTCTAACCTGCTGGATGTTCATGGCAGCCGTTTTTGCTTTCGACAGTTTCTCGCGAGGGCCCGTTTTGCCTGCAGCCAGTATCCCTACCGAAGTAGCTAATATTTCCATGATACCAGTCGAAATGTGGCACGTCGCTGTCTCCAAGGGAGTAAGCGAAGTCATGTTTGCGGACAGTGTCACCGTCGGCGTTATGTTTTTAGTCGGTATTGCGATTACATCACTACGCGGTGCAGCCATGGCGCTATCAGGCGCTATCGTCGGCGTCATTACCCCCGTCCTGCTAGGTGCGGACAAAACCTTGATTGAAATGGGCTTATACGCGTTCAATCCCGTCCTTACCATGATGGCCATAGGCTGGGTTTTTCTCAAACCTTCTAAGAGAAGTATCGTTCTGGCCTTCCTGGCAGGGATGCTGACCGTAGTATGTCAGGCTGGTTTAGCCAATTTCCTGACGCCAATTGGATTGCCTACCCTGACTTTTCCATTCGTACTGGTCATGTGGATGTTTTTGTTTGCTGCCAGTAAATCTAAATATTGGGGAAGCAATTAAGTAAGCATAGCCTCCCGATAGAAGATCCGCAGAATCGCGGATCTTCTATCGCCGGTTTCACCCCATCACAATCGTGGGCCAGTATTCAGGTAAGGGGGCTACTGTGAAAATGTGGCTCGGATGAATGCGCATGCCGTTCTTGCGAAAGTTCGATCGGCACGATATGCAATTTACCATGCCGCACGCCGCGCGTAGCGATAACTTTGTCTGCGAAACGCCTGACATCCTGCACAGTCCCTCGAATAAAAACCACTTCCAGACAATTGTCATGATCCATATGTACATGCATACTAGACAGCGTCAAATCATGATGAAAATGATGGACCGATGTGACATGCTTCGCCAAATCTCTTTCATGATGGTTATAGATATAGCTAAGTGTTGCGACACAGTAGCCTTTTATATTTTTATTCAGGCGGTCAACTTCCAGACACTCGCGGATCAAATCGCGTATCGCCTCGGAACGATTCTCATAGCCTCGCGCCTGCATGAATTTATCAAATTGTTCAGAAAGCTGTGTATCCAATGAAATGGTATGTCGCTCCATGATGCTATTTTCCTATGCATTTATTGTGATAAAAAATCATTGCGATCTGAACATACGCTCCCCGCAAGATCCCTTAGTTAAACTTGCACACACTTATCACAGCACAATTTACAACCTTTTCACACAAAGAAAGCGCTGTTAATAGTTAACAATCAGGCTAACACGAAAAGAGCGGCTTTCAATCGGATGAAAATGAAGATCAGCCATTCCTTCCTGTGGTTCGCCTGGCAGTCTTGAAGTATAGTAGTAATCAATAGCATGTGCCCGAGTATTCAATAAATTGAATCCTTGCAAGAGCGCACGAACGTTATGATTGATTTTGTAGCCAATCTGACCATTCAGCGTCATTGTATGATCTGATTGAACACTATTGTCTTCGATCAACGCGCGCTTACCGAAATAGCGGAACTGCATGCTCCCATAAAAGCGCCCGATATTATCCACGGAAACAGCCGCCTTCCCAACGCCTTTGATCGCACCGGGAATATGATTTCCCTCTGCATCCGCATCGGTAAAACGGGCGCGTGTAAGGGCATAATCCAAATCGATGATCATCCAATCGGTTGGCATATAGAATGTCGAGATTTCAAATCCCTCACGCTTACTCGGACGACTCGCTTCAGTGGTACCGGCATCGCCAACAAACAGTAATTCCGAATCCATATTCAACCGAAAAAGTGAGAAAGAAGCTTGTAGGCTTGGAATAACTGCCGTTCGCAACCCAACTTCATAGCCGGTAGAACGAACAAGCGGTGTCACACGGTTAACCGGTTCGCCCGTTTTGGGATCGACTGTAGCTGTGGTGCCACGCGCATCATTACTATGAAAACCGCTCCCATAGCTAAAATAAAACTCCGACTTGGCCCAAGGGCCAAAAATCAAACTTAGCTTGGGATTGGTAATACTGTCGAAACGGTTACCAGAATTCGCTTTTTGGTGACTGTTTACGTCAAACCAGTAATAATCTGACCGTACTCCAGCAACAGTCCTAAATTTTTCCAGCCACTGAATACTATTTTGGAAATAGAGTCCTATACTGTTCTGATTGATATGATCTTTACGTGTCGTCGATAACGTTTGCCGGTGCCTCGTACTTAACAAACCATTGTCAATCACATCATTTTGCAATTGAACGCCAACGGTATTTTCAAGTTCGATACCACCCAGACGGTTTATCCAAAAATGGCTCAAATCCATTGCAGACTGGAAGCGTTTGTCTATCTGCGAGAATTGATCGCCATTGATAGGGTCGTCCAGAAAATAAGTAAAATTTGAGAAAAGCGCTAAATTGGTATGGAGTGTGTAGAGATTCAAGCGGGTGACGCCGTAATTGCTGGTATGTTGCAACGCCCCCGATAAACTGAAACGATGCGCTTCACCTCCACCGCTGGGATCAATCGTATCCAGCCGGGAAATCAATCCCTCCGTTACCGCTCTCAAGGGTATCTGGTCAGTCGCATTCCAGCGTCCACCATAACCCATCGCTGTCACGTTAAATTGGGTCGGCCCGGTATCCTGGCTATAGCGCAGCAATGCATTGAATTTTTTGTAATTCTCTTTGTTGACCCAAGGACCGTCTTTTGTCAGCAGCTCAGCGGCATATAAAACTTGACCCGCTCCCACTTCATGGGAGTTCGCAAGCAAGCCCCGCATAAATCCTTGCTGACCCAATCCATAGCTTGCAATCCCCTGGGGAAGTTTGTTGACATAACCCATATTGACTGCACCCGCCGAAGAAAAATCACCCTGATCAGCATAATAAGGCCCTTTCAGATATTGCATTCCACTAACCAGTTCGGGAATGACAAAATTGGTGTCTGCCCAGCCTTGCCCATGTCCATGTGAGCGTTGATTCACCAACATGCCATCGACGGTGATTCTAAGATCCGTCCCATGATCAAGATTAAAGCCTCGCAAGAAATATTGATTCGCTTTGCCTTCGCCACTATGCTGAGTAACAATCAAGCCCGGCACACTTTCCAACAGTTCGCCTGGACGATAGACTGCACGCATATCAAGCTGCCGCTTGAGTACCGTGCCTTCACTTGCTGAATTGGCCAACCCCATCAAGTCATTGGCTTTAGCTTTGACAGTCACTTCTTGCAATGTAGGTATTCCTGCTGCATGACTAAGCTGGGGGATACTGGTTAATGCCACCAATTGCCATGAAGCAACATCCTGCACCCATTTTTTGGAAAATTTAAGCATATTCTTCAAGCTTTCATCCTCACTTTACGCAAAAACAGAAGGCAAATCGAAATGGATACTTGATCGTTTCGTTTCTATCAATAGGTCATTTTCTATTTCTTGATACCTGATTGTGGTATAAAAATGACCTCTAATTTATTAAACAAGATAAAAAGTATGATAAATTCTATATTCTTCATACAAGATAACACAAAATAAACCTTATGCGCGTTAAATAGCTTTAACGTTAGATCGGGCTTGATCGACTTGACCCTTAATCAGCAACCCTTCTCCATTTAGGTGTGCTGATCGATGCGGGCTATCGGTTTTGACCGAGTCAAAGGAAAAACGACATGAAAATTGAGAGTAACAGAACGTTGAAATTATTGACCTGGCTATTTACATTTTCGCTGCTGCTTCCCTATATTGCTTGTGCATCAACGACGAATAAAAAACTTGCGGTTGTGACCACAGTTGCGCCCCTTGCCAATATCGTCCGGAATGTTGGCATACCTTACGTCGACATCGCAGGTATTGTTCCTGATGGAACGGATTCGCACACATTCGAGCCGACTCCAGCGGATGCCAAAATATTGCAAGCGGCCGATCTCATCATCGTCAATGGTCTCGATTTGGAACTACCCACCGTCAAGCTAGCCCAGAAAGTGAAAAAAGCCGAAACGCCTATCTTGCAACTCGGCAACCAAACACTCTCACGAGAAGAATGGCAATATGACTTCAGTTATCCACGTGACGAAGGGTACCCCAACCCGCATTTGTGGCTTAATATTGCGCTCGTGATGCGCTACGTTGAAATTATCAGGGATAATCTAAGTAAGCTCGATCCGATCAACACGACAGGTTATTTCGCCAATGCAGCTGCTTATCTCGCCAAGCTTGAAAAATTGGATAACAAGATCTTTCAATGTGTGGCATCCATTCCGGAGCAAAATCGTAAACTTGTCACGTACCACGATTCTTTTGCTTATTTCGCACCGCGCTACGGTGTGACCGTGATCGCTGCACTACAACCTTCAGACTTCTCCGAACCGGGACCACGTGAAATCATTAGCATTATCAAACAAATCAAAAAAGAAAAAGTACCGGCAATATTTGGCTCAGAAGTTTTCCCAAGTAAAGTGATGGCGCAGATCGCGCGCGAAGCCAATGTTAAATTTGTCGACCAACTGTCCGACGATGAGCTCCCGCCCCCCCCTAACGATTCATTTATTGGCATGATGGCCAACAATTTGGCGATCATGACGGAAGCATTAGGAGGCAATTCAGCCTGCATAACCGACATCGATGCAAGCAATCTCTTTTAACGTCGATTCTGATTCGGCTATCAAGCTCCACAATGTAACAGCCGGTTACGAACGGAATATTGTCTTCTCCGACCTTTCACTCGAAATCACTTCGGGTCAGTTCGCGGGGATCGTTGGCCCTACCGCCTCTGGTAAAAGTACTTTGCTTAAAATCATTTTAGGCACGCACCCCGTCATGTCCGGTGCAATACACTTGAGTACCCGCTCCATAGAAAAAGCTCCACCAAGGACAATCGGTTATGTACCCCAGTTGGATAGCGTGGATTGGAGTTTCCCCATAACGGTGGAGGAAGTTATTACCATGGGACTGCATGATAGTGGACGTATTTGGCCGTGGCCTAGTAGGGCAGAACGCAATCGAGTTAACGAACTCGCATCCAGACTGGGCGTTTATGATTGTTTGCGCCAGCACATCGCCAATATTTCGGGAGGAGAGCGACAACGCGCATTTCTTGCACGCGCGCTCATCAACAATCCCAGACTACTCGTCTTAGACGAACCCACTTCTGGCGTCGATATCAAAACTCAGCATGAAGTACTGCACTTGCTGGGTGATCTCAATAGCGAAGGCATCACGGTATTGCTTACTACGCACGATCTCAATGCGGTTGCTTCTCATCTACCCTGGGTCATTTGTTTCAATAAAGGCATCGTTGCACAAGGCCGCCCTTATGACATCTTCACCAATGAGATTCTTACTAAAACCTACGGTGGCGATATCGTGATCGTTAAATACGATGGACATTTCCTGATTGCCAATAGCACACCGCTTCATTTCAGGGACAGGCATCCATGATAGCTTTTCTTGTCGAGCCGCTCGATTACGAGTTTTTCCGTCGTGGCCTGCTTGCTGCACTTATGATAGGGACACTCTGCGGTTTGATTGGTGTATTCGTTGTGCTTCGTGGTATGAGCTATATCGGCCACGGCTTATCTCATGCCGCAATCGGTGGTGCCGTGGTAGGCATTACCTTGAATCTTAATTTTTATGTCGGTGCTTGCGCAATGGGTTTACTTGCCACATTGCTCATCAATCGCGTGACTCAAAATAATCAAATCAAGCTCGATGCGGCGATCGGATTAGTCACTACGGCCATGTTCGCGCTAGGCGTAGCCATTATCAGCAAGTTGCGTCATTTCAGGCAAAATTTTGAAGCTGCTTTGTTTGGCAATATTCTGGGAATCAGCGATCAAGACTTGATCATGATTGGCGGCATCACGACCATTACCTTGGTAACCATTTTCTTCATATACAAACCATTGCTTTTCCTAACATTCGATCACGATGCGGCACGTGTGTTCGGAATTAAGACTGGCTTGGTGCAGATCATTTTTTCGTTCCTGCTCACCTTCTCGGTGATTGCATCCCTGAATGTAGTCGGCGTCACAATGGTGGCCGCCACACTGATAGCACCCGCCATGACAGCAAGAATGCTTACCAATAGCTTCAGTCGAGTGATCGTATATTCAATGATTATTGGTGCAATGACCGGGATTGTAGGGATGTATCTAAGCTATATATTCAACGTTGCTTCCGGTACAACAATCGTTCTGTTCGGTACAATACTGTTTTGCTTATCGCTATTGATCAGTGCGTTACGCAAAAACATGCGCCCTATCAAATTCTAGTGATCGATGAGGCTGTCCGAGATTAGCGATTCGTAGCAAGCGTTGTCTGGTTGAGTTGGATTTTTCGATCATTTGAGGCAAATAGTCGCTCTATTTAACAAAAAGAATCAGAAAATCCAGCCAGGCCAAGCTCGTCTGCAGTAGATCAGCCTCGGACAGCCTCCTAGGCGCTTGGCAAGCGACCGTTTGAACAATTTTGAATCAGCCAATAGGAAGAGGAAGCGCTGCATTTCCCTTTTTACAGTGCTTCCTCAAAATTAAGTTAGGCAGAAACAAGCTACTCGATCAAGGAAATGCAGGAACTTTAGGTTCAGTACTTTCGATCTCCACCTCAGGCAAATGCTGTTTTACACGCTCTTCGATCTCTTCGACTCTATCTGCGGAAACATCAGCGAGCACTAAAAAATGACCCGCTTCAATCGCATCCTCAAACTCTTTGATTCGCCGGTTACCAATGCTCATTCCAACCAGCCCACTTACCCATGCACCTACACCTGCACCGGCGAGCGCGCTCGCAAGCAAAATACCGCCCGCAACCACTGTTGAAGCAGGAGGAAGGGCGACAGCGACTAGACCAGCGAGCACGCCAGTCGACCCACCTAGCGCCAACCCTTGCTGGACTGCTGGAACGAAATCGGATTTCTGCAAAAGACTAGCTTCGGGTAAATCTTCTAATGGTGTGCCGCGCTTGGCAATAACGTGAATATGTTTTTCTTCGATCCGCGCCAAAAGCAATTCATTGACAATACGCTTAGTAGCGGTTATATCGGGGACAAGGAAGTAAATGCGACGCATGATAGCCTCCTACCTATTAGGTTGATCAACGCTATGTTATGAGATAAAAATGCTGATCTCACTTCATTATTGATCCATCAGTAACAGCAAGGTTCCTTAACGGAAACAATATTAGAAAAGAATGGTATAAAACCCCGGGCTTTATACCATTCAAATGGCCTCACAGCACAAATTTTACCGGTTTATTCCTTACCTTTTTCGGTTAAAGAGCCCAGAAATGCTTTTACATCACGGATAAAGCTATCGCCGACTTGGCGTCCAAGTTGATGTTTAGCCATCAAGCGAATCGCTTCGTCGAGCGTTTCAACCGATCCGTCATGGAAATAGGGGCCTGTTTTAGTAATATTTCGAAGGCTAGGCACTTTAAATACATGTTTGTCACTTTCAATCCCGGTTACCTCATATCTTCCCAAATCGTCTGTCTCAAAGGGCTCGACGAGGCCTAGCTTCTTGAACGAATTTCCACCAATGACGATCCCATTGTGACAAGTCGCACATCCCATGTGAACAAATTTTTTCAAACCTCTTTTCTCGTCTGCTGTCAGCGCATCTTTGTCACCTTTGAGGTAATCATCGAATCGGGAGGGCGTTAAGAGGGTGCGCTCAAAAGCACCAATCGCCTTACCGACATTTTTATATTGGAATGGATCCTTATCATCTTTAAATGCTTTTGGAAAAAGATCCTGATATTCTTCAATTTTCTTCAATTTATTGACTACGGCTTCTTCGCTTGGCATCCCCATCTCAATTGGGTTCAAGATTGGGCCGAGGGCTTGCTCTTCAACGTCTCTCGCTCGTCCATCCCAAAACTGCGCAATATGCAGGGCAGCATTAAGTGTGGTTGGAGAATTTCTTCCACCACGCTTACCTTCGTGGCCTGGGGATGTCGGTTCGTTATCGACACCGAACTTATTCAGTTGATGACAAGAATTACAGGCAATCTTGTCATTCACAGAAAGCCGGGGATCCATATAGAGCATTCTTCCTAGCTTGATCAGCGTTTCATTTTTTTTCTCATCGATAATCGAGGCTGGTAGCGGCTCAAAAAATTGTTTGAGCGTTGCTGCATCCAATTCTCCTCCATGCATTCCACCATGATGATCACCCTTATGCATTCCACCTTGATGGCCCTGGCCACCTTGAGCATATGCGTGAGAACTTAGGATCAGCGCCAGCAATAAGATTAGTTTCATATATAACCTCCATTAAAATATGAGTAGGTGGAAATACCAACCGCAATTATGGGTTAAACAAGTGTCAATATTATGTCTGGGAGAATTGCCCCGTATAAAACTAACTGCCACCTGATTCATAATGAGATTGACGGCCTCATTGTATACCCAAGTCACCTTTCTTACACATCAACAATTATATTTCGCTAAAGCAGGAATATTATTTAGGGTGATGCAACGTCAAATTTTGAAATGAAATGTATAAATAAATTTAAAAATTTACTGAAACGTTGAAAATCAAGGAAGAATAAGGCAAAGTAAAACTTACTTGCCACTCCTGGCTTCTATATTGAAAAACAGACGAACTTTAATCCAGCCAACAAAAAAAGAAAAGAGCGAAGATTTTTTGTAAACAGAGGCTTGAGCAACTTAGTCTTTTCGTTATATACTCGACATGTCACAAGTGTTTTTAGTTACAAATATTTTAATAAGGAATCATATAATGAGATTTTTTCTAATCGCCGCAGCTTTAGCAACTCTGACATTGGCAGGATGTGGCAAACCAAGCCAAGCATTACCTGAAACCGAGAAAGATGCTTACGAGCGCATTATCTCTGGCCAAAAAATGGAGTGCGAACATGGACTAGATGCTAACGGCAACTGCCTTAAAGCGGGTGCAGATCCTCGTCCATACGGCGGCACCAGCAAACCTGGCCATTAATTGGTTAATTAATGACCAGATTGCTATTAAAAAAACCGCCCAGCTGGGCGGTTTTTTTTGATTCTTTTTCCTGGCTCTTGGCCTTAAAAATTCGCCTACACCTACTATTGTTTTGAGCCGCCGGGTTTATGTAGAGCAAATGAGATTATTTCAATTGCTCATACAACAAGTTCAGGATTCGTTGCGCAGCTCCTGCCTCTTCTGGGGTACCATCTTCATTGAGCACCTTAACCTCGCTACTTCCCCCCACTTCACTCACCTGTATACGGTATCGTTCTGCTTTGGCATCTGCATCGCTACGCCAGAACGCAAGTTTTGAAAGTATCCCTTCCCCTTCACCCGCCTTTCTACTTTCGGCATCTGGATCCGCATAACGCACGAAATAAACACCACTCGCCCTATCCCGATCTTCCACAGTAAACCCCACACGATCAAGCGCCAACCCGATTCGACGCCAGGCACGATCGAATGTCTCACTTACGATAAGTACACCCCCTCTTGCTTTGTCCATATAAGCTTGCTCTCGAAGCAAGGCGCTATCTGTAGTTGATGCAATCTCCTGTCTCGCACGTTCTTCCTGAATGCCAAAACGCATCATCAACCGAGTTAACATCTCTGCCTCTAGCTCAGGGTCTGCAGGCCGGGGTTGCCAAATAGTACGCTGTGTACTCCTATCTGCAAGTACTTCGCTCATGCCTCGGTGACTAATATAAATTTCGGTTGCCCCCGACTCACTCCGCTCTAGTCGGGTACGGAATTTGTCACGTTCCGAGGTAGAGTACAAACTATCGAGAAAAGTCGAGAGAACACTACGAATGATATCTTGGGGGATTTTTGCACGATTCTCAGCCCAATCGGTCTCCATGATGCCCACTTCAGGTGACTCGACCTTGATTATAAACCCCAGGTCTTGCCAGAATTCTTTGATAGCTGGCCAAACATCTTCTGGGGCTTGTGGAACCACCAACCATCGCTGTGTACCAGATCTTGCAATATAAGCGGCATCTTTGGATGACGGCAAAACCGGACTATCATAGGCACTGGGTTGATCTTCGCGTTCTCTATTATAAGTAGAGTAGGTAGCGCTGCCTCCTGATGCGATATCGGGAACAGCGTAACGATTATCGGCTGAAGGTGCTGTCAAATCAGGAGGCACCTCCAGTGGTGGTATTTTGCCGGCTGATTTGTAATCGATCTTTTTGCTTTCAGGTATCAAATTACAACCTGAGATCATCAATACCAACGCCATATTCAGGACGATCGTTTTTTGGTATTTTATATTCAACATTACAAACCTTTAAACTAAAACCTCAGCCTGCAACATGGCCTCTTTTACCAGTTGGTGGAATGAATTTGACAGCGGGGTAAGGGGCAAGCGTATGCCAGGACCGATTAATCCCATTTGGGAAACTGCCCATTTTACTGGGATGGGATTCGCCTCTACGAATAAATCCACATGTAGCTTTAGCAATTTGTTGTTAATTTTTCGCGCGGTAGTCAAATCCCCTGCAAATGCTGCCGCACACATTTCATGCATCAATCTCGGTGCAACATTTGCAGTCACTGATATAACGCCATGGCAGCCCAGTAGCAACAATGCGAGCGAGCTGGCATCGTCCCCGCTATACACACAAAAATCGACGGGGACGCGTTGCAATAAATCACATCCTCGCGCAATATTGCCTGTCGCGTCTTTTATTCCGATAATATTTGGAATCTGCGCAAGCCTCAACACCGTATCATTGGAAATATCAGCCACTGTCCTACTGGGCACATTATATAAAATCATAGGAATATCAACCGCTTCCGCCACAGTCTTAAAATGCTGATATAACCCCTCCTGGGTTGGCCGGTTATAGTAAGGAACGACAGACAAACATGCATCCGCACCTGCATTTTTAGCAAAAATTGTCAGGTCGATCGCTTCTCTCGTAGAATTTGCACCTGTTCCAGCGATGATGGGTATTCTTCCGGCTGCATGCGATACCGCTGTCTTTATCAATAGATGATGCTCATCGAAATCGACAGTGGGTGATTCACCCGTCGTTCCCACCACTACGATTGCATCCGTCTTTTGTGCAATATGAAAATCAATCAACGCACAAAATTTCTCCAGATCCAACGTACCATCTTCAAACATGGGCGTTACAATCGCAACCAGACTACCTCTCAGCATAGGATCTATTCAGAAAAAAATACTATTCTACCTGAAACTCTCTATTCTCATGAATTATCGCCAAGTTTTCTTTTTATACATTCATCCCGCTTTTGAGAATGTCAAAATACCGTTTGCACAGTCCACTTTAATTGTATCTTTAGCAGCATAATTACCTTGCAAGAGCTCTTTAGCAAGTGGATTTTCGATTTGTGCTTGTATTGCGCGTTTCAGTGGGCGCGCACCAAACACGGGATCAAATCCTGCTCGAGCAAGTTCTGTTAAAGCAGCATCGGTTACTTCGAGTTTAATCTCCATTTTCGCCAACCGAGCCTCCAACTTCCGCAACTGAATCTGCGCGATCGATTTAATATGTTTTTCATCCAAGGCGTGAAAAACGACAACTTCATCGATACGGTTGATGAATTCTGGACGGAAATAGCTTTTGACCTCTCCCATCACGGCAAGTTTGATGACTTGATAATCATCTCCGCTCATTTGCTGAATCATTTGTGAGCCCAGGTTAGAAGTCATAACGATTACGGTATTTTTAAAATCTACCGTTCGTCCCTGTCCATCGGTCATGCGCCCATCATCCAGTACTTGCAGTAAAACATTAAATACATCGGGATGCGCTTTTTCCACTTCGTCGAGCAGTATCACTGAATAAGGCTTCCTGCGTACCAACTCAGTGAGATATCCACCTTCTTCGTAACCAACATAACCGGGCGGAGCGCCAATCAAGCGCGCCACAGAATGCTTCTCCATGAATTCCGACATATCGACACGAATCAAATGTTCTTCGGAATCGAACAGAAACTCTGCTAAAGCCTTACATAGTTCGGTTTTCCCCACACCGGTTGGCCCCAAAAACAAAAAGGAACCATAAGGCCGATTAGGATCGGAGAGTCCTGAGCGCGAGCGACGAATCGCATCTGAAATAAGTCGCGTTGCTTCATCTTGTCCCACCACACGCTCATGCAATTTTTGCTCCATTAAGAGCAATTTTTCCCGTTCCCCTTGCATCATTTTGGCGACCGGAATACCTGTTGCACGCGAAACAACCTCAGCGATTTCTTCAGCACCCACTTGCGTCCGGAACAACTTGGGCTTGTTGGCATCTTTACCTTGGGCGGCTGCTTCAGCCTGCTGGATTTGTTCGGCAAGCTGGGTTTCCAGCTGAGGAATACGGCCATATTGTAATTCCGAAACCTTTTGCCAATCTCCTTTGCGTGTTGCGGCTTCTACTTCCTTTCTAAGTTTCTCCAATTCCTCCTTGATCTGTTGCGATCCTTGAGCACGTGATTTTTCTGCCTTGAGAATTTCTTCTAGATCAGCGTACTCCCGCTCCAGTTTTTTAATTTCCTCTTCCAGCAAGGCGAGTCGTTTTTGCGAAGCCTCATCCTTCTCTTTTTTCATCGCCTCACGTTCGATTTTGAGCTGGATCAAGCGCCGATCGAGTCGATCCATCGCTTCGGGCTTGGAATCCCGTTCCATGCGAATTCGCGCAGCCGCCTCATCGATCAAATCGATCGCCTTATCTGGCAGAAAACGGTCGGTAATGTAACGATGGGATAATTCTGCAGCCGCCACGATGGCAGGATCAGTGATATCTACGCCATGATGAAGTTCATAACGTTCCTGCAGTCCTCGCAAGATGGCGATGGTCGCCTCAACCGTCGGTTCATCGACCAGCACTTTCTGGAAGCGCCGCTCTAATGCCGCATCCTTCTCGATATACTTACGATATTCGTCCAAGGTCGTTGCCCCGACACAGTGCAACTCGCCTCTGGCCAGCGCAGGCTTGAGCATATTCCCCGCATCGATGGCGCCTTCAGCCTTGCCTGCGCCCACCATGGTGTGCAGCTCATCAATGAACACGATCGTCTTACCCTCATCTTGAGCAATTTCTTTGAGAACCGCTTTCAGTCGCTCTTCAAACTCGCCCCGATATTTCGCGCCTGCCAGTAATGCCGCCATATCGAGTGACAAGACACGCTTATTCTTCAACGTCTCGGGGACTTCTCCATTAACGATACGTTGAGCCAACCCTTCGACAATAGCGGTTTTACCGACCCCTGGCTCCCCAATCAAGACCGGATTATTTTTGGTACGGCGCTGCAATACCTGGATGGTTCGCCGTATCTCATCATCGCGCCCGATTACCGGATCCAACTTGCCAAGACGTGCGCGCTCGGTCAGATCAAGCGTATATTTTTTCAAAGCTTCGCGGCTGCCTTCTGCCTCCGCACTCGATACATTCTCTCCACCACGTACGGACTTGATCGCTTGTTCCAAAGCATTGCGGTTGGCGCCAAACTGTTTCAACAACTGCCCCGTTTCACCTTTATCCTCGAGCGCTGCAAGCAGGAACATTTCCGAAGCAATGAACTGATCACCATGCTTTTGCGCCTCTTTATCGGTCAAATTGAGTAAATTGTTGAGCTCCCGTGAGATATTGATTTCTCCACCCACACCTTCCACTTTAGGCATACGCTCCAAGCTTTTTGCCAAGGCCTCCCGCAACGGGTTAACGTTAACACCTGCGCGCTGCAGCAATGAAGCGGTGCCACCGTCATCTTGCTGTAGTAACGCCAGCAGTAGATGCTGTGGCTCTATATACGGATGATCTTTACCTAGTGCCATGCTTTGTGCTTCACCGAGTGCCTGTTGAAATTTTGTGGTAAGTTTATCGAGACGCATAGAAGCTCCTGATGAGATTGTAAGTTGACCTTACTATATGGGGATGCAAAGAAATTTCAACCTTCGATCAATCAATGTTTATTTTCTCATTAAATCCCTTGCGCACTTCAGGGTAGGGATACAACATATTCAAAGCGACACTTTTTCCCGCGGTTTCCACGATCCGCACATGCTCACGCCTCAGTTCACGAGCGTGCCTGACACCGCATGAATGAGCGATCATCCCGATTTCCTTATTGACATTCATAGCATAGTTCGCGACACGCAGGTATTTTTCCTCCACAACCAAACCATGCTGCAGGCGAGGATTGTGTGTTGTCACGCCTGTCGGGCAGGTATTCAGATGACAGCGCATCGCCTGGATACAACCCAATGAAAACATGAAGCCGCGCGCTGTATTGACAAAATCCGCTCCGGCACATAATGCCCAGGCGCCATGTGCCGAAGTGACAAGCTTACCCGCGGCAATGACGCGAATGCGTGGCTTCAAGCCAGATTCGATCAGCGCATCCACGACTCGCGGTAACGCTTCTGCAATCGGCAATCCTGCGTGATCGACCAGCGTTTGCGGTGCAGCACCGCTCCCTCCCTCTCCACCATCGATGGTCAGAAAATCAGGCGCGTACTCGAGCCCTCGCCGCAGGATGATATCGCAAAGCTCATTTATGAAGTGCCACCCACCTATGGCCGTTTTGACGCCTACGGGACGACCGGTCAATTCGCGGATGTAGGCCACTTTATCCAGCAATTCATCGATACTGCCGATATCGTGGTGACGATTCGGGCTGATTGAATCGTGGAAAGCTGGAATACCCCGAATGGCAGCGATCTCAGCGTGCACTTTGGAACCCGGTAACACGCCCCCCTTGCCGGGTTTCGCCCCTTGCGAAAGCTTGATTTCAAATGCTTTGACAAGTGGAGCAATCTCCTTGGCGCGTGCAGGAGAGAAATTACCGTTTTCATCGCGAACCCCGTATTTTGCTGTACCGATTTGCATGATGATGTCGCAACCACCTTCCGTATGATAGGGCGCCAACCCGCCTTCACCGGTATTGAGCCAGCAACCGGCTTTGGCTGCACCCAGCGACAACGCCCGCACAGCCGGTGCAGAAATCGCGCCATAGCTCATTCCGCTGATATTGATAATCGACCGTGCTTCGTAAGGATAGCGGCAATAACCTTCTCCAATATAAAGCGAAGGGGTAGGCAACTGGTCTTCTTCCAGAATTGGAAAAGCCGCATTGACGAAGATGATCGCGCCCGGCTCCCGTAAATCGTAAGTTGAGCCAAAGCCGACGATGCCCCCTTTATTCTTGGCATTCTTATAGACCCATGCCCGGGTGGCTCGATTGAATGGTAATTCTGCCCGATCACCCGAAAATAGATATTGCCGGAAGTATTTTCCTTGAAGCTCAAAAAAATAGCGCAGCCGGCCGATGATCGGGAAATTGCGCAATATCGTGTGCTGCTTTTGCGTGATATCCCGGATAAACAACGCAACGATCGCGCCGACGACCACCAATCCCAGGATCGTGCCAATACTATATATGATCAGATTAAGTGCATTGGACATATTGAATTCAATTACCTTCACAAATAATCGCTAATGTCTCCATAGTAAGCGAATTTACTGAAAACAGCATACATTCATACCGCTTGCAATTTGGATAGAAATTTCATCCTTTCCTGTGCAAATTGGACAAAACCCCTGACACAAAGCGTTATACTTCTATTAATAATAGGCATAAAACCATGATTGACTGATGATTTGTACAAAACATCCTATTTCCCAGAAAAGCGATATTCGCGATAAAGTCTGCTTACTCTGGCACTTATTGGATCGATTGCCATTCCACCAAGTATGAAAATTCTGAATCCAGGCCACAACTGCTGGCGTATCGATACTGCCGAACGCGTCACCTTTCTAGTGGACGGCGCCGACTATTTTCAGGCGTTTCGCACGACAGCCATGCGTGCTGAATTGTCACTACTGATTCTTGCCTGGGATACCTATAGCAACCTCCGCCTCATCCGCAGTGGCGAAGAGGTTCATCCAAATGAGTTGAGAACGCTGCTAGACCACATTGCTAAAGCAAAATCTAAGCTCCAGTGCTACGTACTCAATTGGGATTTTGCGATGCTGTATGGCATGGATAGAGAATGGCTGCCCGTCTACCAGCTAGACTGGCGCACCCATCGCCGCGTACATTTCTGGCTTGACGACTGTCATCCACTCGGTGCCAGCCATCACCAAAAACTAGTGGTCATTGATGATACCGTGGCATTCTGTGGTGGCTTAGATCTGACCCGTGCACGCTGGGACACGCCCGAGCACAAACCCGGAGACTCAAGACGTGACGAAGGAGCAGGCCCTTCGGATCCACATCATGATGTGCAGTTAATGGTAGGGGGGCCAATCGCCCGTTCATTGGGCGAGTTGGCACGCGATCGCTGGAAACGGGCGAGCGGTTACCAACCTCACGTTCACGAACCTCGGCCCCTCGCTCAATTATGGCCTAACGATGTACCGGTGGATGCAGAAAACGTGCGCATCGCCATTGCACGCACCGATCCCGCCTACCAAGGCCGTGCCGAGATACGCGAAGTAGAGCGCCTATATCTCGACGCGATCGCCGCAGCACGGCGCTCCATCTATATTGAAAATCAATACATCAGTTCCCCTGCTATCGGCGATGCGCTTGCCCGTCGCTTGGAAGAGCCGGATGGCCCCGATGTGGTGATCGTATCAGGCAAATGCACGCGCGGATGGTTGTCTCAGATGACCATGGACGTACTGCGTGCACGGCTTGGACACAAACTGCAGCAAAGCGACCGTGAGGGAAGATTTCGGCTGCTTTATCCCGAAATTCCGGGTATCGGCAAAGAATGTGTCAATGTCCATTCCAAAATAATGATCGTGGATGACGTTTTCGTGCGCGTCGGCTCCGCCAATTTGAATAACCGTTCAATGGGCCTTGACAGCGAATGTGATCTTGCCTTTGAGTCCGAAGACCGCAAGGATCTCTGCAATGCCATTAGCTACTTTCGTGCTCGTCTGCTAGCCGAACATCTTGGCGCCGAACCTCGGCAAGTTACCGAAGCAATCGAAAGTACGGGTTCTCTGGTGAAAGCCATTGACCATCTATCCCAGAACGAGCGGACCTTAAAGCCCTTACCCATGGACATACCCAAAGAGCTCGAGGAACTCGTATCCGAGGCAACGTTACTCGATCCAGAAAAGCCGATCGATCCTGATCGTCTCGCAGAACAGCTCGTTCACCAAGAAGATCGTCCACCTGCGCGGCGGAGGCTGATATTATGGGTCGCTATGTTATTGGTTCTCGCCGCACTGACTGCAATGTGGCGGTGGACACCGTTGTCGGAATACCTTGATATCGATCGATTACTCGTCGCTATCGACACATTTAATCAACTTCCTGCTGCACCACTGCTTGCGGTTGGCGGAATACTGGTAGCAGGACTCGCGATGTTTCCAATCACCGTGCTGATTATTGTAACGGTTTTGACTTTCGGGCCTTTTACCGGCTTTACCTGTGCATTTCTAGGCGCGCTTGGCTGTGCACTGAGCGGTTATGGTTTAGGGGCCTTTGTTGGCCGCAACACGGTACGCCACATCGCGGGTAACCGTCTAAACCGGATCAGCAAGCGACTGGCGAAACAAGGGTTGCTCGCTGTCATTCTCATTCGCGTCATCCCCGTAGCCCCCTTTACCGTCGTCAATCTGGTTGCGGGTGCCTCTCATATTCGGTTCAGGGATTTTGTTTTAGGTACGGCGATAGGCATGGGGCCCGGTATTGCTGCGACCACCCTCTTTACTGATCGTATTCGTGCAATGCTGGAAGAGCCCAGTTGGGGAAATGGCATCCTGCTTGCACTTATTTTTGGCGGCATCGCACTAGCAGGTTATGGGTTGATAACCTGGCTTAAGCGCCGCGCAAACGATACCCCATCGACTAACCAGGATTGAAAACCGTTGCTGGGCATTACCGTAGCCACTTACAACATTCACCGTTGCTATGGTATCGACCGCCGCTTCTCACCTGAGCGCATTCGCAAAGTTCTTGAAGAACTCGACACCGATATTATCGCCCTACAAGAAGTCGAAACCTATGACGACGGTGGATTCGATTTACTGAAATTCCTCTCCGGCGACCAATATCAGCCGATTGCCGGGCCAACGCTGCTACGGCATAACGCACAGTATGGCAACGCATTACTTAGTCGCCTACCAATCAAGCAGGTCCTTCAACATGACTTGACCGTCCCGGATCGTGAACCACGTGGCGCGATCGACGCAAGGATACAGACAAGCGGTATCACATTTCGCATCGTCGCGACCCACTTCGGATTATCTATCAGGGAACGCCGTCTTCAGGCGCAACGAATATTGGAATTGATCGAACCTCAAGCTGAATCGGTCGAGATCCTGCTCGGCGATCTCAACGAGTGGTTCCTGTGGGGCCGGCCGCTGCGCTGGTTGCATCGAGCATTTGCTAAGACGCCTTCTTTTGCTACTTTTCCAGCATGCTTTCCACTGCTGGCATTGGATCGGTTGTGGGTGCGTCCCAACATCGTGTTGAAGCGTCTGCAGCGCCATGACTCACCTATCGCGCGGATAGCCTCGGATCATTTGCCGTTACGCGCCGAACTTGAGTTACCGACACGACTCACCCTCGATACGCAAGCGTGAGTTGGCGGAGCTAGATTTTTTGATCATTTGAGGCGAATAGCGGCTCTACCTTACGAAAAGGATCGAAAAATCCAGCCTGGCAGGTTCGTCCGGAGTAGATCCAAACTATTTTCAGACAACCTCTTAGGCTAAAATCGGAAGCTTGATTGAATCCAGCTACCAAACCCCATTTGTTCCATTCTTTTCAAAAGATGGGAATCTATTCCTATACGGATCCAATTTTGAAGCGTATAGTAAGTTTAGTGGTACGGCAAACTAGAAGGATAGGCAGACGCTTATCTCAAGTTTGAACGGCCCACTTCCAATCGGACAGATTTTCCTTGATGTCATGAGCCTTTCAGCAAACTTCTTAAGTTGATGTTATTGGCACCTTCGAGTGATTTGATTGGCGAGTAATTCGACTCGAAATAAGTATGCTTAAGCAATGGGCAGCAGACACGTTGGTTCCAAAAAGATATCAATCCCTCCTGTAATAATTTGATATCTTTTAGATTCCCCAAACTACATTAATTTGGCGGATGTGATCATTCCAACTATCAACATGTCACTAATTGTGAAAGACACACAAAATACTATATTTTTATTTAATTGAAGGAGTTTACCTCATATGAAAATGTTACCCATTTTTGCAATTTTTTTACTGTTAAGCCTCGCCGCCTGCGGCAAACCGTCAGCACCCGAAAGCCCAGATCCTTCGACATATGGTCTAACCCATGAAGGCGAAGTTCCTGAAGGTCGTCATAGCCAACCTGAGAATGCTGATAGTAATTAGTCGTAAAAGGAAAGGTGTCAACAGGATACACTCCAGCACTAGGAGGCTGTCCGCAGTAGATCAGTCTATTCTCGGACAGCCTCCTTAGCCCTGTTGCCCTTTCCTTACCCTTGAGTTAATTTACTTATTTCACTGCAAGACGTTCTAACGCTTTTTTATGATTCCATTTCCCATGGAATAGATGCCCTTTTTTCTCAGGGGTACGATCACTGGTCCAAGTAATATATTTGCCATCAGGGGTAAAAACAGGTAGTCCATCGAACCCATCCATATCTGTCACCCGCACGGGTTCCTTTTCGCCATCGACATCGACGATGTAAAGTTCGAAATTCCGGTGCCCATGAACGTTGGTCGAAAAAATGATGTATTTATTTGAGGGATGATAAAAAGGCGCCCAGGACATCATGTTGAGACGGGTAATTTGTTTTTGGTCCGAGCCATCGATATTCATGGTAAATATTTCGGCTTCTCGGCCATTATCCGAGAAACGTCGCCAGACGATACGCTTTCCATCCGGGCTGAAGAAGGGGCCGCCATCATAGCTATTGGTATGGGTCAGTCTTTTTACGTTGGTACCATCGGCGTTCATGATATAGATATCGATCATAGAGGAAGGGTCTTTTTTGAAAAGGGCGGCTTCCTCCTCGGACAATGTTTCGGTATAAGCCCTGCGATTAGAAGCAAACGCAATCAACTTGCCGTCAGGCGACCAGGAAGCTTCCGCATCATAGCCCAGCGTATTAGTCAGATTCTTGATCTTTCCGCCTGTAAAATCAGCTTCGTAGATTTCATAGAACTCATCATAGTCCCAAGCGTAAGGTTTCCGCTCACCGGATTTCCTCCGTTCGATCTCAGCAATCATTTTGGCTTTAGCGTCGGGATCTTCGTGTGTCGAGGAAAACAGCACTTTCTCTTGGGAAGGATGGACCCATGAGCAAGTCGTTTTGCCGATGCCCGGCGATACTTGTTGCACCTTTCCGTTGCTTAGATTCTTCAGGAAAATCTGATAAAAAGGATTGTCTCCGGTCACTTCCGCTTGATAAACCATCCACTGCATATCAGCACGGTAATAGGCTTCACCGACCCTGATTTCTTTATCTGAAAGTTGAGTAACCTCGGTAATAAACTCTGCTGCGCCTGCATGAGTGACGGTCAATAAACAAGCTGCTGCCAATAGTTTCTTGCTGAGCAATGGGAAACCCATAAAAGGTAGTTGTGTAAAATTTTTCATGTGACTTTTAAGCCTCGTTACTAAATAAAAATCATTTAAACATAGCTTTTAAAAAAAAGTAAACAAACCTGTCATTTGCAGTGGTTTTGTAAATCGGTTTTGTAATCGCGCGAAGATCGGTCAGAATAAGTTAATCAAACAACTTCCAATAATTAAAAGCATGAAAAAATCAATCAAATTTTATACCATAGCGTGCTTCATCCTCTATTGTATGCTCTATAGCCTGGCGTCAGCCAGCGATCAGACCTTTCATCATCAGATGGAAATCACGCTCTCACCGGATACCTCGGAAATACAAGTTATAGACCAAATACGCGTTCCAGAACGCTATCGCAATCAATCGACAGCCAGCGAGCTGCATTTCAGCTTGCATGCGGATTTGACGATTACGGCAGTCAAAGGCGCGCGTATTGCCTCACAGAAAGATAACGCTGCGTTATCTGCCCGACCTGTTCCATTGAAACTGTACACCTTGACCTTGTCACCGCAACAGGAGTCGTTCTCACTTGCGTTCAGCGGCAAAATCAACCATGCAGTGCAAGGCCCCGGTCTGGAATATGCACGTAGCTTCAGTTATACGCCCGGGCTCATCACGAGCGAAGGGGTTTTTCTGGCCAGCTCCACCGCCTGGTACCCTCAGTTCGAGGACGACATGGTGTCATTCAACTTGAATATTCAGATTCCTGCCGGTTGGGATGTGGTCAGCCAGGGTACCTTGGTCAACGAACAAAAATCAGAAACAACCCAGCATGTCATCTGGGAAGAGAAACAGCCGCAAGACGATATCTATCTCGTAGCCGGGCGCTATCAACGGTACCAGCAGTCAGCGGGCGCGGTAGAGGCCTATGTCTATTTACGCAGTGCGGATGATGCCTTGGCTCAGAAATATCTGGATACCACCGGACAATACATTGCGATGTATAACAAACTGATCGGACCTTACCCCTACTCGAAATTCGCCTTGGTCGAGAATTTCTGGGAAACCGGCTACGGGATGCCTTCATTTACCTTACTGGGTCCGAAGGTGGTGCGCTTTCCTTTCATCCTGCATTCTTCTTACCCGCATGAAATTTTGCATAATTACTGGGGTAATGGCGTTTTTGTCGACTACAGCAAAGGAAACTGGTCGGAAGGGTTGACCGCTTATCTTGCCGATCATCTGGTCAGCGAGCAAAACGGCAAAGGCGAGGAATACCGCCGTGATGTGCTGCAAAAATATGCGGATTTCGTCAGCAAAGAAAAAGACTTCCCCATCGCCCGCTTCACCTCACGCCACAGCTCCAGCTCGGAAGCGGTAGGTTATGGTAAAACCATGATGTTTTTTCATATGTTACGGCAAGAGCTGGGAGATGAGGCGTTTATCCGGGTATTACGTACTTTTTACAAACAGTTCAAATTTAAGCAAGCCACTTTCGAGGATTTACGAGCGACCTTCAGCACACTGACGGAGATGGATTTTTCTCCATTCTTTGAGCAATGGGTATACCGCACTGGCGCACCGAATCTCTTGCTGCAGGATGCGTGGGCGGAACGCACGACGCAAGGATTTAAACTCAAGGCAGTCATCAAGCAAAATCAACAGGGCACACCCTATCAACTCAATGTGCCACTGGCTGTGCATTTGGAAGGTGAAGCACAGGCTTATCAGACTAAAATTACCATTGATCAGCCAACCAATCTAATCGAAATGGATTTTCACGCACGACCAGTCCGCATCGACGTTGATCCCCAATTCGATGTGTTCCGTCGCCTGGATAGCCGCGAAATCCCTTCTGCCTTGTCACAAGGTTTCGGTGCGGAGAAACCTTTGCTGGTGCTGCCAGCCAATGCAACTAAAGAAGTGCTGCAAGCCTACCAGTCACTCGCAGCCAATTGGCAAAAAACTCAAACCGGCTTGCTGGAAGTCGTGCAGGATGACCAGATACAAGCGCTGCCCAAAGATCGAACCGTATGGATCATGGGCTGGCAGAATAAATTCAGCAACGCGCTATTCAACGCTTTGTCTGAACATGGCGTGATTCACCGTGCGGGTGAGCTGCAATTGGATCAACAACACTACCAACAAACCAAACACGCCATTGTGCTGACAGCCAGGCAGCCGACCCATCCAGACGCAACCCTGTTATGGGTGGCGTCGGATCACCCTAAAGCCATTGCGGAGCTCGCCCGAAAACTGCCGCATTATCGTAAATACAGCTACCTGGCCTTTGAGGGCGATGAGCTGACCAATGTCAACAAAGGGCAATGGCCGGTCACCCAATCGCCCTTAACACAGCCGATCAAGCAAAAAGACGATGAATCATATACCTCTAACCATATTGGCACCTTAACGCCCCGGCGTGCACTGGCGGAATTGCCCCCCTTGTTTTCAGAAAACCGCATGCTTGCAGACATCGCCCAGCTCGCCAGTGAAGCGTTTAAAGGACGCGAATTGGGCACCCCGGAATTGGATGCGGCGGCCGAGTACATCGCACAACACTTTCAGCAGGCAGGACTGATGCCCGGTGGCGATGGCGACAGCTACTTCCAAGTATGGCAACAGGATGTGGGCGCACCAAAGGGAAAAATCACTCTGCGCAATGTGATCGGAATTTTGCCAGGCACCCATCCTGAGTTAGCAGGACAAAGTTTGGTGATTGGTGCGCATTACGACCACCTGGGCCTGGGCTGGCCAGATGTGCGCGCAGCCCATCAGGGAAAAATCCATTACGGCGCGGATGACAACGCCAGCGGTGTTGCCGTCATGCTGGAATTGGCACGGCAGATCGCTCCCAAATGGCAACCACAGCGCACCATCATATTTGTCGCCTTCACCGGTGAAGAAGCTAATCTACTCGGCTCTAAGCACTACATTGACAACAGCCCTCGCTATCCAGCAGAAAAAATCATCGCCATGCTCAATCTGGATACGGTAGGGCGGCTAGGCAATAACCCGGTTACGCTATTCGGTACCGGCACGGCGCGAGAACTGGTCCATGTATTTCGTGGCGCAGGCTTTGTCACCGGAGTTGCCGTCAACGCCGTACAGGATGATTTCGGCTCCAGCGACCAGGCCGCCTTCATTCAAGCAGGCGTGCCCGCCGTCCAGTTTTTTGGCAGCGCGCACGAAGACTATCACGCGCCAGGCGATACCGCCGATAAAATCGACCCTGCTGGGTTGGTCAAAGTAGCCGCCATCCTCAAGGAAGCGGCCGAATATCTCGCCAATCGCCTGGAGCCGCTGACCGTCACACTTGATACCCAAAACGGGTCGCCTGAAACAACACAAGCAAAAGATAAACGCAAAGTCAGTCTCGGCACGGTACCGGATTTCTCCTACCAAGGCGAAGGCGTGCGTGTCGATAGCGTGCTTCCTGATTCCCCAGCACAACAAGCGCAGTTACAACCTGGCGATATTCTGATTCAACTAGCCGGACAACCCATCACTGATTTGGCATCGTATGCCAATATTTTGCGGACACTCAAGGTGGGGGAGAAAACGATATTACAATTTAGACGGGATAGTGAGGTTCAAATAGTTGATGTGGTATTGGCCGAGCGTTAAATTGCGTTATAGTTCGCTATTCCATTTGCCGAACGGAATCAAGTCGGCATTTGCAAAGAAATAATCTTACTTGATGATCTCAGCCAACTTTCAACAACTCGCCAACTTCATCTGGTCTGTAGCCGACCTGTTGCGCGGCCTGCGATTGCTCAAGCGCTATGTTGCCGAAGGTAAGGATGCGGAGCGAAACCGCCAGCGAATGGATCAGATTCGCGCGAGCTACATCGGCTACCTCGATCCAGTGACTTTAGTGCCGCGATCAAAGCTGTCGCTCAACCGGAATAATGATGACTACTATCAGCGGTACCTGGTGCCACTGGAAGGCCATCTGCCGCAGCGGGGATTCCCGGCTTCGGTCCACGCAATGCGCAAGGCTTTCGAGTGGTTCGAGCGGCGGCTGCGGGACTATGTTAAATCCAGCGCTGACCCAGGACCCAGGCATGGCCATCGCGCAATTTATTGAAGCGATGAGCGACAAACTGTTTTTCACGGTCATCGCCGTTGCGGACGAACTAAACGCCTACAAAGTTTTTGAAACGCTGAACGCGCGTGGCGTCCGGTTATCAGCAACCGATCTCCTCAAGAATTATTTGTTTTCGGTGCTCGCACGTGACAATGAGGGTAGCCATGAGCTCGAAGACATGGAGAGACACTGGGAAGCCATGGTGGGACGGCTTGGCAGTGAAAGCTTTCCCGATTTCCTGCGCATGCACTGGAATAGTCGTGAGAGCTTTACCAGACAGTCCGAGTTGTTCAAGACGATCCACAGCCGGATCGATGCTCGCGAAAAGGTGTTCTCGTTACTGCGGAATATGGATCAGGACATCGATATCTATCTTGCCTTGACACAACCTGAGGGATCGCAGTGGCCGCCGCGCTGGCGGCAATGCGCGCAGGAGCTCCGTATGTTCAGTGTTCGTCAGCCATTTCCGATGTTGATGGCAGCGCGGCGCAACCATCAGGATGCTGATTTTGAGTCCCTGTTGAGCGCCACAGTAGTACTCGCGTTCCGCTACAACGTGATTGGTGCGCAGCACACCGGAGAGCAGGAGCGGGTTTACCACGCCGTAGCCTTACGGATTGCCCGTGCTGAAATCACACGAGCATCTGAGGTGCTGGAGGGTTTGCGCCCGATCTATCTAACCGATGATGGATTCAGAGCAGCCTTTGCCGACAAGAGCATCAAGACCACCGCCACACGCAACAACAAGGTGGTGCGTTACATCCTGTGCAAATTGGAACGTCAATGGAGCGGGTTGGAAGTTGATTTCGATTCATCAAGCTACACGATCGAACACGTCCTGCCCCAGAACCCTGTAGAAGGGTAGGAAGCGTTCCGCGACAGCGACCTGGTATCATTCATCTACCGACTTGGCAACATGACTATGCTGGAAGCAGGTAAGAATCGGGATATAGGAAATGTGTCGTTTGTGGATAAAAAAACCCGTTCTGCAGGCGAGCATGTTTGCCTTGACAAAAAAATAGCCGAGGACAATGCGAACTGGACACCGGAACGGATCGAGTCAAGGCAGCGGGCACTTGCCAATATCGCCGCGAGTGTTTGGCGCATCGCACAACTCTCCTGATGAATCAACCTGGCTCAATAAAAGGGCGACTAATGTTTCTTGTTAACCAAAAACAAAATCTCATTGGCTATTTTATGGGTAATGGCCTATTTTTCGGATAGTAGAGTTTTTCTTGTAAAATATCACTTAATTAATTGATATATCTTCCAGGCAGTTTCGCATCTTTTTCCAAGTTCCAAAAAGAATCTCTGCCATAGTAAAAACAAAGTCCATATTTGATCAGCATGCTTTAACCAGCCATCCAGCGTATCCTATGAAAATCCTTGTCTACAATGAACTTAACCCTCACACCATCCCAGGTTTCGCCAAACTAAATAAATACCTAGAAGATGATAACTTTAAATCGGCCGAGGTTAAAAAGGTAGGTGATAATTTGTATCGCGCAAAGTTGAATCAGCGCGATCGATTGCTGTTCTCGATTTATCGTTATCAGGATGAAAATTACGCACTCATACTCGAGTTTATCAAAAACCACGCTTATCAGGATTCTCGGTTTCTACGCCAGGTAAGCCATATTGATGAAGATAAAATTCCCACCCTCTCCAAACCCGATGAGGCTGGCGAAAAAAGGTTGGTTTATCTGAACCCTAGCCATACCTCGTTTAATTTATTGGATAAAATTATCTCATTTGATGACCGCCAACAGTCGATTTATGATTTGCAGCCGCCCCTCATTGTGATCGGCTCGGCCGGCAGCGGCAAGACTGCCCTGACGCTGGAAAAAATGAAGCAAGCCGTAGGCGATGTCTTGTATGTCACGCAATCGGCCTATCTGGTTAAAAATTCACGCGATTTGTATTACGCGCATCATTACGATAATCCTGATCAGCAGATCGATTTTTTATCATTCCAGGAATTTCTGGAAAGTATACGTGTGCCGGAGGGTAAGCCCGTCACTTTCCAGGCATTTCAGCAGTGGTTTGGTCGTTATCGCCAAGGCCCTTTGAAGGATGCACACAAATTGTTCGAGGAGTTTCGCGGGGTCATCACGGGACCTGCCACCGATAAAAGCTGGTTAAGCCGTGAAGACTATCTGAATCTGGGCGTTAAGGAATCGATCTTTCTGGCTGAAGAACGCGAACTGGTCTATGACACTTTTGAGAAATATCTAGCATTTCTCCAGAAAGAACATCTTTACGACAGCAATATCGTCAGCCACCAATACCTGCAGCTCCTCCAGCCACGCTACGATTTTATCGTTGTCGATGAAGTGCAGGATTTGACCAATATTCAGCTCTATCTGATCATCAAATCGCTCAGACAGTCGCAGGATTTTATCTTGTGCGGCGACTCCAATCAGATCGTTCATCCCAATTTCTTTTCCTGGTCGAAAGTAAAAAGTTTGTTTTACCGGCAGGATGATATTCAGACATCCGACCAACTGATCCGGATTCTGAACACCAACTACCGTAATTCACCGCAAGTCACGGATATTGCCAACAAGATTTTAAAAATAAAGAGCCAGCGCTTTGGTTCCATCGACAAGGAAAGTCACTACTTGGTTGAGAGTAATGGCCATAATCAGGGTGAAGTGCTGTTTTTGCAGGATACTGCTTCTGTCCGTAAGGAGCTGGATAGCAAAACAAAAGCTTCTACCCTGTTCGCCATCATCGTCATGACGGCTGAGCAAAAACCGGCTGCACAACAGTATTTCAGCACGCCGTTGATATTTACCATCCAAGAAGCCAAGGGACTGGAATATGAAAACATCATCCTCTACAACTTCCTGACTCAGGAGGAAAGCCGTTATCGTGAAATCAGCAAGGGCGTCAGTTTAACCGATCTAGATCAAGACATTAAATATGCGCGTGCCAAGGACAAAACCGACAAATCGCTGGAAATCTACAAGTTTTATATCAATGCACTGTATGTCGCACTGACAAGGGCGGTCAAAAATCTATACTGGATTGAAAGTAACCCCAAACAGCCTTTGCTGGATTTGTTGGGATTGCGCAACGCTCAGGAAAGCCTGCAGCTTGCCAGCCAGCAATCCAGTCTCGATGCCTGGCGTCTGGAAGCACATAAACTCGAACTTCAAGGCAAGCAGGAACAGGCTGAGCGCATACGCAATGAAATTCTCAAGCAAAAAACACCCAACTGGCAGGTCATCACCCATCCCGTGCTGGCTGAGCTAAAACAGAAAGCCTTTGACAATGCTGACAAAAACGCCAGGATGCTGTTGCTCGAGTATGGCTTGGTTTATGAAGATCGGGACATTATAATTAATCTGCAGAGAGCAGGGTTCAAAGCCGCGCAGCACCCCGAAAAAGGCTTACAACTACTGCAACAAAAGCACTATAGCGCTTATAGTTTTAAAAAACCCGATGCCGTTCTCAAACAGGTTGATCAATATGGCCCGGATTTTCGTAATATTTTCAATCAAACACCGTTAATGGTCGCTGCGTGGATGGGCAATACCGAGGTGATCAAGGCGCTGGTTGAACTGGGTGCCAATACCGAAAAAGTCGACAGCAATGGTTTAACAGCTTTTCAAATCGCTCTAGCGCAAACGGCTCACAGCGAAAGCTACGCCAAAAAGAAATTGGCTGATATCTACGAGCAGCTCGAACCCACCAGCATGAGCATTCAGGTCGACGGCCATTTGATCAAACTCGACCAGCACATCATGGAATTTTTCATGCTCAATCTAATGATTGCCCTCTCTTGCCGCGTAATGACGAAAAAATATTTTTACCGGCCTACCGGTTTCTCCAGCCAGGATTTTATCGATGCAGTGCAACATATTCCCTATAGCATCTTACCGGAAAGGCGTAAACAACGGACCTATCTGTCCAGTATTCTGTCAAAGAATGAAATCAACAAAGACGACAAATATAACCGCAAATTGTTTTATCGCGTCATGCGCGGAACTTATGTTTTCAATCCCGGCTTGGCGCTCAAAGTGGAGGGAGAGTGGGTCAATATTTATGACTTATTGGCTATAGACAAACCGGCACTGTAATAACAAAACCCAAATGAGTAGCAATCAACTCAAAGCAATGGCGTTTGTCCGGCTATCCATTTGCTGCTAATGATTTGCAGATGTAGGGTGCCAATATGCGAAGTGCATTGCACCCGTATTTTTAATTCGGCGCAATATGGATTGCGTCCTATGCTTGCTGTTAAATTAATATGCAGAAGCCATTTGACTTCTTTTTGGCGCAACATTGTAAGAGCCTGCACGCAAATAATTCCTGCAGGCACGCGCAAAGATCAAATTGCGTTTTACCACTTATCATCCCGAGATTTTTTCTCAACCGTGATTTATCAACCACCCTTATTTGATCGAGCACTATAAGCCCTTTTTTTGCCCTTGAACTGACACTTTACACGACATGGAAGTTCAAAACCCTTTGTCGCCAAAGGCGCCATTAAAACTGTTGACAAGGCAGACAGTTCATTGGGAGATATATCACTATGCACGGCCGAGTTTTGTTGATCTCTTTCCCTTTAGTTGGATTAAGTTCCACCAGCCATACTTCAAACCGCTCTACCTCCACCTCACCAGTCCAGTTCTTTATCTGATTCTAATGGAAAATCAAGCCACTCCTTATCTAAAGTCTCACGGCCGTGAGAAGCTATAGTTTGGTCAATCGCATCTTTCCATCCTTGCTGTATCGTCTTTCTCTGATGTTAACTCATTCGGTAGTCATATGGGGGCCAGAATCAATCTTTCCGATCAAAGCATTTCTTCTTCAACCATCATTCTAGGGAGGGCTTAAACACATGCTGCCACTTTTAACGATGAAAATATTGGCAATCCGAATGCAGGAAGCTTTCTAGTACGAGCAATGACCACTAATAACGAACCCAATCAACTCGGTTCCAGAACCACCCCTCATAGGTTTGCTGGCAATCGGCCTATTAGGCATGGGAATCTATCGCCGAAAAACTGCTCAATAATGCAAAAAGGACCGGCAACGAACAAGTCATTTGTTTCAGCATTTAATTACGTGCTTTTTTTAATATTGTTCAGCTCTATATCGCTATCCGCAAACGCCACATTGCTATCACGCCTTAATGGGCTCGCTGTTTATGACACTGATTCCAATTTGACCTGGCTGGCAGATGCGAACGCGGGAAGAGGAACAATTTACGACAATGATCCTTATGATCTTCCTACAAGTGATGGACAAATGACTTGGACAAACGCTACAGCATGGACAGAAAGTCTGAATGTTGGCGGGTTTACTGATTGGCGGTTGCCATCAGCACTCAATCCGGATGGCAGCGCCCCATGCTTTGGTTATTGTGATGACAGTGAACTTTCCTATTTACTTTATGTATCATTAGGCGTTCACCATAGCAACTCAATTTTAGACGGCGACCCTGCTTCGCTTGCATTATTCTCGAATATAAAATTAGGCCGTTACGGGACAAGTACTGAAACCTTAACACACGCATGGTATCTCGATACCAACTCCGGCTTTCTGAATGCAAATGGTAAAGGGTGCCGTTATTTTGCATGGGCTGTTTGCACCGGAGATGCCGAATCTTCAATAACAGCTGTTCCAGTTCCAACTCCATCCACAGTTTTGCTAGTTTGTATAGGTCTTGCTGGTATTTTCCAGGATAAATTTGTTCACTAATCAATCATAATCAAATTCAGAAAGTTATTTAAAGATCTGGACAAAAGAGCGCTTCCAGTGTAAACAGCGCTCATGAAAATCAATCTTGAGCGATTATGCGTTCGCCCAGTGAACAAAGCTGAATGAACACCTCGATTTCCCACATGTTGGGCAAGTATTCCTGATCGTGCGAGAGACCCTTTACAAAAGTACCGGAAAAATCACCGATGATGTCGTTTTGATTAACTCAAGAGGAGAACAAATTTACCTTGCATCAGCAAACGGTCCATTATTGACTACATGACGTCACGATCATTCTTATCTTGAAATAACCGCCACTACCAACAGCAGCAGCAATAAAATGATCCCGATCACCCACCAAAGTTTGAAACGCCGCTTGCCATGGTCATCCATTCCTTTCTCCACAGTGTGAGTGAGAATTGGGCTCGCGCTGGAATGGTAACGATGCGGGTCTCCATCACTTTGATATATCGCCTGAAATTTATAGGTGCCCGGGCTGAGAGTATTAAAAGGCAGGCATGCTCGCCCCCGTTCGTCCAGTCTGAGGGGTGATCCAACTGCATTGCCATCGGCCATAAACGTGATGCTTCCTGTGGGAGTGGGGCCGTGACTTTTCATCGGCAGTACCGTTGCGGTAATGCCGGGAGAATCAGCGTGTCCGGTACATGTTTTACCGACCGCAACTTGCACGGAAGTACTGCGCAGCCTGAGTTCCTGGGCAAACAAATAACCCTTGGCAAACTCCTCGTCGCCAAGTGTCGCCACATCGAAAACACAGTCCTGGTGAAGATCACCCTCGGTCACAGCTTGGCAAATTTGTTCAGCTTGTTCGATATCAACGCCTACTGGAACAGGCGCACCTGGGATTTCGAATCCCGATTTTAACTGACAGGGAGGCTCTTCGGCAGGCCAGTCCCTATCTGTAAAGGTTTCGGTTGACATACCCGGCGTATAGACAAACAAACTATTCGCGTCGTTAACTCGCCAGGCATTGGCAAATGTCTGGTAAAGCGCAACGTAACGATCGTGCAGGCTTCTCGGCCTAGGTCCCATACTCTGGCCGCTGGGTAGATTCGGCAGCCAACTGGATTTTGGAATGCGACCCATAATGCCTTCGTCGGCCTGTGTATGCGAAATACTCACATTCATATACCAAATATTATGGCTATTCCAAAAGCGTGGCGTAACCATGAGTACCGTGCTGTTCGCATAATCAACGCGTAAAGCGGTAGCGCCGTCCGCATCAAAACCGCTTACATGGTTACCATCAAGATCGATGCCCTCTCTTGTCAGCCGGGCAGGTTTTCCATCGATATAAAATTGAAGCTGCCCCCTTTCCTGTCCGGGTTGGTAGGCAATCCGATGCAATCCTACCCGGGCGGCAATGGCTGTGTTCACACTGACGCATGCTCTCAGTCCACTGTAGGGATCGATAATCGGATTTGCTGAAAGTACAGGCGTCTGGCGAGCTTGGATCTCTATTCCATCTTCACGATCGCGCAATAGAATGAATTCACCTACCGCTTGAAAATCGTAGCGAATACCTTCCACGGTATGAATATGAGGATCGCCGTTGTCTGAGCCATCATCCGGCGCGCCGATTTTCAAACGAAAAACAGCTTGATCCTGCCGCCCGGAAGGATCTGTTCCTGTAATATAAACATATTGGGTCGAAGCAGGTACAGGACCAATGGAGGTGTCCAACTCCCATGACCAATTTCCACCGCCTGTATCGGTGACTGTACCGATACTCGCAGAAAGGGCTATAGGGTCGCCATCGGGATGACTATGCTTGCCCTTACGGGTGGCGATTCCGCCAAGAGGCGCGAATGCCCAAGAACCCCCTACATCGACGTTGGGTTTTTCGCTTCCAGTGCCATCGGCGTCCGTGGTTACTAACTCACTGATCATCCCTTGATGCGCGTGGAAGAAAATATGGCAGTGGAATAACCAGCGACCCAATCCGCCGCCCAATGTAATCCCATCGGCCAGTTCGCGATCATCCATCCTTACTCTGAAGGTAAGCGTGTAATTACTCGGCACATCCACATTGTCTCTGAATTCTGTATAAGGCCAGGCCAATGTTGGAAAACCCGGACGCGTATACGAAATCGGTTGAATTGAGAAACCATGCAGATGAAAGGGATGGTGCGCACCCGTATTATTGGTCACAGTCAATTCGAGTGTATCCCCCAGCTTGGCGTAACGTGCAGAAGCAAAGTGGGGTCTTGAGGTATAAGGTTCCGGGTCTTCATGGTCTCCGGGAATTCCATTGATCCCCAGCATGCCTCCCACATTGGTCAACACTATGTCCTGATCGGATAAGCCAGGCTTCGGTGGAGCAAAGCCAGACGGATCGAGCAGCACAGCGTCCGGCGCTCCCAATGGAATGGGGGATGCGCCAGGAATCGTGGATAACAGAGGCGTGCCATCACTAATCACATAAGCAGGCCCTGCCACCGGACCAGTCACATTCAAGTGCATAACGGGCACAGTCGGCAGATTGGCAAATCCTGCTCCGGTTCGCGCAAAATCCTGTGTCCACAGCGTTAATACGCCGGTAGTCCCCGCTGGAATGGCTGCGACCACATCGGCCCGGCTCGCTGCTGGCAGTAATATTTCACCGGTTGTGTATTTAGTATCAAAGCCGCCGATCACGCCACCCTCAACGACGGCATGATCGAGCAATCCACCCTCACCACCAACACGAACCAAGGGCACTTGCACTCCGTCATTCGTCGTCAGGATAAGACGAAAATAACGGATAGTAGCCGCATTGACGAGCTGCAGTCGCAATCCTTGCCCTGATTGGATATCGTATGTTATGGCATCAGCGTTCAAGAGACCGGGGGCCGTCGGTGTTCCAGTCCGTCCACCGACATTCATCCCATTCGTGAGCACGGTCTGGCCCTCATTGGTTCTGCCGCCACCCATACGTTGTATATTGGGTATATCTCCGGCGGCAAAAGGCCCTGCTGCTGGACTGCCATCCTCATTCATTGGAGAAATTTCGCATAAATCTGCTGGTGTCGGCCCCGGCTGACCTGGAAATGGTCCACCACCTACCCAAGGAAGGGAAGGATCGTAAGTCACCGTATCGTTGGTACCGGGTGCCTTGCATACGGTAGTATCACTCAATACCAGCTGAACGGTATCCGTAGCACCAGGCAGCACACCCGCCCCAACCAACATTGCTTCATTCGGGTCGGTGACGATGATCATACCGTAAGTACCCCGGAATACTCTATTGGTTGAGTGATGATGGTGGGGGTGGTACCAATAGATACCTGGACGAGGTACTTTGAATTTATACAGGTAAGTACCACCGGTCGGCGATAATGGCGAAGGCTGCACGAAGGGTCCGACCGGAATTCCATTTTGTGTGACAGGTGTGCCGTCGGCACTATTATGCAACTCGATACCATGCCAATGGATGCCGCTGGGATGGGGAAGATCGTTAACCACGCGAACAATCACGGTATCGCCAACGTTCAACCTCAGCGTTGGCCCGGGAATGGTGCCATTGATCGTTTCCGCGTTCGCCATCACCCCACCGCCAATATCGACAGTTTGCTGTGAAATCGTGAGGGTAATTTCTAATACATTAGGTGATGGATCGGTATCGATATCAGCAGCATCTGGGGTCACATAGGGCCCGATTCCTGTTGTCATAGTGGCGTTCTCCGATTGCAGTTGATCTTATAACAGCGATACTTTACCTTGCAAAATCAAACCAATGAGTGATGTCTCTTGGTCTGAACTGCTCGATGTACAATAACGCTGACCATTCATTGCTCATACCGCAGCACTATTTTCTCCTTGCATGTGTTCATCCATTCGAGGATGCCGTTACGTAAGCGCCAATATTTCCCCTTCTTAAATAAGCTCGATGGAGATCATGACATTTTCATTTTCAATGCAAATGAACGAATTTCCCTTCTGACGGCACACCGCTAGTATTGAGCAAGAACAACATATAGTAACCGCGCGGTGCCATTGCATGCGCCGGACCGCCGTCAGGCGCACTGACCGTTAACTGAGCCGCCCCACTTGTATAAAAAGGCATTTGAATGACACGCTGCTCACTATCCGTTTGGTGTGTCACAGCCATTGGGCGGATCAAAACCACTTTGGCGATACTCGTAGCTTGAGGAGACTCCACTGTGAACGTATCGCCGTGATGGAACTGGACAAAATGGCTAGAAGTCGGTACCTCTCCATTCACTGAATCAATAATGGGGCGGGTCGCCAAAGTACCATCAGGATTGAATAGATAAGGTGGGCTGAAAACCTCAATGGAATTTTCAACGCTGAGACTGCACCCCCCGGATGACGCACCGCCAGCCATCATTACCTTTCCACTAGGCAGCAGCAGGGCACATGCATGATAGTGCCGCGGGCGATGATTCTCATCCATTTCGCGCCATGCGCTCACCGCAGCGTTCGGATCATAAATCCATGTCGGGTAGGGGCTGCTCTGCAAGCCTCCGCAAACCAATATCGTGGAGTTGGGCAGCAACACCGCATTCACGTTAATTCTGGGGCGACCATCAGGAATAGTGGTGGTTGGTCCCCAACTTGGGGAAAGAGTGGAAAGATTGATCGTTTGCGCCGTACTATTGGTGCCAGCCGGGCCGCCTCCTATTGCAGTAACGCGCACGAAGGGGTAGGTGGATTGCAATAGCAACACCGACATCCCTTTAGCACGATCGATCTGCGCGCTGGATACTTCAGTCCAATGACCGCTGTTCGAACCTTGCTGAGCATCAAATGTAAACCAAGCAGATGGGCCATCTGTATAGCCGCCCACACTCCCAGTACTGCAATTGGCAAATCCCGTAGGCGCATAAAAAACTTCGCCGCCCGGCAACAAGTGCAAGCCTGGATAAGTCTGGTTGAAGTGCTTGGTAATCGGGCCATTTACGGTTATTGGCACGAATGAATTTGTCGATTCGGAGTAGACCTCCATGCCCCCTGTCCCACCGGTTCCGCCTGCAACCAACACGCGGTTGCTAAAGCCTGTCGGTCCCTGTTCATCTCCCAGCATCAATGCAGTGGGATACCAGCGTTTCGTAGTCATATCGCCTGTCTGCGTCCATTGCTGGCTGATAGGATCATAGCGCCAGCCTTGAATCGAACTCGCAGCGCCAGGTCCACCGCCCCCACCACCCACCACGAGCAGTTCGCCGTTGGAAAGAAAGACATGGCCAGAGCAAAATAGATTGGCAGTCAAACCGGTAGTTGCGCCATCTATGACACTGAATTGAGGCGTCACTTCGTCAGTCGGATCCCACAAAATGGTGTCAGTGCCACTTTCTATGAACAACACCTTGCCAGTACGCAACAAAGCGGCATGTTCAATCGACAATGCCATGCCACCAGCTGTCATGGGGTATAGGTAATCCCAGCGCCCGTACCGGTAAGAGCCGAACAAACGAATCAGAATGTCAAGGATGCGACGATCCAGTATTGCCACCAGATCCTTAAAATTTGTAAAGCCATGCAGGAGGTTGTGATCGATACGCGCCTCGAACAACTTGCACGCATCAGCCAAATCGAGCGTCCGTTTCGGGTCGATATGGTGCGGAATATCCCCCAGGTGAGCTAGTTCCTCATCCACCACGGGTACGTCATGAGGAAGTACTGTAAGATCGTTGACGACGCGCGCTTCATTAATAAATTTCAACAAGCGCTGCTGCGTGTGTAAATCTGGAGATTGTCTATCAAGACAATGCTTAACCCCTTTACTATCCTCTTGATCAGCCATGAGCTACTCCTCTATTGATAGTCAAACTACTAGAAATAACCACTCAGCTTGTTAAGCCCGCTGTCCCAGCAGATTAGCGGAATGCACCGATTAAAAACATACGTATGAACACGTAGAAATAGCGCGCTAGCAAGTGATCCAGAATATTTGTCAAGCAAAAGTTGAAATGCATTGATATCCATCAGAGCTAGGCAATTACTTGTTTTCGTTTGACTGCCCGCACGATAAATTGCTATACAATGAACGCGACTCAATTGCTTAGGAAGACCAAGAAACCCATGATAGGGATAACGCATGATGACATCAGAAAACAGGTCAGTCTGGCCTTAGCGGAAGATATCGGCACAGGCGATTTGACTGCCTCGCTGGTACCTGCCGATAAAAGGTTGGCTGCGCGCGTTATTTGCCGTGAACAAGCCGTCATATGCGGTATCGCCTGGTTCGAGGAATGCTTTCGGCAGCTATCACCCGGCATTGAAATAAGCTGGTTGGTGCGAGAGGGTGAGAGCGTTCTAGCTGATCAGCCGTTATGTGAAATAACCGGAAATGCCAGAGCCTTGTTGACAGCCGAGCGTACCGCTCTGAATTACCTACAGCTCCTTTCCGCGGTTGCTACGCAAACACGGCGCTATGTCGAAGCTGTTTCAGGTACAGGAACCATGATTGTCGATACGCGCAAAACCCTGCCTGGTTTACGGCTTGCTCAGAAATACGCGGTCAAATGTGGCGGTGGCGAAAATCATCGCTTCGGCCTGTACGACGGCATCCTCATCAAGGAAAATCATATCTTTGCCGCGGGAGGTATTGCACCTGCCTTACAGAAAGCAAAAGAAATCGCGCCTGCTGGCGTGTTTATCCAAATCGAAGTCGAAACGCTGGATGAATTGCAACAAGCATTATCGGCCGGTGCTCCCATGATTCTACTGGATAATTTCGATCTGCAAATTTTACGGGACGCCGTGGCATTGAATCGGCACCTATCGAATCCACCCGCGATTCTGGAAGCTTCAGGAAACATCACCTTGATCAATGCTCGCACAATTGCAGAAACCGGGGTGGACAGAATCTCCATCGGCAGCTTGACGAAAGAGCTCAAAGCGGTGGATTTATCCATGCGTTTCCTGCAAGCGACTTGACAGTGGCGCCAAGATACCGGGGATCATCAATGCAATCAGATAAGGCTTTTTTCAATCTCTATCATCACGGTTTCGTGCGAGTTGCAGTGGGCATCCCCGATGTTCGCGTCGCCGATGTGGCCTTCAACGCTGCAGAAACCATTATGTTGATGGAGCAGGCGGCCGAACAACATGCCCTCGTTGCGCTTTTTCCCGAATTGGGATTGACGGCCTACTCGTGTGAAGATCTGTTCCATCAACAAACCTTGCTTGCCGGTGCCATCGATGCGCTGGATAGAATATTGGCTGCTTCCAAGCAACTCCCTCTTGTTGCTGTGGTCGGGTTACCGTTGCAAGTGAATCACGCCCTCTATAATTGCGCTGCTATCCTCTATCGGGGCCGAATTCTCGGCGTCGTCCCCAAGACATTCCTTCCCAACTATCGGGAATTCTACGAACTTCGGCAGTTCGCCCCGGCTAGCGCAGCCAATTGTGGCACTATAACGCTATGTGGTCAGCGTGCGATTCCGTTCGGTGAAAAATTATTGTTCCGGGCGGAAAATCAACCACACTTCAGTTTTTTTGCAGAGATTTGCGAGGATCTGTGGGTACCGGTTCCGCCTTCTTGTCATGCAGCGCTGGCAGGCGCCACGTTGCTGCTGAATCTCTCGGCCTCCAATATCACGATCGGCAAACACGCGTATCGCCATAGCCTGGTAGCCAATCAGTCAGCACGCTGTCTGGCAGCCTATCTTTACACGGCTGCCGGCACAGGCGAATCGACGACGGATCTCGCTTGGGACGGTCACGCCATGGTTTATGAAAATGGTGCACTGCTTGCCGAATCGAGCCGGTTTCAAGAGGGCTCACAAGTGATACTCGCCGATATTGACCTGGATCGCCTGATTCAAGAACGCATGCGGCAAAATAGCTTCACGCAAAGCGCGCGCTACTATCGGCAGACCATCGAACCCTTCCGTGAAATTCTGTTCGAGATCGATTTCCCGGAGTCTAGCCAGCTTCTTTGTCAGCGCCACTATGACCGCTTTCCTTATGTTCCCGCAGATCCTGCTGCACGCGATGCACATTGTTTTGAAGCCTACCATATCCAAGTGCAAGGCTTGGTTAAGCGGCTCAAGCACACGGGCATTCAAAAAATCGTCATCGGCGTTTCAGGGGGGCTCGACTCCACCCATGCGCTCATTGTGGCAGCCCGCGCGATGGACGTGCTGCGCTACCCGCGCACGCACATCCTCGCCTATACGATGCCTGGATTCGCCACCAGTAGCCTTACCCTGAACAATGCCCGGGCACTGATGCAAGCGATTGGTTGCACCGCGCATGAACTCGATATCCGCCCAAGTTGTGAGCAGATGCTGTGCGATCTCGACCACCCTTACATACATGGTGAACCCGTCTATGACGTCACATTCGAAAACGTGCAGGCGGGAGAGCGTACCAATCACCTTTTCCGGCTAGCGAATCACCACCATGCATTGGTACTGGGTACCGGTGATTTGAGTGAACTGGCACTCGGCTGGTGCACCTATGGCGTGGGTGATCACATGTCGCACTACGCCATCAATGCCAGCGTGCCGAAGACATTGATTCGATTTCTGATCCGCTGGATTGCCGATACCGATCAGCTTGGCGAGCATGCCAGCACCGTACTGCGTGCCATCCTGGACACGGAAATCAGCCCGGAGCTCATTCCAGGAAAAACAGGCAGCAATCAACCCGCCCAACGCACGGAAACGATCATAGGACCCTATGAATTGCAAGATTTCAACCTGTATTACACGATACGTTTTGGCTATCTGCCGACCAAAATCGCATTTCTCGCCTACTGCAGCTGGCGCGACCGCAGCCAAGGCCGCTGGCCCAGCATCCCAGAGAACCAGCGAAATCAATACACCATCGGTGAAATCAAGCACTGGCTAAACGTCTTCGCTTACCGGTTCTTTCAGATCAGTCAATTCAAGCGCAGTTGTATTCCCAATGCCCCCAAGGTGGGCTCGGGCGGCTCGCTTTCTCCACGAGGTGACTATCGCGCGCCGAGCGACAGTGAAGCGAAGCTATGGCTTGAGAATGTCGAACGCATTCCTGACCGAGCGCCGGATGAATAACCCCGCAACAATGCCATTTAGCGCTTGAGAACCCTCATCGTATCAATATCTTCATGAAAAAAATCATCCTCAAGGCGGGGAAAGAAAAATCCCTGCTGCGTCGTCATCCTTGGGTCTTTTCTGGCGCGATAAGCCGGACAGAGGGATATCCAGTCGATGGTGATACCGTGCAGCTCTATTCAAGCCAAGGGGCGTTTCTTGCACAAGCCGCCTACCACGCCAGTGCCCCCATCGCTGCCCGTGTATGGTCCTGGCAGGAAGATGAACGTATCGACGAAGCCTTTTTTTACCATAAGATCGTTCAGGCGCTAGCACTTCGCAAAGATGTGGGGGCGTATCAGGAGCATTCTGGCTTCCGCCTCGTGCATGGCGAATCGGATGGTCTGCCTGGTTTGGTGGTCGATTGCTACGATCGCGTGGTCGTTTTGCAAATTGGGAGCGTCGGTGCCGAGTGCTGGCAAAAAACGTTCTTGGAGATCTTGAAAAATATATGTGATCCGGTCTGTATTTACGAACGCTCCGATACCGATGTGCGCGCACTCGAAGGATTAGAAAAGCGCATCGGTCTCTTGTGGGGTGAATTGCCCGACAATTTGACGATTGAAGAAAATGGTCTGCGTTTTGCCATAAACATTGCTCAAGGTCAGAAAACGGGGTTTTATCTGGACCAGCGAGATAATCGCGCTAAAATCCGGACGCTGGCAAGCGGAAAAGATGTGTTGAACTGTTTTTGCTACACTGGCGCGTTTTCCGTCTATGCTCGGCAAGGGGGTGCCCAATCGGTCCTGTCTGTTGATTCATCGGAGGATGCACTGAAACTCGCCCAGCGCAATATTGCGCTAAATGGTTTAAGTACGGATTCTTTGCAATGGCAATGTGCCGATGTGTTCCAAATGCTGCGCAAATTACGTGATCAAAACCGGAAATTTGATCTGATCATACTCGATCCACCCAAATTTGCACCCACTGCGGCCTTTGCAGACAAAGCTGCACGGGGATATAAGGATATCAATCTGCTTGCTTTTAAATTGCTCAGGCCAGGGGGAATCTTGGCAACCTATTCCTGCTCCAGCGGTATCAGCAGCGATCTGTTTCAGAAAATTGTAGCGGGCGCCGCTTTGGATGCCGGGGTAAGCGCACACATTATTTCTCAACAGATAGCGGCACCCGATCACCCCGTCTTGCTGAGCTTCCCAGAAGGGGCCTATCTTAAGGGCCTGCTGGTAAGAGTCGGGATATAGGCCGCACCGTGGCTGTCATTGCTGGGAAAGAAGCGCCCATGATACTATTGTCACAATTGTTTAATATGTCATTAATGAAATATTAATGATCATTTAGGAATCATCTTCCAGCTTTCTATACCACCCTCTTTAGGAAGCTTATTACACATCTTGCAAAATCATAACAATAATACCGGTAAGCTGGAGTTTTAAAATTGAATCCACACGCAGCACGATCGATCTCTCCTTTCGCATTGCTCAACTCACTCAAAACACATCGAAGTCTTATTTACAATTTGGCTAAACGAGAAGTGGTCGGGAGGTATCGGGGTTCCGTCATGGGACTATTGTGGTCATTTTTCAACCCGGTTCTGATGCTGACTGTTTATACGTTTGTATTCAGCGTGATCTTCAAAGCACGCTGGGCGAGCGGCTCCGAATCTAAAACCGAATTTGCCCTGGTGCTTTTTGCGGGATTGATGGTTTATAACCTATTTGCCGAGTGCGTAAATCGATCGCCTGGCTTGATACTGGGCAATGTCAATTATGTCAAGAAAGTGGTGTTTCCTTTGGAAATCCTCCCGGTCGTTTCGATGGGCTCCGCCGCCTTTCATTTCTTGATCAGCTTGATTGTCTGGCTACTTTTTTATCTGATTTTTTTTGGCATCCCCCATCCGACCATTCTCTGGCTACCTATTGCCTTGATTCCCTTTTTTATGATGATCTTGGGATTGAGCTGGTTTCTCGCTTCGATGGGAGTTTATTTGCGTGATGTCGCTCAAATCATCGGCGTCATGACAACTGCACTGTTGTTCTTGTCACCGATCTTTTATCCGATCACTGCGCTGCCGGAAGAATATCAACTCATCATGCACCTTAGCCCATTGACCTTCATTGTCGAACAAACCCGAGACGTCATGATCTGGGGAAAAGGGCTAGATTGGCAAGCTTGGAGTGTCTATCTGCTGCTGGCATCGGCTATCGCCTGGCTGGGCTTTGCCTGGTTCCAGAAAACCCGCAAAGGATTTGCAGATGTTCTCTGACACCGCACTTGCAGTTAACAATCTGAGTAAGTGCTATCACATTTACGATAAGCCGCGTGACCGGCTTATACAAATGTTGGCAGGGGGGAAAAAACATTATTTCCGCGAATTTTGGGCACTGCGCAATATCACATTCACGATTTCCAGAGGAGAAACCGTTGGCATCATCGGCCGAAATGGCAGCGGAAAATCAACCTTGCTGCAAATCATTGCTGGAACACTGTCTCCCACTACAGGCGAAGTCAACTCCCATGGACTGCTGGCGGCGCTACTGGAGTTAGGCTCTGGATTCAATCCTGAATTTACCGGTCGTGAGAATGTTTATCTCAATGGCTCCGTGCTGGGTCTCACGCAACAAGAAATTCATGAACGCATCGATCAAATTGCTGATTTTGCCGATATTGGCGAATATCTCGATCAACCGGTAAAAACCTATTCAAGCGGCATGTATATTCGACTCGCATTTGCGGTGCAAGCTTGCATCCATCCGCAGATCTTGATTGTGGACGAAGCACTCTCCGTGGGTGACGAAAAATTTCAAAGGAAGTGTTACGACTATATCGATCGGCTGCGCGCCAATGGCAGTTCAATTTTATTGGTCACCCATTCGACCGCCACTATCGAAAAATTCTGCCAGCGTGCTATTTTACTGCATAAAGGAGAACTGCATGGCTTAGGGCCTGCAAAGGAAATCGTCGATCAATATCACGCCCTGCTTTATTCGGATGAAAAGACTTATTTACGCTACCTCAATGCTCGCTCCCAACCCATTCGCCCAGCACCACTCGAAAGCGATGTCGGCGCACAGGCGTCGTCCAATGTTGCCCAAAAAGAGGAAAATCCAGGGCTGCGAGCAATTATCAGCCACTGGGAAGCATTAGATCAAGCAGGGGATTACTGTGAAGCGTATAGGACTGGAGATAAAGTCAAAATACGTTTCCATGTCGATATTCTTGAGTCGATTCAAGAGATTCAAGCCGGTATTCTCATTCGTACCATCGAAGGCGTTTCCGCTTTTGGCACCAGTACACTTTATTACGACAAAAATTATCTGGATGCCAAATCCGGCATGGCACTCCAATTTGACTTCAATCTCAATCTAATGCTTTGCACGGGCACTTATTTCGTCACCCTTGCAATCGCAGAAGCCATTTCCCCCCAAGATATGTCTTATCTTGACAGAAAAACGGATGTCATCATTCTTAATATCACTGAAACGCATCCATTGGGTAGCGGTATCGCATCGCTCAAGTCGACTGTATCCGTCAAAGAAATCAGCAGTCTATGAAATCGATTCTGATCGTCAGCGAGGCATTCGAAGTAGGCGGGCTCGAAACGCATATCAGAGGTGAGATCGTTTCGCTTACCCGTGCCGGGTGTCGCGTTCATCTCGCAACGGGTAAACGCTTCAACGATTTGCTCCTTCCACCGGAAACTGCTTCACTGACAAAAGATCTCCCCCTCGGGCCGGAAAGCTCACTTGCCGAACTCCTACATACTATTGAAACATTGAGGCAAATTGTTCGTCAGCACGCGATCGAGTGTATCCATGCCCACCCTTTTATTTCTCTACTCCCCAGCTTGATTGCGGCAGAGCTTGAAAAAATACCCTACGTGCTCACGCTTCATGGCCCGACTTCCCTGAGAAACCATTATGGACCCATCTACAATTTTCTTCTGACATCAGTAGTGCTGCCGCATACGAGCCTGGTCGTGACGGTATCCCAAGAAATCTCCGAACTGGCCTCGCCCTATATTTCACAAGAACGCATCTTCAGTCAGCCTAATGGGATAGATATCGATCGTTTTGAGTCTGCCACTGTAAACGTTGGCGGGATCGATCCAAGGTGGCTGCTAGTGAGCCGTCTTGATTCACTGAAAATCGTTGGAATCACCGACTTCATCAACAAGGCACAAACTGCTGATCTGCCGGGTGTACGGGTTGTCGGTGATGGTCCAGCCAAAGAGGCACTCTTGCATCAGCTTGCACATGATAATACCTTGAACTTTGTTGAGTTTTGCGGCAACCGCTCGGATATCCCACAACTCATGCAAGCAAGCCGGGGCGTTGCAGGCATGGGGAGGGTGGTGCTGGAAGGATTGGCAAGCCGCAGGCCCGTTTGCTTGGTCGGTTATGATGGCGTAAAGGGGCTGGTTGATCCAGCTTTTTTTTCCCAGGCTCAATATGCGAATTTCTCCGGCCGTCATTTAGAGAACATCGACGATAAAACCTTCCACAATCAAATTAACAGGTTAAAAAATACTGATATCGAAGAATTATTTGGACTTGTCCGAAAGAACTATATCGAAACGAAATTATGGGAATGCTTTCTGGAAAAACTGGATGCGCTAGAACCGCCTGACCCCTCCTTGCTTACTGATTGCTATCGTACGCTGACAACCCATTCTTTTTACAGAAATGTTCCGTTTCTGCAGTCCACAGACTTTATGGAACAAATCGGCCATCTTGTCCATAGCGTTAAATATGGCCACCCTAATTTAATTGGCAGCTACCTTTTCCATAAAGATCAGTTTCTGAATGAAATACAGAAAAAAGTGGTAGCCGATTTGAAAATGCAGGTCCAGCACCTTACTCAATCATTCAATCAACAGGAAAGGCAGATAGCAAACCTGGCAGCAGAGGTAGCCGAACGGGACAAGCATATTTCAGTGCTGAGCCAGACCGTTATGGAACGTGACAAGCAAATCGAAACGCTGCAAGCAACCCACACCGTGGAACGTTTGGAAGCGTTACGCCTATCCGCATGGGCACAAAAAATAGACCAACATCCCTTTCGCCATGGAACAAAAAAATATCTTCTGAAATTTGCGAAAACGTGTTATCGCAGATTGCCCATTAATTCAGCGACAAAGTTCAAGCTAAAAAACAGATGGACTTCCCTGCTTCATTTTTACCACGGTAACGGCGTCTCTGCATCGCACTTAACTCAGACCACCTGATCCCAGCGATTTTAAGATGACCCCAATTTAAAGATCAGACGTAATCCAGATCGGGGAAAGAAGGTTTTGGTAGCATTGATTTCTTCGCAAAGCTTAGCGATTATTTCATCAGTATGTACGCGTGCGCTGTGGTGCAACCGGACGGTCAAGGTTTTGTTGAGGTAGTCGGGCAAGAGGTCGGCTTCGGTGGCGTATAAGGCACGCAATATTGCCCGAGCCTGATCGGGTTTGGGTAGGAATTCACGGACGATGTTAACCATTGCTGATTCAGCGCGGTAAGCGATGATTTTAATGGTGTCGAGGAAATG
>NZ_QAOO01000011.1 GCF_003051105.1 Nitrosomonas nitrosa | reverse complement strand
ATGAGCACTTTTTACACTGAAAGTGCTCTTTTGTCCAGATCTTTAAATAACTTTCTGAATTTGATTATGATTGATTAGTGAACAAATTTACCCTGGTAGCTGACAAGTTATGCGATAATTGATGCTTTTAATGCTATAAGAATGAACGAGCCAACGATGCCGATGCCGCCAAAAAAGAGATTACGAGGGCTTACCCTGATTGAGTTGATGATGACTGTTGCAATCATCGGTATTCTAGGTGCAATTGCTCTCCCCGCCTATCAAGAACATGTTCGTCGTACCCACCGAGCAGAAGCGAAGGGTATTTTGCTGGAAATGGCTCAGTTGCTGGAACGCAATTATACTGAAGCGAATCGCTATGACCGGAAAAGCGATGCGACCAATTTCACCTTGCCGGTCACTCAGTCCCCCAAAACCGGAAGTGCAAAATACACTATCCAGTTTACTACCGGCACACTGACACAAAATACTTATACCTTGGAGGCTATTCCGACAGGCTCGATGGCCAATGACGCATGCGGCACGTTGACGCTCACGCATACCGGAAACAAGGGCATCAAAGGTGAAGGTACGTCATTAACAGCAGCAGAATGCTGGCAACGCTAATTACATAGCCCTGTTTCCGTAACGAACTATCCTTTTTCTTGAGCATACCCTTGAATATGGAAATTGATTTTCAATGCACTCCATTCTTCAACTTCTGCGCGCAACAGCGTTTCCGTCAATGGGTTGTCGTCTAGCCATGCGGGTGAAATAAACAGCTCAAACGCATCCTTTCCACCTCGTATTTTTATGCGGGGCAATTTGATATTGGTGCGGCTACGATAAAAAATCGTCGCTAGCCGCAGCGCGAGGGACTGAGCCAAACTGATGGGATTTATCAGAAATTCACTTACTTTGCTTAGCGAGCCTTGATGAGCAAGCACGAGCTGGCTGAGCTGCATTTGCTCCATTTTGGAAAAACCGGGTATGTCCGCATTACCAAGAATATAAGCAGAATGTTTGTGATAACCAGAATGGGCAACTGAAATCCCCACTTCGTGCAGTCGCGCTGCCCAAGACAATAAACGCAACGCATCCTCCACTGCTTCCTCGTCGGGATAGTCGGCCAACAGCTGCCTTCCCAATTGCATGCAGAGCGATTCTATTCGTGTGGCTTGAACGGGATCGATACGATAACGCTGCATGAACTGCTGCACCGATATCTCGCGCATATCCTCGTTATGAAACCGGCCAAGCATGTCGTAGAGCACGCCTTGCCGCAACGCTCCAGTTGTTAAGAGCATACGCTCGATGCCAAGTTCTTTGAATGCGGCGAACATGATGGCAAAGCCCCCAGCAATCACAGGGGCGCGTTCAGGATGTAACCCTGCTATCGCTAGTTTTTTGCTATCACCTGCCTTAAGGAGATATTCACGGAATCTTTCCAGGCCATCCAAAGTGATGCCCTCTGATTGATTACTATCGACGTAGTTATTCAATCTCAGGATACGCCCCAATGCCCGCGCAGTTCCTGACGAACCGTAGGCTTCCTGCCATTGGGCTGCGGAAAACTCTGTAGAAATACCTTGTATTTCGGTTTGTGCAGCAAGTTCGGCGCGTTTCAAGGCTCCTTTGGTGATCCTGCCATCTGGAAAATAACGTAAACTGTGGCTGACGCACCCCATATACAGACTTTCCAGCTTGTTTGGCTCGAGACGACTGCCTATGATGAATTCTGTCGACCCGCCTCCTATGTCCATGATCAGGCGGTTATTATCGGAAGCAGGTAAGCTATGCGCCACGCCAAGGTAAATAAGACGCGCTTCCTCATGCCCAGCAATTACCTCGATAGGAAATCCCAGTTCCGCTTCCGCTTTTCTCAGAAACTGAGCGGCATTCTTGGCCACCCGGAGTGAATTAGTGCCGACCACGCGTACTGCATGCGTCGGGAATCCACGCAGTCGCTCGCCAAATCGTCTCAAACAATCCAAAGCGCGCATCTGAGAGGCGTCATCCAATATCTTATCGGCAGTGAGCCCAGCAGCCAAACGTACCATTTCTTTCAAGCTATCCAATGGGTAGAGTTGCTTATCTACAACCCGAGCGACTTGCAAGTGAAAACTATTGGAACCCAGATCCACAGCCGCCAGAGTAGAATATTCACGCATCCGCTATGCCTCTCTCCTATTCCACGGCTAACACACAAAAATCATCCAGGTAAATTGCGAACGGTGTACGAAAACTCAGCAAAGAAAATACCTGAAAATATATTTCACGGTACTAGCTCTTGATTTCGCGCTCAATTTCATCTGCCGTCACATGGCGTACATCCTTGCCTTTGACCATATACACTACATATTCAGACATGTTTTTTGCGTGGTCGCCAATACGCTCGATCGCTTTTGCGATAAATAAAATTTCCAGCGAAGTTGATATTTTACGCGGATCTTCCATCATGAAAGTAATCAGTTGGCGCAATATAGCCCGGAACTCTTCATCCACCAACTCGTCTTGTCGCACGATATGCGCTGCGGCGTTCAGATCCAATCGAGCAAACGCATCGAGTGCTTGATGAAGCATGTCCAAAGCGATTTTGGCGACATGTTTGATTTCAGAGAAACGGGGTGTATGTAATTTGTCGGTTGAATAAATCAATCGTGCCATACGGGCAATTTTTGCCGCTTCATCGCCAATCCGCTCCAAATCGGTGATGGTTTTGATCACGGTCATGATCATGCGCAAATCGCTGGCCGTTGGTTGTCGGCGTGCAATTATCTGATTACAGATTTCATCGATCGATACTTCCATGGCGTTGACGCGATGGTCATTGGCAACGACCTGGTCGATAATACTTTCGTTTCCATCGACTAGCGCTTCTATCGCACGCTCAATCTGCTCCTCGACGAATCCCCCCATTTGCAACACACGTGTGCGTACTTCTTCGAGATCCGCATCAAATCTTTTTGAAATATGTTCTTTATTAATCATATCGTACCTTCTGATAAGCCAGATATAACTGCTTTGCGCTAACTATCGCGTGATCAATTTACCGATCATATACAAACTAAACTGTGATCGTCTCAATACCTTTGTCGGTTCCGAGCAGTAAGACATCCGCACCTTTGCGAGCAAACAATCCATTGGTGACGACACCTACAATTTGGTTAAGCGTCGTCTCCAATTCAACCGGATTCATGATCTGCAGACCATGCACATCCAGAATGACATTACCATTATCCGTGACAAAATCTTGCCGTAATGCGGGATGGCCACCTAACAGCGTAATTTCGCGCGCAACATAGCTACGTGCCATCGGAATGACTTCAACCGGTAGCGGAAACGTTCCCAGTATATCCACGAGCTTACTCTGGTCTGCAATGCAAATAAATTTCCTGGCGACCGCTGACACGATTTTTTCGCGAGTCAATGCGCCGCCACCGCCTTTGATCATATGCAAGTGCTTGGTGATTTCATCCGCACCGTCGACATAAACGGGTATATCCGTCACCATATTGAGATCCAACACATCAATACCATGTTTACTCAAGCGTTGCGCCGTTGCTTCGGAACTGGCAACGGCGCCTTCGATTTTATGCTTGATTTTAGCAAGTTCATCGATGAAATAATTAGCGGTGGAACCGGTTCCTACTCCGATAATGGCTCCGATCGGGATATGTGGGATGGCAGCTTGTGCAGCTGCACGTTTTTGTTCATCTTGCGTCATGGTATTCCTATATCGATATCAAAAAAACCATCTCCCAGGATGGCATAATAGGTTATTTAAACAATCGTCATGCTGTGTTCAATCCATATCTCTTGCTTGTGCTAACCGTTCATGCTCAAGCAAAAGATCGCCAAAATATTTTTGAATCACGAAAGTGATTTTCTACCAAGGGTATCATAACTTTGAGGCAAAATAATGATCATGAAATTTCTATTTGTTCAAGTATGAATGCAATCAAGCTACTCCCCGATACGCTTATCAACCAAATTGCAGCAGGCGAAGTCATTGAGCGCCCCGCCTCCGCCCTAAAAGAAATTCTTGAGAACAGTATCGACGCAGGTGCAACGGACATCACGGTGCAAATTGACCAAGGTGGCCTTAAATTGATACGTGTGGCAGATAATGGAAAAGGCATTGCTCGAAGCGATCTTCCTCTTGCGCTTGCACGCCACGCAACCAGCAAAATCAGTACCCAGGAAGATTTGCTAAAAATAACCAGTCTAGGTTTCCGGGGCGAAGCGCTTGCCAGTATCGGCGCAGTCTCCCGCTTATTATTATCAAGCTACCATGCCAGCGATCAGCATGCATGGCATATCCAGGCAGAAGGAGGTCACCTTGTCGCACCTGAACCCACTGCCCGCACCCAAGGGACCACGCTGGAAATTCGCGATCTTTTCTTCAACCTACCGGCGCGCCGCAAATTCCTAAAAACTGAAGCAACCGAGTTTGCGCATTGTGAAGAAGTCTATAGGCGTATTGCCCTTTCGCATGCTGACATTGCCTTAAGTTTGCAACACAATGGCAAAACCCGCAGCCATTTACACATCACCGACGTCAACAAGCGTATTGCTGCAGTCCTAGGGGAAGAATTCAGCCACACATCGGCTTTCGTTTCCGAAAGTGCGGCAGATATCCGCTTGCAAGGCAGGGTTGCTTTGCCTGCCTATTCACGCGCCACACGCGATATGCAGTATTTTTTCGTCAATGGGCGTTATGTGCGGGATAAACTCGTGGCTCACGCCTTGCGTGAAGCCTATCGCGATGTATTGCACCTAGAGCGCCATCCCGCTTTCGTACTCTACCTTGAAATCAACCCCGAGAATGTCGATGTCAATGTTCATCCGACCAAAACGGAGGTCCGTTTTCGCGATGCCCGAGCCATCCATCAATTCATTTTCCACAGCATCAACAAAGTACTCGCCACCCCTTCACGTCAAGCCGACACACCGACTTCCACGATCACGCCACCAGCTGCTCATGCTGTCAAACGTGCGCCTAGAATTTATTCACAACAAACAAATTTACCCCTCGACAGCGTTACGCAACCCCCCGCTTTTTATCAAACCTTATTTGGTGACAAGCCCTCCTTACCTGAAGTACAGCCCAGTAACCCAATCGCCGTATCGGCTCCGCACATACCGCCGCTTGGCTTTGCATTGGGCCTACTTCACGGCATTTATATCCTCGCGCAGAATGAACACGGGCTGATTGTTGTCGACATGCACGCTGCACATGAGCGCGTGGTTTATGAAAAGCTCAAAACGGCGCTCGATCAACAAACTTTATCGATGCAACCCCTGCTTATCCCGGAAAGCTTTCAGGCTGACCCACTTGATGTTGCCACCGTCGAGGAACACCCTGCTTTACTCAATCAGTTAGGCTTTGAAATCGCAGTGCTTTCTCCCACTTCCTTGGTTGTCCGGGCGCTACCCACGGTGTTACAACAGGCAAATGCCATCCAACTTGCGCGCGATGTGTTAGCAGAAATTCGCGAATTTGGCGCGAGCCAGCTTCTGGCTAACAAACGGAACGAACTGCTGGCGACAATGGCCTGTCATGGGGCTGTCCGTGCCAACCGGCAGTTGACGAATATGGAAATGAATGCACTCTTGCGCGAAATGGAGACGACGGAGCGCTCAGATCAATGTAATCACGGCAGACCCACCTGGTTCAGCTTCAGCCTCGTTGAACTGGATAAACTGTTTATGCGCGGAAAATAAACAATAACGGCTGGTAGTTCAATCGGCTTGTGTTGCGACGTATAGGGATTAAGTCGAATCATGGCATGAGGCAGCCTTACCGTAGCCAACGAGAAATACTTCTCATGCGCGGCCCCATGCCATTGGCAAATTAGAAATTGCTCATTCTGCTTTGCACCCTATTCCTTCGCATTGTATGGGTGTCTGATACTATTTTCAGTAAGATGACTTTTCGGTGACCGACCTTGCTTTTCCTCCTCCCTCCTGATCACCCGACGGTATTTGATGGAACGGCTGGATCGTTTGCCCGTATGTCGAAGGATCGGGAGATTCCGGTGCAGATGGTTTACCGCAACCTACTAATACCAGTAAAGAAACAAAGGTAAATACGTAAGTAAATTTCATGGGGTATCCTTTAATGTAAATATGATTGGGATCGTTTTTTTTAAGTTACGTCTAGATGATATGGGTGATCGTGACGTGGAACTTTGATCTTAATCAACCTTTCTCTCAACCTGGAATTAGGACGTACTTATTAATTTAGGGGTGTGAGATCAATAATCTGAAGATCATTGATTTTGATCGCGAGGATGAGATTAAAGCAGCAATAGCAGCGACAGAAACACGCTGCAAGCGCTTTGAATACAAAGACAGCGCCCTTCTATCACCCTATCGGTTGGGCAACGTTTGAAATAAGGTTATCGCCAATCTAAGGATGAGAGCGCGTCCTTCCCTAGCGTTAACGATACTCTTTTATTGGTGATCAGGACAAATAATTTTCACTGCGTGAAACTGCCTCTGCTGCAATCAACAGAGGCAGCCCACTATGCATTAAGGAATTACCCAGTTGAAATCATGCTACCGTACGAGATGCTGGTTCTGATTTTGCAATCAATCTGCTTGTCTTCGCAAAAAAGCCGGTATATCCATCGGATCAACACCAGATTGTTGCATTGCCGCAACTGTCGCATTCCCTCTCCTGCCAGTACGCATAACTGCAGGTTCATCGAACATCGACGATGAACGGTCATCGGTTCCTGTGCGCGTATGAATGACGGTAAGCGGTCTAGCCTGCGCTTGTGTAATGCTACCCAAACCGGTTGCTACCAGCGTTACCCGCAGATTCTCGCCCATTTCTTCATCGATCACGGTACCGACGATGACAGTGGCGTCTTCTGCGGTCAATTCTTTGACCGTGTTCATGACTTCATGAACTTCGCGCATCTTCATACCGGAGCTGGCGGTGATATTTACCAATACCCCGCGCGCACCCGACAAGGTGATTTCCTCTAGCAAAGGACTGGCTACAGCCTGTTCCGCCGCCATACGCGCACGATCGACTCCGCTTGCGACTGCTGACCCCATCATGGCCATCCCCATTTCCGACATAACGGTCTTCACGTCTGCAAAATCGACGTTTACGAGCCCAGGACAGTTAATCACTTCGGCAATTCCGGCTACTGCACCATACAGCACATCATTCGCTGCCTTGAAAGCATCGAGCATGCTGATATCGTTACCTAGCACCATCATCAGCTTGTCATTAGGAATGACAATCAAAGAGTCAACATGCTGCGACAAGGCTTCCATACCCGCTTGCGCTGTTTTGAGGCGTTTCCCTTCAAATGAAAAAGGTTTGCTGACAACCGCAACGGTCAAGATCCCCATTTCCTTGGCGATTTGTGCAACCACCGGCGCCGCGCCTGTTCCAGTACCCCCCCCCATACCGGCTGTGATGAAGAGCATATCTGCGCCCTGAATCAATTCTGCGATACGGTCGCGATCCTCCAAAGCAGCTTCTCTTCCGATTTCCGGATTCGCACCTGCACCCAGCCCGCGAGTAATGCCCGCACCCAACTGCAGTAACGTAGGGGCACGATTCCCTTTTAGCGCTTGTGCATCCGTATTGATACAAATAAATTCGACGCCTTTCGTGGCATTTAGGATCATATGGTCAACCGCATTGCCACCACATCCTCCAACCCCGACCACTTTAATGATGGCTTCCTGACTCTCATTATTCATGATTTCGAACATGTCGCTTCTCCTTTTGCATAGTAATTCAGATAATTTCCTTGTTAATGCGATACTTTCAACACGATGGTCAAAAATTTCTCTGGAACCAGCTTTTCATTCTCGCTAACACCTGCTTGGCCGATCCTCCTTGTAACTGGCTATGATAATGTTGCCGTTGTTGCTCCATCCCTGCCATGATTAAACCAATACCGGTAGAAAATCTGGGGGTACGCACCACCTCCTCAAGACTGCCTTGATACTGCGGTATCCCCAAACGGACAGGCATATGAAATATTTCTTCACCCAGTTCTACCATTCCCTGCAATGAACTGCTTCCCCCCGTAATCACAATACCGGATGAAAGAAGTTGCTCAAAACCACTGCGCCGTAATTCGGCTTGGATCAATAAATAAAGCTCTTCCACACGGGGTTCGATCACTTCTGCGAGTGTCTGCCTAGATAGCTGGCGTGAGCCGCGATTCCCTACATCGGGCACTTCGACCACCTCGCGCACATCAGCTAATGCGCGTAATGCGCATCCATATCGGCACTTGATATCCTCGGCATCCTTGGTCGGTGTACGTAACGCCATCGCAATATCATTGGTGATTTGGTCGCCCGCAATCGGAATGACTGCCGTATGGCGAATGGCGCCATTGGTAAACACCGCGATATCCGTCGTCCCACCGCCGATATCCACCAAGCACACACCCAAATCTTTCTCATCTTCGGACAAGACTGCGATCGCTGAGGCTAGAGGTTGCAGAATCAAATCACGCACTTCCAGGCCACATCGGTGAACACATTTAATGATGTTCTGGGCCGCCGATACTGCACCGGTTACAATATGCACCTTCACTTCGAGCCGTATCCCGCTCATGCCGATAGGCTCTCGTACATCTTCCTGGCCATCGACAATAAACTCCTGATTGAGAATGTGCAGGATCTGCTGATCAGCTGGGATATTGACCGCTTTAGCCGTCTCCATCACTTTCTCCACATCCATTGCCGTGACTTCTTTATCCTTGATCGCGACCATTCCGTGCGAATTGAATCCGCGTATGTGACTACCGGCGATACCGGTGTACACGCCACTGATCTTGCAGTCCGCCATCAATTCAACCTCTTCAAGCGCGCGTTGAATCGCGGTAACCGTCGTTTCGATATTGACCACGACACCTTTTTTCAACCCGCGAGAGGGATGACTTCCCAAACCTACAATTTCAAATCCGCCTTCAGGCTTGACTTCAGCAACAATGGCCACGATCTTTGAAGTACCTATATCCAAACCAACGATCAGGTCTCTGCCTTCTTTGGCTTTACTCATTTAACTCTCCTCCCTGATTTCAAGACTTCCTCCCGCTGCCAGTCTTACGCGGAACCTGTGGCATTGCCTCTGACATATGAACAGCAAATCCGTTGGGATACCGTAAGTCTACGTAGCCCAGCGGAATCGACTGATTCAGGTTAACGATACTTTGCCTATAAACCGAAACATAACGTTTCAGCCGGGTCTCGATATGCTCACGACCTAATTTCAATAACGTGCCATTCTCCAGCCGAACGAGCCAGGCATGTCGTGGAGATAATGTAATCTCCGCCACACGCTGATGGATCGGCTGCAATATTTTGTTAAAAATCACATAGTGCTCAATGATCACCGCCACACTTTCATCTGTAGCACCCCTAAAAACAGGCAGTATTTCATCCATGGGCGCGCGAAAAATCTCACCATGCACATTGACTAACGCTTCATCCCCCCAATACGCCATTGCGGTGTGCTCTTCAAGCTTCACCTTTAATCCCGATGGCCAGCTCCGTTGTATCTTCGCCGCGCGTACCCAGGGGAGTTCTCTGAAGGCTTCACGTAAAGTGTCCAAATCGACTGTCAGAAAATTACCTTCGACTTCGCTTTGCACGATGCTCTCCACCTCATGGCGCGTTACATGCAGCAACTTAGTGTGCTCTCCATGTATGGCACTGATGCCTTCCACTGTCATTTCCTTCAATGTGAATAGGGGTAATTTTATCACCCTTAATCCGAAGACATAAATTGCTGCAAATAGCACTAGGGTAAGCAACATGTTGGCAATAAAATTCAGCAATCGGTAGTTATTCCACATAGGACAACGCTAAAATTTTCACAACCAGATCTTCGAACGAAATACCGGCTTCTTTTGCCGCCATGGGCACTAAACTATGATCCGTCATACCCGGCGAGGTATTCGCCTCAAGGAAGAATGGCTGATCGTTTTTATCGAGAATAAGATCTATTCTGCTCCACCCCTCGCACCCCAATATCCTATGCGCTTGTAATGCTTGCGTTTGTATTTGTTGACTCAATCCTTCGGCTACGCCGCTGGGACAATAGTAACGCGTGTCATTTGCCTGGTACTTGGCGTGATAATCGTACAACTCCCCGGCAACCTCTATGCGCACCAACGGTAAGGGTGTATCACCCAGAATGGCGGCGGTCAGCTCTCTGCCTTCGATAAACTGTTCCGCTAGCACAATAGCATCGTGCTGTGCAGCCAGTTGATAAGCCTTTACCAAATCCGCTTTCGTTGCAACCTTGCTAAGCCCGATGGTCGATCCCTCGCGTGCAGGCTTGACGATCAAGGGCAGGCCGAGTTCATCCGCAATTTGCTCAAAATCGCTCTGAGCATCCATCACAGTGAAACGCGGGGTATTTATCCCTACAGCCTGCCAAATCAGCTTGGTACGCCATTTATCCATCGCCAGCGCACTGGCTAGGATACCGCTCCCAGTGTAGGGCATTCCCATCAAATCCAATGCACCCTGGACAGAACCATCCTCGCCAAAGCGCCCATGCAATGCGATAAATGCACGTGCAAAACCTTGCTGCAGCAATGCCTCCATCGGAAGCTGAGCAGGATCAAAAGGATGTGCATCCACACCCTTACGCAACAGCGCGTCAAGAACCGCCTGGCCGCTTTTGAGGGATATCGTCCGCTCTGCCGAACGCCCACCCAGCAAAACGGCTACTTTTCCAAAGTTTGGCATAACCATCATCGATTACTCCCGATCGCATCACCAATGATGCGCACTTCCTGTATCAATTCGATACCCGTTCGTTCTTTCACGGTATTACGCACTTCGGCAATAACCGCTTCGATATCAGATGCCATCGCATCGCCCTTGTTTATGATGAAATTCGCGTGTTTGGTGGAAACCATGGCGCCTCCCACACTGAAGCCCTTAAGCCCGGATGCTTCGATCAATCGAGCAGCATAGTCCCCAGGTGGGTTTCGGAACACGGAGCCCGCATTGGGAAAATTCAGGGGTTGACTATGAATCCGGGCTGTCAACAGCGCTTTGATTTTTTGTCGAGACGTCGTTTGATCACCCTGTTTTAATTTGAACCATCCTCCGACAAACCATTCTTCTCTGTTTGGGCTGCCGGGCGACGGTTGCAAGGCAACATGTCGATAGCCGATTTGGTACATATCGGGGTCGCGCTCGTGTAACCCACCCGCTCGATCAATGCTGCTGACCTTCTCAACAATCTCCCAGGTCTCCGCGCCATAGCATCCCGCATTCATTGCCAAAGCGCCGCCTACTGTACCGGGAATCCCAGCCAGAAACTCAGCGCCCGTCAGGCCGTGCAGCGCAGCAAAACGTGCCACTTTGGCACAAGGCAGACCCGCACCCGCATAAATCACGCTTCTCATTCCCTGCCGTTCAACCAGGATCAAATCATTCAGTCGTGCATGCAACACGACGACCGCACCGCGTATCCCCCCATCACGTACCAGCAGGTTGCTCCCCAACCCGATAATGTGAACAGGCAGGTCATTGGGGCAATGGCATAGAAACTGAGCAAAATCTTGCAAATCTGCAGGCAAATAAAAATTATCCGCGATCCCTCCGGTACGCCATGAAATATGCTTACGCATCGATTCCCGTAGCCGCCATTCGCCTCTTAACAGCGCCGCATCCGTCCCAAGCGAACATTCCTTATCTGAAATATACATCGCGCTCACATGATGACTCGCTACCGATTGATTTGCCTCTAGTTGCCTCAATGCGAGCTTATTCATGATCTCATCTACCCATCACAGCTAATTTTTTTGTCATTTGCGATAGCTGGGCAGCCACTTTGCCTATCGAACCAGCACCCATCACCAGCACAACATCGCCGTCCATCACGATACTCTGGATAGCGGCAGGTAACGCCTCCACTTCCTCTACGTAGATAGGTTCCAATTTTCCGAGCACCCTGATCGCGCGTGCCAATGACTTGCTATCGGCAGCTACGATAGGCTCTTCTCCTGCAGCATACACTTCGGTCAGCAACAACATATCCGCACTGGACAGCACACTGACAAAATCCTCGAAAACATCGCGGGTACGCGTATAGCGGTGGGGCTGGAAAACCAATACCAAGCGGCGGCCAGGGAAGGCGCCTCGTGCCGCCGCCATGGTAGCGGCAATTTCGGCCGGATGATGTCCATAATCATCAATCAAAGTAAACCGGTTTTGTCCAGACTTGACTTCACCGTAGCGTTGAAAACGGCGTTCAACCCCTCTGAATGATGCCATCGCTTGAATGATAGCGGTATCAGGCACGCCGATTTCATTACACACGGCAATCGCTGCAAGCGCATTCTGCACATTGTGCAATCCTGGCAGATTAAGCGTGACTCCAAACTGGCGTGCTGAACCGTTTACACCAACACGCGCCTTGAAATGCATTCTCCCGCTATCATGGCGAATATCGGTTGCGCTGATTTGCGCTTGTGCTGTCAGACCATAGGTGGTTACAGGTTTGGTGATACCGGAGGCGATTTCACATACATTCTTGTCATCTATGCATAAAACGGCCATACCATAGAAAGGCAAATGTTCGATAAATTCGATAAAAGTCTGTTTGAGCTTGTTGAAATCATGACCATAAGTCGTCATATGATCCGCATCGATATTGGTAACCACTGCCAGAATCGGTTGCAGATAGAGAAAAGAGGCGTCCGATTCATCCGCTTCGACGACGATGAATTCTCCACTGCCAAGCTTGGCATGACTCCCTGCCGCCTCGAGTTTTCCGCCGATCACGAAAGTTGGATCCAGTCCCGCTTCTGCGAGAATACTGGCAATCAGACTCGTTGTCGTCGTTTTGCCATGCGTCCCTGCCACCGCTATCCCGTGACGTAAACGCAACAATTCTGCCAGCATAATGGCGCGGGGCACCACAGGTATTCGTCGTTCACGCGCTGCGGCAACTTCGGGGTTATCCGGCTTTACCGCGGTGGAAGTCACCACGACATCCGCTGAAGCGATGTTTTCTTTGGTATGCCCGATTTGAATGGCAGCGCCGAGTTGCAGCAGACGTTCGATCGTGAGGTTATAGGCCAGATCGGAGCCGCTGACTTTAAATCCTTGGTTGATCATCACTTCAGCAATCCCGCCCATGCCGGAACCACCAATGCCAACAAAATGTACATGCCTGACCTTGTGTTTCATCTCTCGGATTTTCCTATTTTTATGCAAGCCTCTGCGACTGATTGCGTCGCATCCGATTTGGCTAGACTTCGTGCACGTATGGCCATTTCCAGCAATCGTTCACGCGTTAGCCCTTTGATCAAGTCTGCCAGTCCTTCAGCACTCAATTTATCTTGCGGTAATAACCAAGCAGCCTGCTGCTCACTCAGATAACGCGCATTAGCGGTTTGATGATCGTCGACGGCAAACGGATAAGGAATAAGCACACTTGCGATTCCTACAGCGGCCAGCTCGGCTATGGTCAGTGCACCTGCACGACAAATCACCAAATCACACTCGGCATAACTGGCTGCTATATCATCGATAAAGGCGACTAGATTACCTGCCACGCCTGCCTCGTCGTAACACCTTCTCAGCTCATCCAAATGCGTCTTTCCGGCTTGATGCGTCACCCACGGACGATCATTCTCCGGAATGAGTTTGAGTACTTTAGGTAGCGTCGTATTCAGTATATGCGCGCCCAGACTGCCGCCGATCACCAGTATCTTGAGCCTCCCGGCACGGCCCGCGAATCGCGTTTCGGGCGTGGGCAACCGTGCAATATCTTCCCGCACGGGGTTACCTGTCACTTGTATCCTGCTGGTTGGACCTTCGAGAGCACCAGGAAAACCGAGCAATGTTCTATCCGCAATACTTGCCAGGATTTTGTTGGCGAGTCCCGGAATGGCATTCTGTTCATGGATTAAAAGCGGCTTATTCAATAGCGAGGCCATGATTCCGCCAGGAAATGCCGGATAGCCCCCCATCCCCAAGACCACGTCAGGTTTCGTGCGCCGGATGATGCGAGCGCTTTGCCAAAAAGCCAACAATAATCGCCACGGCAACCACAACCAGTCGATCGCTTTCTTGCCACGCACCCCCGTGAATCCGATGAGTTCCAAGCGATACCCATACTGGCGCACCAGCTCAGCTTCCATACCGCTTAGCGTACCGAGCCATATGATTTCCCAATCCAGCGACTTCATATAAGCTGCCACCGCCAGTCCTGGAAAAACGTGCCCCCCGGTACCCCCCGCCATGATCATGATTGTTCGCGCCATTTTAGCTCGCTCGATCCGTTTTCATCACACGCTCAACCCCTTTATTTTTTGCCGATTCTCCCAATCGACTCGCAATAACACGGCTAACGCGATACACGTGACAACAATACTGCTGCCGCCAAAGCTCATCAGCGGCAGAGTCAGCCCTTTGGTCGGCAAAATCCCCATATTCACTCCCATATTGATGAATGCCTGAAATCCCAGCCAAACACCAATACCCTGCGCCACCAGAGCCGAGAAGTAATTTTCCAGCATGGCGGCGACACGGCCGATAATAAAAGCACGTATCACGATACAGGCAAACATCGCCATAACCGCCGCCACACCGACAAAGCCAAGCTCTTCGGCAAGGACGGAAAACATGAAATCAGTATGTGCTTCGGGCAAATAAAATAACTTTTCCACACTGCCGCCTAACCCTACTCCTAACCATTCACCCCGCCCAAATGCGATCAACGCGTGACTCAACTGATACCCTTTGCCATAAGGATCCGCCCAAGGATCCAGAAAACCATCGATCCGGCTGCTTCGATAACCGACTGTCATGATTAATAAACTTAAGCTGACAATCAACAAACTCGCCACCCAGACAAATAGCTTCAAGCTCATACCGCCCATAAACATGATCGCAATCGCAATCGCCGTTACCACCACGAATGCACCATAATCGGGCTCTCGTAATAATAGAAAACCGACCAGTGAAATCATGACTAAGATGGGCAAAACCCCTTTGTGCCAACTATCCAGGTAAGCCGTTTTACGCACGACATAATCCGCTGTATAGATCACCATCAACAATTTCATCAGCTCGGATGGTTGAAAATTGACGATACCCAGCGATATCCAGCGTTGGCTTCCGTTGATTTCCCGGCCAATTCCAGGAAGCAGCACTAGAACCAGCAATACGATTCCGATCAGGATCAAATGAGGGCAGTAGGTACGCCACGCGCGCATCGGAAAATGGAAGGCTAGAAACCCAGTCGACAATCCTATGAACAAATAAATACTGTGCCGGATCAAATAATAATAGGAGCCACTTTCACCATATTCTGACTCAGCAATCGCGATTGACGCGGAATAGACCATCACCAACCCAAGACCCATCAAGAGCAATGTCGACCAGATTAAATAAAAATCGAAATCTGCCGACAGTTTTTCACGATCGATATCAGGCAAAACAATCATGGCTCAGTGGCTCTCCCGATCAGAATGAACAAATTTTTGTTCAATTTCTTTGACGGCGTGCGTGAATACCTCCGCCCGATGAATGTAATTTTTGAACATATCTAGACTCGCACACGCAGGTGATAGCATCACTGCATCACCCGGATGCGCCAATAAAAAACTGAGCCGCACGGCTTCTTCCATCGTTGCTACATAATGGAGAGGGACTTGGCTATCCTGGATGGCCTCGGCGATCTTATGAGCATCCCGGCCAAGTAGTACGACAGCGCGTGCGCAGCTAGCAACGGCTGGCTTCAATGGAGAAAAATCCTGACCCTTGCCATCTCCGCCGGCAATCAGCACAACGTTTTTCTGCATGCCGTTCAATGCTGCAATCGCTGATCCCACGTTAGTACTTTTAGAATCATCATAAAAGGTAACATCATTGATCACGGCAATTTTTTGCATGCGGTGTGGCAACCCCTTGAACTCGCGCAAGGCCTGCAACAAAGGTTCATAAGGTAGGGCCACCGCCCGGCACAACGCCATCGCGGCCAATGCATTGGCAATATTGTGCATGCCTGGCACCAATATTTCACTGGTTTTGAGTAAGTTGATCTTGCCCTGTGCAAGCCAAATATCGATGCCATTCCGCTGTAAGCCAAAATCCCTATCAGAAAGTGGTTCCCCCAAACCAAAAGTCAATTGCTTTCTGCCAGGCAACGCCATGGCGCGTATTGCTGCGTCATCCCTATTCAGAATTTGCACACTTTCTCTATCACTGATGAATAACCGGGCTTTGGCCGCCGCATAATCATGCATGCTGGTGTAGCGATCAAAGTGATCTTCGCTTAAATTAAGCACTGCTGCTGCATCGGCTGCAAGGTGTCGTGTCGTTTCCAATTGAAAACTCGAAAGCTCCAACACCCAGTATTGAGGGAGTTTCCCCCAATCCATACGACGCATCAGCGCCTCCAATACCGCGGGGCCTATATTGCCGGCAACTTCCACGTCGCAGCCGGCATTTTTGACCATTTCACCCACCATCGTCGTAACTGTCGTTTTGCCATTCGAACCCGTTATGGCCAATATTTTAGGACGGGGTTGTTCGGCTTGATCGAGCGCCCAGGCAAACAACTCAACATCGCCCACCACAGGCACGCCTCGTCTTATGGCGTCTTGTACCAGCGGCTCAGCGAGCGGCACCCCTGGGCTAATCGCAATTGCGTCAGCATCATCAAATGCCGCCGCATTAAATGGGCCACAATATATTTTTTCAGCAGGTATCATTTGTTCCAAAATAGGCAAATTGGGGGGCGCGACACGATTATCAGCCACGCATACCTCCGCACCCTGCCGGGTCAACCACCTCACCATGGATAGACCAGTTTCTCCCATTCCCAGTACGAGCCATTTTTTACCGTGCCAATTCATCTTAGCTTCAACGTTGATAATCCCACCAATACTAAAATGATCGTCAGAATCCAGAACCTGACGACCACCTGGTTTTCTTGCCAGCCCTTCAGCTCAAAATGATGATGCAGCGGCGCCATGCGAAAAATACGTTTACCAAACAGCTTAAACGAAGCCACTTGCAGCATCACTGACAGTGCTTCCATTACAAATACTCCCCCCATGATGACCAATACAATTTCCTGGCGAACGATCACTGTAATCACACCGAGTGCCGCCCCCAGGGCAAGTGCGCCCACATCACCCATAAAAACTTCTGCCGGATACGTGTTAAACCATAGAAATGCCAAGCCGGCACCCGCCAACGCGCCGCAAAAAACAGCCAGCTCGCCAGCATCCGGGATATAAGGGATACCCAAGTATTTCGCGAAGACGACATGGCCTGCCACATAGGCAAAAATAGCTAACGCACCACTGATCATGACTGTCGGCATGATAGCGAGGCCATCCAAGCCATCTGTCAAATTGACTGCATTGCTTGTGCCCACGATGACCAGATAGGTCAGCACCACGAAACCAAAAACACCTAATGGGATCGCGACTTCTTTGAAGAAAGGGACGATCATATTGGTTTGTTCCGGAAGTTCCGCTGTTGAGACGAGATACCATGCCACACAACATGCAATGACAGATTGCCAGAAAAATTTGACAGACGCGGAAAGACCCTTGGAATTACGGTGAACAACTTTGCGATAATCGTCTACCCAACCAATGAGGCCAAACCCCAAAGTCGTCAATAAAACTGTCCAGATATACCGATTATCGAGATCCGCCCATAACAGCGTGGTAATGACGATCGAGACGAGTATCAACGCCCCTCCCATGGTGGGTGTACCTGCCTTGACCAGATGGGTTTGCGGGCCGTCATCCCGCACTGATTGACCAATCTTATACGCCGTTAATTTACGTATCATCAGGGGTCCGACGATAAATGAAATCACCAACGCAGTGAGTGCAGCCAGCATCGTGCGGAGCGTAATATAACTAAAAACATTAAATGCACGAATATCCTGTGCAATCCATTGGGTAATTATTAGTAGCATACTTATCCTAAGAACAATACAGGTTGCCAATATTGCAGTGACTTTCTGCCATTACTTATTTGTCAATAAGAAGCCATAGCACCTCAACGCTCTAACCGTTTTATTACACGTTCCATCTGCATGAAGCGCGAACCCTTTACCAGCATAGTGACACCGATATCCAACGACTTCTCGGCTGCTGCCAACAGTGCCTCGATACTGGTAAAATGCTGGGCACCTTTACCGAAACCCTTTGCGGCATGTTCGCTCAAATCCCCTAATGTAAACAACTTTTCTATTCCCACATGACTTGCTTCCACACCTATTTGATGGTGAAACTCGGCGGCATCGGGACCCAATTCACCCATATCACCTAACACCAGTATCCTTTTCCCTGGGGTATCTGCCAATACGGCAAGTGCAGCCCTCATCGATTCGGGGTTGGCATTATAGGTGTCATCGATCAAGATTGCATTGTGTAAACCCCGTTTTTTTTGCATACGGCCCTGCACACCAGCAAATGCTGTCAATCCTGCCACAATCGTATGCTGATCAATGCCGACGGCGAATGCCGCTGCCGCTGCGGCAAGCGCATTGCAAATATTATGCCGACCAGGAACTTGTAAATGAAACGTCACGCTATCACCCGGGAAATTCATCTGCCATGCGGTCTTGCCATCCCCAGACCAAGGCTGGGCGGTGATTTGTGCGGGTTGATCTATGCCGAAGTCGATAACGCGTCTTTTTCCAGCAAGCTTCCGCCATAAAAAAGCATAGCGATCATCTGCATTGATGATGGCTATGCCGTCGTTAGTCAAACCATTAAAAATTTCGCCTTTGGCCTGAGCAACCGCTTCAACCGATCCTAACCCCTCGATATGAGCCGCACCTGCATTTGTAATCACTGCGACGGTGGGTTTGGCTAGTTGTGTCAAATAAGCGATCTCCCCCAGATGATTCATACCCATTTCGATTACGGCATATCTATGGTAGTCACGCAACCTCAGTAACATCAGAGGTACGCCGATATCATTATTAAGGTTACCCAGGGTGGCCAGTACACTGCCGGAAGCAGAATTTTTTTCCTTAATCTTTTTTTTGACTGCCTCGCTGAAAATCGAGGCAATCATTTCCTTGACGGTCGTTTTACCGTTGCTCCCGGTAACGGCTACAAGCGGCAAAGAAAAGCGTGTTCGCCAGAAAGATGAGAGTTGACCCAAGCCCAATCGGGTATCTTGCACACTCAACCAACCAAATTCTGGCAAAGACAGCGTGCGATCGGTCTTTTTATCGACCATAGCAGCCACTGCGCCCTGGTCTCGCGCACTGATAATAAATTGATGACCATCGAAGCGCTCACCGGATAGTGCCACAAAGAGATCACCGGGCTGAACGGTTCGACTATCCGTACTCACACTCGTGAATACAACATTGTCACCATACCAATCAGCTTGCAGCGCCTGTGCTGCCTCTTGCACGGTCAACATAACAACGCCTGTGACTTCAGATTGGCCAAATCACGGAGTACCTGACGTGCGACTTCTCGATCATCAAAGGGTATTTTTTTTCCTTTGATCTCTTGGTAAGCCTCGGATCCCTTGCCGGCGATCAACACCACATCACCTTTACGAGCACTGTGTATGGCCTGGTAGATGGCAGAAGCACGATCATCCTCTATGGCATAATTACGACGGTTACGCGGTATACCCAAAATAATCTCATCAATAATGACGTGTGATTCTTCGCTGCGTGGATTATCGCTGGTAATAATGACTTCATCGGCCAATCTGGTCGTGATCTCACCCGCAAGCCGACGTTTCCCCCGATCACGATCGCCCCCACAACCAAACACACAAATCAATCTGGGTTTCTGCAAGTTCGATTCGTTTTTTGTGCGATGGGTAGCAATCATCTCTCGTAACCCAATCAGCACCTTTTCAAGGGCATCCGGCGTATGCGCATAATCAACGATAACAACGGGCTGATCACCTCCACCCAATCTTTCCAACCGGCCAGCGACGGGTCTCACTTGCGATAACGCAGCGATTGCATCCTGAAAATCGATCCCACTTGCTAGCAAGGCGGACAACACCGCTAACAAATTCGATGCATTGAATGCGCTCATCAAGCCAGCGCTGACACGCCCATGCCGCCCATCCCATTCAACATCAAATGTTAACCCATCAATATGCACTGCCAGATTTTTTCCGCGCAGCAACTGAACATTCTTGGCATAGCTGCCAATTTTATCCGGCAATCTGAATCCATAGCCGATAATCTGCAGATCCTCCTTACAAGCAAGCTGATGTAGCAACTCCATTCCCAATACGTCATCCAGATTCAACACTGCGCATTGAAGGTCAGACCAGAAGAATAATTTTGCTTTGGCAGCAGCGTAAGCATCCATGCTGCCATGATAATCTAGGTGGTCGCGTGACAGATTGGTTAAAACCGCCACGGCGAATTTGGCACCGTTAACGCGCCCCTGTGCCAGACCATGCGAAGAAACTTCCATTGCCACGCAAGCCGCATTGGCGGAAAGCAAGTTTGCGATCTCTTCTTGGAGCAAAACAGCGTCGGGTGTTGTATTTCCCGAAGGTTTGAGCGCATCCAGAAATCCATTCCCAAGCGTGCCTATCACCGCCGTTTTCTTTCCGAGATGGGTCATGGTTTGAGCATACCAATGACTACATGATGTTTTACCGTTGGTACCCGTAATACCAACCAGCCACAATTTCTGCGAAGGATGCCCATATACGTGACTGGCAATCACACCTGCCTTTGTTTGTAACCCCTTAACTGCACAATTAGGTATTTTCCAACCCGCGTCCCAGGCAAATTGATGCTTTTCCCATATCACTGCATTGACACCCGCTGCAATGGCTTGCGGAATATCTTTTCGTGCATCGTAATTCTCGCCGGCATAAGCGAGAAAGGTATCGCCTGCCCTCAGTTTACGGCTATCGGTCACGAGGTGTTTGACAGGCACACCTAATTTTTCGAGCAGCTGGGTTACGAAATGTTCACCCGATTTTGGCGTTGCGCTTGCCATTATCCTTCATTCCCAAAGGTCGCAGGCAATGGCGAGGTAACGATATTGCCCAGTGCGTCGTGAGGTACGTTCAAATGTCTCAGCGCGCCCGACATAACCTGACTAAATAGCGGAGCTGCCACGGCTCCTCCAAAATATTGTCCTGCAGAAGGCTCATCAATCATGACCGCCACCACTAAACGAGGATTCGATACCGGTGCAAAACCCACAAAAGTTGAGATATAGCGATTTTTTGAATAACCTCTCATTCCTTCCAACGGTTTATGCGCAGTTCCTGTCTTGCCAGCAACCCGATAGCCACTCACTCTCGCTTGCATACCGGTGCCTCCTGGCTGCACTGCCATTTCTAACATTCTACTCATTGCCTGAGCTGTTTCTCGGGAAATGACTTGCTGTCCGGCAGGCACAACATCTTGCTTTAAAAGGGAGGCGGGTCTTAGCTGCCCATCTGCCGCAAAAATGGTATAGGCACGCGCCAATTGCATTAAATTGACTGAAATACCATGCCCATAAGACATCGTTGCTTGCTCTATTGGCCGCCACCGATGATAGGGACGCAAAACGCCCGTCGATTCACCAGGAAAACTGAGACCTGTTGGCATTCCAAAACCGGAGCGACTCAACATTTCCCAAAAAGTTTGGGGAGGAAGTAATAAAGCAATTTTTGCAGCACCTACATTGCTGGACTCCTGAATGACTTGCGATGCAGTTATCGTTCCTTTATTACGCACATCACGGATCGTTCTGTTGCCTATCTTGAGCAGGCCGGGAGAGGTATGAAACAAGGTATCTGCATTAATTTTACCCACCTCCATTGCGACCGCAACTGCAAACGGCTTCAATGTCGAGCCTGGCTCAAAAACGTCTACCAGCGCCCGATTACGGGTCTTCCCAGGGCGTATACTCGATCGTTGATTGGGGTTGTAGGCAGGGTAGTTAGCCAGTCCCAACACTTCTCCTGTTTGCGTATCCAGCACGACCACGCTGCCCGCCTTTGCTTGGTTGATTTTCACCGCGCGTTTCAATTCTCGATGGGCAAGATATTGAATCTTGCTATCGATTGACAGCGCCAAATTTTGACCAGGCCTAGGAGAACGAATTTTCTCCACGCTCTCAATGACTCGTCCTATGCGATCTTTGATCACACGGCGGCTCCCGTGTTCACCCGTGAGCACGTCCTCCCAGCCCAGTTCCACGCCCTCTTGACCTTTTCCATCTATGTCCGTAAAACCAAGAATATGGGCCGCCACTTCGCCTGTGGGGTAATAACGGTAAAACTCCCTTTTAAGATAAACACCTGCAATATTGAGACTTGCTATACCTGCAGCTATCTCTGGCGGCAATTGTCTTCGCAAATAAACAAATCGTTTTCTTTGATCCAATAACCGTTTGCGAACGACTTCCTCATCCATTTCGATTAGACGAGCCAACGCCTGTATTTGCTCCGGTGTAACGCTGACTTTTTGTGGATCGGCCCAGACAGATTTTACAGGGGCACTGATTGCCAAGACTTCACCATGCCGGTCTGTAATTTTCCCTCGCTGCGCGTTCAATTCGATGACACGGCTATAGCGAGATTGACCTTGTTGTTGCAAAAAATCCTTGTTAAAACCCTGCAAATAAATTGCCCGCACTGCCAAAACAATCATCCCAAGCAATAAAAGCATGACCAGCAGACGTGAACGCCAAGCGGGTAAAATCGATAAGGATGATGAATCACGCCACATGCTCAACGGGACTCCGAAGGATAATCCGAATCTGCGGAAGAAGCAGGCAAGATAATATGAATACTTTGCGGAGAAGGGACGACCATGTTGAGTTGCTCTCTCGCGATTTTCTCGACATGCCCATGCATTGCCCAAGTTCTCTGCTCTAGCAACAACTGATTCCACTCTATACCCAGCTGGTCCGTCAGCTCTTGCTCCTTTTCAAGCGCCATAAATAATTTTCGTGCTTCGTGCTGTGAAGTCACGATACCCAATCCACAAACAACAAGAATCATAATCAGAAAAATATTCAGCTTAACCATACCTTTACCCATTAATCATGATTCTTTCAGCGACACGCATGACTGCGCTTCTCGCTCGTGGGTTCTCCGCTATCTCCCGCGCGCTCGGGCGCAGCGCCTTTCCTACGATTTGCAGTCGCTGAGAACTCAACGCTCTCACTTCCTTATCCCGCAAAGGAAGCTTGTGTGGCAAATTATCCTGACTCGCCTCTTTGCGCAGAAAACGTTTTACGATGCGGTCTTCCAATGAGTGAAAGCTGATCACGACCAACCGCCCCCCCGGATTCAATAAATCTACGCATTGCGGCAGTGTCAACGATAGCTCTTCGAGCTCTTTATTGAGATAAATCCGTATCGCTTGGAAAGTACGCGTCGCCGGATGCTGCTTACTCCCCCGCTGATACCCACACGCGCGCACGACCGCTGCCACGATCTCGGCAAGCTGAATCGTGGTAGAAATGCGCTGCCGTGTTCTTGCCACAACAATTGCTCTTGCAACCTGCTTAGCATACCGTTCTTCGCCATAGCTCCTAATCACCTCTTCCAATTGTGATTCTGTTACAGTATTAATCCATTCCGCCGCTGTTTCTCCATGACTCGTATCCATGCGCATGTCTAGCGGGCCCTCTAAGCGAAAGCTAAAACCACGTACCTCTTCATCCAGCTGAAACGACGATACCCCTAGATCCAACAGCACGCCATCGAGTCGATCAATCTTCAGCACTTGTAATTCTTCGCGTATTTTGGCGTAACTGCTATGCCTCATACTGAACCGTTCATCTTCGATTTGTCTTGCAATTGTCACTGCCGACAAATCTTTATCAAATGCAATCAAACGGCCTTTTTTACCCAGCCGGGACAAAATGAGCCGACTATGCCCTCCCCCTCCAAACGTGCCATCGACATACACTCCATCTTCTTTTATGTGAAGCGCATCCACCGCCTCATTGAGCAAAACCGGCAAATGCACAGCTATAGCGCGCCATTACAACGAGAAACCATCAAGCTCAGAAGGGATATCGTCATCTTTGAAATCGAGCGCAGCTTCAATCACCTGATTCCATTTATCAGCATCCCATAACTCAAATTTTTCACCCTGTCCTACTAGCACGATATCCTTGGTCAACTCCGCAAACTGCCGCAAGGGTGACGCGACCAGTATTCGCCCCACGCTATCCATTTCAACATCACATGCGTTACCCACAATTAGGCGTTGCAGGCTACGGATTTGCGGTTTAAAACTAGAAAGACTGTTTAATTTCTTTTCGATGGGCTCCCAAGCAGGTTGGGGATAAATCAACAGGCATCTGGAGCGGTCAACTGTAATTACCAAATTACCGTTGCAACTTGAAAGTAACTCGTCACGATACTTCGCGGGTACCGCAAATCTGCCTTTGCTATCCAAGCATAATTGTGTAACACCACGAAACATGTCATCCCTTTATCTTTGCCGGGTTCTTTATTTACCCCAAAGGCTCACCACACCTTCCCACTTTCCTACCCTTTCCCCCACTTTTTGCCACTCTAATCAAAAAAATGAGCTCAGTCAAGTAAAAAACTTTACATTTTTACTTTAGCGACAAAGACTTAAGTAGAAAGAAATAAACCCTTATAAATAAACAAGATAAACTCAAGGTTGACAAAATATCGCCAAATAATATCAGCAGCACATCATGTAAAATGCGCCATTTACGAGTAAATGCTTTTTCAGATCAGCAACCCATAGGAATAGTGCTATATGGTTTTACAGACACAGCAGACCTTGCCCACATTTTGGGCGCAGGCGACACATGAGTTAGCAAAACGCGACCTGGTCATGCAACGGCTCATCACACAATTCAGCGACTCAGCACCCCAATCTCGCGGCAATGCTTTCGTCACATTGGCTCGAGCCATAATTGGCCAGCAAATATCGGTAAAAGCCGCTGCCAGCACATGGCAAAAGCTCTCCATGGCTTTGATGGAAGTCACCCCTGCGCATCTGATCAATACCAATACTGAAACGCTGCGGTCATGCGGTTTATCTAGTAGAAAAATAAGCTACCTACAGGATTTATCTAGGCATTTCCTAGACGAGGGATACAATGAAGCAATTTGGCAAAAAATGAGTGACGAAGCGCTGATTTCGCACCTCGTACAGATAAGAGGCATTGGTCGCTGGACAGCTGAAATGTTTTTGATTTTCTATATGCAGCGGCCGGATGTTTTACCAGTCGATGACATAGGGTTACAGCGAGCTGTCAGCATCCATTACAATCGTGAACAACCGATAGAAAAAAGTATGCTGCAAAGCATTGCAATCAATTGGCGTCCTTGGCGAACGGTGGCAACTTGGTATTTGTGGCGTAGTCTTGATCCCATTCCTGTCGATTATTAGTCTTGCCTCACCAGCCATTACCATGGTGCACGCAGGCACGACTGACTTACTGCAATCTAATCCTTGGATCAACCAGCGTATACGATATATCCGTAAAAATCAGGCCGATGATATACAACAGCGATCCAAGAAACACCATTGCCCGCACAACAGCGAAATCCTGTGAATTGATCGCTTCGATCGTATAGCTACCGAGTCCCGGTATACCAAAGAATGATTCAACGATCAAACTGCCAAGAAATAAAAGCGGAATGACGACGACCGCACCCGTCAAAATAGGAATTAAAGCGTTCTTCAACACATGCCTGAACAACACGATACTCTCCGGCAAACCTTTTGCACGCGCAGTACGAACATACTCTTTATTCATTTCTTCAAGAAAAATTGTGCGATACCAACGCACATTCGCTCCCGCGCTACTCACAACACCGATGATAATAGGCAAGATCAAAAATTTACCTGCATCCAAGCCACTGCCATAGCCAGAAATCGGCACTAAATGCCATAATTTACTCACCAGAAACTGTCCGCCAATAATATAAAAAAGACTTGAGATCGACATGAGCGCCACGCATAACACCACACCCCAAAAATCGATGTAAGTCATGCGAAAAAATACGATCACTAGCGCAAATGTAATATAAACGAGCAAACCCAGCAGAAAAACCGGCAGCGCGATCGCCAAACTAGGCATCATCCGTGATTTGATTTCATAGGCAATATCGCGACCATCATCAGCATGGCCAAAATCAAAAACGAACATGGCAACCGATTTCTCAAAGAAAATCGTATCGGTCAATTTGCTTAGCCCCGCCAACTCCGGGTTATATAACAAAGGTTTGTCGTAACCTCGTTCCTGTTTCCATTTCACAATGGCTTCATCGGTCACATGCTTGACGCCCAAATGCATCCTCGCCATATCATCGGGCGTATTCACCACGAAAAAGAGTGTGAAAGTAATGAGATTCACGCCTATTAGAATAGGAATCGCATAGAGTACTCGTCTAATAATATAGTTAAGCATGCTGACTCAAAAAAGGTTTTATTTAGTTAGGCAGACAGTTTCCTGAGCTCGATTTTTCTTTCTCGGCGGCGATAAGCAATAAATCCCGGGATCAGACTCATCACCAGTACAGCCACTCCCGTACCAATTGGCCATATCACCGGCTGATTCCATTCACGCCGTTTCTGCTCACGCAAAACGGGATCGATGCGCAAATACTTCATATTGTTATATGACTGTTTGTTGGGTTTAACATTCTGGAACCAGGCATGATACAGCGCATAATCCATTGGATGAAAACCCCACAACCAGGGCGCATCTTCTCGCAGAATAGCCACCATACGATCGATGATTTGCTCTCGTTCTTGACTATCCTCCATTTTTTCCATTTGTTCAAACAGCCGGTTATATTCGGGATTGTCGTAATTGGCAGCATTGTTTCCACTATGATTGCCCATTTTTCGCTGAGGACCATACAGCAGAAACAAGAAGTTTTCAGGATCGGGATAATCTGCATTCCAGCCCCACTCGAAAATCTGCGCATTACCCTTACGAATTTTATCCTGAAAACGATTGTAATCAGTGCTCCGTACTACCAACTGAATATCGATCTTTCTGAACTGTTTTCGCATCCAGTCAAGCATCGACTTATCATCCACACTACGTGCCGTGACGTCAAAATACAGCACAAGCGGCGTTCCGGTTTTTCTATCGATACCATTCGGATAGCCAGCTTCCGCCAACAATGCTTTAGCCTCCTCTATAGGTCTGCGTTGCGCTTTTCCATCCTGCCAACGATACACAAGGGGGTTGATACCCTCTTTTCCTTCCCGATACCCCGTAATGCCGGGCGGAATAGGCCCTTGCGCCGGAATACCCCGACCATTGGCAAAAATTGAAACATACTCTTCGTAATCCACTGCAATCGAAATCGCTTGCCTCAGCTTACGCGCCGAAGCCTTTTCTTGCTCGGTGCGCCCCCCCACAACCGGATCAAGCATATTGAAGCCCATGTAATAAGTGGAAGGTGCTACTGCAGTTTCCAAGCGAATGCCTTGCGCCTTCATTGCCTCTGTCACCGTTGCTTCACCTTGTCCGGTCAATTGTACTGCCTGATCAAAGCTATCCGAGCTGATTCCAGAAGCATCGTAGTATCCCTGCAAGAACTTATTCCATCGGGGTATACTCTCGCGCTCACGACTGAACACTACCTTGTCGATGAATGGGATGGGCCTGCCCGCATCTTTCAACAAGCCACTTTCCACGTCATCGGGCATTCCTTCAGTTGGGTAGTATTCTCCTGTGAAATGAGGATTTCTTTCTAGAATCATGACACGATTAGGATCATTCTCGGTTAGCATATAAGGCCCTGTTCCAACAGGATACCAGTCTAGCGTGATATTTTTTTCAGCCATCCCGGCCTGCGAATAGAAACGATCGGCTTCCCACGGTATGGGCGCAAAAAAAGGCATTGCCAGCCAATAAATGAACTGGGGGTATTTGCCTCTTATTTTGATGCGATAAGTATGCGTATCCACCACTTCCACCCCTTCCAAGGGAAATTTGCGCAAATCGAGATAACCCTCTCTTGGCAAAGCTTCCACTTCTTTCCTGAGCACCTCGGCATATTCCTTAAGCCCTATGATGTATTCAGCCATTAAGCCGAAGATCGGAGAATGCAGCCGCGGATGCGCCAGACGCTTGATCTGATAAATATAGTCTTCGGCCAACAATTCCCGTGTTCCCTGCTCAGAAAAATCGGCAAGCTTGAAAATGTCTTGCAACTCTTTTTGCGTCAGGTTGTGGTAAAGAAAAGCATCTAGTTCATCTCTGGCAAATGCGGGATGGGGTTGATAATAAATCCCACGCTTCAATGAAATTTCGTAAATGGAGTAGGCAATAGCCGCAGGATCACTTTCAGTTGGCAACCTATTTCCCGCTTCGTCGTAATAATGCACCATGGGCATGATGTCCACCGTCTGCGGAATCAAAGTAAAGGGCCGTTTCAAGTAATGGTACTGCAAAGGCGGCTGATATATCTGAGCAGTAAACAATATTTCATTAGAACTATAAGATTGAACGGGATCGAGATGCTTAGGGCGTTCGGCAAAAGCGTTATAAAGTATATTTTTACCCGCATCTTCACTTGGATAGGGGTTGTTCCACAACGCATCACTGCAACCCGTTAACGTCAAGATCAAGATGAATACAACCAATGGATTCATTTTAAGAAATCCTTAAAAAAAGAGACAAGATGTCCATCATTAGAGAAAGCCGTAAAAATTACGCCTGCAATTGCAAAGAGGGGTGAAAGCACACTCGTCGACTGTTGATACAAGGCGCAACGAGACCAAGCAGCAGAATTATCCAACGGGCGATAAAGTCATCAATACACCTTTCGACACGCAAGCGCACTATCCACACCTACCATTTAAATTTTTCTTTGCTAAGAGTGAGATTAATCTCTCCTTGCCCACCATTCGCAAAGCAGTCAGGTCTGACTTACGCCTTAGTCGCAATCCTTGAGCTATAATAATGTAAATTTTACAAAAAGAAGGACATCACATGGGATTTCTAAACAACAAACGTATTCTCATAACCGGCATGCTCAGCAATCGCTCGATCGCTTATGGCATAGCCAAGAGTATGAAACGCGAAGGGGCTCAATTGGCTTTTACTTTCCAAGGAGAAGATGTCAAAGAACGCGTAGCGAAGCTGGCGAATGATTTCGACAGTCACTTGCTATTCCCTTGCGATGTGAGAAACGATATTGAAATCACCCAATGTTTTGAGAATTTGGCAAAAGAGTGGGACGGCCTTGATGGCATCGTACATTCAATCGCGTTTGCACCCCGCGAATCGCTGACAGGCGATTATCTGGAAAACGTTAATCGTGAAGCTTTTCATATCGCCCATGATGTCAGTTCATATAGCTTCACCGCATTGGCTAAAGCAGGGTTACCCCTGATGCAAGGTAGAAATGCCGCTCTACTCACACTAAGCTATTTAGGCGCTGTTCGTGTAATGCCAAACTATAATGTCATGGGCCTGGCCAAAGCCAGCCTAGAAGCAAACGTGCGTTTCATGGCATCCAGCTTAGGTAAAAAAGGTATACGCGTGAATGCCATTTCGGCTGGCCCCATAAAAACACTGGCAGCAGCAGGTATCGGGAATTTTGGAAAACTACTCGGTTACGCCGAGAAAGTTGCTCCTTTACGGAGAAACGTCACAACCGAAGAAGTCGGTAATGTTGCAGCTTTTCTTTGCAGCGACTTAGCAAGCGGAATTACAGGAGAAATTACCTATGTCGATGCGGGCTTCAATACCGTTGCTTTCGATTTAGATGGATAATGCCCTGCATACTTGCACACTCACGCTCAAAGCAGCTCCTTGCTCATCTCGACAATTACCGCCTATCAGTAGCTCTCTTCGCGTATCTTCACATCATACCGCTGCCGGAGCCCCGTCTGATAGGATGTGATTTCTTCTTGAACAAGCATTTGCTTTAATTGACCACTAAATGCCTGATACCGAGCTTGATCGGATAAATCTGGCTCAGTAGTACGATTTATACGAATCAAATTAAAGCTACCATCTGATCCTGCAACACCGGTATAAGCCGGCAATTTGTCTACTTCCGCCCGGAAGATAGCACGCAACGCATCTACATCCATACCTTGCGATTGCATGTAAGAAACCTCTTTAGCCTCTCCCCAGTCAAGAGCAACTTCTTCCCCTGCCTGTAACATAGCAAGCTTTTCCTTACCTTCTTTCTCCGCCATCTCGGTGGCAAGCTGCTGTTTAACGCGGGCTACGACTTGGTCTCTAACGACATCCAACGATTGAATTGCAGAGGGTTTATGCTCCAATACCCTGGCAGAAACAAACGTATCTGGCATAACCTCTATCGCTTCGGTGTTACGTTTATCGATGATGGCATCATCCGAGAAAACAGCTTGCAGCAAATTCCGATTAGCGATAACAGCAGGTTCTTTCGTATTTTTATCGACCCATTCGCTTCGTTTGATCGACAATCCAAACTGTTCTGCAGCAAGTTGCAAAGTATCGCTTTGCTCGTAAACTGTGTTGCTAAAATCTTCGGCAATCTCACCAAAACGACTTGCAGCTTTCTGTCGTTTTAGCTCGCGCTCAATATCAGCGCTGACTTCTTCCAGTGGAATAACATCGGCAGGTTTTATAGCAGCAAGTTTGATAATATGAAAACCAAAAGCAGTTTGGATAGGCCCACGAATTTCATCGGGTGCCATTTCAAAAAGCGTATCCTCAAACTCCTTAACCAAAATACCACGTCTTAAAAAGCCCAGATCGCCTCCTAATTTTGCCGAACCAGGATCCTCAGAATATTCGCTCGCCAGCTCTGCAAACTTCTCCGGTTCATCTTCTAGCTGAGATAATAATTCCTCTGCTTTAGCGCGTGCCTCTGCTTTCTCCTCATCAGACGCGGTTTCGGATACCGCTATCAAAATATGACTTGCCTGACGTTCTTCTTCCTGGCCAAATTCGCTCTGGTGCGTTTCATAATAATTCTGAATTTCATCGGTCGTTACATCTTCTTGCTGCGCTAGTTCATCTAAGGACAGCACCAAGTATTCAATCCTGACACGCTCAGGCAATAGAAATTCGGACTGATGATTATCGTAATACGATTGTATTGAAGCTTCGTCCGGAGTAACTTGAGAAATAAATTGCTCAGGTTCGATTTTAACCTGGTTTATCTCGCGCTTTACTTCGCTTAGGTAAGCTACGTTTTTGGCTACCTTCTCCGAAACCACCGCACTTTTTGCAATCGCTTCGAGTAATTGCTGCTGCATAATCTCAGCACTTACACGCGATTCGAACATCGCTGGTGTCATTTCCTGACGGCGCAACAATTCCTCATAACGTTGGTAGGAGAATTGCTGATCATCCTGAAAAGCTGAAATACTTTGGATCTCGCGTGCCAATTGTGAATCCAATACGGTCAATCCAACATTAACCGCCTCGCGCAATAATAACTTTCGTTGAATTAAATTCTCCAAAACTGCCAACCGCATCTCTGGGTTATCAAACATCGCACTATCGAAGTTTTCCCCGAGCATAGTGCGCATATTCTCATGTTGATTCCTGAGCGCTTGTTCGAATTCTCTTCGCTGTATCTCTTCACCTTCGACAACCGCGACATAGCTCGCTTGTCCCTCGGTGCGATAAGATTGCACACCCCAAAACATAAACGGCAAAACCGCTATCAATAAAATAATCTGAACAATCGTCTTTTTTCGATGTACAAAATCAAACACAGCGTAGATCCAGTGAAATAAGAGTGGGTGAAGGCAAGACTGACTATAGAGACTATATATTTTTACCCAATCAAACAGAATATTGGCGGAGTGGACGGGACTCGAACCCGCGACCCCCGGCGTGACAGGCCGGTATTCTAACCAACTGAACTACCACTCCTAAGTTTTAACAACCAGTGCTGGTCTTGGTGGGTGCTGACGGGATCGAACCGCCGACATTCGCCTTGTAAGGGCGACGCTCTACCAGCTGAGCTAAGCACCCAACCTATACTTCGCAAGAAGGCGCTTAGTTTACTGCATCTTTGAGCGCTTTACCAGCGGTGAATTTTGGCACTTTCGCTGCTTTGATTTTTATAGCAGCGCCAGTACGCGGGTTACGTCCCGTACGAGCAGCTCTTTTCCCTACTTTGAAGGTTCCAAATCCAACCAATGTAACACTTTCATTTTTTTTAAGTGCAGCCTTGATCGCTGATAAAGCACCATTTAAAGCATCTCCCGCAGATGCTTTAGAAATACCGGCAGACTTTGCAATAGCATCGATCAGATCAGATTTATTCATTTAATTCCCCTTTGTGTTATTTGGGTTATCGGTAGTTAAATCACAAATAGAAAGTCCTGCAGATGCCCTTATATCAAGCCATTTGCGCATGGTCAAGTGATTAGCAAAAAATTTCTTATTATCAGGACTGATTCCGTCGAAATACAGACAAAAACTCAAAAAAATGAAAATTATCAGGTCACCCCTACAAGGAGGGAATTAATCAAACTCTGTTTTTGGCTCGCGATTAAGTATTTTTTTTACCGCCGCCTCTGCCGACATATTCTCATAAAGAATGCTAAATACGGCTTGTGTTACCGGCATCTCGATTTTTAGCTTCCGGCCCATTTGCTGCGCTTCTTGTGCTGTATGCACACCTTCTGCAACATGTCCGATTTTTTGCAAAATATCCGGTAATGGCTGCCCCTGCGCCAACATCATACCTACCCGCCGGTTACGCGACATTTCTCCCGTACAAGTCAGAATGAGATCGCCCATGCCAGCCAATCCCATAAATGTTTCTTTACAGCCACCTAATGCAACCCCCAAACGGGTAATTTCTGCCAATCCACGGGTAATTAAAGCAGCGCGTGCATTGTTACCCAAACGCATTCCATCGGATATCCCAGTCGCGATAGCAATCACATTTTTCACAGCGCCACCTGTCTCGACACCGATCACATCACCGCTCAAATATATTCGCAGATAAGCTGTGTGAATCTCACTCGCAACCCATTTAGTAAACGATTCATCATCCGATGCCAATGTAAGCGCTGTGGGCAAACCCTGCGCCACTTCCTGGGCAAAACTCGGGCCCGATAAAATACCAAAGGGCGCCCCCATCGCACACACTTCGCGCAAGACTTGATGGGGCAACATAGAAGAGTGCGCCTCGAATCCCTTACACCCAAGGATGATCGGCAATGCTTTACCCATCGCGTGAATTCTCAGTAATAGCTCACGCAATCCAGCAATAGGCACCGTAACCAGAACCAAATCAGCCGTATAAGTGGCCACATCGAGCTCTGACGTTAACTGAACAGCTTCAGGAAGAGGAAAATCAGGAAGATAACGCTGATTGATCCGTTTAGCCACGAGTGGACGCAGCTGATTCGGATCTCTTATCCACAGCGTTACTTGATGGCTCAGCGCAAGATTGATCGCCAGCGCTGTGCCCCAGGCACCCGCACCCAGAATCGCAATTCTCATGAACCCCAGACTTGAGCAGACCTGACAAACCCAATCCGGCCGTCGCGATGACGCACCTTAACCCATTCACTCGTCTCAGTGCCCAGCCATTCCATCACCACATTCCTTTGTGCCTGAAAAAGCAGTGGAGAATAACTATCAGGCAATTGATAAATGCTCGCCAGGTGTGCTGTTACAATCACATAGCGTTTATCGCTTAAAAATTTTCTTTCCACCCATGCCAAAGTACCGCTACTGTCGCGTACTTTAACCCATCCCTCTACTTTCACCACCACTTCCAGCGGCAAATAAAGGCTTGCTACGTATAATTTTTCAGCATTGAGTGAGGGCGCATCATACATTGTGACAGCCTGCTCCGAGACAGATAAAAACTCTGCTTCTGCGGCTAGCCCCAGACGTGAAAAAACCACCAATAAAAACAAAAAGAAACCCGTACCTAAGTTTCTTTTTGGTAATAAAAGCGCTCCCATCAATGAATGTTTTCTTTTACAGGCGCATTGGGATCCACGCCATCTTTTGATTCAGTCTGTTGTTTCTTCTGATGATAAATGGCTTCAAAATTGACCGGATTGAGAAGAACCGGAGGAAAACCAGCTCGTATCACGATATCTGATACTGTTTCACGCAAATAAGGAAATAAGATATTGGGACATACGATTCCCAGTACCGGGCTGACATCATTCTCAGGGACGTTTCGTATCCGAAAAATCCCCGCTTGATGCGCTTCGACCAGAAACATGGTTTTCTCCTTAACACGCGCCGTAACAGTAATTGTCAAGAGAACCTCGTAGATGTCCCCCTCTATACATGTATCCTGCGCATTGAGCTGCAAGTTGATCTCGGGCGCTTCACGATCAAGAAAAATACGTGGCGCATTGGGAATTTCTAGAGAAAGATCCTTGACATAGATTTTCTCAATAGCAAAAACGGGTTGTTGCTCACTCATATTAGCTTCCAATTGGATTATATAGAAATTTATAACATTTCAAATTCAAGTCGATAGCAGCCTAGTGATGCCTCCTTGCTGATCAAGCTGTGCAAGATCATCATAACCGCCTACATGGGTTTCCCCGATATAGATTTGCGGTACTGTTCTGCGCCCAGTCTTTTTAATCATTTCAGTGCGTTGTTCAGGATGCAAATCCACCCTGATTTTATCTATCTCCTCAACACCCCTAGATTTCAATAACTTCTCCGCCATAGCGCAATAGGGACAAAAACCCGACACATACATCACCACTTTTGCCATAGGTATCTTATTTCCACTTATTTACTGTTTTTGACCATAGGCAGATTTTCGCGTCGCCATGTATCGATTCCACCATTCAAATTGAAAACTTTCTTAAAACCATTCTTACGAAGCACCGTACCAGCATGCCCTGCGCGTATGCCGGGGCGAAAAATCACAATGATTGGTTTATCTTTAAAGCTCTCCAGCTCTTGCCAGCGTTCGCTGATTCTTTCCACAGAAATATGCTTAGCATTCGGAGGATGACCCTCGGCGTATTCGTTATCATCTCTAACATCGAGCAATAACCCGTCCTCGTAATTGATCATCTTAATGGCTTGCTGAAAATCCACTTCCTTAGCGGCATTGCGTGAAAGTACTGGCCACAGCAGCATCCCGCCGCTCATCATAGCAGCGATAATAAAAAAAATATTGTCCTGAATAAAAGTCGATTCCATCTTTAAGTGCTCTTCCCTATTCCCATCTTCGTTAATAACCTACTAGTTTACCAAAGTATTCAAGAATCTCCATCTCCTAAAAGCAGCAAACACTGCAAAAAAGCAAATTAAGAGACCACAACATGATTGCTGCTTTCTTAGCCAAAATATAATAAAATCTCATGTATCTGCTGCTTTTAAAAATCACTCGCTTCTTCTTTGAAGGTCAACATGAAAAAACTCGTTCTCCTGCGGCATGGAGAAAGCATCTGGAATAAGGAAAATCGTTTTACCGGCTGGACTGATGTAGATTTAACACCCAAAGGAATGGAGGAAGCTAGATCTGCCGGCCAAATTCTACGTGAGAATGGATTTGTCTTTGATATTGCTTACACTTCCGTATTGAAACGCGCTATCCGCACGCTTTGGATCACCCTTGATCAAATGGATCAAATGTGGGTGCCCGTCAATCTGACTTGGCGGCTAAATGAACGGCATTATGGTGCACTACAGGGTTTAAACAAAGCGGAAACCGCGGCACGCTATGGCGACAAGCAAGTCCTATTATGGCGTCGCGGCTACGATACTCAACCACCTGCATTGACGAATGATGATGGACGTTATCCTGGCTTTGATCTTCGCTATAGCCATTTGACTCCCGAAGAAATTCCTTTGACCGAGAGTCTCAAGGATACCGTCATTCGATTTTTACCCTACTGGGATCAAACGATAGTCCCTCAAGTAAAATCAGGACAGCGCATCATTATTGTAGCGCATGGTAATTCGTTGCGTGCGCTAATAAAATATCTAGATAAAGTGTCTGATGATGCTATCGTTCACTATAATATTCCTACTGGCGTTCCGCTGGTCTACGAACTCGACGATAATTTAGAGCCTATTCGCAACTATTATCTCGGCAACTCTGCAGAGATCGAAGAAGCCATGCTTGCGGTGACAAATCAAGCGAAAGCTCACATATAGAACAGCAACTACTTATATAATTTGTTCGACTCTAGACACTTTTTTAAATTTCTATGCATTGGGCGCGATCTTTGAAATAAATGATGTATCATCGTGCAAGCATCTTACTGCGCCAAATTCTTACGTGTATTTTTGCGCTAATATGCACGAGCTTGCTTTATGCAAACCCTCAGGCAACCAAAGACAATTTAAAACAGCTTCAAAGTCACATCAAATCTTTACAAAAAGATTTGGCGAGTAAGGAGGTATCCAAATCGGAAGCGGCAGATGCTTTGCGCAGTTCTGAACGCGCCATTAGTGAAAACAACCGAATATTGGCTAAGCTTTCACAACGGCACATTGAAGCCAATAATAGCCTCAGCAGGTTACTGGATCAGTCCAGGCAAATTCAAGACGAGATAAAATTACACCAAACGTCACTTGGCACCATGCTCTACTATCAATATCTGAATGGTCAGCAGGACTACTTAAGATTATTACTCAGCCAACAAGATCCCAATCAAATTGCGCGCAACCTCTATTATTACGGTTATTTGAAGCGGGCGCGCTTAGAAAACATTAATGCTTTACGTGACCAGCACGAGCAGCTCGAAATACTCACTCGCCAAAGCCGCGAAAAAATGGAAGAGATTGCACAAATCCAAGCTGATCAGGCCAAACGCAAACTTCAGCTTGAGCAAGAAAAAATCAAACGTGAAAAAGTGCTTGCCAATCTCTCTAAAGAAATCACTCTGCAGCAACAGGAAATTAGCAAGCTTAAAAACGATGAGCAGCGTCTTGCCAATCTTATAAAAGAAATCAATAAATTGCTCGCTCAAAAAAAATCTGAGCGAACTACTTCATCCCACGCTCCACCTCATTCGTTGCATAACCGCACACTTCCTGATGCTTCAGGCAGCGGCCGTACCTTTGCATCGTTGAAAGGTCAGTTACGGCTGCCCGTGCGAGGGGAACTTGTTCATCGTTTTAACAGTCCACGGCAAGAGGGAGGTGTTAAATGGAGAGGGTTATTCATACGCTCCCCGAATGGTGGTGAAGTAAAAGCAATTGCGGGTGGGCAAGTTGTCTTTGCTGATTGGTTGCGTGGGTTTGGTAATCTCATGATTCTTGATCATGGAAACGGCTACATGAGTCTTTACGGCTACAATGAAACCATTTACAAGCGCGTCGGTGATAGCGTTCAAGGTGGTGATACTATTGCTGCTGTAGGAAATAGCGGTGGGCATCGTGAATCAGGTTTATACTTTGAGCTGAGACACCAGGGAACACCATTTGACCCGCTCACTTGGGTAAAAATAGAATGAAATTTTGGGTAACATTGTACTAGTTGATAGGTGCGGAGAATACGTGATGCATAATTTTGTAAAAAAACTCAGTTTAATCCTCTTCGGTGTGATTGCCGGAGTCATGATCAGTCTCAATTTTTCTGCCGTCGCCGACAAAACACTCAAGGCTGAGCTGCCCCCTCTCCCGATCGAAGAACTACGCGCGTTTACACAAGTATTTGGTCGAATCAAGAGCGATTATGTGGAACCTGTTGATGACAAGAAATTGATCACGGAAGCCATCAATGGCATGCTCGTCGGTTTAGATCCGCATTCTGCCTACTTAGATAGCGAAGAATACAAAGAATTACAAATTGGCACCCAAGGCGAATTTGGTGGGCTCGGCATTCAAGTAACGATGGAAGATGGCCTCGTTAAAGTCATTTCCCCGATTGAGGATACGCCCGCATTTCGAGCAGGCATCAAAACAGGTGATTTAATCATTAAGCTCGATGATACTGCAGTCAAAGGTTTAACGCTCAACGAAGCCATCAAGCGCATGCGAGGCAAACCCGATACCTCCATCACACTCACGATTGCGCGGGAAGGTGAAACAGAGCCGCTGGAATTTACTTTAGTCCGCGCCATCATCAAAATCGAAAGCGTCAAATCGAAGTTAGTCGAGCCTGGCTACGGCTATTTACGTGTCACACAATTCCAAGAACATACTGGCGAAAACTTAGTGCAAGCCATCGAAAAATTATTCAAAGAAAGTAAAGTACCTATGAAAGGACTTGTACTTGATTTACGAAACGATCCCGGCGGATTACTCAACAGCGCAGTTGCTGTTTCAGCAGCATTTCTTCCTGCAAACGCACTCGTTGTTTATACAGAAGGGCGCACCAATGACGCAAAAATGCGACTTTTTGCAAGCCCTGAACACTATTTGCGAGGAACGGGCAAAGATTACCTAACGTCTCTGCCGCCCGAAGTTAAAACAGTGCCAATGGTTACGCTTGTAAATGGCGGATCGGCTTCGGCATCTGAAATCGTCGCAGGCGCATTACAGGATCATAAGCGATCCATCGTCATGGGAACCCAGACGTTTGGCAAAGGTTCCGTGCAAACGATTCTTCCACTTGGCAACAATACGGCTATCAAATTAACGACAGCCCGCTACTTCACGCCAAACGGGCAATCTATTCAAGCAAAAGGCATCACGCCTGATATTATCGACGAAACTGATGACGCCTCTCGGCAATTGCGGGAATCAGACCTCAATCGGCACTTGCGTAGCAATAAAGACGAAGAAGCCGGGATGACCAGTGTGCCAAAATCATCGAATGCTTCAGAAAACAAATCCAAAAACAAGAAAACCAAGAGCAAGAAAAAAAGTGCTCCCGTAGAATTCGGCTCAAATGATGATGTTCTTCTGGGCAGAGCGATCGAACATCTCAAAAGTGTCAATGCAGGCACCAAAAGAAAACCGACCAGCACCGCAAAGACAAGCAGTTAGCCGATTTTGGTATAGCTAGCGTAAAGCAGTAGCTGGATCGTTGGACTTAGCGGGATCGTGAATGATCATCAGTTACTGCGCTACAGCCGGCACATTTTATTGCCTCAGATTGATGTACGCGGGCAAGAAAGGCTAACACAATCAAGTATTCTGATCATAGGCGCGGGTGGACTCGGTTCCCCCGCAGCACTTTATCTCGCTGCCAGCGGCATCGGTAAAATCATCATCTGCGATCATGACGTTGTCGATCTTACCAACCTACAAAGACAAATCATCCATACGAATGATGCGATAGGACTGGCCAAGACTCAATCGGCCAAAAAGACACTCAATCAGATCAATCCGGAAATTGAGGTTCTCACTCGCCACGAACGAGTAACCGAAAATACGCTGTTGGACTTGCTTCCTTCTGTTGACGCCGTTGTCGATGCCAGTGACAATTTTACAACTCGCCATACTATCAACCGTGCATGCATTCTTCATAAAAAACCATTAATCTCAGGCGCCGTCGTGCGCTTCGAAGGGCAAGTGTCGGTATTTGATTTACGTTATAGTCACAATCCTTGCTATCACTGTCTATTTCCTCTCGAAGGTGAGGGTGAGGACGATAACCTCCACTGTGCCACCATGGGCGTATTTGCCCCCCTGGCAGGGATCATTGGCTGTACTCAAGCTGCCGAAACGATCAAAGTACTGCTTGGAATCGGTGAAACACTCAATGGACGTCTGCTCTTACTCGACGGACTGGGCATGAAATGGCGAACGATTAACCTCAAAAAAGATCCAGCATGCACAGTATGCGGTTCTACTGCACCAAGAAAAATTAACTGAAATTCATTCGAATGGCATATAGACGTCTTGCATCATTGCACCTCAAACTGTAGTGATGCCAATCGCGCATATAAATGACTGCTTGCCATCAATTCGGTATGCGTCCCCAATGCTTCCAGGCGCCCATGATTGAGCACGGCGATTCTATCAGCGGATTTGACGGTACTCAGCCGATGTGCGATTACAATCGTAGTTCGTTTAGCCATGAGCTTAAACAAGGCTTGCTGAACCCAATATTCACTTTCCGCATCCAATGCGCTCGTCGCCTCATCCAGCAGCAAGATCGGCGCATCCGCCAGAATTGCACGCGCAATCGCAATGCGCTGTTTCTGCCCACCTGACAAACCCAATCCAGCATCACCCAACTGAGTTCGATAACCTAGCGGAAGGCTAATGATAAATTCATGCGCATACGCTGCCCTTGCCGCCGACTCGATTTCAGCATCGGAGGCATCCGGACGGGCATAGCGAAGGTTTTCGTCTATGCTGCCATAAAATAGAACTGGGTTTTGTGATACCAATGCGAAACAGGCTCTCAAAGATGTTATTTCCAACTGGCGGATATCGATACCTTCCAATCTTATTGAACCTGACTGAGGATCGAAGAAACGCAGTAATAAATCGAACAAGGTCGACTTGCCTGCTCCCGAGGGACCCACCAAAGCGAGCATCTCACCTGCCTTAATCGCCAACGACAGGTCGTTAATGGCAAGTACATCAGGACGAGATGGATAGGCGAAACACAAACGGTCGATTTCAATACGTCCCGCGACCACCGGCAAAGATACTGGATTCTCCGGCGATATGATTAGACTTGGGGCAGATAATAATTCTACTGTCCGCTCTGCAGCACCCGCCGCACGTTGCAACTCTCCCAATACTTCCGAAATTGAGCCAACCGCAGAACCGACAATGACACTGTAAAAAACAAATGCCGCCAATTCACCGCCACTGATTTGCCCGGCAATTACGTCCATACCCCCCACCCAAAGCACCAAGCCTACCGCACCGAACACCAGAATGATGACTACTGATATCAATAAGGCACGTTGAACAGTTCGCTCCTTAGCGGTGGTAAAGGCATCTTCGACATGTCGCTGAAAGATACGCTTATCGATTTCCTGGTGGTTATAGGCCTGTACGGTTTTTATTTGCCCCAGTATCTCCCCGATATAAGCCCCTACCGCAGCGATCCTATCCTGGCTTTGACGAGACAAGCGACGCACCCTGCGGCCAAATAACAAAATAGGCGTGATGACCAACGGCACACTGATCAAAACAAGTGCCGTCAACTTGGCATTGGTGATAAAAAGCCAAACGATTCCACCCAACATCATTACAAAATTCCGCAACGCCACGGAAACAGAAGAACCGATAACGGTCTGGAGCAACGTCATATCGGCAGTCAAACGAGACTGAATTTCAAGGCTGCGATTGTTCTCAAAAAACCCAGGGTGCAAATTAATCAAATGATCAAATACCTTGCAGCGTATATCGGCCACCACGCGTTCACCCAGCCAGGTCACCCAGTAATAGCGGGTATAGGTTCCCACAGCGAGCGCGATAATAAGTAAAATAAACATCACCATATATTGCGTTAGCAATTCGGCCGAGTGCGTCGCCAGGCCGCGGTCGATCAACAACCGTATACCTTGCCCAATGGAGAGCATAATGGTTGCCGTAAAAAATAGCGCTACAAGACTGTAAGCGACTTGCCGCTTGTAAGGGGCAATAAACGCCATCACCGTTTTGGCTTTTTGCCAGTGTGCATGAAAGGATTGCAAAAACTTAATCATTTGGAAACAACCATGGATGAAAGAAACTGCCCGGCAGCACTGGGATCTCGGTTGATTAACCTTATCCACTGTGGACAAACATTAAGCAGCTATTGGCTTGTAACCCCATCGTAGCACAACCTATCATACACAGCCTCTAACAAATCGATTACGGTACAAAATCTAAGTTATGTTTTATTCCATCATCGCTATCTGCATAGGTGCCTCGTTTGGCGCTGTACTGCGCTGGCTTCTTGGGATTGCCCTCAATGCCTTGATGCCAACGATCCCACTGGGTACGCTTATAGCCAATTATATGGGTTGCTATCTGATCGGTGTCGCGTTAGCGCTCTTCGCCAACCATCCTGAAATTGCACCTGAATGGCGCCTATTCATCATTACCGGCTTTCTAGGTGGACTGACCACTTTTTCGACCTTCTCTGCGGAAATCATCACACTCATTCAGCAAGGTCGGTTACTCTGGGCGGCCAGTGCCATTGGCTTACATGTCATTGGATCGCTGTTGATGACAGTGCTCGGCCTAGCAACCATTACGTTTTTCAAAAACACTTAAAATCCAAGGAAATAGAACATGCATGGTTATCAACTGACTTTTTTTACACACCAATCTCGCAAACATGGCGGGCTGCCCCTGGGTGAATGGCTATTGCAGGAAGCGCGCAGACTGGGTATTAGCGGTGCGACATTGATAGCAGCGAGCCAAGGATTCGGTCATGATGGCAAGCTGCATTCAGCCCATTTTTTCGAGTTGAGTGAACAACCCGTCGAATTGACGATGGCGCTCAGTGAAGCCGCTGCCGAGCGCATGTTTGCCCGATTGCATGAAGAAGATATCCACGTTTTCTATGTCAAAATACCCATCGAATACGGTGTAAGCGGAGAAAACTGATAGCCATACCGCCGGTCAATTGGATAGCTCTGCAACCTATTCTTTACAAAAACGTCACAGAACGATCATTTTCATCGTTTATAACTGCCCACTCAATCAATACTTTCGTGAAGTGAGGAGAGATATGAACGAACAAGATAATGCTTTAATAGAGAGCAATCATGGCGATGAACCCCTGAGTAACCATTCCGATAATCCCCATTTTTCAACGATACTTGAAAAAAGACTATCACGCCGTCAAGTTCTGACGGGTAGTCTAAGTGCAGCGGTTGTCGGAATATTGGGTCTTCCCGGATTGCTTGCAGACGCGCAGGCAAAGAAACATCCTTCTACCACCGGCCTGCCAGTACCTGCCAAGCCTTCTTTTACCTTGAATCCCACATTGAATTTCAAAGCCGTCCCAGTCACCCGATCTGATACGGTCACGATTCCTGCGGGTTACAAAGCACAGGTCATTATTCCCTGGGGCACCCCGATTACTGGCAATTACCCTGCTTATGCGCCCGACGCATCCAATTCAGGTACCGACCAGGAACAACAAGTGGGCGCACATCATGATGGCATGCATTATTTCCCGTTTGAGGATAATCCAAATGGCCATGGTTTGCTGGTCGTCAATCATGAATATGTCGACCCTAATATTCTGCACACCCACGGTCCGACCTTAGTCGATGGACAGCGTCCCGCCGATGAAGTCAGAAAAGAAATAGCCGCACATGGTGTCAGCGTTGTCGAACTTGAAAAAGAACCAGCCAATGGTGATTGGAAAGTAGTGAATGGCCCCTATAACCGCCGGATAACAGCAGGCACATCGATGGAGATTCGCGGTCCCGCGCGGGGTAGCGATTTGGTCAAAACCAAGTATAGCCCCAACGGCACAGAGGCACGCGGCACGATCAATAATTGCGGACACGGTTATACGCCATGGGGCACCTACCTGACCTGTGAAGAAAACTGGGCAGGTTATTTCGTCAATCGTACTCCCCGTCCAAGAGAACATAGCCGCTATGGCATCAGCACCAGCAATAGCCGTTACCGTTGGGATACTGCGCAAGGTAGTGCTGATGAATATATCCGCTTTGATGCCTCAACAAAAGAAAGCAATGCGACAAAAGACTACCGTAATGAACCCAACACGCAAGGTTGGATTGTGGAAATCGACCCATTCGATCCGAGCACAAAGCCTATCAAACGTACTGCTATGGGCCGCTTTGCCCACGAAGGATGTTGGGTTGCGCCGCCACAACCAGGCAGGCCTGTTGTTTTTTATTCAGGTGACGACGCTCAGAACGAGTATATTTATAAATTTGTAACTAAAGCCCGTTACCACAAAGACGTCAAGGGCGATATTCTGGATGATGGTACGCTGTATGTTGCGCGTTTCAACGAGGATGGCACCGGGGAGTGGCTTCCGTTGGATATCAATAACCGATACTTCCACGCGATGTCACTCAGCAAGGGGGTATTCTTCCTTGACCAGGCTGATGTATTGGTCAACACCCGGTTGGCTGCTGACGTGGTCGGCGCCACCAAAATGGATCGCCCAGAGTGGGGTGCAGTGCACCCACAAACCTACGAAGTTTATATGACGCTGACCAATAACAGTAGTCGCACGGAAAGCGGCATCGGTGCCGCCAATCCACGCGCACCCAATGCATACGGCCACATTATCCGTTGGCAAGAGCAGGGCAACCAGCCCTGGGCAACAAAATTCAAATGGGATATTTTCGTGTTGGCCGGCCCTGAGGGCGATAGCCAGGTTTTACCAGAACTAGGCGGCCCAGCATTAACGCCAGACAATATCTTCGCCAGCCCGGACGGCCTCTGGATCGATCAAAATGGTATCCTGTGGATTCAAACCGATATGAGTGGCTCTCAGCAAAGCAGCGGGCCTTTCGGCAACAATCAAATGTTAGCCGCCAATCCATTGACTGGTGAGATCAAACGCTTCTTCGTCGGCGCAGAAGATTGCGAAGTAACGGGTGTAGTTTCAACCCCGGATGGCAAAAATTTGTTCGTCAATATTCAGCATCCCGGAGACCGCTCTGCACCCAACAGCTTTACCAGTAACTGGCCTGACAATGGTCACATCTTCGCCCACCCGGGCGAACCTGTGGTAATTGCGAACCCTAGTGGAGCACGCCCCCGCTCTGCAACAGTTATCGTTACGCGTGAAGATGGCGGCAGCGTCGGTATGTAAATACGATCTGCAAAAATAATAGGGATGACCAGGTTGTTGGCGGAGTCCGATATGGGCATTTTAGAATGCATGTGGCATCAGATCCTGGCTAGATTTTAATTTTGTAGTGCGACTAGGAAGCTGTCCGAGAATAGGGATCGTAGCGAAGGTAAAACTGGCAGAGCTGGAATTTTCGATCATTTGAAGCGAATAGTCGTTCTATTTAACGAAAAGGATCGGAAAATCCGGCCTGGCAGGTTCGTCCGTAGTAGATCGACCTATTTTCGGACAGCACCCTTATCGGGGGAACGAATTATGTACGTGACCCCGATCTAATCATGACTGAGACATCAAAGATCCCTTGCTACCATGAAAGACGTGTAATCCTGACGGCCGAGACACAAAATTGCCAACTATCCATAGCTGGCCATGACCCGGCTTGTATTATCCCGACACGGTCACCAAGTTAACGAGAAGCCAAAATATCAAGCAATCAGCGTCGTTAGCTGCCGGCTGTTTTTTTTCATTACCATACCTGTCTTGTCCGCCAAGCACGGTATACTTTCCTCAGATGTTATCGGAGACGCTGGCATAAAATTCATGCGAAATACGCCGTCAGCAAAGAATGTGCCTGCTTTGTCAATAAATGGTATACAGCTCGCCTGACAGCCGCTATATTTATCTCATAGTAGGATTGAAATTATGACTTAAACTCAAATGGCGAGGGCAGATATTGCCGGAAAGATTATTCTATTCATAATATTAAAATCAAATACTAATGATCAGCTGAGGAATACAGGTTTAATTCAATCATAAGATGCGTGTTTAGGCGTTAGGTAGGATGCGCCAAGTCAACTTTTAGAAGTAGCCCACAGATCCACAACAGAGAAGGAGTGAACTATGAGTGACAAAAAGAAATTGACTACTAGCGTTGGTTGTCCAGTAGCTGATAACCAGAATGTCATGACAGCGGGTCCACGGGGCCCGATGTTGCTGCAGGATGTTTGGTTTCTCGAGAAGCTCGCTCACTTTGATCGTGAAGTCATTCCGGAGCGGCGCATGCATGCCAAAGGCTCAGGGGCTTACGGCACCTTCACCGTGACACACGATATCACTCGCTATACCCGAGCCAAAATTTTCTCTCAAGTCGGCAAAAAAACTGATTTATTCGCCCGCTTCTCCACAGTCGCAGGCGAACGGGGTGCAGCCGATGCCGAACGTGACATCCGGGGATTTGCCGTCAAATTCTATACTGAAGAAGGCAATTGGGATTTAGTCGGCAATAACACGCCCGTCTTCTTTCTCCGCGATCCACTGAAATTTCCCGACTTGAATCATGCCGTAAAACGCGACCCTTGCACCAATCTGCGAAGTGCAAAAAATAATTGGGACTTTTGGACATTGCTACCAGAGGCGTTACACCAAATCACTATCGTGATGAGCGATCGAGGCATTCCGGCAACCTACCGTCACATGCACGGTTTCGGCAGCCATACTTTCAGCCTCCTCAATGCTGGTAACGACCGGTTTTGGGTTAAATTCCATCTTAAATCGATGCAGGGCATCAAGAACTTGACGGACACAGAAGCTGAAACACTCATTGGCAAAGATCGTGAAAGCCATCAGCGCGATCTCTACGCTGCCATTGAACGTGGTGATTTTCCAAAATGGAAGTTTTGTATCCAAGTCATGCCTGAGGAAGACACCGCAAAGGTAGCATACAATCCTTTCGATCTTACGAAAGTGTGGCCGCACGGTGATTTCCCGCTGATTGAAGTAGGCATACTGGAATTAAATCGCAATCCAGCAAATTATTTCGCCGAAGTCGAACAGGCTGCTTTCAATCCTGCCAATATCGTGCCAGGCATCGGCTTCTCGCCAGACAAGATGCTGCAAGGCCGCTTATTTTCATATGGAGATGCGCAACGCTATCGCTTGGGGGTTAATCACCATCAAATCCCAGTCAATCAAGCGCGATGTCCTGTCCATAGCTATCATCGCGATGGTGCAATGCGGGTAGACGGTAATTTTGGTTGCGCCCAGGGCTATGAACCCAATAGTTTGGGTGAATGGCAAGAACAACCCAGTTTTGCCGAACCATTACTCGATCTGAATGGGGCCGCCGATCATTGGGATCACCGTGAAGATACCGACTATTACTCTCAGCCGGGTGCACTGTTCCGTCTAATGACACTTTCACAGCAAAAAGCTTTATTTGAGAATACGGCGCGTTCTATAGGCGGCATTCCACGCGAAATCCAGATCCGGCATATCGCCAACTGCCTGAAGGCTGATTCTGCCTATGGCAAAGGCATCGCTGAAGCACTGGGTATCGCATTGGAGGATATTAAAAAGTAGACTAAGACTGCGTTCGAGAGTCGCATCAATTTGCTTGTAGTCGAAGCTTATTACTGAAAAGGCGCGTTTCTAGATTAGAAAAGCTGCGCAGGTGTTAGCCGAATACCGAAGGATATCCACCGTCCACTATTAGGAAACGAGAACTGGTGACCAACAGTTGCGTCTACTTGAAGCAGGTCTGGGATAATCACAAATCGTCCACCAACTTGCCAAAAAGGATAATCTTTGCTCTCGCCAAATACTTCAGCAATGGCCAGGAATCTGCTTGATAGCTGAAGTTCACTTCCAATCCCCCATGTCAATCGATCATCATTAGAATCACGATCTCGTAACCATCCGAGATTGACATGCATAATTATTTTGTCATCTTTGAATGATGCCGAAAATGGAATGTAAGCATAAACGTTACCCAGCAAATTTGATTCTGGATTAATCTTTGGGTGCAAAATCGTACCAATCGCTATACCTATTCCAAAATCATTAGTCTCCAGAGAACGAAACAACGTCTTCGCCTGAAACACATAATCATTTGAAGCTTGGCTCCCTTCGCTTTTTGCTCTACCCCCTCCAATGGTAAGCTCAAAGTTGCCAGTAGGATTACAAGCTGGCAACGCCCAGAATTCTTGGCTAACAGAATAAATACGGGTCCAGCTTTCAAGTTGACAACTTCCCGCCGTAGTTACCCTGGCATCGTCCGTTACAAATGGTCGCGCCGCAAATAAAGGTATGCTTACTCCTCCGAAAATCACTATAAACAACATTCTATTCATGACAGAATTATATCCAGGGTCTATTATGGCCGAGTTGTTTTGCAATCATTCGAGGAATTCCCAGGTAAAAAATTTAAAACTTAGACCTTAGGCTAGATGCATCAATAAAATTCAAATATACCATCCAAACCAGGTAGCATTTACATTAAAATTTTCAACTTAAGTTCCTATGGGAATCTAGCTTCAATGTCATGAAAATACGCTAGATTAATTGCGCATTTTCGACATATACGTATCCTTGTTAACCATTAGAATCGATGCGGATGCCAACTACTTTCAACACTATATCTCACAGGAGAACATAATGAAAAAACTAACCGGATTGTTTCTGGCGCTGACCGCCTTATTCGTCTTGTCCTCTCAAACGGTCTTGGCGCAAGGTTATAGTTCGATGAGCGGCGGTACAATGGGGAAAAGTTATCCGACCATGGCAGGGGAAAAACTCATGACGGGGGTCGTTAACGCAGCAACCGGTTTTATCGAGCTGCCAAAGACGATTATATTAACCACTCGCAAAGATGGTGCACCCTATGGCCTCACGGTCGGTTTTCTCACCGGACTTATGCATACCGTGGGGCGAACGGTATTTGGTGCGTTGGATACCGCAACATTCTTCATTCCTACCCAACCGACCGTTCAGCCAAATTTTATCTGGCAAGATTTTGATAGAGAAACAACTTACGGCTAGACGACAAGCAATCAGCTGAAAAAAACAGGCCGTAAAAATGATTGATCATGCCTCATTTTTACGGCCTGTTATCCTCTTAGGGGAAGGCTCTAGTTGTCGGGTTGATTCTGTGCCGCGGCTTCACCCCTCTGCACATCCACTCGCATCAATATCAATAGGCCAACAAGAAAATAACTCCCTGTTATCAGCATAGCAAGCCGGTGGTCTCCAGCCGATAGCCATGTCACCAATCCGTAAGTAATCGGCCCCAAGATTGAAGAGACTTTTACCGCCAATCCCCATAATCCAAAAAATTCGGCGCGTCGGGTAGCTGGACTGAACAAACCGACCAATGCACGCCCCGCAGATTGAGAAGCACCCAGACACAATCCAGCGATATTGGCAGCTATCCAGAACATAACCGGGCCCTCAGCCTTCCAAGCCAATAAAATCATGATGATCCAGCCGATGAGTGTTAATGCAATGGTAGGGATATGGCCCAGTTTATCTTGTATGTTGCCAAATACAAATGCGCCTAATGCCGCAGTAATGTTAACCAGCAGGATGAGCATGATGGTATCGCTCGTATCAAACCCCATGGCTTGCTGAGCATAGATCGCAGCCAAGGCAATAACTGCCTGGATACCTGCCTGATAAAAAATGAGACAAACAAGAAAACGCACCAGATCTTGATAATAGCGCACATGCTTAAGCGTTCCACCCAATCGAATAAACGCCTCTTTGACAACGTGCGGGCCAGCCAAATGGGGCTGGGGTTGAGCACGCTCCTTCAGAAACAGAAAAGTGGGAACGCAGGCAACGGCAAAAATCGCCGCAGTGATCAACATCGTAACAGGCACAAACTCGTGCGCTTCTTGCCCTTGTCCTTGCGCCCACGTCACATAGGCAAGCGAGCACCCCAGGCTAAACAACCCCCCAATATAACCGAGGCTCCACCCCCAGCCTGATACCTTTCCGAGTGCCCGGCTGCGCGCCAGCTCTGGCAAGAAAGCAGCAATCAAATTCTCACCGCTTCCAAAAAAGAAATTAGTAAGAATTATAAGGGCAATCGCAAGCCATAAATCCCCCGGACCTGCTAGATAAAGCAAGGCTGTAAACAAAATACAACCGATTGTCGTCACCAACAGTAAGCGCTTCTTGGATGCATACGCATCCGCATAAGCACCTAAAGCAGGGGCGGTCAGTATGATGAGCAAATAGGAAACTGCGAGTGACGCTGTCCATGCGAATGTTCCCCAATCCTGGTTTTGTGCCACGACAGACACAAAATACGCATTAAATATAGCAGTAATCACCACCGTGGTGTAGCCTGAATTAGCAAAATCAAACATCGCCCAGGACCACACTTCGCGCCGGCTAACACCTTCAGCAAGATGGGAAATTTTATTTGTTGATGTCATCGATGAGCAGTCAAGCCAATATCGGCAAGAACGCGTAGATAATTGTTTAAATAGAGGCGCTCTAGGAGCGCTGTACGTTAACACAATTAGCGTCAATTTGGGGTGGAATAAACCATGCAGCATTAACAATTCAAAGTGCAAGACAGACCCGCCCACCCCTGCGTTTGCTTTACAACCCTTTACAACCCTATGCGCTCATTTTATAGCATAAAGCGCAAAGGTAGCAGCAGAAGAGGGTGTCAGGCAAAAAGAAAATCGAGGGGAAGTAAGGAAATGTTGCGACAGATGGGTGATCTTGAAGTGGTTTTTCTGCTACAGCATTCCTTGTAAAGCCGTTTTATCTTCGCGTCTAAGCCCAACCGATATTGAAATCGGGTAGCTCATCAACCCGTTGAAGTAAGTTACGTTTTGCTGAACGTACGATATCGAGCAGACGATTCAACTGCAACCGAAACACTTCATTGGACGTCAGCTGATACCATTCATTACCATCCGGATCTTCCTCATCCAGATTGCGCCAAAAAAGCTCGTCAAACTGACGATAAGCAACAGGCTGCCCAGCAAGTAAGTTCTTTTTGATACCACCGACCCAAGCATACCGTCTACTGATCAAACCTTCAGCACCTTGATGAACAATTACCGTAAGATAATCGTAAAGATCCCTCGTAGTACATATCTTGGCTAGCTCGGGTATACGCTGCCCGTCCGTGACATGTCTGATCAGATCACGCAAAGCCTTGGTTGAAATTTCGAGACTAACGCCTGTTTGCAGAAAGTGAATTTTATCGAGATACATGTTAGGAACAAATAAACCGTCTAAAACAAATATCCGATTGTTTTTTTTAATTAAGGTTCATTTTTAGTGGAATTATCAGGGTACTCATTAGCGCTTATGGCGAAAATTGAACTATTCAACTATTCGTAACGTAAAAAATCTTCCGCCAACGCTTCCTCGCCATAACGGGCGATCAATATACCCAACTCCGCAAGCAAGGAATCATCTTCATCTTCGTCCAACACACCCTCACCAACTAACCTCGCTAACAACCCTGAATTGATAGCCTCTCTAACCGCACCGAGCGTTGGGGGGGAATGACGATTTTCATCATACATGACAGCCTCGATCGCCCGAGAAAGTGGCTCACTAGCTACCTCCTGCACAAAATCGATTGCGAGTGCCGATTCACCAAATTCATCAATCAATGCATTGATCTCATCAAGCAACGACTCATTGACATCAAAATGGTGCAGTTGCTCCGACTCGGTATAGGCAGTAGGCAATAATCCCACGATAAAATCACGTATCGTAGCAAGTGTTATCGATTGTTCGGTCTCCGCTTCATCAAGCCGACTTTCAATCAGCGCTGATAGATTTGAGCTGACTCGAGTAGCCACGTCTATAGAATTGCGAATCATGCTATTTTCCTTATCCTGATAAAGAAGGTTTCTTGCTTGTTAGAACACAGCTTATCATCATTGGCAGCATAAACTATATGAATAGCCATGAGCATACACCGAGCCATCAAATCCACACATCCTTCTGTCTGCGCTGTTCGTCAGGCGACACCAATGGTCGCTTCATGAATTGTCGTTTCAGGTGCAAACGCTCCTCAATCGTCTGTGTTGACTCTGCAGCAAGTCGACTTCCAGTGTTCTGCTGTTGAGGCTGTATCCGTGTATTTTCAGCAGACTGTAAACGATCAAACGACAAAATGAACAATCCAACCATCACTGAGAAAATACTGATCACCGCTGATGGAATAAATATATCTCTCTTCATAATCAGCTCCCCGCTTAACTAAACAATCAAAAAGTGTTCTCGCTTACCGACCACACAAGCATCCGGCACGCTCTATCCTTTTTGGTATCCTCCGCGTATATCCTAAAACGATGGCATAGGCCTAGGAGGCCTCGCCACGTCATAGGATAAACACACTTTAATAATTCCTTACTGAACGGTAATCGTGCGACGTTTTGAAGATTCCACTTTCGGTAAAGTGATCTCCAAAATACCGTTTTTCAAAGATGCTGTAGTCTTGGCGGCATCCACTGCGCCAGGGAGCATTACAGAACGAGAAAATGAAAAACGGGTAATTTCATGCCTGTGATAATCACCTTTTTCATCTTTCACTTCCCGGCTCGACTGCCCCTTAATGGTCAGAAGATTATCGGTCAGTGAAATATTGAGATCTTTCTTTTCCAACCCCGGAATCTCGGCACGAACCAGTATTTCATTATCACGATCGATCACATCCAGATTTGGTGAACGGAGCCCTTCCCGTTCAAATAAATTGTCTAACATAGGCATATCACGCCATCGCCATAACGAAGGCCATCCATGTCTGAAGAGACGGTCAAAAGCATTTTCCATTTCACTGATAGGGTTGACGGAAGCGATTTCGGTTTTAGCTCCCTCTTTCGAGGTTGTAACAGGTACATTCTCTTTGTTTTCATTAGGCATGGTAATGCTCCTTTACTTTAATCAAAAAAATCCTCTTGCGATTTTTTAATGAACAGTATTTTTTTGATAAACCGGATGGATCATGACGATTAATTGGTGTGAGCCGCAATTTTCCACGTCACTAAAAAAAAGCCGTCCGGTAAAATGGGCGCCACTCATGCTCACCACCTCAAATAGGTGGCCAATACGCGAAAGAAAACGTAAATAGGGATTAGCCCGCTTGCCTTTCAGCAGATCAATTTTTGCCAGCTTGGGAAGTATTTTGGAAATATGGAGCTTTGGCAAGTTTTTGGGCGAATCCCCTAATAACTTCGCTCCTGCCTGATTGCAATCACGCACAACACCATCTTCAGAAAGGATTAAAACAGCAAATTCGTCCTCAACAACATAATTGTTAGCTGTTTTGGAATCGTAATCATCTCTTCTCACCAACGTTTCACCGATTAACACACTCATTGTTTTTCCTCCGCTTCTGCTGCTAGCCAATCATCTAGTTCATGCCCCGGTTGAAATCCTCTTGCTTGCGCTTTGTAGTAGGCCGAAACTGCAATCCGAGAAATGTGGTCCTCGCTATTTTGACCATTACTGACTTCACCACTCAAGGGCATCGCTTTCTTCCTACTACTGGTATTTTTTGTAAGTGATTTAATAGATTCCATTTAGCCTCCTTTCTCAATAAATCAACTCAATCATTTCGTGAAAATGAATCTTTGGCTTTATTTCCTCCCTTCTGTTATTTATCATTCTTTGCAATTTATCGAAAAAAGAAGGGTAATTAAATACGTAGAAACACGTAGGTAGTTACCCTTATATCATCCGCAAATCACAAAAGAATATAATTACCAATCGTTCTTATTTTTAAACTTATTGTTGTTAGCAATAGAAAGTATGAGCGTAAAAAAAGTTTCAAGTTGTTTCCCATAACGATAGCCTGCGAGCAATTTACTGAACTGTTAGCTGGTATTTTGTACAGCAGATTTTTTCCGGCAGTACTTTGGCACAAACATAAATCCAATGGTGACGGAAGAACAAAAACTTTCCGAGATGTTTGAAATTATCCGGGGTCTAGGAAAGGAGTTAAAAATCCAGCCTAAAACTCTGAATGCGCTCACTCTGGACAGCTCCTTCGACAAAGACCTGGGGTTCGACAGCCTGACGCGCGTAGAATTTATTAGTCGCATCGAGCTTCATTTCAAGATCAAGCTACCTGATCGTGTATTTGCTACCGCCGATACACCGCGGGCATTGTTGCGAGAAATTCTAAACGCAAGCACCATGCAGGAAGCGCGTTCTATTCACGCTGGTGAGCCTGTAGCGCAAGCAATATCAATGGCCGTCCCTCAACGAGCTGAAACGCTGCTTGACGTGCTTGACTGGCATGCACACACGCACCCCGACCGTCCACATATCAAATTCTACAGCGACGATGAGCAAGAAAAAATCATAACCTATGGCAACTTAAAAGAAGAGGCTGAACGGATCGCCTTGGGATTACAAATGCTGGGTGTTAAAGCGGGAGAAACAGTCTCCCTGATGCTGCCTACCAGCCACGATTATTTCTTTAGCTTCTTCGGCATTCTCATTTGTGGCGCTATTCCAGTACCCATTTATCCGCCCGCACGTCTCAGCCAACTGGAAGACCATTTGCTGCGCCATCGCAGCATTCTGGAAAATTGTCGTGCCGTCATCCTCATCACCGTGCCAGAAGCAAAAGCAGTCGCACATCTACTCATGTCACAAGTCAGCAGCCTACAAAAGGTAATTACCCCTAACGAATTACAAACGCAACAAGGACAAGTCCTCTATCCAAATCGGTTAGCTGAAGACATCGCACTGTTGCAATATACTTCTGGAAGCACAGGCAAACCCAAGGGCGTCACCCTGACTCACGCCAACCTTCTTGCCAATATCCGTGCAATGGGAGAACGTATCAACGTCGATTCCAACGATATCTTTGTCAGCTGGCTACCGCTTTATCATGACATGGGCCTGATCGGGGCCTGGCTTGGGAGTCTTTATTTCTCAACTTATCTGGTGATCATGTCACCGCTGCATTTTCTAGCGAAGCCTGAACGCTGGCTCTGGGCTGTGCACCGCAACCGGGCAACATTGACGGCAGCACCTAATTTTGCCTATGAAATCTGCCTTAAACGAATTCGAGATGAAGATCTCAAAGGATTGCAATTACATTCCTTGAAAGCGGTATTCAACGGAGCTGAGACGATCATACCGGGAACACTCATGCGTTTTTATGAGCGTTTTTCCCCCTATGGACTTCAATTGGAAGCCCTCATGCCAGTATACGGACTGGCAGAATGCTCCGTCGGGCTCTCTTTTCCACCCATTGGCAGAGGGCCTCGATTCGATAAGATTGACCGTGTGCATTTTATGAAAACAGAGCAAGCTATTCCGGCAAATGACAATGAACATGCGTTATGTTTCGTATCGTGCGGCGAACCCCTTGCCGGTCACGAGATTCGCATCGTCGATATGAACGGCCGTGAACTTCCTGAAAGACACCAAGGATTGCTACAGTTCCGGGGGCCGTCCACAACCTGTGGTTATTTCCGTAATCCTGAAAAGAACAAAATACTATTTGACGATGGCTGGTTAAATTCCGGTGATTTCGCCTATATTGCCGATGGCGAGGTGTATATTACTGGAAGGCAGAAAGATATTATCATTCGTGCAGGGCAGAATATTTATCCAGATGAAATCGAAGACGCTATAAACAAGATCGAGGGTATCCGCAAAGGTTGTGTCGCTGTGTTCGGCAGCGCTAGCCACGAGAGAGGAACGGAGCGATTGATCGTACTGGCAGAAACCCACGAAAGTCGCATGACCAACTTAGAAAATATTCGCAGCAAGATCAACAGTGAAGTCATGGCGCTCACAGGTGCACCCCCTGACGAAATCGTACTCGCTCCGCCGCACAGCGTACTCAAAACTTCAAGTGGAAAAATAAGACGAGATGCCTGCCGGGAGATGTATGAACGCGGCAGCATCACAACCGTGCGCGCACCTTGGCTGCAAGTTATCCGTCTACTGGGAATTTCGCTTATCCCGCAAATCCGTCGCGGGTTACGTTCACTGAAAGCATCGTCGTATGCGCTATATGCTTGGCTCGTACTCATTACACTAGCCCTCCCGACCTGGCTACTGGTACAAATCCTCCCTCGTTTGCGATGGCGTTGGAGATTGATTGGTCTAAGTACCCGAGTGCTTGCTTTTGCCACAGCAACACGCATAAACATCAAAGGGCTTGAGCACCTTCCTCCTCCCGGCACACCCTGTGTTCTGGTTTGCAATCATGCCAGTTATGTGGATGGATTGATCCTGGCCGCGACGCTCCCTAGACCAGTCAGCTTCATCGCCAAAGAAGAACTCAACAGACAATTTATCGCTGGCCATTTCCTGCGCCGCATCGGCGCTGAATTTGTCGAACGATTCGATACTCAGAAAGGCGCGCAAGACGCCAAACGCATTACTCGCCTAGTCGCTGATGGACACACCGCTCTTTTTTTTCCTGAAGGCACATTTAGCCGCATACCGGGTCTATTGCCTTTCCATATGGGTGCATTTACAACCGCCGTGGAAGCCCATGTTCCGATCATTCCCATCGCCATACGCGGCTCCCGATCGATCTTACGCGCTGGTTCTTGGCTTCCACGCCACTACCCCATCTCGATCAGCATTGGTGAGCCCATCTATCCAAATGAGTCGGCAAAATTGGACCCTTGGCGCTCTGCCGTAGCCCTACGGGATCATGTTCGCAATCATATGCTGGCGGAAATAGGCGAACCGGATCTCAATTACGAAAAAACGGTTCGCTCCTCTTGATAAGGTCACGCATGACCCTGTTTGGACTGCACAATGCACGTCACGCTAATCCTATCTCACTCGGGCAGGTGATGTCTCCCGACGCTGACGCGTTTTGCTTGTAGTCCCTCTGCGCCCATTTCTTCGATAAACTTGACCTCATCACCTTCCTGCAATTGATCAAAACTCGGATTGGCGACGTTATCGCGATGAAAATAGCGTTCAGTACCATCTGGCCCCGTAATGAAGCCGTATCCTTCCTCATGAAAAATACGCGCCACATGCCCGATATGCTCGGGTACATGCACTTTAGTTTTCTGCTGGATTCGACGGGCATAATCCTCTAGCTGCCGTTTGGCCGCATCAAAGGCATCCCGTAAAGCGACATAGGGATCTTCGTGATGATCGCGGTTGACGATGATTTCACTCCCGGGTACACCAATGTTGATACGCACGGTGAATTCCTTACCTTGATGCTGATGCTTATGAGGCATCTCCACAACGACATGGCATGAAATGATGTGATCAAAAAAGCTTTCGAGTTTTCCAACCTTATCGCGGATATGTGCTTCCAGTGCCTCAGACGCCGGTATATCACGGATCGTGATGCGCAATCTATTTTGCATAATTGTTCTCCTTAATCGCTAACGACGAGTATTGGTTTCTTTTTTTTGCTCGCGCGCCACAAGCTTAGCCAGCGCATCCAGTTCTTCTGACAGCAGGGTAAGTAAATCATCGAGTGCGATGATCCCTATCAACCGACCTTCCTTATCCACCACCGGCAGGCGCCGTACACTCTTGTTGCGCATGTATTGGATCGTCTCGAAAACACCCGTCTCCTCTTTAACCATCGCAAAATCTGGCACCATGATATCGCTGACAGTAATGGTTTCAGGATCGAGTTCCGTGGCCATGACTTCTACTACCAGATCACGGTCAGTCACAATGCCTACTGGCACAGGTTTCCCATTATGCTGATCGACAACCAGCACACTGCCCACATGATGCTGACGCATCAATTTAGCTGCCTGTAGCACGGTGTCTTCAGGTTGTACTACAACGACTTCACGATTACAGATTTCACCGATAGACATGTTTGCAATCCTTTCTTGAGTTGTATCAACATACTAAAGTCATGACGAAGCTGCGTGAATGGCAGCGGTAGAAAACAGCATCTTTATTAGCGGATAGACTAAGCCAATGTAAATGGCTACAGGCACATTCTGCATGAGCGCATCTCACAATTCAATATCAATAATGTTTTTCTTCTCTTCGTCAACCCCACCAAACTAATAAAACCGCCCAAAAGGCCGGCCTTCTTTGACCGGGGACAGATTGGTTATTTTGCATGAGGCGCAGCGGAATCGTCGGCAGGATATCTCTTCTCTGCAGATACACCCCCTTTACCCTGATTTGCGCTCACCCCGGCCGACTTCTGATCGCTGCAACCAATCATCATCAATAGCATAAAAATAAACGGTATCGCATATTTTCTCAATTCAGAATACCTGTATTCCTGTATTCGTTAAACAGCTCGATTTCTCGCATGCAAAAGATCATCGACCCGTATTATGGGATCTATCGATAATTAGGACGCATTCCTATACGTACTAATACGTAAAAATAGACAACCCGACCAACCCTCATCGGTAATGTCGATAGACGCAGGCTATTTTTTTTCGTAGACTGCCACTTATCCGCAACATCATCATGGCAATCACCATTATGGCCAATTCGTTTACAGGCTTGAGTTTCGAAGTATTGTTTAACGCAATGTCCGAAGCCATGCTGTTGGTCAACGACACAGGTCATGTCGTGTTAGCAAACCCTGTTGCACAGGATTTATTGGGCTATGCAGAAAGCGATCTGGTCAACATGACGGTCGAGCAGCTCATGCCAATTCGCTACCGGGAACATCATCTAAACTATCGGCAAACCTATCTCAACGACCCGCGCAAGCGCGCTATGGGCAAGGGTAGAAATCTCGTACTATTAAACCGAGCTGGTCAAGAGTTGGCAGTGGATATCAGCCTAAGTCCCATCAAGATCAACCACCAGCTTTATGTACTCGCCACATTAAACTCAACGAATAAACTTCATCAGGTAGAAGATGCCCTCGAAGCAAGCGAAGAACGCCTGCAACTGGCCAAACAGGCTGCCAACTTGGGGATTTTTGATTTCGACTTCGAGCACAATATCATTCATTGGGATAATCGAATGCAGCAAATTTGGGGAAATAGCAATTGTTCCGATGGCACCATTACTTATGAAAAATTCACTCACGCAATTCACCCCAAAGATCTAGCGATTTATCAGACCACATTCGATAAAGCAACTGATCCCTCAGGGGATGGCGAATTTCATACCGAATTTCGCGTCATTCACCCAGATGGCACGATTTGCTGGGTGGCAACGGCGGGTCAAGTGCATTTTGAAGAGGGGCATCCCAGCCGACTACTCGGTATGGCACGGGATATCACACCGCGGAAAACGCTTGAAGAAGAACTTAAGATACAACGTGCTGAAACAGAAACACTCTTCAAACAGCAAGTAGCGATTCACACTGCTTCGGCCATTGCCCATGAACTCAATCAACCGCTGACCGCTATCTCAGCCTATAGTGAGGTTGCACTCCATGTTGTTGAAAACGATCAAATCAACAACCCCGAGATAAAGCGTGCGCTGAAGGGGTGTGTCGAACAGGCTCAACGAGCCGGTCAAAGCTTGCACGAATTGGTCGATTTTCTGCAAAAAGGCGAAATCAGCACTGAGAAATTAAATTTGAACAAAATCGTCATGGATGCCCTCAGAATTGCCCGCAGCGATGGCTACAGTGAATTTCATGTACAGATCCACTTGGAGCCCCATTTACCCACGGTGCTTGCCAACCGTCTCCATATTCAGAAGTCCCTGGTCAACTTGTTGAGAAATGCGGTCGAAGCTATGCGTACAGCAAATATCGCACCATCGGCCATCACCATTACGGTAAAAACGTTACAAGAAAAAAACATGGCGATGGTCACCGTCCAAGATAATGGACCCGGTGTCGAGCAAGCCATCATTCACCAAATTTTTGAACCCTTCTTTACGACCAAACCGACCGGTATCGGCATGGGGCTTTCCATCAGCCGCACCCTTATCGAAGCAAATGGCGGCCAACTCTGGCTTGATCCCGATACCAAGGAGGGCGCCAAGTTTCATTTTACACTCCCCTTTGCATCATGACTTCTCAACAACCCACGGTCTTTATTGTCGATGATGAACCTGCAATCCGAGATTCACTGACCTTATTGATAACGCAAGAAGGTATCCAGGTTCACACTTTTGAAAATGCTGAAAGCTTTTTGAGCAGCATGCATCCTCTCAATTGCCAGCTTAAAAGTTGCATCATCCTGGATGTACGCATGCCCGGCGAAAGTGGCATACAACTTCAAGAAGCGCTGATTGATCGCAATTGTCTGATACCCATTATTTTTCTGACCGGTTATGGTGACATCCCCACAAGCGTCAAAGCCATCAAAACGGGCGCCTTTGATTTTCTGACCAAACCCGTTACTCGCGCAAAACTGCTTACCTGCATCCAAGCCGCTTTTCTCGAGAGTGAAAACCGTATAGAAGCCAATAAACATAACCAGGATATCCTAACGCGTTTGTCGGCGCTCACCAAACGCGAACATGAAGTCATGGTGCTCGCAATTCAAGGTTGTCACAATAAGGAAATCGCGTCCCGGCTCGGTATCAGCCACCGCACGGTGGAAATCCATCGATCCAATATCATGCACAAAACAGGTGCACTCAACTTGCTTGATCTAGCACGCATCGCTTATGAAGGAAAATTAGATAATTCCTCATAGCATTGCTATTGCCTCCTAATCGATTGGGTTAACCCGATTTAACCAGCAACTAAAATTCGAATCTTAAACATTGGATTAGCAACAATCCATACGTATTTACACGGATAGCCAGCTAGACGGATTCTTGATAGGGTGATACCTGAGGGATCAAAACGGTGAGGAGGTGTCTAGCATGCGGAATATGCACACTGAGATGACAATTTTCGAAGTCATTCTGGCCAGACGGTCTGTCCGTAATTTTACCTCTCAGGCTGTCGGCCTAGACATCATCCGCATATTACTGGAAGCTGCCGTGCATGCGCCCACCGTACTGCACGATGAGCCATGGGCATTCGCCATTATCCGTGACAAACAGCAATTAAAGGATATTTCGGATAGCGCTAAGCCAATGTTCATTCATGAATTGGGAGAAGCAGGTCATGCTACAGACCACGTGACCAAACCTGATTTCAACATTTTCCATAATGCTAACACCTTGATTTTGATTTGTTCGGAACAAACAGGCCCCTTCATAGTGGCAAATTGCTGGCTAGCGGCCGAAAATTTGATGCTCGCAGCGTGCGCCATGAAACTGGGCAGCTGCGTGATTGGCGCAGCGCTGACCGCTTTGAATAAATCTGAAATCAAACACAAACTCAATATTCCCGATAAATTTTCTGTGATTGTTCCGATCATAGTAGGCTACCCAGACGGCGATACCCCTCCCAGTCCGAGAAGAAAACCATTCATTCTCACCTGTTAGGTATATTTAATCTGATAAATAAATATCCCAATTTATTTTTATAAGTCCGTATAATGACTTATTCCTGTACCTAACCAATCGGTTCAGCGGCCTTTTCATTTCATCCGATCAGTTCGATAGTTTTATACATCGATCACCCCTGATCCTTTATTCGTCTGCCTCGTTTGGTGCTACTCGTGAGTAGCAGGCTGCCGTAGGAGCATACCTTTGTCTGTTGAACTAAAAACTCGAGAAATCCCTCTTAGCACACCCGATTTTAATGCATTAGGTCTCAGCGAGCCTATCAGGCGCGCCATTACCGATGCCGGGTACACTACGCCCACGCCTATCCAACTCAAAGCCATACCCCTCGTGTTAAGTGGCGGGGATCTGCTGGCGGGTGCACAAACAGGTACTGGCAAAACCGCCGGTTTCACGTTACCCATTCTACAACTACTCAGCCAGAAAAAAACTGCCGGTCCGGCAAAAAGCTGTCCACGTTGCCTGATATTGACCCCCACACGTGAACTCGCCGCGCAGGTAGAAGAATCGGTCAAAGTTTACGGCAAGTATCTATCATTGACGTCAGCCGTGATATTTGGGGGGGTCAATATCAATCCACAAATCACACGTTTACGCAAACCACTGGACATTCTGGTCGCCACACCAGGCCGTCTGCTCGATCATGTAAACCAAAAAACACTCGATTTAACGGCTATCGAAATTCTCGTGTTAGATGAAGCTGACCATATGCTTGACATGGGTTTCATTCACGATATCAAGAAAATTCTTGCTCTGTTGCCCAAACAAAGGCAGAACCTACTGTTCTCGGCCACCTTTTCTGATGAAATAAAAGCATTGGCGGATAAGCTGCTACGTAATCCAGGTTTCGTCGAAGTTGCACGCCGTAATACCACATCGGAACTGGTGAAACAAACGGTTCATTTAGTCGACCAGAATCATAAGCGCAGTTTAATGAGCCATTTGATCAAGCATCATGACTGGCAGCAAGTGCTGGTTTTTACCCGTACTAAACATGGCGCCAATCGTCTGTCGGAAAAGTTGCTAAAAGAGGGAATCGAAGCTGCTGCAATTCATGGCAACAAGAGCCAAGGCGCCCGTACTAAGGCGCTGGCGCAATTCAAGGAAGGATCTGTACGTGTGCTGGTTGCAACCGATATCGCCGCGCGTGGGCTGGATATTGACCAACTACCCCAAGTAGTGAATTTTGAACTCCCTAATATACCCGAAGACTATATCCACCGCATTGGACGCACGGGCCGCGCGGGCAGCTCTGGTTCGGCCATCTCGTTGGTGGCTCACGAAGAAATGAAATACCTTCGCGATATCGAGCGCTTGATTAAGCATGAAATTCCCAAAACAACGGTTGAAGGGTTTATCATCCCTGTCGAAATAGAACCCGAAGAAGCGAGACCACCCAGACAACAACGCCCGGTCACCCACCCAAACAAAAAAGCGCGCCAGGTCGGCAGAAAAACCGAGGAACGTACCGGCATGCATGTACATAGCCGCACAGAAAATGGGCGATCAGAACAACACAAACAAAACCTAGCCCAAAAATCAAAACCAATGGGTAGTCGCCCGCTATCGGGTGATCCACAAAACTCACCCAAAAAACAACCTGCAAAAAAAATGTCAGAAGCCGCACGCCATCAGGCTATGCCCCAGACCACCTGGTTTTCACAAAAACCGAGTCGTCCTTCCAGTAATCGTGGGCGTTAACTGGGTATTGAAAAACAGCCTCAAAGCTTTGATGCCATAGCGCCATAGCGCCATAGCAGATCATTTTATTTCAATTTTTGTCCGAATCATGAAAATATGGGTAGACGCAGACGCTTGTCCCGTTGCTATCAAGGAAATATTATTCCGTGCGGCAGAACGCACACGGATTATGACCACCTTGGTTGCCAATAAACCACTGCGCGTCCCGCCCTCCCCTTACATCAAGACGCTGCAAGTACCCCCCGGTTTTGATGCAGCGGATAACAAAATTGTATTGAAGCTGCAAGCTGGCGATCTGGTCATTACAGCCGATATTCCGCTTGCAGCGCAGGTAATTGCGGCGGGGGGGCATGCGCTCAACCCGCGCGGTGAATTCTACACGCCTGACAACATCCAAGAGTACCTTTCCATGCGCAACTTCATGGAAGAACTTCGTAACAGTGGCGTGAATACCACAGGCCCCACGTCATTTAGGATGGCTGATCGGCAGGTATTTGCAGCGAAACTCGACAGCTTTATGACGCGTCGTATTCAGTCACGCCTTTGACTCACTCGGATAATCATCGACAGTTTTTAATTGCGCCACTACCGATTGAAGGGTCATCGCTTCCACCACAAAGGACAATTCATCAGGTAACAATGGCTCTTGGGTCTTCAATTGTTGTTCTAAAACAGCCATATCCGCCTCGGAAGCGTCTCTGCCTGCTGTACTGCGCGCCTGAACACGCTGTCTGAGCACGGATTCAGGCACTGAAAAATCCAGAATATAAAATGCCGCTCCACATCGTACGGCGATTTGCTGAAATAAACTACGCTGCCAATGCGCGATAAAAGTCGCATCGACCAGCACACTCCAACCCGCATTCAGCAGCACTCCGGTAAGCTCTCCCAAATACTGATAGGTACTTCGGGAAAAATCTCGCGTGTAAATACCTCCTTCAAGCGTTGAACCGCTTCTGGCTAGCGCATCCAATCCCGCCAGGCGTTTGCGTTCGATATCGGATCGCAGCATGACCAGACCAAGCTGCATGATTAGCTGTTGGCCAAATGTCGTCTTACCCGAGCCTGATAGGCCATGCGTAATCACCAATTTCACTTTTTCAGGTTGGCAAAATCGCTTGGCCAAGTGAAGATAACCGATCCCTTGCTGCCTTTCCTGTGCAACGCTTGAAGGCGATAAATCTGACTGATTTGCCCGGATAAACGCTACTTTTGCGCGCACCATGGCACGGTAAACCACGTAGTAACGTAAAAGCTTTACGCCGGCATAGTCCCCCGTCCGCGACAAGTAATTATTGAGGAAACGGCAAGCCAAATCATCATGATTGCGATGCAGCAAATCCATATAGCAAAAGGCGACTTCCGATATCACATCGATCCACCGCAGTGCAGGATTGAACTCGATACAATCGAATATCAGCAATGTCTCTCCATGCCAGGCCATATTGCCAAGGTGCAAATCACCATGGCATTCCCTGACAAATCCTTGCGCGCGCCGACACTCGAAATCAGTTGCCAGCCTTGTATGCTCGGCTTCACTCCAGTGACGAAGCCCGGTCAACAAAGCTATCATTTCATCATCACCATCAACTAGCGTAGCCATTTGCTCAAAATTTTGCGTAACCGGCTGCAATAACGTTTCTGCCTTGCCCCAAGGCAACTCGTCGGGCACAAGCGGTATCCGTGAATGGAAATCCGCTAACTTATCCGCAATCATATCGACATGACGCAGGAGCAAGCCAGCTTGCTCCTCAAGACGATCCAGTGTCGATTCCGGATCAAATTGCCGCATTTTGACCGCATAATCCAATACCGGCCCTGCACCATTGAGAGATGGCGATGAGACTTCACCGTTAATACTGACCACTTCCAGATAAACATCCGGTGCAAGCCGACGATTGAGCCGCAGTTCTTCCTCACAGTAAAAGCGGCGTTTCTCCAATGCGCTGAAATCAAGAAAACCCAGATTCAGCGGTTTCTTAAACTTGTAAGCAAATTCGCCTGTCAGCAATAGATGGGAGATATGCGTTTCCACATGCTGGATATTTTTCACAGGATGTGGATAGCGTGTCGGATCGCGCAATCCTTCAATCAAGCATTTTTGCTGAATTTCAGCAAGATCAACGTCTGGTTTTATCATTGATTCATCCGATTCGTTTCATGGGGCCACTCACTCAGAAAATGACTCACACTTACAACTCAAAGAGAAGAAGTATAGTATATAAAGACGACTCCCCCGACTGGCACCAAGAAGTGAGAAAAGAAATTCTCTACTTACCATTTCACTTTATTTATCCCAAGTACTTCAATATTTCGATGGGGCTTGGCTGTTTATTGATCTTATTGCTGCTCTCCCCACCCGTCACCGCGGAATCCGTTCAGGCCTCAGCTCATGACGATGTGCTGGAGGTTTTTGTGCGGGATGGCTGCCCGCATTGTGCAAAAGCCAAAGCATATCTCACCCAGTTAGCCAGTGAACGTCCTTGGTTGAAGATTATCTATCGCCCGGTAGACCATGATACCGATGCACGCAACGATCTGATGCAGCACGCACTAAAAGCGGGCGTTTGGCCTCCCGGCGTCCCGACTTTCCGCTTTAAAGATCAGATATTGGTGGGATTCGACCATGCTGACCATATGGGCCTGCTATTGGCCGATTTGATCGATCAAACCGCACATCATCAAGAGACTAAGCCCAATCATGTTGAAACCACGCTCTTCGGCACGCTCAGCGTAACCAATCTGGGACTGCCTGTGTTTACTCTCGCCATCGGCTTGCTCGATGGATTCAATCCCTGCGCCATGTGGGTGTTGTTATTTCTGTTATCCATGCTGATCCATCTGCAAAATCGTCAAAAAATGGCGCTGATTGCGGGCACATTCGTCATCGTGAGCGGTATGGTCTATTATGCGTTCATGGCGGCCTGGCTGAATGTATTCCTACTGATCGGCCTTTCGGCTGCCATGAGGTGGACACTAGGCGGCCTGGCCTTGGCGATTGGCGGGCTGAATGTAAAGGATTTTGTCGCATGGAAAAGGGGATTTTCATTATCCATACCCGATTCCGCCAAACCCGGGGTATATGCCCGCGCGAGGGCGATTCTGGCTACAGAAAAGACATTGCCAGCACTGACTGCGGTTGCTACGCTGGCGGTCATGGTCAACTTCATCGAATTACTTTGCACCGCCGGTTTTCCAGCAATCTATACGGCAATCCTCACACAACAAGACTTAAGCCCAATCGCTTATCATGCCTACCTGGGTCTTTATATTTTAGGCTATATTGCTGACGATGCCCTCATGGTCGGCATAGCTGTCATGGCGTTGAGCAGCCACAAGCTGACCGAGCGAACCGGACGTTTACTCAAGCTAATCAGTGGTCTCGTCATGCTAACATTAGGCGTGGTGTTGCTGTTGTTCCCGAAATGGCTGGTCTAGGAGGTTGCCCAAGAATAGCGAAATAATCGGCTGGACGCCGCAAATAGCATGCTCGATATGCATGCAGCCGACCAGATACTGATTTATCCGGCGCTCGCCAAGGGCGGATCATTCACGACACGCCACATTTCGCTGCACGCGCGCACAGCGATGTGGCTGATCGAGCAATTTTTACCGGTTACTTTTACGATAGCAGAACCTGCAGGACAGATCCATTTTATCGTCATCCTTTTGAGAAAGCTGCCATGATCCCAATACACGAACTACTCGCGCGTATTCGCTGGGACCCAGAATTCGGCAAAGGAAAATTCGAGCTCGCTTATGAAGATAAAGTTGCCCGCACGCTCAAACGCGTGCCGCTCGAACGGATCGTTATCGAACCGGGGCAACATTTTACTTTCGATGCGGAAGAAAACGACGGCACGCTCCACACGGTGCCATTGCATCGTGTACGGAAAGTTTGGCGGGATAATGTACTGATTTGGGAACGGCATCCCGCGACGGGGAGTAAACTAAAACGATGAACCCATTGCTCGAACAACGCCTGCAATCGCACGTCAATAAACTCGCTCTCGACATCGGCGAGCGTAACGTCTATCGGCCCACGGCGCTGCACGTTGCGGCCGATTATATCCGTACCACTTGGCAGCAGCTTGGCTATGAAGTCCACACCCAAGGTTATTACGCCAAAGGGGTTTGGAGTGAAAACCTCGAAATCGAAATCACAGGCAGCACCTCTCCCGGTGAAATCATCCTCGCCGGTGCGCATTACGACAGCGTAACGGGCAGCCCAGGCGCAGACGACAATGCTTCAGGCATTGCAGCACTGCTCGAAATCGCGCGGTTGCTTTCCGGAAGCCAACCAGCCCGTACGTTGCGGCTGGTCGCATTCGTCAACGAAGAGCCACCTTTTTTCTATTTCGGCGCGATGGGCAGTAAAATCTATGCGCAAGCGGCACGCGCACGCAACGATGATATTCGCATGATGCTCTCGCTTGAAATGCTTGGCTACTATAGCGATCAGCCTGGCAGCCAGGCTTATCCGCCCTGTTTGCGCTGGTTCTATCCCGATCACGGTAACTTCATTGGCTTCGTTTCCAATCTCAAATCCCGCCAGGCACTCAAGAAATTCGCGCGCGCATTCGCTGCCCGATCGGATTTTCCGTTCGAAACCCTCACCAGCCCCGCGTTCGTACCCGGTGTTGCCTGGAGCGACCAAATCTCCTTCTGGCACGCAGGCTATCAGGCAATCATGGTGACGGACACGGCCTTTTATCGCAACCCCCATTACCATCGCGCGAGCGATACACCCGAAAAGCTCAGTTACACCCCAATGGCAAGAGTGGTCGATGGACTAGCAAACGCGCTGGCAACGCTGGTGAAGGCACAATGATGGCAATGCAACAACTCAGATCGATTCCTCAACCCCATACATAAAATTCATCTTGCAGCTACGGGGTTTAACCTTATAACGGATCTAGGCCTAATCCAAGCGTCTTCCACTGTAAAAATTAATGCGAGAAACCTTCTGGGATTGCGTTCCCTACCTATCGCTGCTCATTCCCTATCTCTAATTCATCAAACTACTTATCTTTGTTTTTCACGAGCACTTCCGCGTAAAATGCCAGTTTCGTTTGCACAGGCGTAATAGAGATAAAAAATAATATGCGTGGGTGGCTAAAACATCACATTATGAAAATGAGTAAACCGCTTCAGCATGATGCTTACAGGGACATCGTTCATGAACCGACCAAAGGACAATACCTACAGCTGGGTGTTTTAGCAAACTTGCCACAACTAGCCAGGATTCCGCTGAAAAGATCCTCCCCGAGGACTGCATTATGATGTTGGCTTTTGTTGCCGTTGTATGCGGACTGATGTTGCTGGTTTGGAGCGCTGATCGTTTCGTGAATGGTGCGGCTTCCACCGCGCATTACTTCGGCATGCCCCCGCTTCTGATCGGCATGGTGGTGGTTGGTTTTGGCACTTCCGCACCAGAAATGGTCGTTTCTGCGCTCGCCGCTTCGCAGGGTAATCCCGGTATTGCTCTCGGTAATGCCTATGGTTCGAATATTGCTAATATTGCATTGATTCTTGGTGTAACGACCTTGATTAGTCCGGTCACAGTCCATTCACAGGTTTTGCGAAAAGAATTGCCTATTCTGACCGCTGTAACAGTGCTGGCGGCCTGGCAAGTCTGGGATGGGAGTATTTCCCGTCTCGATGCCATTACTTTACTGGTCGTATTTGCTGGATTGATGAGTTGGGCAATTTGGCAAGGATTGCAGAAACAAGCTGATGCATTGGGTGAAAACATAGCGCAACAATTGGAAGTCCGCACCATGACGCTTCGTCAGGCACTATTCTGGCTTGTACTCGGCTTGGTGTTATTGATTATAAGCTCACGCATTTTAGTATGGGGCGCTGTCGAGATCGCGCGTGGTTTTGGAGTAAGCGATCTGATCATCGGACTGACGATCGTGGCTGTCGGCACATCCCTTCCCGAACTCGCCTCATCGATCATCGCTGCCCGCAAAGGTGAACACGACATCGCGGTAGGCAATGTCATCGGCTCCAATCTATTCAATACACTCGCCGTGGTAGGTATCGCCGGAACAATTCATCCTTTGGAAGTGGGGCAAGAGGTGTTTTATCGGGATATTGCCATCATGGGTACGTTGACCGTGTGGCTATTCATTATCGGTTATCAATCGAGCGGGCCTGGACGTATTAACCGGCTCGAAGGCACTTCACTGTTACTCTGCTTCATTGGCTATACTGCGTATCTGATACATAGCGCTTTTGGCTAATTGCCGTCTATAAAAACAGCTTACAAAAAAAAACCGCCCACTTAGGGCGGTTATAGTTCCAGAGTCATATTTGGTTCATATTCGAGTCTATTTTTGTTTTAACTTTTGTCATCTACTTTGTCCGGCATGGTATCACGCTCCATCATGAGGCTTGGAGGATATTGGCCTGGTTTAGGATCCATGCAGGCCGTTAGTGAAGATGCTACTAAGAGTGCAGCTAATATGAGTGAAAGTTTCATTTTTGCAGTCTCCTATATAGTAAAAAAAAATATAACAAAATAGATCTTCTAAAATATATTTACGACCACTTGCCCTTCTAATTTGTTACTGAAAGACAGCAATAGATTTATCATGACCAAAATAGATTGTCAAGAAATAAATATTGTCCAAATTCCGCGATTGAATTTTTAATTTCATATAATTTGCCCATTCTTTAAGTTTAATTCGGAATAAAGGTAATGCCTGTCATTGCGAAGTACATAATAGCAGGAACGATGGAGCACGAAAAAAATTATCGTTATTTAGCAGTAAGATAGCGACCGATATACGCTACTACTGTGGGAATTTGGGGCAAGTTTTGTCTTCTGTTTCACTCTATTTTAGCTCTGCGCCAAAATTAACCCTTTGTAAGAGAAGGTCAGGTCGCTATTGGTTGCTGAAAAGTCTAGGATAACGCTAGGATGTGCTCGTGTTAAACTTGCAGAAGTCAACCTATTTTAGATATTCATAAAACTACATAGAGTATATATTTTGTATCAAAATTAAGGTTAGATCATGAGGGTAAGCTGTGTATCAGATTGAATTGATGCCGAGGGCTATTAAAGATCTGAAAGATTTACCGAAATTAGATGTCAAGAAGATTATTGAAAAGATAAAAGTGCTTGAGAATGGGTTATCCGGAGATACCAAGAAACTAACAAACTTTAGTCCAGAATATCGACTGCGTGTTGGGAATTATCGAGTACTCTTTGAGATTGAGAACCACAAAATTATTATTTATCGAATCAAGCATCGAAAAGAAATTTACTTACAGAAATAATGCTATGAAACTCCATCCACAGATATTAGAAAAAGAAGGTAAGAATGAATTCGTCGTGCTTCCTTACGAAGAATATCAGGCATTGATGGAACTGATGCACGATTATGAAGACCTGAGGGATTTAAGAGAAGCTAAAGAGGAATCAAAGAAAGATAAAAGTATTCCACTTGAAAAAATAATTTCTAATCTGTGATTCCGCATGATGGGGTCGCGAATGAAGAATTTGATCTATTCAGATCATATCGCAACATATCGGGGTCAGGCCGATAATCAGGAGTTCGAATGCTCCAATTACTTTCCACCAAGCTTTCTCGAATAAAGAAGGCGGGCCGGGCCGAAATTAATATTAATACGCCAATGAGAGTTACTTTATCTTCTACAACCCTACATGAACACAGCCTTACCTTCCTTGCCCCATAAGGTCGACAACGGCGCTGCCCAAATCCCGTTTCCGAGCGGCATCGTCTCAGTACCGTCGTACAGCAATACGCCCATCTTGAAGTGGTTACCCGCTAGGCTCGCAAGCTTCTTGAGCCCACGAAGATCGTTTTCCTTAACAGTGGCGGCAGCTTTGACCTCAACCCCTATCAGCCGTTCTGCCGTATTCTCAATCACGATATCGACCTCAAACTTGTCAGCGTCTCGGTAATACATAAGCCGATAGTCGCCATCTGCCATGGTCGCGTGCTTCAGCAACTCTCCAAAGACAAAGGTCTCCAGTACATTACCAAACCGCGTACGGTCCTGATGCACCTCCCTGGCTGTCAAATCAAGCAATGCAGCCAGCAAGCCGGTATCGATGAACTGCAACTTTGGTGTCTTCACCACGCGGTTCAGTCGGTTACGTGCCCAGACATCGATCCTCTTAAGTAGGTACATCTGCTCGAATACACCGACGTAGCGCGAGGCAGTCTTGCCATCCAACCCGACCTGACCACCAAGCTGGGTGTAATTGCACATCTGGCCCGCCGTCTGTGCCAGGGCACGTAGGAATCGCGGCAACTGGTCGAGCTTCTCGATACCAGCCACGTCACGAACATCGCGCAGAATGATGGCATTGATGTACTGACGCGCCCACACCACACGGCGTTTGGCCGATGCGCGTGAAATCGCTTCGGGGTAGCCGCCACGCAGCACGCGCTCGATCAGATCACTGCCCAGTGCGGGCTGATTCACCTTGAGTATACGGCCCGCGAATGCGCCATCGATCCAGTTCGCTGAGCACGACTCGATCTCGCTCTGCGACAACGGCAACAACGACAGGGCTTCCATCCGGCCAGCAAGTGAGTCGGCTACGGTTGGCAACGCCATCAAGTTGGCTGAACCGGTCAGCAGGAAGCGCCCTGGGCGCCGGTCCTCGTCCACGCTCTTCTTGATGGCCAGCAGCAACTGGGGCGCGCGCTGAATTTCGTCGATCACCGCTCGATCCAGGCTACGGATCATACCGACCGGGTCTTCCCGTGCCGACAGCAATGTCAGCTCATCATCCATGGTCAGATAGCGCAACCCCTGTTGCTCAGCAATTTGCCGTACCAGCGTTGTCTTGCCTGCCTGGCGAGGACCCGCCAGTAACACGACAGGCGTGTCCAGCAGAGCTTCAGCAATGCGCGGTTCGATTCGACGCGGGAAGAGAGATGTCACAGTCATATCCTCATGGTATCTAAAATACCGGAATCATTCAACGTAAATTACGGAATTTACTGCCGTAAATATCGGAATCAAGGCACGTAAATCAGGGATGAATAGCCTCTGACGTAAACGGCAGAAGTTCGTCGATGCGGCTATGAGGTCAGGCGGAGAGTTTTTCGAGGGTTTCGGTTAGCCATTTTTCAGGGTCGGGGGTCGAGGTCGGGGTCGGGGTCGAGTTGACCTCAATCAATCGATGACTTTGCTAGCGTTTTCATGGCGTTATTATTCCAGGGGAGCCGCTAAAAGCGGCGTCAATATTGGCTTTCAGTTATATTTCTTGATACAAATTGTCGCGCTCAATCGACACCAATCCACTCCCATGATCAACCACTCCCCATTGCGCCTGCGTCAGGCTGATGCATCCTTCCTTGGCACACTGCCAAATCGCCAAATCTATCCCAACACGGGTGATTTTCATAACCTTCCTCCCACTCACTCTTTGATTGCTAAAATCTTTAGTTTGGTACATTGCAATGCCATTGAGTGGGAAAAGTCCATTCCATCGTCCTATGCAGGCTGAGACAGATTCGTTTGCCATAGGGGGCAATCAACAACGCGAATAAACCCCCATTTTTCACATAACGGCACAACGCCCGATGGCGATTGCGCCTTACACGGGCTACTCGTCCTTTTTTGAATAATCTTTCCATGCGTCGTACGCAAGGTAATAGACAAAGGCAATAAAAATACACCCCATTATCGCCATCAGGATACTATTCAACATTTTCCAGTCTCTCCAGTAATTGTTTGATCTTTTTATAGTTCCAGACACCAAAACCGGCTGCACCGATCAGGCTAATCATGGCTAACAAAAGAACCCCAGCACTGACCGATAAATAATTGTTTGCGGCCCATCCCAGCAACCCAAGGATCATGGCGATTGCTGTAAAAAACATTTTTTCATGAAAAGAAATTTCAGCCTTTAATCTATCCAACTTACTCATGTCAAAAGGCTACGCTGATTGAAAATTTAAGTCAATTCCACTTCAATAAAGCTGTACTTCTTTAAAATTTACAGATAAAAGCATATAGCACGCCGGATGGTAAAAAAACCGCCCTGATGTTTTTTCCCGAGCGGCTTCAGTTGTAGAGTGAGGTGGTAGGATAATAAGCAACGCGCATTGCACCATCGGTCGGCGTTATTCCTTACGTGACCCAGAGCAAAGAATTACCCGGCAGAAAATTCACCTTACAGAATTATTCTTCTGACAGCTTATATACTGCAAACAACATTAATGCCGCTGTCAGCACAGCAATGCCAATAATTGCAAGCAAAGCCAGCTCCATAACTATAACCCCCTGATCTCTTTTGTTTTATTAGAAATTTTAAGGATTAATAAGAAAATAACCAACAACAAAAATAGCGAAAATAACACACCCAACCAGAAAATCGTATCTACACGATTATCGTAGAAGCGCTGTCCCGGCGCTTAAGCGGCCATAGAAAAACCGCTCCCAGTTTCCCGGGAGCGGTTTTTTTGAATACGCCGCACGTGGGCACATGAAACGGTGCCCACCCTACACAGCTGTTATTTCACATGCGGCGCAATGCCCAATGATTATTGCGCCCTCCGCGGGTTGTCAATTATTGTCGTGATGTTTGATATACCAGATCAGGCCTAAGCCGATCAGGTTGATGACTGCCAGTGAAATCAGCAATGCAATCAATTCGGTTGACATTTCATTGCCCTCCTTCTTTATCCCTGCGAATGTAGGACAATATCCATACAGCAAGGCATTCGATGTTCAAAAAACCCAGTGCAGCAAACCCTATTTGCAGCCATTCCACCGGCCGAGCCATCAAACCCGTATAGCCAAATACTGCAAACAGGCCAATCGCCATGACATGGAGAACGGCAGCAATATGTTTTAACTGATCATTGTTCATGAACAAATTATAGCGCCACGATAAGCCAGTAGACAATGAGAAACCAATTCGGCTGGCGGCTTTTTTTTAGCGTGCGCTATAAGCAAAGCGCATTGCGCCGTAATAAGTATCACTTTTTATCCCACATCCAGCGAAATGCCCGATGGTTATTGCGCCCTACGCGGGCTGCCTTTTTAAGAGCGGCCCGTAACGCAAGAATAGGCCTCACGATGTGCATGTACGCGTGTCATGATGAGAGGCCTGACCCCTTTGTGCTGTAACTCCACATTACGGCACAATGTCCGAGGGTTATTGCTTGTTAAGCGAGTTAAATGGAGTTAATGCAACACGACATATAAATAACAACATTAATTAGTACCAGTAAAAGCACGATTACTATAAAGAACCAATGACCTTTGCCAACAGCGCGGTTGAAGCAACAATTTCTTGCGATTACAGCATCTCCATATTTTTTAAATAAAAACTCATCAAGACATTCTTGAGGTATTTCAGGATCATTAATCCTGATTGATTTAAGGAGATTTCTTGAGTAAATCGAGATTACAGCATTTATTTTCGATATTTTTTCGTGGTATTCACAAATTAAATAACAAAAATATCCCGGAATTACGAACACAATCACAAACGCCAAAAGACAGAAAGTAATCGTATCGCTCGAAATGCAAAGAGAATTATTTGCATTGAGCTGCAAAGCCATTAATCCCGCATACAACGTCGCAGTCAATACAAAAACAGTATGATGAAATTTTCTATAATACCTGCTCTCTTCAAACGCCTGATTTAATAAAATTTCTTTCATTCCCCCCCCCTAAATTCAGCTACATTCCCTACCTACTGCAGGCGCAATAAGCGAAGCGCATTGCATCATCGGTTGGCGTTATTTCACGTACTACGCGGGCTGAAGTGGCCAGAGGCCGCTTTTACCATGAAAAAACCGCGCCCGGGAAACCGGGAGCGGTTTTTTTTAAGCATGTTGGTAGGCACATGAACGGTGCCCACGCTACTAACCAAAGGTTAGAAGTTGATGTCGGTTTCCGACAAGGTAGCCACGCCCGTCAGCTTAACGATCAAATCATCAGCCGCAGTGAAGTTCCCATCTTTGTTAGCATCGATAAACGCGTAGATATTAGCTCCAACTGAAGAGTAAGCCACGCCACGATCACCTGCTGGCGTATTAAACAGATCTGCAATACTAGTCAAATCGGTAGCTGCAGTGACAGAACCAGAAACATCTGATACGCCCCGTTGCGCACCACTGAAAGCAAAATTAGTGACATCCAGACGATCATTGGTTAAACCACCACCACCGTTGAATACAACTATTTCATCAAAACCGGTGTCGTTAGTGAGGTCAATTTTGCCATCCTCGTTTGTATCCGTAATTTGAGAGTCAGTAGCAGCCTTCAAAACGAAGGTATCACGCGCTCCTGCGGCTCCAAGTGTTACTACGTCGGCACCTTGAGCGGTGTATATAACATCACCTTTTGCGCTTCCTTTATAAGTATCAACACCCTCTGAGCCGTTATAAGCCACGCTATTGCCTTGAGTAGAAAAATCAATGGTAACATTGCCTTTGGAAGTAGTTGCATCGACTTTACTTACCACACCAATCGTTGTAACCCCTGAAAGATCTACCGATGCATCACCCTTGATCGTCAGTGTTTCTGCTGCTGCTGCAGTAATTGCAGCTTTCAATGTGTGCTCAGAAGCGGCTAGTGCATCAGTGCCACCATCAAGGGTACCCACATTGGCATCAATAACCAAGTGCTCAACATCTGCTACTGTAATAGCGTTAGCGACAATATTACCATTAGCAACATTATCCTCATCACCATCATGTATAGTTGCAACCAAAGTAAAGGTTTCCGCATCGGCTGTAGCAGTCGCTCCGGTGTAATCTTTACCAGTCACTGTAATAGTATTACCGACCGCAAAATCAGCGCCTGTTCCTGCTTCACTGGCAATATTAAGCGTGAAGCTATCCGGCGCATTTTTGAAATCAACAGCACCAGCTAGCGCGCCATTGATGGCTTCATCGATCTGGACAGTAGCAAAATTGTTCAGAGACACATCATAGTTACCCGTTCCACCCGAGACATCCAGCGTTTCAAAATTGGTAATAAATTTTGAGTTTGTTGCATCCAACGTTGCGCCATCAGTGATGTTGATGATATCGGTCCCTTCACCTCCGTCAGCGCCTTTGTTGAGGTTAGCAAGTTGCGCGCCTACATAAAGTTTGTCGTCACCTTTACCTAATGCAACCGATGAATCTTTCGTTACAACAGTATCCATATCGATTGTATCTGCACCATCGCCTGTGGTCACTGTCGCCGCGGCGGTACTTTGAATATTTGCTTGAACACCGCCGGTATTGGTAGCCGCATCAAACTTGGTCAATGCACCGGTGAAAGCAGCACCAGTCAAATCAACCGATCCCTCGCCACTGACCGTCACAGAAGTCGCTTTAGCAGCTTCAGTCATTTTCAGAATATTTTCACCAGAAGCAGCAATGCTCAGCGTTTTAATTATCTCGCCAGCATTAGAGTCTGTCACTTCTGCATTGGTATTATTAGCCGTCACATTTAAGGTCGTTGCTTTTGAAGGAACAGCACTCCCTAAATTAACAACAGTTTGTGTTGGCGTTGTGAAATTACCCACTGTATCCAACGCCAAGCCTAGAGTGGCTGCAGTAGAGCCGCTAAAATTAGCATTTTGCACTTGATTTTTTACTGCTAGATTAGCAGCGCTACCTACGCTGGTAACGGTACCTACAGCTGTACCATTGGCCAAGGTAACCGTTTCTACACCGCTAGAACTGCTAAGATCAACTGATTGCGCGGCAGTAAAACGCAGATTGACATTTTCGATATTTTTCAGTACGGGTGCAGGACGTCCGCTATTGATAGTTGCATTCAGGGTATCTGTTCCAGTATTGCCATCAATAATGTCGAAAGACTCAAGGGTATCGATCGTTGTGCCTGCATTGCTTTGTATAACAGGCGCATCAAAAATATCGTTATTCGTTGTTCCGGTAAGCTTATCTTCACCGATCGTTAGTGTGAACGTGCTGCCCGGATTTTCGCCAAATCCGAGATCTTCCAGATATGCCATCGCATCGGCTTCATTCGCAGGTCCTGCTGCCGTTACGCCTGCTAGGATAGCTTGTAAGTCAGCTACGTTGTCATCAGAATTTTCTCTTGAGTAAATACCCGCAACCAGAATCTTGTTTTTGAACAACGCGGCCACATCTGCAAAAGCGGCAGCGGGGCTGGCGGGATCGGTATTGCCCGGTGCCAATCCAAAGTTGTTTAACAACACGGATACCTGATTGGAAACAGTGACATTGCCTTTCAAAATATCTTGCTGAAACTGAGGAGTGGAAACGAGAAAGTCAGCAAGATCTTCGAATGAGGTACCTGCTTCGATCGCATTAGAAAGTTCACGCAGATAGTTAGCACCAGGCGCAGCGTTAAACAAGCCTACGACCAGTCCTACGATATATTCTTTTTGAGTGTCAGAAATAGCCATAACAAGAGCTTCCTTTTAATAAGAGTTAAAAAAACTTCAGACAAAACACCATATGTCACGAAATTGCTGAATATAAAACAATTCATCCTTGCAAGCTGTTAAAAGTCAGTTTTCGCGTTCCTGTTGCCTGATTGCATATTTCATGACAATGACAATGGTAGCTATCAGAAATCGCCACAGTTGACAAGTTTCGACGATTCTGCCTAAAAAATCCAGCGCATGCAAGCAATCCGGCAACCTCAAATCATACTCTGTTGCTTATTTGCAACAATTAGGGCGATACCTTAACAAAAAAACAAATGGTCAAAACGATAGTTAACGAACAAAAAAGGGTCATTTAATCTTTTTGGCTAACGACTCCCGTGCGTTACACTTGGTGTCAGGCTGGCAGCCATGCATTTATACTCATCGCATCTCTAAATTCGATTTTTATCGCCCCGCATCCAACCTTCTCCCAGCAGGAGAAGAGCATAGATGCCGAATCTCGAGGATCGAAGTATAGATAATTCACGATCCCACCACGCCCAAATCTAATGCTGGCCGGTTATCTTCTTCAAAGTGCGCATTTCTCCATTTTGTTTGAACCCTACGGTTGCGCCTTAAATTTGCATTGTGCATCCCAGGGACTGATAAGCGAGTGATTTTTGTCACATTGATATGATTTTTGTCTGTGAGTAAAGCTTGATATTTTTCCATTTTAACACCGATTGCTGGTCATGCGTACGATCATTAGCCGTTATTTGGAATGAAGGGGCTTAGGCTAGCGGGACAAGGAAACGTTACTTATCCGGCGATCCACCGCCCTCAACATATGCCGCTTTTGCTTAAAGGGTAAGCGTCAAAATGGAATCAGACCGGCATCGAATCGATAGGGACAGAACTGTCGAAAAGTGTCTCAGGTGCGATGTCGATATTACCTGGCCACACGACAGTGCCGTAGTCGACATAAGCCAAAGAAAAAAAGCCTGGATTGGCCAGTCGGCGAAATACCGGGTAATGCAAATAAGGACGCATATCGAAATAGCGCCGCTCACCGTTATTGAAAGTCAGCAACAAAGCAAATTCATCTGTCGTTTCGACGGATTTGACCTCGATCATAGTTTTACTTTTTCAACGCAAAGAATCGATCATAAATTAATGTTAGCCGGTCTACAAAAACATAACGCTGTCTTTTTCAAAAGCAATGATATCGACGCTAGCGACGCCCCTGCCCGCCTCGCTGAATGATTTTTTGTTGGAAGTGCACTCACAGTGATCAGGTTTCTACGTTAATATCCTCTTTTTTCCAAGAATCCATCAGAGCGAGTTATGAAACCGGAAGAAGTTGCCTTTTATCTGCGGAACAATCCGCAATTTTTTGATGATTATGCCGAAATGCTGGCTGAAATCAGGATCCCGCATCCTTACGACGGCCGGGCGATCTCGATCAGTGAGCGGCAGATCGCGTCATTGCGGGAAAAAAACGGTCAATTGCAGCAGAGGCTGCATGAATTGATCAGTATTGGCGAAAACAACGACGCCATCGGCGAGAAAATGCACCGGCTCACCGTGGCACTCATCTCGTTCAATACGCTGGAAACGATGCTGCAAGGTTTGTACGATCATTTACGGGATGATTTTTCCATCTCTCATGCGGTCATCCGGTTATGGTTTCCGTACGAGATCAGCCGCAAAAAACCGCGCCTCGAATTCACACCGGTCAGCGATGCAGTGCGCGTCCTGATCGATAACATGAAAAGACCTTATTGCGGATCGCTGCTGGCAGATGAGATCAAACAATGGTTCGGGCAGGATGCCAAGCGTTTGCAGTCTTTTTCCTTGATTCCACTTCGCAGGAATCAGCCCATCGGTTTATTGGCGATGGGCAGCCCGTCATTGGAGCGGTTTTATCCCGATATGGGCACGCTTTATCTGGAACGGCTGGGCGAGCTGATCGCGAGCACGCTCGCCCGGCTGACCGATTATCGTATCGACCTGCCAGCACATGCCCCCCCCCAATCCTGACGACCCGGCAGCACTGGTCGGCGCCTTTCTCGCGCATTTGACCCAAGAACGGGGGTTTTCGCCGCTGACCGAAAAAAGCTACGCACGTGACCTGGCCGCTTTGCTGCACCATTCCGCAGGTAAGCCGTTGCGCGCATTGCACATGCACGATATTCGCCATTTCGTGTTCAAACTGCATGCGAGCGGACTTTCCGGCAGGAGTCTCGCACGCATGCTCTCCGCCTGGCGCAGTTTTTACCGCTATTTGATCCGCCATCATAGTTTCAGCGACAATCCGTGCCTGGGCGTGCGCGTCCCCAAATCGCCCGGAAATTTACCGCATGCCCTCTCGCCGGAGGAAGCCGCCAAGCTCATGGCGTTCGATCCTGGCGATCTGCTCGAAGTGCGCGACCGCGCGATGTTCGAATTGTTTTATTCATCCGGCCTGCGTCTAGCGGAATTGACCGGGCTGACGCCCAAAGATATCGATTTTGCGGATGGCACGGTGCGGGTGCACGGCAAAGGCAGCAAAACCCGCATCGTACCGGTGGGTCGCTTTGCGCTGCAGGCGTTACAGGCTTGGCTCGCGTTACGGCAAGGGATGACAGCGCAGGAAGAAAACGCACTCTTTCTTTCGCGCCAAGGCAAGCCGATCAGCCCGCGCGCGGTTCAATACCGCTTGCAAGCCCGCGCCGCCCGGCAACAGCTCGATAACCCTGTCTTTCCCCATGCATTGCGGCACTCGTTTGCCTCTCACCTGCTGCAATCGAGCGGAGATTTGCGTGCCGTGCAGGAAATGCTGGGGCATGCCAATATCAGCACCACGCAGGTGTATACCCATCTCGATTTCCAACATCTCGCCAAAATTTACGACAGCGCGCATCCGCGTGCAAAGCGGAAAAACAAGCCTGTCCGCTGATTTTTTAGCAAAATTTCATTTTCACAGTCTCTCAGCGGGAATACTAACGATCGGGGGCCAGTATCAAAGGCGGTTTATGAAATTTATGGCGCATGGCGTTGATCGCTTTCAATATGCCGGGCCGGCCGACGATTTTGGCTTCCAGTTCGCGCTTTCCAGGAAAATCCAGCAAGGAAATGCCGATCAACATGGTGAGAATGCCTTGTCCAGGCAAAAACAGCATGATAAAACCCGCCACCAAGAATACCGAACCGACGCAATTCTTGAGGATCAGGCCGATGATACGCAGTACCGGATGATGGTCTTTCATCCAGTAGCGCGGGATGCGCGTGTCAAAATAGTCCGCGGGCAAACGGATCAGAATGATCGGGATCGTGATCACGGAACCAATCAAACCGACAATCGATGCGATGGTAAAACCGATCAGCACATGCAGCGGAATCCATTGTTGAATATATAAATATAGCTCATTCATGACGTGTCTCTCACGCTATCGCTCGGGGCAAGCATAAACCGATGCACTATATATACGCTTCGCACCTCAAAATTCAATTTTTTATCATCCCTCATCCAACCTTCTCCCAGCGGGAGCAGGTATAGGTGCTGAATTTTGAGGTGCGATGAGTATATACCCTAGGGGTTTGTGCCAATCGTGTGTGCGATCGCCGCTTAAATGCCCAGTTTGATATTCTTGATCGTGATCGCTTCCAGCGCGTCGAATTTGGTCGGGTTCATCATTTCTTCCAGCAATTTCTTGATATCTTCGATACTGGCCTTGGACAGATTGATATCCAGTTCAACGGTCACTTCTACTTTCATAGGCGGCTCCTGTGAGAGATTTTTTTCAATAGTCAAAAGTATTTTGTTTCCAAAGCGATGGCTACAGCAATTCGTTAGCCAGATTGGCCAAGGCCGAGCGCTCGCCCTTTTCCAGACGGATATGCGCAAACAATGCATGCCCTTTCAAGCGGTCGATCAGGTAAGTCAGCCCATTGGATTGCTCGTCCATATAAGGCGTGTCGATCTGGTTGATATCCCCCGTGAACACGACCTTGGTACCCTCGCCCGCCCGGGTGATGATCGTTTTCACCTCGTGCGGCGTCAGGTTTTGCGCTTCATCGATAATAAACATGACATTGGACAGGCTGCGCCCGCGAATGAAAGCGAGCGCGGTGATGGAAAGCTTGCCGCTTTCTTCCATGTCGTCCAATACCTTGGATTTTCGCTCGGTTGCACGAAACTGGCTTTTGATATAGGTCAGGTTATCCCACAAGGGTTGCATATAGGGCGATATCTTGTCTTCCGCACTGCCCGGCAAAAAGCCGATTTCGCGGTTGCTCAACGGGATGACCGGCCGCGCGAGGATGATCTGGTTGAATTTATTTTTTTGCTCGAGCGCCGATGCGAGCGCCAGCAGGGTTTTGCCGGTACCCGCCACCCCTTGCAGAGCGACAAGCTTGATCTCGTCGTTCAACAGCGCATTGACTGCGAAAGCCTGTTCGGCATTTCTGGGTTTGATGTTGTAGACATAGCTTTTTTCAACCCGCTCGACGGTGTCGGTCGCTTGATGGTAGCGCGCCAGCACCGAGTCGCTGCCGCTTTTGAGAATATAATAGCCATTGGCGATTTTGTGGCTGCCGAGCAAACCGGCTTCCTCCACGCTGCCTTTGTGATACAGCGCACTGATGATAGTGGGCGCGACGTGCTCGATCACGGGAAAGCCGGTCGAAATATTTTTGACGTTCTTGACCTTGCCCGTTTCATAGTCTTCGGAAGGCAAGCCGATCGCTTTGGCTTTCAACCGCAAATTGATGTCCTTGGTGACCAGAACCACCTTGGCCGTTTTTTCGGCCTGCGCGAGCGTAAGGGCGGCATTGATGATCTTGTGATCGTTTTTTCCTTTACCGTAGATTTCTTCAGCATCCATGCCGCTGACCAGGTTGGACATGACGATCTTCAACTTTCCTTGCTTGGGTCCAAGCGGAATCCAGTCACTCAAACCATTGTTTCCCGACAGCTTGTCCAGAAAGCGGATGACCTCCCGTGCCTCGAAATTTTTCATCTCATTGCCGACCTTGAAGCGATCCAACTCCTCCAGACAGGTAATGGGGATGGCGACATCGTTTTCTTCAAAATTCTTGATGGCATTGTGATCGAACAGCAGCACGGAAGTATCGAGCACGTAGATTTTTTTAGCGTGTTTCGCCATGATTTTAATTGTCAGCTGGAAGCCGTCAAAGGAAATAGAAAGAAATAGAAAAAATATACACCCTTTCCAAGCAGGAAAACCATCTAAAAATTTGACCAGCCCATAGCCAACGGCTCAAGGCGGGCACGACCCCTATTTGCTCATTTGCTTGCCTATAATTTACCACGGCAAGGTGGGGTAACCCCTGCCGCGGTGACAGTGACTATTCGACGAAAACCGCCGTCCCGCTGACCGATACCATCAGCATGCCATTTTCCTTACCGAGCACTTCATAATCGATGTCGATGCCAACGACTGCGTTGGCGCCGAGTTCCTCGGCGCGCTCTTGCAGCTCTTCCAACGCATAATCGCGCGCACGCTGCAACTCTTTCTCGTAGGTGCCTGAACGCCCGCCGACAAAATCGCGAATCCCGGCAAAAAGATCTTTCAATACATTCGCACCGAGCACAGCTTCGCTGGCAACGATGCCACAATATTTCGTAACGCGCTTCCCGTCGATATGGGGCGTGGTGGTAAGTAGCATGATCAATTTTCTCCTTGATTTTATGAATTTACGATGACATGGCCAAGCGCCACTCAGTTTTTCCAATTACCGGCAATCTGCCGAGCATGGTTGATTGTTCGTATCCATTCCATGAGACAAACTCAAATCCGATACCAGCCAGTGATATAATTGCACCCGATTTGAACAACCATTCACCTCGATTATCCGGAAAATATCAGCTTGAGCATACAAAAAAAACCAACAGGAATGGCCAGCGCCAACCATTCTTTTCTCACGCTTTATCGATAGCTTCAACAAAATCCCGAGCATGTTTCGCTTCCGCTTCCCGCTTTTGATTCAGCGCTACTGACGTATCGATTTATTTTATTTATTGGAGGAAAAATGAGTCACACACTATATGAAACCAAGATTCAGCGCGTGCAGCGTTGCGAGTTGGCCGTACCCGGTTCGCGCCCGGAAATGTTTGAGAAGGCATTGAAAAGCGGCGTGGATTTCATCTTTCTGGATCTGGAGGACGCTGTTGCGCCCGACGATAAATTACAGGCCCGGAAAAACATCATTCAGGCGATCAACGATCTCGACTGGAAAGGACACGGCATTACGCTGTCGGTACGCATCAACGGGCTGGACACGCAATATATGGTGCGGGACGTGGTCGATCTGGTCGAACAGGCAGGGCATAAAATCGATACCCTGTTGATCCCGAAAGTCGGTGTTTATGCCGACGTTTACATGGTGGAAGCCATGGTCAGCCAACTGGAAATGCAGCAAGGACTCAAAAACCGCATCGGGCTGGAAGCGCTCATCGAAACGGCGCTGGGCATGGCGAATGTCGAGGATATCGCGCGTAGTGGGGCATGCGGACGGCTGGAAGCGCTGCATTTCGGCGTGGCCGACTATGCAGCCAGTAACCGCGCCCGCACCACCAACATTGGCGGGCTCAATCCCGATTATCCCGGCGATCAGTGGCACGCAGCGATCAGCCGCATGACCGTCGCATGCCGCGCTTTTGGGTTGCGGCCGATCGATGGACCTTTTGGCGATATTCAGGATCCGGAGGGCTACAAGCTGGCAGCCAAACGGGCTGCTGCGCTGGGTTGCGAAGGCAAATGGGCCATCCATCCCACACAAATTGCGCTGGCCAATGAGGTCTTTACACCGCCCGCCGCAGAAATCGAAAAAGCCAAACGCATCCTGGCTGCGTTGAAAGAAGCTGCCGCCCAGGGCAAAGGCGCCGCTTCGCTCGATGGTCGTCTGATCGATGCCGCTTCGGAAAGAATGGCCAATAACATTGTGAAAGCAGCCGAAGCGATTGCCGCAAAAAATAAATAGCCCACAGTCGGCTGATTGATAGTTCTTTGAAAGAAAAGGGAGAAAGACATTGGATATTCACGAGTATCAGGCAAAAGAAATCCTGGTTGAGTATGGCGTCAAGATTGCAGAGGGCGGCTTGGCCTATACGGTCGACGAAGCCGTGCAGCGCTGCCGGGAAATCGATGGAAGTGTCTGGGTCATCAAGGCGCAGATTCATTCTGGCGCCCGTGGCAAAGCAGGCGGCATCAAAGTTTGCCGGACACATGATGAAGTAGAGGCGGCCGCTGAGGCGCTTTTGGGCAAAAAACTGGTCACGCATCAGACCGGCCCGGCCGGTAAGATTTGTAACCGGCTATATGTCGAGGCTGGCACGGAAATCGCCAGAGAGCTTTATCTATCGTTCATGATCGACCGCAGCCATGAACGTGTCATCATGGTCGGTTCGGCCCAGGGTGGTATGGAAATCGAACGCCTGGCCGTCACCGACCCCAATGCCATCATCAAAATCTATGTAGAACCGGCAGTCGGGCTGCAGGATTTTCAGGCGCGCACCATGGCGTTTGCCTTGGGTCTCGGCGAAGACTTGCTCAATCACGCGGTCAAGACCATCAAAGGGTGCTACCGCGCCTTGCGTGACCTGGACGCCAATATTCTGGAAATCAATCCGCTGGTCGTAACCAAAAACAATGAGTTGATGGCGTTGGACGCAAAAATGAGTTTCGACGAGAACGCTTTGTTCCGCCGCCATCGAATCGCGGAATTGCGTGACAACACGCAAATCGATCCACGCGAAGTGGCCGCCGCAGAAGCCGGTTTGAGCTATGTCGGGCTGGATGGTGATATCGGCTGCATGATCAATGGCGCGGGTTTGGCGATGGCGACCATGGACATGATCAAACTGGCAGGCGGGGAGCCGGCCAATTTTCTGGATGTAGGCGGCGGCGCGTCGGCGGAGCGGACTGAGAAAGCATTCCGCTTAGTACTCGCGGATGAAGGCGTCAAAGCGATGTTGGTCAATATTTTTGCCGGCATCAATCGCTGCGACTGGATCGCCGAAGGGGTCGTTCAGGCTGTGCGCAATATCGACATGAAAGTGCCGCTGGTCGTACGCTTGTCCGGCACCAACGTCGAAGAAGGCCGCCGCATCATTGCTGACAGCGGCTTACCGATCATTACGGCAGAAACATTGGCGGATGCAGCAGAGAAAGTGGTCCGGGCACGCGACGAAATGGTTGCAAAACAAGGGTAAGGGAGAACAGACAGAGTGGCTATTTTAATTGACGAAAAAACGCGCATCATCGTGCAAGGCTTTACCGGCCGGATTGGTACCTTTCATGCGCAGGAGATGATCGAATATGGTTCCAACGTGGTCGGTGGCGTAACACCGGGCAAGGGCGGACAGACGCATTTGGGATTGCCGGTTTTCAATACCGTGAAAGAAGCGGTCGAGCAAGTCGGTGCGGAAGCGAGCATCGTGTTCGTACCGCCCGCCTTTGCAGCGGATTCGATTATGGAAGCCGCCGATGCAGGCATCCAATATTGTGTTTCCATCACGGATGGAATTCCGACTCAGGATATGATGACGGTCAAAAGCTTTTTACGCCGATTCCCTAAAGCGAAACGCATGATGCTGACCGGCCCGAATTGCTCCGGCACCATCAGCCCGGAGCGGGCCATGTTAGGCATTATGCCTGGCCATATCTATAAACGCGGCAATGTGGGCATCGTCGGGCGCTCGGGAACGCTCGGCTATGAGGCGGCAGACCAAATGCGCCGGCTCGGTATCGGAATCTCGACCTCGGTCGGGATTGGCGGTGATCCTATCATCGGCAGCTCGCACCGCGATGTACTGGAAAAACTGGAGCAAGATCCCGAAACCAAAGTGGCCTTGATGATCGGTGAAATCGGCGGGCCGCAAGAAGTGGAAGCGGGTATTTTTGCCAAAGAAAACATGAGCAAGCCTTTGATCGCCTATATTGCCGGATTGACCGCACCCCCTGGGCGGCGGATGGGCCATGCGGGTGCAATTATTTCCACCGCTGGCGAGAGCGCCGCGGAAAAAGTCGAACGCCTGAAGGAATTGGGTGTCACCATTTGCCCCACCCCTGCGTTGATGGGACAAACGGTCGCGGAAGTATTGGCTCGTCTTTAGTGTTTCATCGCTAGTCTCTATTCATCGTCCAGCAAAATTTGATATCCCGACCTTCTTTCATGAGAAGAAAGCGGATGAAAGCTACATGACAATCTGATTTTGCTGCGCAATTGGCAATAGTCGGTTATCAAGCTATCGATCAGGCTCCGCAAGCAGCCTGATCGATTCGCTTGAGCCTGACCTTTGCCACAGCACAATCCTACGCAAAACCAAAAAAGTAACCGATTTGACGACATATGGATATCCATCAAAATACTGACAAAAAAAGAATTTCAGCGATCGCACGCTTTTTGTTTTTATCCCGTTGGTTGCAGTTGCCGCTCTATCTGGGGCTAGTGCTCGCACAGTGCATCTATGTTTTCCATTTCTGGGTCGAACTGACCGACTTGATGGGCGCGATCATGGGTGACAAAGATGCACTGCAGCATATTCTGCATAGTGTTTCTCCGGAAGATGACGATGCGCCTCTAAAAATCACCGAAACTGCGATCATGCTGGTGGTATTGGGTCTGATCGATGTGGTAATGATTTCCAATCTGTTGATCATGGTCATCATCGGTGGTTACGAGACGTTCGTATCGCGCATGAATCTGCAAGGTCACCCTGACCAGCCGGAATGGCTGTCGCATGTCAATGCGTCCGTATTGAAAATCAAACTGGCCACGGCCATCATCGGCATTTCGTCGATTCATTTACTGAAAACGTTTATCAATGCCAGCGCTTATGACGAGAAAACACTGATTGCGCAAACGGCTATCCACATTACGTTCTTGCTATCCGCGGTGGCGATTGCCTACACGGATCGACTGATGGCTTCGACCTTGCAAAGCAGGACGGAATCAGGCCACTGAGGGCGGTAATTCGTTCAGTAGTTCGAGCAGACCAGACAAGGCGGTGGCCACGGCTTGCCGCCTGACCGCTTCCCGATCTCCTGAAAAAAAGCAGGTTCGCGTTCTGGCGAGGCCCTGTTTGAGCGCCCATCCAAAACAAACCATACCGACCGGCTTGTCTGCCGATCCCCCACCAGGGCCCGCAATACCCGTGACAGCCACAGCTACCTGCGCCGCACTCATTTTGAGCGCGCCCGCCGCCATTTCTTGCGCAGTTTGCTCGGAGACGGCGCCATGTTGAGCCAAGGTGATCGCTTGTACGCCCAGCATTTGCTGCTTTGCCTGATTACTATAGGTAATGTATCCACGATCATACCAAGCCGAGCTGCCTGCTAGGGATGTTACAGCCTGCCCTATCCATCCCCCCGTGCACGATTCCGCGCTCACCAGCCAGCACCCCCGCCCAGCAAGGGCAGCCCCTACTTCCTGGGCAAGCACTTGCAGTGTTTGATCATCGCACTTCATTTCAGATTGTTAAAAATAGCTTTCGAATAACACGAGTGATTTCCAGCCAGCCAGACAAAGCAAAGTGTAGAAAGCAGCGAGCAAATCATCGAACATGACGCCGAGCCCACCGCGCAGCTTGCGTTCAAAATACTTGATCGGCGGAGGTTTGAGAATGTCAAAGAAACGAAATAAGATGAAGGCGGCGATTGCCCACAACCAATGATCGGGAATGAAATAAAGCACCAGCATGAACGCGACGATTTCATCCCATACCATGCCCGAATGGTCGTGAGCGTTCAGCGCTTTGCCAGTCACACTGCAAGCCCAAATACCGGCAATGAAAAAAATATCGATCGCCAGCAATAGCGCGATGGGCTCGAACATCGAATTGAGCGTCCAGAAGATTGGAAAAGCGATAAGCGTTCCCATGGTGCCTGGCGCATACCGGCTTAAACCGACCCCCCCGCCGAATGCGATGAAGTGCGCGAAACGGCTGTGCACGAACGCCATATCAGGCTGCAAAGGGGGAAGCTTGAAATTGGATTGATAGGGTTCAGGTAAGGAAGTGGTCATAGCCTTTTTTCTCGTATGTTAGGGCATTACCGTTCGAATCAAGCACGCGCAAGCCTTCGCCTTCGGTGATTTCTCCTATGCAGGACAAAGGGATAGCCAATTGTTGCGCTAGCTGCATGATCTCAACTCGCTTGGATTCGGGTGCGGTAAAACACAGTTCATAATCATCGCCCCCCGCCAGTAAGCAGTCAACTGCCAATGCTGTTGCCATGTGTTTTTTTACAACGGTTGAGCAGGGAATTTTTGCTAAATAGACCGTTGCGGCAGTGTGGGAGCATTCCAGGATATGCCCAAGATCGGCTAGCAAACCATCGGAAATGTCGATCGCACTGCGAGCAAGATCGATCAATTGCTGCCCGAGTTCGACACGTGCCGTGGGCGTGAGCAGAGCAGGCAGGCAGGCTGCCAATTCCGCCGGATCGAGCTCGATGCGCCGTTGCAGATGCGCAAGTGCCATTGCGGCATCGCCCAATTGCCCAGAAACCCAGATGTCATCTCCAGGCAATGCGGTGCTTCTTCTCAGCGCCTTGCCCTTGGCAACTTCGCCGATGATCTGAACGCCGATATTCAAGGGGCCGCGGGTGGTGTCACCACCAATCAGCTCCACCTGGTAGGCATTTGCCAGCGAAAAAAAACCCCGCATGAACGCTTCCAGCCAGTCCGGCTGGCTTTGTATCCGATCGACCGGCAACGTCAGCGCGAGCGTAACCCAACGCGGTGTCGCGCCCATGGCGGCCATATCGGACAAATTGACCGCCAGCGCTTTGTGGCCGAGCTTGCCCGGATCCGTATCGGTAAAGAAATGCCGATCCGCGACCAATGTATCGGTGGAGATGGCTAAATCCATACCAGGGTCACAAGCGATCAACGCGGCATCGTCCCCTATACCCAATACCGCCCGATGAATCGGCCGAGTAAAGTAGCGACGAATGAGATCAAACTCGGAATTCACGCCTTACCTATTATAGCCTGCAGGTGATCAACCCACTTCTGCCAGGCAACAACGATCACAAACGTTTATGGGGATTCCTCCTTCTTCCTGGCTTGCGATTGCACTTCGACAGCACGCAACTTTGTCGCAAGTTTATCCAGTACGCCATTGATGTATTTGTAGCCATCCGTTCCGCCGTAGGTTTTGGCCAGCTCTATCGCTTCGTTGATAATGGCGCGATAAGGAATTTCCACATGATGGATGAGTTCATACGTACCGAGAAGGAGTATGGACGATTCGACAGGGCTGAGGTCAGCCATCGCGCGATCGAGATAGGGTTGGATTTGCTGTTCCAACATCGTTGCGTTGTTGATTGTACCGAGAAATAGGCGCGAAAAAAAAGCTTCTTCTACTTTCGAATAAATACTCGTTTCCCGCAATTGGTCTTCGATAAAACTTGCTTCACCCCCCGCAATTCGCCATTGATAAATACCCTGCAGCGCCAGTTCACGTGACAGATGACGGCGCTTCTTGTATTTAAAGCCTGTTTTTGCAGGAGGGGTTGATTGTATAGCCGCCATGGAAAGTTGCTTAAAGTATGCGAACGAGCTGTGGTGAGTGCTGCCCCACAAATGGATGGAGGTATGCGGTCACGTTATTCATGTCAATTCATCGAACTTTGCCAGCAAATTCGCCATTTCAACCGCAGCGCGCGCGGCATCGATACCTTTTTGCGTCATCCGGGCAAGAGCCTGATCATCGGTGTCCGTCGTGAGAATGCCATTTGCCACCGGAATGCCGGTATCGAGCTGAACAGCAACCACCCCTCCGGCCGATTCGTTCGCTACCACTTCAAAATGGTAGGTGTCTCCACGGATGACGGCACCCAATGCGATCAGCGCATCAAATTGATCGGATAAGGCCATTTTCTGGAGTGCCAACGGAATTTCCAGCGCACCCGGTACCGTGATCAGCAGGATGTTCGAAGCTTGCACCCCGAGCTTTGCCAATTCTTCGGTACAGGCACCGAGCAATCCTTCGCCCACTTCAACGTTGAAGCGGCTCATCACGATGCCAATATGAAGCTCGGCACCATCGAGGTTCGTTTCTTGTTCGGGAATGTTGTCATAATACGCCATGCTGGCTCCAGTAAGCGTGCTAAAAAATTTAAGGAAAAAGATTCAACAAAAAGTTTCAATTCTACCGCAAAGCGGTAGGTTTATTCTGGGTTTCAAGATAGCCGGTCACTTCCAGGCCAAATCCTGTCATGCTGGGCATTTTGCGGGGTGTGGCCAGCAGCCGCATTTTACCGACCCCGAGATCTTTCAGGATCTGCGCACCAATGCCATGATCACGCAAATCGGTCTTGGCGGAATCAGGACGTTGCGCTTTCATTTGCAACAAACGTTCGGTTAGCACGGCCGCATCGCCTTTGCGATGGAGCAATACGATCACACCCTGTCCCGTTTCTGCAATGATCCGCATGGCGTCATTGATGCTCCAAGAATGGGTGTTGTCTTCGATATCCAGCACATCGATCACGGACAGCGGTTCGTGCACGCGCACGAGCACTTCATTCTCGGGATGAAGCGTGCCTTTCACCAGCGCCAAATGCGTGGTATTGGCGGTTTTATCGTGGTAGGCCGTCAGGCGGAATTCACCATAAATGGTTTGGATGGGACGGTCGGCCACACGCGTGACCAAGCTTTCCGTCAAACTTCGGTAATGGATGAGATCGGCAATGGTGCCAATTTTGAGTTGATGTTGCGCCGCAAATTCGATGAGATCGGGCAAGCGCGCCATTTCGCCATCATCTTTCAAGATTTCGCAAATCACCGCAGCCGGTGTCAATCCTGCCATCTGCGCCAAGTCACAGCCTGCCTCGGTATGCCCCGCGCGCACCAATACGCCCCCCTTCTGCGCTTTCAGCGGAAAAATATGGCCGGGTTGGACGATATCTTCGGGTTTGGCATCGCTGTTCACTGCGGCTTGGATGGTACGGGCGCGATCTGCTGCGGATATACCGGTTGTCACACCGCTCGCCGCTTCAATCGATACGGTGAAATTCGTCCCATGCGACGAATAATTGGCGGAGACCATCAGCGGCAATTTGAGCTGATGACAGCGCTCTTCGGTCAGGGTCAAACATACCAGGCCACGGCCATACTTGACCATGAAGTTGATGGCATCGGCTGTGACGAAATCCGCAGCCAGCACCAAATCACCTTCGTTCTCACGATCTTCTTCATCAATGAGAATGACCATTTTTCCGGTCTTGAAGTCAGCGATGATTTCCTCGATGGAGCTAATTGTCATAGTTTTTTTACTTGCTTAGGGTTGGTGAAGCCACATCCATCAGACGCGCGACATAACGTGCCAGCATATCCGATTCCAGGTTGACTCGCTCACCCGGTTTGAGATGTTTCAGATTCGTTTCGGCTAAGGTATGGGGGATGAGATTGATCTCCAAGTGGTCGCCATCGATCTGGTTGACCGTCAGACTGACACCGTTGACCGTTAGCGATCCTTTCACAGTAATATATTTTAGCAGTGCTGCAGGCGATTTGATCACAAAACGGATATTTTCGCCAACCGGCTCGAATTGAATCACTTCACCGACACCCTCCACGTGGCCACTTACCAAATGTCCTCCCAAGCGATCCGATAGCCGCATCGCTTTTTCCAGATTGACGAGATTGTGGACGCTATTCAGGCCGTGCGTACAGCGTAACGTCTCGTCAGAAACATCGACGGTGAACCTATTGTCGGCCAGTGAAGTGACCGTCAAACAAACGCCGCTGACCGCAATACTGTCACCGATCTTGACATCGCTCATATCCAATTTGCCTGGTGCAATATGCAGGCTGAGCGCATTGGCTTTCGGGGTAATCTGCTTAATCTCTCCGACGGCTTCGATAATACCTGTAAACATCTTTTCGTTTCCTGAATATGAAGTAAATACACGTTGCTTGCTCTGAACGATCCCTATGATCGAACCCTGTGCGGGTCATCACTGCGTGTGTGCGCGCACTTTCTCCAATGGGGATTTTTGCCAAAACAAACTACAGCATACGCCATCTCGCGTAACGGCTGCATATCTAATCGACCCAATCCGACTTTGCCGAAATATTTTTCGTCTTGCAAACCCTATTTATGGCATCGAGCGAAACCTGCTTCGCCAACGCATAGGTTTCCACTTTTCTGCCATGACCAGTAACTCATCGATTATTTCACAACATTTCCAATGAATTGATCAACTTACCAGCCGGAAAGTCGAGTTACAACTATTTCTGGCACGCTACTTGCTTCTATTTATTGTGAAGGCAACCAAAGTTATGCGGGTTGCCCTGACGAGAGCAAACCCAAAACGCGTAAGCACCGGTCCCGATGAGTGATTCAGCCATCGGCCGGACTGTGACGGCAAACCTGACAATTGGAGGAATCAGCCATGTATGAAAGCGAAAACACATTCGAATTCGATCCTGAAATGAGCAGCTTCGAGAGCGAACAATACGAGAGCGAACAGTTTGAGAATGAACAATTCGAGCAATTCGAGTTTGAAGAAGCCGAATGGGGCGAAGTATTCAACGAGAGCGAGGTAATGGAGTTGACTGCCGAGCTCATGGAAGTCACCAACGAAGAGGAACTCGATCTCTTTCTAGGCAAATTGATCAAGAAGGCGGGGAGCGCCATCAAGAAGGTGGTGAAATCGCCCATCGGACGGGCGGTAGGCGGGGTGCTCAAAGGTGTGGCCAAAAAAGCCTTACCGATTGCAGGTGGCGCCTTGGGCACCTATTTCGGCGGCCCGTTGGGCGCCAAGATTGGCAGTGGTCTTGCCTCAGCGGCAGGCAAGGCGCTGGGACTTGAACTAGAAGCGCTCAGCCAGGAAGACCGTGAATTCGAAGGCGGCAAGCAATTCGTCCGGTTTGCCGCAAATACCGTCAAAAATGCGGTTTCAGCACCTGCGTCTACCGATCCACGACGAGCAGCTCAAGCAGCCGCCGCTAAAGCCGCGCGAAAATTTGCGCCTGCCTTGTTAGGTGCTGGCACAAGTACAAGTGCATCGATGGGCAAGGGCCGGAGTAGTGGGCGATGGATTCGGCGAGGCCGCAACATCATCATCCTCAATGCCTGAACCCTACCTAGTCATATATTTTTCGAGGAGGATTACACCATGCACGATATCGACCGCACCACTCTGGAAACCGACTCTGAGTTGGAGAGCTATGAACACGAACAATACGAATACGATGAAGCCGAATGGGGTGCTGAAGCAGGTGTTTTTAATGAAGCAGAAGCCATGGAACTCACAGCCGAGCTATTGGAGATCAATAGCGAAGCTGAACTGGATCAGTTCTTGGGCAACCTCATTAAAAGAGCTGGCCGCGCTGCGGGCCAGTTTATCAAGTCACCGGTAGGTCAACAACTCGGCGGACTGTTGAAAGGCGCTGCCAAAAAAGCCTTCCCCATGGTTGGCAGCGCCATAGGCGGCTATTTCGGGGGCAGTAGCGGCGCCAAATTAGGCAGCCAGGTTGCGTCCACTGCCGGCCGAATCTTTGGCTTGGAGTTGGAAGGATTGAGTCTGGAAGACCAAGAATACGAAGCCGCAAAAAGATTTGTTCAATTTGCCGGTACGGCCGCTAAAAACGCAGCCTCCGCACCGCCGACGGCCAATCCGAGAGCGGTGGCGCAATCGGCCGTACTGGCTGCCGCCCGTCAGCTTGCGCCAGGCCTGACAAGTAGTGCCCCTACCGTCACGCCTGGCGGCATGATGGGGACAGCTTGCCCCACTTGTGGACGCGGTGCAAAAAGCGGACGTTGGTTGCGTCGCGGCAACAAAATCATTTTGTTTGGGGCTTGACCATCATGGCCGCCGTTTCCTACGCCACATGGATGCTCGAGCAGGAAGCTCGCGCCTTAATGACCCGATTGAAACGCATCAAGCCTTTCGCATTGCATGAAACGATGGTGCCGGCGGCGGCTATCTTACCAGCAGCACAAATCAGTATTGAACAGCATCTCACAAAAGGCCGGCGGGAGCTCAGGAGATTGATTGAGCGCTATATCCGCTGGTTGCATAGCCCATCCGCTCAAAGCGCCAGCCCAGCGCAAGCGCAGCGACTGTTTTCGCTTCTGCGGCTCAGGTTCAATACCGTGCTGACCCAGTTTGATTTGTTCAACGATGTGTTGACGCAACGCAGCGAGCATGAAACCGGCGTTTGGCTTTCTGGACTGGATGTCGTTTCTGCCGATGCTCTGGCACTACCCGGTCATTATTACGAGGTGCCGCCTGTCATCTGCTATCTCGATCGTGGCGCCGGAGCCGCTATCCGACGTGCACGAACACGTTTGCCAGGCGGTGGTGAAAATCCGGTAGCGGTGATACGCGTGCCGCGCGAACGGATGATTGGCAGTGGCATCGCCTCTTCGCTGATTCACGAGGTCGGTCATCAGGCTGCCGCCCTGCTCAATCTCGCGAATTCACTGCGGCCCGTTCTGCAGGGTATGCAACGCGGTAGCGGCTCGCACAGTGCCGTCTGGTCGTTATGGGAGCGGTGGATTTCTGAAATCGTGGCTGACCTTTGGTCGGTTTCCCGTATCGGCATCGCATCTACCCTGGGCCTCATGGGGGTTGTCAGCTTGCCGCGCGCCTTCGTGTTTCACTTGAATCGGGATGATCCGCACCCTCCACCTTGGATTCGCGTCAAGCTGAGTTGCGCCATAGGTGAGGCGCTCTATCCCCACCCGCAATGGGAACGCTTGGCCAGATTGTGGGAGGCGTTTTACCCGCTAAGCGGGCTGAATGCTGCACAACGGCAGAACTATGACGCCTTACAGGCAACGTTACCTGGCTTTGTCGCACTATTGATCAACCACCGGCCAAAATGCCTGCGGGGCCGCAGTTTGGCTGAAGCCTTACAGGTATGGAACCGTCAACCCCATCATTTGCAAGCGCTCTTCAGGCTCTGGCAACAAGATCCGTCGAAAATGTACCGCGCCCCCCCTACCTTGGTCTTTGCCGTGATCGGCCAGGCGCGTGCTGACAGTCGCCTGAGCCCGGAACAGGAAAGCACCATTCTGGGTAAATTGCTGACCCACTGGGCACTCAGCAGCACCTTGCAAACAGCCGCTGACTGCTCGATGCGATCCGGCCCTCGCCAATTACCGGTAACGGCTCAGTTTCAGCAAAACCGTTTTATTAATTATTCACTCAGGAGAATGACATGAAAACCATAGAAGATTCATCAGCCGGCACCATTACAGTTCAGGTAACGGGCAATTGTGAAGATAAAAGACCGATCCGCGGGGCGCTTGTTACCATAGAAAAAGGCTACGCCATGGAAAAACCCGGCGCGGCTAAAAAATCTGCACAAGCAAGAGAGCTATTCCAATCTGCATACACCGACAAGAATGGATGCTGCGTCTTTACCGGCGTTCCAGCAGGGACTTACACCCTCTCCTGCAAATCTTTCAACGATCTTGATCCGAAAACTGTGGTAGTGGAATGCGGATGCACCTCATCCGTGTGTTTCGAGGATCCCATCAATGTGAAGATCAATCCGAAGAAGGCACTGGCTGACTGCACATTGATTGATTGCAATCAAACAACAGTAGGCAGCCCTCTGCACCTGATCGCGGATATTGGCGATGAGAATGTCATGAAGAACCGCATCAGCAAGCTGCGCTGGCGTGCTCCCGACGGCAAGGCCACTTTGACGCTGGTGGATGCCGATAACCGGGAAATACTGTTTACTCCCACCGAGGCGGGTATCAACAGAATACTGCTGTCAGTAACAGGATTGCCCGCTGATGGCGAAGCGAGTGGCCCCGCGATGGAAATGGATGTTCCAGGTACGGTTAACTCCGAGGATCCACCCAGGCAGGCCATTTCCGGAGAAATCAAAACGATCACCACCATGACGCGTACCGAGACTTCTTTCACGGAGGACACTGCGTTCTGGACAGCGATCCGCAATAGTACGGACGCGCTTTCGTTTAACAAGTACCTCAGTTTCATGGACTGGATTTTCTGTGGCGGCAAGCTGCCTGCGCCGGGTTTTGAAGCCAATCGTTTCCCTCTCAAGGATAGCGAATATCGAAAGCTTATCAGCAGACGTTTCCTGTCCTTTACTGATTCCGATACCTATCGCGTCGTAAAAGCGGCAACTGAAGCGTTCGTAATGGTGAATTGCGGCGTTCTTCAGGATGAATTGCAACCGTTCGACACGGATAGCGATAACGCCTATCTCGATAGACGAGACCTACCGATTCCACAGAACGGGCTACGCAACGCCTTCAACAACGATTACCTGGTTGGCGTCGATGGCAATGGCGATGTATTACCCTACCTGGCCATTATCAGACGGAAGCTCCCTGATATCCCGATTAAATCAGGCACATTTGAAGACGCCGTACCCGGCAGGGAATTGGATAATTGCTTCGGTTTATTGCAAGAAAAACTCGCCAACCCTTGCTTTTTGGAGCTGATTTGGTCTTACTGGCACGAAGAGGGCATGCTGGTGCAAACGATGAATGCGCTGTCTCGACGTTTTCAGAATATACGCTCGTCCATGCAGGATCCGCTCGCCAACTTAGAAATGGATCCTCTGCGCCCACTCAACAATTTGCTCTGGAGCTACATTCAGGATGAGCAACATCGGCTGACCATCAGTCGCCGCAACTACGAATACGATCATCATTACGGTTTGCGGCTAGAGGGCAAAGCCGTGCAGGATTTTCGCCCGGTGGACACACGTTCGAAATTCCTGGAAGCCTTCCACCACTTGTTGCGCTTGTGCACCGTCTTTTATAAGCAGGATGACGATACCACGGTCAAGGCGGATGCCTTCCCGGTGCTCAATGCCCTCAAGGAAGTGCATTTGATTCTTTCCCAGGGTGCGCACAACCAGTTCGGTGATTTGCCATCGACTGCTCGCATCGAAATGCTGATGCAGCAGTGGCTACTCGCACGCCCCGAATTCCGGGAATTGCTGCCAACCCGCATCATGGTGGCTTACCCCGAGCCGTGGATGGATCGTGTCGATGCCATGAAGAAACTACAGGGATGGACCGACACCAGCGTGCTGCACTTCCGCAACCTGGGCATGTTCGGCGAGCAGCTGCTGCTTTCCATCCGCTGGGGCCACTGGAGCGATGAATTCGAACCGGTGAAGGCACTCAATTGGGCACGGTTCTTCCGACCCCAGGTGCAAGGCTATATCCATGCTTACCGTGCTGCAACGGGCGTGGATCTATCGGCTGATCCAACAGTGAATGCACGCGTGGATTCCACCTTGCCATCGGTGTTGTTGCAGAAGCGGCTGGCGAGCCAACAACGGGCAAGCTGAGATGCGCCGTCATGATCGACTTCACCTCGGCACTCTACCTTGGATTGCATCACCCAAGCCGGCTGCTGCAGCCTTGGCAGCAGCTCACCTTGGGTATGCCGGCTGCACTAGCCGAGCCGCCTGGCGCTGCGGAAGTCGCTCAGAAACTGGCACGATTGCAAGGGTGCGAGCGAGGCGTGCTGATGCCTTCTACCTTGCATCTGTTCTGGGATTTGTTCGGGATGCTGTGCCGACAACCTGTGACGTTGTATCTGGATGAGGGTACTTATGCGATTGCTCGCTGGGGCATGGTGCGTTTAAGTGCAAGAGGGGTAGCTATTCACCCCTTTCGCCACCACGACGCCAATGCGCTTTTGACCAAAATTACGCGACAGGCGCGTAACAGGAAATATCCAGTGGTCGTCGCCAATGGCTTCTGTCCCGCCTGTGGTACGGCAGCGCCTATCGGTGACTATCTGGACATCGTCAGGCGTTTCGACGGTCTCCTAGTGCTGGACGACACGCAGGCACTCGGTGTCTTGGGAGAAGCCCCCGCATTGCATCGCCCCTATGGTCTTGGTGGGGGAGGTATTTTGCGCTGGAGTGGGCATACCGGCCCGGACATTCTGGTGGGTTCTTCACTGGCCAAAGGATTGGGAGTGCCGGTAGCAGTGCTGACTGGGAGTGACCGTTTGCTCAAGCGCTTTACGGCCGCGAGCGACACGCGCGTCCATAGCAGTCCACCTTCGGTGGCTGTCATCCAGGCCGCCATTCATGCGTTGGCCGTCAACCGACTTCAGGGTAATCTGCTGAGACAAAGGCTGGCACAGCGAGTGGGGCAATTCCGCAGTGGATTGGCGGGCATTGGATGGTCTTCCACGGGCGGTTGGTTTCCCGTGCAGACCTTGTGCGGCATCACGGAAAAAGCTGCGATACGGCTGCATCAACGTCTTGCGCAGTGGGGTGTGCAAACCGTATTAACCCGGCCACGCCATAATAGAGCAGCCCGTTTAAGTTTTTTGCTCACGGCACGGCATCGTGCCGAGGAGATCGATCAATGCATCGACATGCTGGATGCATTAGCTCATGAAATCGAAGCGCCCACAAATATTGAAGCACCCAAGGGGCGGCCAGTTTTGGCCTGCCAGCCAAGAGGATAAACCACATTTTTAAGAGGTGAATCATGAACCAAGAATTCAGCTTTGAAACGATACCTTTCGAAATCGCACCCGAATTGCAGAGTGAATTATTTGAAGAGGAAGAGGAAGGCGAACGGGGGCGGCGGGGCGCTTATGGTGGCGGGCGTCGATACGCAGGCTCGCGTGCTCGGCTGGGATTGCGCCCGAAAGGAAGTCAACGCCCACCGCTTGCCCGGCCCCGTCCTGCTCCGAGGGGACGGCGGCGGCCTTGGGGGGTGATACGCGAACCTTATGGTATCACGAGCGAACCCTATCCGATCGAGTCGGGACCGGTGGGCTCAGAGCGAGTGCGCTGGCTGCAAGACTGCCTAAATCAGGCGCTGGACACGCAATTGCCGGTGACCGGCACCATAGGGCCGGAAACGCGCAGTGCCATCAGGCGCTTTCAACAGCAGCAGGGACTCAGGACAACCGGCATTGCCGGTCCCGATACCGAAGAAGCATTGAGATCCGCTTGTGAAAGGCGGGGTGGCGAACTATCAGCAGCGGAAATGGAATTGGGCACGGGTTACGAGAACGAGTGGCTGGAAATGGAATTGCCTGCAGACTTTCAAGCCCATTTTCAAACGCTCGTCCGCCGCATGAAAGCAAAACACCAGACCTTATGGGACAGCAAACGATGTTATCCCTTGTCGCAATGGAACAATGCACCTCAACAAGGGGGGGTATATCTCCTCATTTTCCGCAATCGTTCGCCCAGTGGCCACATCGGCTATGTGGGCCAGACCGGGAATCTGTATGTACGAATGAGAGTGCACCATCGACAAATCAGATCCCATGGTCTTGATCCCGACAGTTATGCTTTTTGCTGGTATCCAACGCCTCAACACAAATCGATCGAAGAGAGTCTTCGGGCCACCCTCAATCCAACGGGTCTGGTTACCAATGATCGCGAGCTCGAATTGGCGCTGGCAAGCCCGTTCAGTGAATCGGAAGAAATCGAACTCGCTGCGGAGTTGCTCTCGATTTCCAGCGAGGAAGAACTGGATCAGTTTCTTGGCAAGTTGTTCAAAGGCATAGGCCGGGGCCTCAAGAAAGCAGGCCGCTTCATCGGCAAAAGAGTACTGCCTGTCCTAGGCAAAGGGCTGAAATCCCTGGCAAAAGTAGCGCTGCCAGTCGCGGGCAAAGTGTTGGGCTCCTTCATTCCAATACCGGGCGTCGGTACGGCAATCGGTGGCGCCGTGGGATCAGCGCTGAGCAAAGCACTGGAACTTGAAGTCAGCGGCTTGAACGCGGAAGAAGCAGAATTGGAAAGGGCGCGGCGCTTTGTCCGTATTGCAGGCACAGCAATGCGCCAAGCAGCGCTGACGTCGCCCGATATCGATGCGGAAATGGCCGTTAACGAAGCGATTATCAATGCGGCTCAGAAACATCTGCCTTATCTTCACTTGAGTGAGTCCGGCCGATTCGGGATGCCTGGCACAGCAGCGCAACATGGCCGATGGCTGCGCCGTGGCGACAAGATCGTTGTGCTGAGAGCACCGGCGAGCAGTTTGATGAATTCCGCCACATCGCAAGATTATTCAAGTGGGTTAAGAGAAGTGGCCATGTTAGATGAATTCGAGCCGGAATCTCCATTCAGTGCGTCCAATGCCGAAAGCAGTGCCGACGAGTTCGAAACACACCGTGATCAGAAAAATTGGTACTATTTCGACGTCTGGTTACGTCCGAAGAAGGGTAATGTTCGACGTCTCCAGGAACAGGGCCCTTCACTTATGACGGCAGCGAACGCGAAAAACTTTTGCCAGGGCATGTGTCAGCAATTTACTGGTCCCTCCAGCGGGTTGAGCGGAACGGTCGTCACGCGTTGCTGGGTATGGCTTCCGAAGTCTCAAAGATGGAGCCCTTGCAAACGTACGAGCATGAGCGGGACTGGATCGTTCTCGTGCGGAGTGTTCTGCTCTGACGAGACTCCGGAGCTGAAATGAACACCTTGGGGTTGGTGGAATTGGGACTGGAAAATCCGCCAGGTAAAACGGGCGGGCCGTTCGGTTCGTTCAACCCTCCAGGGCCAGGGATCGCGAGTGACGGCTTCCAGTTTGAGCAAGTAAATTCCTTGATGAGCGATACCCCCGTTCCAGGCCACTTTTACAAAATCAAGTATGGTGGAGGCGGGCTTCTCGAAACGGCGGGACGCGCGTATGGTCTCAAGTCTGGCGCGGAACGCCTGAAGCGTGCACAAACCATCAACAGTCATCCATTGAATATGAAATTCTGGCGGCCACCCGGAAATGCTTTCGAACGCAAATATTTCGGGAAAGGCGTGATTTCGTTCTTGCCCCGTTTCACCTGTGGTGACAGGAAATGCTTCGCCACGATCTGGATACCGCCGGTGACGTATATTCACCCCTTCCTGGGTCTCGGTACCGCGGTCGACAGTTTTGACGAACCGGTCGACCCGCGTCAGCCCCAACGGGAATGGGGCGAAGAAAGCGCTTTTGGGCACTTGTCGGCGCGACGTCATATCGATATGACGAAAGTGCCGTTCAGATGGATATGCCGCTTGCGGGTGTTTTTAAAACAGCCAGATGGGAAGATCAAACAATCATTTGCGACCGGCACGCTCATCGGCCCGCGACACGTGCTCACGGCCGCGCATGTTTTTGACGCGAATTGGGCAAACGATCCCACTACGCCAGCCGAAGTACTCACCATCAATGTTGCTGCCGGCGCTGATGGCTTGCGGACTCCCTTCTCGTGGTCAAAGACAAAGCCCATCGATTGGCAATCACACCCCCATTGGCGGTCCAGCCAATTCGACCCACGCTTCGATTTCGGCCTAATCAGGTTGCCCAATCCACCCATCGCATATCGAAGGTTTGGCAAACTAAAGAATAAGATGCTGAGCTTCTGGGGCAATAAAGGGAAAGTAGACGACACTTTATTGCTGCCCGTGGAAGCCTTACCCAAACACGGCATCCAGACACTGACTGGGAAAGCACTCAATCTTTGCGGTTATCGAAAACATGACAACGGTCGGCCTATACTTGTCCCAGCCATGGTCAGAAGTGCGAGTCCAACTGCGAGGAAACGGCCAGTCCGTCAACTCATTACCTATGCCGCCGATACCTCCCAAGGCATCAGCGGGTCTCCGGTTTGGTATTGGGATGAAAAATCAAAGAGACGGTATCTGATCGCAGTTCACCATGGCGGTTGCGGTAATTGTGAAACACCCCCTGCCCTGGATGACTGCACGACGCAACAGGTCGGCGAAGATTGTACGAGCGACCCCAAAATCGGCGTCTTGCTAACGCGGCAGGTGGTCAGGCAGATACGCGACTGGATAAACGAGGACTACGACGCGAAGAGAGGCGTCGCCTTATGATCATCGATTGCCACTGCCACGCCGGTATGGGCGATGGTTTAACCGGGCCGTGGGACACCCGAGCCCCCTTGCAGGACTATTTGCGCCGCGCTATGGCAGCAGGGATTCATCGCACAGTGCTGTTTTCTGCGTTTCATTCGAACTATGCCGTCGCCAACCAACAAGTGGCGCGCATTGTCGCGAGCAAGCCTGAGCGCTTTTACGGTTTTGCCTTCGTGCATGCCGAGCGAGACCGGGGGCATGTGCACGAACGGGTCAGCATAGCCGTTAAACGCTACGGATTCGTCGGCATCAAGGTTCATCGCCATGATGCGGCTATCACACGCGAGATCTGTGCAGCCGCTCGGGCCTATGCTTTACCGGTACTGTACGATGTCGCGGGTGAAGTATCCGTCTGTGAACTGCTGGCCCAGGAATATCCAGACGTCAACTTTATCATTCCACATCTTGGCAGCTTTGCCGATGACTGGCGCGCTCAATTGGCCATGATTGACCAACTGGTGCGCCATCCGAATATGTACGCGGATACGGCTGGCGTGCGGCGCTTTGATCTGCTGGAACAAGCCGTCAAACGGGCAGGAGCGACTAAGCTTTTATTTGGCTCGGATGGGCCTTGGCTACACCCGGGAGTTGAACTTGCCAAAATCAAGGCATTGCGCTTGCCGCCCTTCCAGGAAAGCTTGATTCTGGGAAGAAATTTTGAAAATTTGATCAGCACGGCTTGGCGACGCAAGGCGATAACGGCTGGTCAGCGACATCCGAATGTAAGGTAAGCTATTGAATAGTTATATTCATCAAAACAATTGCTCAGTCTTATTGACCGATGATCTATCTTTCTTCCAATTCTGAACAGTACGGTCTGTTACCCCCAAGAGCTGAGCAGCCTGTTGGGTATTGCCGTTTACTTGCTCCAACACGATACGGAATGCCGTCTCTTCAGTGTTCCGGCTGATAGCTTTGAGTCCGACGCCACGATTCAATGCAACACGGATCGCGCGCTCGAAGCCCGTATCGCGCCATTCTTGCCAGCCCTCTGCCCACAGCGGACGATCATCCGGTGGAATGCACCCCACTGTGATGGCACCTTTACCTGCGTGACGGCAGAGCATACGGGCGATGACTTGTTTGAGATCGCGCACATTACCGGGGTATTCGCGGCGCAACAGGTACTCCTGCACGGGGGCATCCAATTCGGGGGGGGCTTGATCAGGATAGCTTGTCTTCAGGAAATGGTTGGCCAGTGGAAGAATATCTTCAGGGCGCGCCCGCAAGGGAGGCAATTGACAAACATAACTGGCGATACGATAGTAAAGGTCGGCACGGAATTCTCCGCGTTGAACTTGCGCCCAGAGATCGCGGTTAGTCGCGCACACCAAACGAAAAGAAGTGTGCTGCCAAGCGTTACCACCGACGCGTTTAAAGGTATGTTCCTGGATGACACGCAGCAACTGGGTTTGCAATGCCAGTGACAACTCACCTATTTCATCCAGAAACAGGGTGCCCCCGTTCGCCAGCGCGAAAACGCCATCCCGCGCGGACGCCGCGCCGGTAAAGGCACCTCGTTCATGACCGAAAAACTCGCTGCCGGACAGCTCCGGAACAATGGTCGTGCAATCTAGAATGACCAGATCGCCTTTATCAGGGCGGGGATCCAGCGTATGGATGAGATTCGCCAGCAACTCTTTACCCGTGCCGCTTTCACCGAGAATCAAAACAGAAGCATCGGTAAAATGCGCCACCTCTACCACTTGGCGCAGGATCGCCTTCAAAGCTTGGCTTTCTCCCACCAGCACATGCTGCACCTCGGGTGAATGCACGATGCGATCGACTGCTTCCCAGCGTTGAAGACGAGAGATGATCTCATAGATTAGCGGGCTCCATTCCGCATTGGCCAAGACGTCGGCAGCACCTGCTTCCAATAACTGCCATACGGCATTGCTGGGAATAGCCCCATCACAACAAACAAGAATCCGTATTTGGCCGTTACGGCTCAGCTCACGAAGTTGTTCGCATAGGGCTGGCGTGACTTGATTACTGAAAATCACACCAGGGTGATTGGATAAATAATCATCTTGATCTTGAACTTCGATACCCTGTCGGATCAGGCAATCAGTCATTTCATGCACAGTTTGTTCCTGAAAGCCACTCAACCAGCGAACCCAAACTCTGATAGCCATGTCTAACCTCGCGTACCCAGTATTCTCGAACAAAAAAACAACCCTTGAATCAAGAGAAAAACGGAAGCTTATTCGTATCAGCCAGGCTCCTGAAAGGCTGCAAAGAACAGCGAATTGTCCTGCCTTTCCTTTTTTGTCGTAATGCTCATAGCTCCCTTTGCAAGATGAGTGGAAAAGTGTGCAAGGTTATCGCGTCATGACATGCAATATCGAACCTGAGCATAGCCCAGATGCCAGAGATCAAAAAGTTGATACATGCCGGTTTAAGTTCTATTCCGCCGATAGGTTATCGAAATACGCTCTTCAGAAAAATACGTGCAAACACGTAAGAAGCATGCTCTTTTGACGGAAGATTTTTTGTGGACAAAAACAGGTTAAAGATAATTATGTCACTGATTTTCTGATATAATATTATGTTTTTTTATTTCTTCAGCTTAATTCTTAGGGACTTATCTTATGTCACGCCCACTTCGTAACATCGCCATTATTGCTCACGTTGACCACGGCAAGACCACCATGGTTGACAAATTGCTGCATCAAGCAGGGACATTTGCCGCACATCAGCATATTGCCGAACGTGTTATGGATTCCAACGACATCGAACGCGAACGTGGCATCACGATTTTTTCCAAGAATTGCGCAGTCGATTATGAAGGGGTGCATATCAATATTGTCGACACCCCCGGTCATGCGGATTTCGGTGGCGAAGTGGAGCGCGTTCTATCGATGGTCGATGGCGTGCTGTTATTGGTTGATGCCGTGGAAGGTCCCATGCCGCAAACACGCTTCGTCACCAAGAAAGCGCTGGCATTGGGACTACGGCCTATTGTGGTGATCAACAAGATCGATCGCCCTGGTGCACGGCCCGATTGGGTGATCAACCATACCTTTGACTTGTTCGACAAGTTGAATGCGACCGAGGAGCAACTGGATTTTCCGGTAGTTTATGCATCTGCGCTGAATGGTTATGCCACGCTCGATCCGGCGCAACCCAGCACCGATATGCGTCCGCTGTTTGAAACCATCCTCAAGCATGTGCCTGCCCCCACCGGCAATCCCGATGAGCCGCTACAACTGCAAATCAGCGCGCTGGATTATTCCAGCTTCGTTGGCCGGATCGGTATCGGACGCATTACGCGCGGACGCCTCAAGCCTGCTCAGGATGTGATGGTCATGACCGGTGATCAAACGCCCAAAAAAGCGCGTGTCAATCAAGTGTTCGGTTTTCGCGGCCTGGAGCGGGTACCGATGGAAGAAGCCATGGCGGGTGATATCGTGTTGGTAAACGGCATCGATGCGCTCAGTATCGGCACGACATTGGCGGATTTCGATCAACCTGAAGCATTGCCGATGCCTGTGGTGGATGAGCCAACGCTGTCCATGACTTTTCAAGTCAATACCTCACCTTTTGCAGGCAAGGAAGGAAAATTCGTGACCAGCCGGCAATTACGCGAGCGTCTGGAAAAAGAACTGCTCACCAATGTAGCGCTCAAGCTGGAAGAAACGGCAGATACCGATTCATTTCTGGTTTCCGGACGAGGCGAATTGCATTTGACCATCTTGCTGGAGAATATGCGGCGCGAAGGTTATGAACTAGCTGTTTCAAGACCAAAAGTAGTCATCCGCGAGATCGATGGTGCAAAATGTGAGCCGTTTGAGGTACTTACGGTTGATGTTGACGAAGAGAATCAGGGCGCTGTGATGGAAGCACTCGGCGCACGCCGCGGTGATTTGCTCGATATGGTGTCGGATGGGCATGGCCGAGTCAGACTGGATTATCGGATTCCTGCGCGCGGTCTGATCGGTTTCCAGTCTGAATTCATGACCATGACGCGTGGTACCGGCATGATGAGTCATGTCTTCGACGAATACGCACCGATGCGCCCGGAAATCGCTGCACGCAGAAATGGTGTGTTGATTTCTGCCGAAAATGGTGAAGCGGTTGCTTATGCATTATGGAAGCTGCAGGAGCGTGGACGCATGTTCGTCAGTCCAGGCGATCCGTTATATGAAGGTATGGTGATCGGCATTCATAGCCGTGACAACGATCTCGTGGTCAATCCAATCAAGGGCAAACAGTTAACCAATATTCGTGCTTCGGGTCATGATGAGGCCGTGGCGCTGACACCGCCGATCCAGTTAACGCTGGAATCCGCTATCGAGTTTATCACTGACGACGAACTGGTAGAAATTACCCCCAAAAGTATCCGCATTCGCAAACGCCTCCTATTGGAGCATGAACGCAAAAGAGCATCCCGTACTGCGGCCTAGAGATTTTAGCTCATCGGGATGAATGAACGCACACTGTGGTATGTCGCTGACCCCATGTGCTCCTGGTGCTGGGGGTTTTCGCCTGTCATCGAGGCAATCAGGCAAGCGTATCGCGAACACTTGACAATCAAGCTGGTAATGGGCAGATTGCGTCCTGGAACGACAGAACCACTCACCCCTGAAAAACGGGCCGAAATATTGCATCATTGGCAAAACGTCCAACGGATGACCGGTCAACCCTTCAATTTCGATGGCGCGTTGCCGCCAGGATTCATTTACGATACCGAGCCTGCCTGCCGCGCTGTCGTCAGCGCGTCGATCGTCGATCCCTCCCGCACGTTCTCGTTGCTTGCAGCGATTCAATCTGCTTTTTACGTGGGACAAGCCGATGTGACGCAAACGAATGTACTGACTCAACTGGCGAAAGGCTGTGGCATCCCTACTGACCCTTTCTCACAAATCTTTGCGTCGGATACTGCCAAACAAACTACCCAACAGCATTTTCAGCAGACCATTCAGTGGGGAGTAAGGGGTTTTCCTTCTATCGTTGCCCAGGATGCGAAAGGTTATTATTTGCTTGTCAGCGGCTATTGCCCGCTCGATACGCTGCGTCAGCGCATCGATCCGGATAATCTCGGCGCGGAATATGCACCGCAAAGAGAGATTGATATATGAACAAGTAAAAAAAGAATCCTAAATTCTTAAGAGGAGAATCGGTGCATGAAAGATAAATTACTTATGCCAAAATCTGGTTTCTTATCACTCGTACTCATGCTGGCGTACGACGTATCTTACGCCATGCCAGGCATGCACGGGTCTGGCAGCGGAGGGGCGACAGAAGGGCCACGAGTGTCAAGAAGTATGGGCGAACCCATCAACTCTCCCGGTGCGGAACTTGAGATTACCTATAGTGCGGATGGCAAAACAGCGATCTTCGTTTCAACCCGCGAGGGCAGCATCGAATCGCCGGGTAGCCCCTACAGCTTCGATATCTGGATGTCTCACAGCGTGGATGGTGTATGGCAAAAGCCCATACATTTGGGACCCGATATCGACCCTACTGTCGGGCCGAACATTAATACCTCCGCCTGGGAACTGGAACCAAGCTTTTCCGATGATGGAAATGTAATTTATTTCACGAGATACGAGCCCGGAAATTTATTGTCGGGCGATCTCTACGTCGTTCAAAAAATTGATGGCGTATGGCAGTCAGCCAGAAATTGGAACGATGTGCCCGAGCTACCGAATATCAATACGCCGACCGGCGAAGAGCATTGCCCGATCATCGCCTCTGATAGCCTGATTTACTTTAGCTATCATCAGCCGGGTGTGACACAGGATAGCGATATTTGGAAGGTTGAAAAAAAGGACGGCGTATGGCAGGAACCAGAGAGCTTGGGACCGAAAATCAATTCTCCGCACCGCGACCATATGCACTGGACTGGCCTGTCAAAGGACGGCAAGAGCCTGATCATTACCAGCATGCGGCCTGACCTAGGCTCACGGGGTGGGCATGATGAATGGATTTCGCATCAGAATGAAGAGGGCGAATGGCAGCAACCATTGAATCTCGGGGATGCCATCAATACCGCCGGAGAAGATATGTGCTGGACTTTTACCCCGGATGGCAAGAAATTCACGGGCAGCTGGGGGCCGCAGGGTACGTTCGATATGGATATCCGATGGGTCTACAAGGATGATGTTCCCTTGTTAAAGGACTTCGAGCCGATCGGGCCACCACCCAATCTATTGATCAACAGCAAGAAAAAGCCGGATACAGATAAATGATCGCAACCATAAATATCAAGAACCCATTCGTTTTGAAACGTGACTTCGTAATGATTTAACATTTTAGCTTGCGGGTATTTGCCATGATGCCAGCATGCTGTCTTTACCTTGAGTCATTTTGACAACGCGCGCACAGCCCATGCAGCTCAAGTTGCTGGTGGGCCAGGGTAAAGCCAGTAGTTTGGATGCTGCGCGCGAGCTCTAGCATGATGTGCTTTTTGATGCCAATTTCCTTGACGGTAAGACAGCGGTCACATATCAGGAATTGCGGCGTCTCATGCTGATGATCACAGGCAATATGAGCGCACGCGACATACAGGCTGGCTGTTTCGAGCTTGTGCACCAGTTTTTCATGAATCAGAAAATCCAATATGCGGTAAACCGACATAACGGGCAGCGATTCATTGAACCGCGTTTTATATCTTTCCGCAATTTCATAAGCGGAAAGCGGTATTGGGGAGCTGAGCAGCACGACAAGTACATTTCTACGCTTGGGCGTTAATTTAGCACCTGCCGATGCGCATGCTTCTTGTGATTTCTGGATGATATGGTCAATATCGGCGGACATTTTTGTTCATTTCCCATGACTCAATAAACGAACAAGCAGTATTCATAGCGGGCTCAAACGAAATCCAAGGTAAGCAGTAGTCGTACTTCGCCTGGATCAAGCGTGGGAGAACGATGAATCACACCATGGCTTCCTTGTTCATCCCATCGGTCACCTTTCAGCAAGGCAATTTCCCCTTCCTGCAAGCATTGGATGGGGGTTTGCCCAGCAAATCTGCCTGCCTTTTCATTAAACTCATTGCAAGCTGCAAGCATAACATGATCCATGGATTTGTGATCCAACCATTCCGTGCCTTTGCCAGCATAGGTTGTGATCAAACGGCATGGCACTTTGTCCGTATGGAAACGGGGGCACATGGTTTTGGCAAGCACGTTCAACCGTAAACCGACATTGGCCAAATCGAACAAGCAGGCAAACATCTCGACCACCCAGCCTACATCCTCAGCAAAGGCACTCAACGTGGGATGCGGAGGCAACATGGTTTTCAGGGTTGCTCTCGCGTACGTCACATTGATTGGCTGTGCCAACTCAAAACCAACATATTCTTGGCACACATGAGCGGCATAGCGTTTGATATCGACACCCAGCACACGCTGCAAAATGCACAAATGGATGTGCCTATCGTAGATACGCGTGCATATCTCTGGCTCATGGCCTACCGCACTCATCCCTTCCTTTGCTGAGAAGTGGCCGGGTAAGCCAACTCGCTGTGTAGACGTACGCATATCAACCCCTGTCCCAGGAAGGAAAGGGATCCTGCAATGTTGACCAATAGGTTTTGCCAGCCTGAAGTTCGGCATCGCTCAGCAGGCATTCGTCTAACCATTGGCGGATCGCTTGTTCGTCAAGATGTTGTCCGATGAAGACCAGCTCCTGTCGCATATCACCAAATGGTTCCACCCACTGTTCCCGGATCGATGCCAGATCATCTTCATGCTGGGGCCATTGCGATTTTGGCACTGCTTTCCAGAACATTCCGCCATAGCCATAACGTGCGATACCCCCTGCCTGATTCCATTGCCCGGCATAGTCAGGCCGCGTCGCCAACCAAAAATAGCCTTTTGAGCGCAGTAACTTGCCCTCTGTCCAAGGTTGATGGAGAAAATCGTAAAAGCGTTGTGGGTGAAACGGTTTCCTCGCTGTGTAAACAAAGCTGCTGATACCGTATTCCTCGGTCTCTGGAATATGTTCGCCACGTAATTCCTTGAGCCACCCTGGGGCTTGTTGGGCGCGCTCAAAACTGAATCGGCCGGTATTCAACACTTTGGTTAATTCAACTTGCCCATTCTCGATCGCGATGATCTCAGCTTGCGGATTGAGGCACCGTAAAATGCCTTGTAGCTTTGTCAACCCGTCCGAAGTCACCAGATCGACCTTATTGATCAAAATGACATCACTGAACTCGACCTGATCGACCAGCAAATCGGCTACGCTCCGTTCATCATCCTCGCCAAGACTCTCTCCCGTCTCTTGCAGCATTTTCGCTTCGTCAAAATCATCAAGAAAATTGACCGCATCGACCACAGTGACTAGGGTATCCAGCCGCGCGATATCCGATAGACTGACGCCATTCTCATCCGCAAAAGTAAACGTTTCTGCAATCGGCAATGGCTCAGAGATGCCAGTAGACTCGATTACCAGATAATCAAATTTTCTTTCCGCAGCCAGCTTGCGCACCTCAATCAAAAGGTCTTCGCGCAATGTGCAGCAAATACAGCCATTGCTCATCTCGACCAATTTTTCTTCGGCACGGTTGAACGCGATTTCTTTTTCGATCGTTGCTGCATCGATATTGATCTCGCTCATGTCATTTACGATGACCGCCACGCGCAGACCCTGGCGATTATTGAGGATATGATTCAAAACCGTGGTTTTACCCGCGCCCAGGAAACCCGAAAGAACTGTCACAGGTAAGCGGAAGGAAGAATTATCAGGCGCATTTAAAGTAGCCATGCAAAGGAACTCCAGAATCATTAGATAATGTTATGATACAACATAACATATATAAATTAAGTATTTTTACTGTTTAAATGGGTCTTATTTTCATGAAAAAGGGTGATAGCACGGAAGAAACATACCTCGCCAGCTCGAAAAGCTATACGCTAATCAAAATAACACCAACCTTTGAAAAAGCTGAGATTAAGCCGATTTACTCATAAATTCTGATATTTTGTCGTATTTTGTTGCTTTCTGGGAATGAACCGGTTATTTTCCTGGTTAAACACTTTTATGGCTTATCATGACACAACGCATCGCATTGGTCACTGGTGCATCCAGTGGCATTGGTAGAGCGACCGCTTTATTACTTGCCAACAACAACTATTATGTCTTCGCCATGGCAAGACGCATGGATCGATTAGAACAGATCCGCTCCGATCGGATCGAGCCTATTCACTTGGATGTGACTGATGCAGCCGCTATCGAGGCAGCGGTAAGCCATGCCATGGCCACCAAAGGACGGATCGACCTGCTCGTCAATAACGCGGGATACGGTCAGCTGGGGGCGATCGAATGCGTTTCCATGGAAGCAGCCCATCGCCAGTTTGAAGTCAATGTTTTTGGTTATGCACGTTTCATGCAGGCGGTATTGCCGCATATGCGCGCGCAGAAATCAGGCTGCATTATCAATATTGCTTCGATTCTAGGCAAAATCTCCATTCCGGGTTTTGGTTGGTATGCGGCTTCCAAGCACGCGATAGAAGCCTTATCGGAGACCTTGCGCGGTGAAGTCATGAAATTGGGTATCAATGTCATGGTAATCGCGCCTGGCCTGATCAAAACTGAATTTGCCGAAAAAGAATTTGAATTACTCAAAACTGTCGAACATCCCCCTGCCTATCAAAAATTACTCACTGCACTGCCGCGTCTTTTGTCGGGAGAACCACTAGCACCCGGCCCGGAAATCATTGCTCAGGCCGTGCTCGATGCCGCTACGGCTTCCTTTCCCCCGATGCGGCATGCTTTACCACTGGACGCCAAAACAGCGGTGGTAGCGAGGTGGTTACTCGGAAGCCGCCTTTTTGACTGGACAGTCAGGCGCAAGATGAGAATTTAGAACTAAAACTTACCTTGCGATGCCCAAAATGCCCATTTTTCTACTGCCACAGCAGGCTTGTCACTCTTTTATCCATCACATCCTCATTAAAGACGACTTGTGCGATCGGCGTATCGGCGCAAGCAACCCCATAACAAACATGTAACGGCAAAAGATGCTCTTCTCTCGGGTGACAAAATCGTGCGGAAGGTGCCTTTTCCCATTCAAGCAATCGCTGTTCGCGCTCTATCAGCGAAATCGCTGGATGAGCGCAGGTTTCGATCAGCCAGTCGTCAAATTCAATGTTTTCTTTGATACCATTCATGCCTCCCGAGAAAAATGTTTTAAGGTTATGAAACGACATGCCTGATCCGACAATCAAAATCGGTTGCTTTCTTAATGCAGCGAGTGCTTTTCCTAGTGCGATATGTGCTGCAGGGTCCAAATTCTTGAGAAGGGATAGCTGAATGCAAGGGATCTGCGCTTGCGGGTACATCAGCTTAAGCGGCACATACATGCCATGATCGAAACCTCGCTGTTCATCGATTTGTGCGGGAATTCCGCTGTCCATTAACAGCGCGTGTACTTGTTTTGCAAGCTGAGGATGGCCTGGCGCAGAATACCGTATTTGATAAGCTTCGGCAGGGAAGCCGTAGTAATCGTAGATGATTCCAGGCTGCCCCCCACCTGTAACCGTCGCTCGCTCTTCCTCCCAATGCGCACTGATGACTAAAATCGCAGAAGGCTCAGCCAGCTTGTCTGCGATTTCTTTCAGAAATGCAACCATCTTCTCATGTTGGCTATCCCCCAAAATCGGCAATGGCCCGCCACCATGCGGGAGATACAAAACGGGTGAAAGCGCTTCAGACGATTGGTTGACCATTTCTTTCTCCTGCTAATGGTAAATGGATAGCGCTGCAATGAATGGCGCATCTGGGAGAGATCCTTCCTTGCAGGTCAGTCTAATTAGACTGACAATTTCTTCGTAATCTCAGCGACATGCGCGCCCTGGAAGCGTGCGATCGTCAATTCGTTCGCCGACGGCTGTCGGCTTCCATCACCCCCCGCAAGCGTACTCGCCCCATAAGGCGATCCACCGGTAATTTCGTCCATGTTCATGATCTCTTGGCAAGAATAGGGGACACCCACGATGATCATACCGTGGTGCAGCAAGGTGGTATGGAATGAAGTAATGGTGGTCTCTTGCCCACCATGTTGCGTCCCGGTAGACGTGAAAACACTGCCCACTTTGCCGATTAAACCACCACTCAGCCATAACCGGCCCGTCTGATCAAGAAAATTACGCATCTGCGCGCACATATTGCCAAAACGGGTGGGCGTCCCAAAAATGATAGCATCATAATTTGGCAGTTCATCCACCGTTGCGATTGGAGCGGCTTGATCGAGCTTGGCCCCAACCTTACGGGCCACTTCTTCCGACATGAGTTCCGGTACACGTTTGATGGTGGCGTCTGTTCCGCCAACGCTGTCGGCACCTTCAGCCACTGCCTTCGCCATGGTTTCGATATGGCCATACATGCTGTAATAAAGGACAAGGATTTTTGCCATGGTGTGTCTCCTGATTGAGTAGGGTCGTAAAATAGGAATAGCTTGAACTCGTCTAAAGATTAGCACTCATTCAAGGGTTAATCTGCCTCTTCAACTTTAACTTGCCGTCTTGCAAGTCGCGCGTTGGGATGACAGAGCGATCCAGATCGCCTTTTAGCGTTTCAAATAGATCTTGCATGAATACGCGATTACCGATATGCCACGAGTGATCGAAAGATCCAAGCAGTACAGCCTGATCCTCACTCCTTACCGCAGCATCCGTATTCAGCAGATTAAAGTAATCTGAGCAGTCGACATCGACAGCTTTAACCGGCACATTGAAAGGCAATCCAACCCGGCCGACGCGGGGCGCAATGCCGACGCGTTTGGCGTTTGACAGCTTCAGCGCAGAATCATGCTGATTAAAGTAATTCGTCAATCTCGTACAGTGCCGATACAGAGATTCCGTCGAACTGTTACCGTCATGCATCGAGTTTGATGATACATCTGCCGCGATGAAAACAATTTGACTGACAAGCCAGGCATTGTTAGGCAATGCCACATCATCCGCATCGTCGAAAGCTTCGCGTATAACGTATGCCCCCGTTGAATGGCCAAGCAGATGCACATTGATCGTGCAGTCGACAGTTTGATGCAGCGAAAGCAGTGCGATCCCATCAGATACCAATTGCATGGCAGACCGCTTGGCATCATGCCGATCTTCAAGGTAATTGAGCGCTTTATTGTCGCTTGGCCAGCAAAACGTCATGATCTCGCCCTTAAAGCCCACCTTGCTTAGATCATGTTTTAATTGATCATGGCGATCAGTGATGATCTTAAGGTCATTATTGTAGCCATGTACAAAAACCAGCAAATCTCCTCTGTCCAGCGCCTCGTTTCGCGCATCTTTGCCCCAAATCGCGGCCTTGCGCAACGCTTTTACCCACAGCGTCTTGGAAATTTCATGGGCAGGGGCAGGTATCTCTCCAATGGGTACACGTAAATATCGGGATGGGCCTGGTTCTGGTATGAATTTCCCACTTTTGGTAGCGCGTGCGCAAAGAATAAATCGATGATCGTTCATGACGTACCTCCTTCGCTGATTGGGTCCGACGCTACGAATCAGGTGCACACGCCAGACCGAAATTGGGACAAGCACATTAGGAGCGCATTCCTCTTTCCTTCATCATCCACCTGCCAGCCACTTGCATCGTACAATCTGCTGGCTCGTGCTGTACGTCACACCCTTAGCCGCGGCCAAACCGCGGCCGAACATCAACACCTGGATGAGCAAGGTTACCGCACATCGAAGCTTTACGCCCACCATTTCATGCTGATTCGCTGATACCTTGCAGGAAGCAGCACTTCCAATGATTGTATGTCGGCAGAAAGAGAAGTCAATTGATAATTGCGATGGACGTGAACTCAATAATTATCACCCTCGGTGGTTACCGAGGATTTTCTTTGTATCACGCTGCCGTGAGTTGGGGTTCCCGCCACATAGCTGCAATGGGGGGCCCACCAGGACCGAATGTAAGCGTTCGAATAACCTGAAATCCATGCCGCCGATAGAATGATATATTGCGAGGATGCGTAGCCTCCAAGTAGGCCGGCATTTTTTCGCGGTCACAACGCTCGAGCATGACGCGCAGCAGCGCGGCGCCCAAACCTTGTGATTGGCAATCGGGATGGACGCCAATCATGTAAAGATAATAATGGGGGACTACTGGGTGAGCCCATTTCATTGTTTCGAATCCACGGCTTAATCGCATGAAGCGACGGATACCGCAGATGCGGACATAGAGTGGAATCAGCATGCATTCCTGCCAGAAGGTCAGTTGCCACTGATCGTGACGAGCCCAAAGTGCGACACCCGCACCATTCATGGCGGCAAATGTCATGCCGTAGAAACAATAGATATCGAGCGCCCGTTTGAAACCGGCATGCATCGCCCAATCTCGGCGTGAGTCAGCGCGAATACAATATCTCGCTACGGGGTCATTATCGAATGCAGCGGCTAGCGTTGTAGCCAGCACCGAATTTTCTGTGCATTCGGCTCGATGAATCATCGGCTCTATTGGTAAGCTAGGCATATATTTTAGGCAAGTAAAAATGGGGTTACTTACACCCACTGATAGTCACTGATAGTGATAAGGCGCCTGATGCCATTAAAATAAATTCATGTAAGCCTCTTTAATCAGATACAGATTTATTGTGCCCAGTTAAGGGTATGCATGTCCATCATCGGGTTCAACTGATTTGATAAAGAAGGAATCAATGTCTATCACATTTGTTCGATTAGGCAGCGCTCAAGAAGCCGGAGAGGGTCTGCGGATCAGAGCGGCGCCGATTCGCAGACCGAAGAGTACAAATCTGATTTTCTAAGGCTTGCTGGTCACAATAGGGCTCGCGTTGAGAAATCCCCAAATAAAGTCCGTTTGCATCACCAGCATGTTAGGTCGACTGTTATTATCATTGTAGAACCAGAATGGGTCGGGAACACCATGGTGGCTGCGTGCATAGCCAAAATCGGTCAGGTTACGCTCGAAAACGGACAACGCAAGAAAATTGGCTGAGCCGTCACTATTCAATGCTGCGCCCGCCCTTGCATGGCAGCTAATACAGCTTGAACCATCCATAAAACCCGCTTCGGTAACTGAATTACCCAACAGGGTCGGCTGGCCAATAGAATTGACAAACTCTACTTGCGAACCCTTGAGGCGAAAATTACGCCAGGCGACATCCTCTGGATCGGGCTCAACCTGACTTGTGCTGCTTCCGCTGCCGACATTCAGCGCGGTGAGCAACTTATCCCATTCTGGACGGATTATTTCCAACGGATAACCCTGATCAGGATTAAATACGATGCTGGGTGAATTCAATTGATCGCTCCGCTGATTGGGCTTGACATAATTGGCAGCGGTGCCGACCGGGCGATTCTTGTCGCTGCTTGCATAGCCATAGGCGTCATTGCAACCGGTGATATCGCAACGACCCGGCAAACTGATGTGTTCGAAAGTCGTCCATACCCAATTTGGGATGTCTTTGGAGGAAATATGGAAGGCGACCAGGTGATGGATACCGTCAAGATTGCACGTCAGTGGAGATTTGCTGATTCCGAGCGCTTGCAGATCAATCTGTGTCTGCAACAATTTGCTGATGTACTGCTTGGGATCATCCGGCAGCCCCAAGGCGATAGCGAGATCATGGTGCAGCCAGTTGCTCTTGATCATGATGGCATCCGGTGGCAAATCCACCCGGGAAAGCATACCCGCTTTCCCCCCGTAAGCAGATTGGTTGACGCGGCGATAGGGTGCTTCTGTTTGCAGATTTATCTGGTTTGCCTTAAAAACATCGACCACCCCATTGGCGTTATACAAATTATTGGTAAATAGATAATCATGGAATACCTGGTTGCGTATCGTCAACTCAGCGTTGGTCTGGCGGATGACGCGGCCGGTACTTTCGGCATCGGATGGATTAAATTTCTTGATGATGTCTGCCACCAGATCTTCGATCTTGCCATTGACGGGTACCGCAGAGCAGGAAGGGGGAGGTGCATCAGCCGTTTTCTTGGTCGACTGGAGTTTGATCATGCGACTAAGCGGATGCAGCGCATCATGAAAGGGTAGGCGAGTATCACGCTGCAAAGCAGGATCACGCGCGAGTGTATGTGCTTCTTCAGTCAAAGCTTCCGTCAAACGCTTGAGTTTGGCAGTATGCTGAGTACCCGGATAAACTGGGCAATGATTGGGATCGTTGTTAGCCGAACCCGGCTGGCAACATGCATCCTTGCCGGGCCTCTGGTCAGCTTGACAAAGTGCATAAGGCTGAGCCGGCCAGTTGTCGTTCTCATCAGCCCAGTTTGACCAGAATTTATCCTGAATCACCTCAGCAAAGAGCTTCCACGAAAACATATCGGGACATGTCATGGCTGCATTACTCAGCGGCTTGCCAGTACTGCGGTTGATCGCTATCAGTTCACCGTTTTTGACAACCATCGAACAGTATTCGGCATCCTTAACCGCTGCCTGGAAATAGAGGATGGAATCAATAGAGGTAGGTTTATAATTTTCTGCGTAAACGGGAAAGAATGCACTTATAACGAAGTAAATCAGGATACGAAGCAAGAAGCGAGAACGTAAGATCATATTGTTTCCTTCTAATGAAATTGGATGGATAGCGCTTGCTAAAGGATCGTAGAATGAAACCGTTACAGAGCTTACTTTGAAAATAGCCCTTTCTATGCGCTTAATCTCGGCTATTCTCACACAAGTCTGTGTTAGCGCATCCTCACTTTTTATTAAAAATTGAGTATACGCGCACCGTGTATTGTTATGAAATCACCTTATCATTTTCTATGAATCGGACTGCCTACAACGCTATTGCAAAGCAGTGGCATGCTGCCAGAAAAACATTTTTTGGGCGTGAGCGGGCATACCTCGATACCTTCCTTGCCGAACTTCCGGCTGCTTCTCTTATACTGGATGCTGGCTGTGGTACCGGACGCCCGATGGCCGCCTACGCCATCAAACGCGGTTGGTCAGTGATCGGCATAGATCAATCCGAAAATATGCTGGCGATTGCAAAAGCGAACTATCCAAAGGAAAGATGGGTTCTTGGCAAGTTAGAGAAATATCCTTTTGAAGCGCCTTGCGGAGGCATCATCTGCTGGGATGCGCTATTTCATATTGAGCGAAATTTTCATGAAGCGATACTCGGTCGCATGGCAAACTGCTTGCTTGCCAATGGCGCGCTCATGCTCACTGTTGGAGGCTCGGAGCATCCACCCTTCACGGATTACATGTTGGGTCAAGAATTTTTCTATGACTCTTTTCCTCCCCACAAAATACTTAACGTGCTAACTGATCTGGGTTTTCATATGCTTATAAGTGAATTCATGAATCCACCGACCACCGGCCGTGACAAAGGAAGATATGCGATCGTTGCAAAAAAACGCTAACCGATACTGGGAAAGAATCAATCCAGTAGGTTATGTCGTCTTTTCCTGAATCTCAATTTCTTTTGCAAGATAATCTGCTGCAAGATCAGCTGCTTCCTGGAAAATATTCACCACACGCGTAACACCTGCTTTCTGTAAAGCCAGAGCATGCTCGTCATCTCGCACCAGCCCCACGATACGTCCGTTAAACCCAGCTTCTTTAAGGGCATGCAGCAATGATCGATTAGCGTTCCACTCCGGTATCGTTGTGACGATCCAATCAACTTTTGCAAACGGTAACGAACCAAGAAATGCAGGATCTTCTGCATCTCCAAATCGTACAGGCATATTTCGATGCCTCAATGCCCTGACAGCTTCGGGATCAAAATCCACTCCCAATACACCCACGCCATGATGATGTAAATGCTTCAGTACCCTGGCACCATAGCGCCCTAGACCAAAAATGATGATCTTGGGATCGTTCTCTACCAAGTGTTGCTGCTCTACCGCAATCTCCCGGTAGGGATGGGTACGCTCGAACAGACTTAGCCAATGCGTCAAGGATTCATACAAACGTTGTGAGTATAAAATCATATAGGTGGATAAGGCGATCGTTACCACGCCAACGAGCGTCGTCAGGCCAAGCGCGTCCTGCTCCAAATGACCGAGGCTGATTCCCATGACGATGAATACAATGGAGAACTCACTTATCTGCGCCACCGTCAATCCAGCTAAAAAACCAGTTCGTTTGCGATAACCCATATACCCCATGATCGCCATCACTATGATCGGGTTACCGATCAAAACGAATAGCGATAAAATAACAGCAGATCCAATTTCTGCGCCAAGCACAGAGAAATCGAGCTTTGCACCTAAGTTGATGAAAAAGAACAGTAGTAAGAAATCACGGATACCCGTCAAACGGGCGCTGATAGCATCGCGAAAATGAGTTGAGGCCAGCAAGAAGCCAGCTAGAAAAGCACCAGCTTCCTTGGAAAAACCGGCCCATTCACCCAGGGCCGCCAAAAAAGTGCCCCATGCAATGGCAAAAATGAGCAGCAGTTCTTGCGATCGAGCAACGTACCTCACCAGTGAGGGCACAATGTACCACATGACAATAAACATCAATAGTGCTGTGAGACTAATACGGGCAATTAACGACGCGATAATCACCCAGCCACTCGAATCAACTACCGCATCTCCCCCCCTCACCGCACTCATTACCATCATAGCTAACACTACCGCAATATCCTGTACAATCAAAAAACCCACTGCGATACGGCCATGCAAGGCGTCGAGTTCTCGTTTATCAGTCAGCAACTTGACAATAATAATCGTGCTAGAGAAAGTGAGTGCAATGGCCACATAAAGCGCCGTCAGCCAATCCTTCCCAAGCAAGAGGATTAGCAAGAACCCAAAAACGATGGTGAAAACCAGTTGACCTAATCCTGTTGCCAATGCAACCGGGCCGATATGCCGTACATGTTGGAGATCCAGCTTCAACCCAACCAGAAAAAGCAGAACAGCAACACCGATTTGAGCGAGTAAATCGATTTGATCATGCGCTTGCACGAAAGAGAAACCTGCAGGGCCGACAAGAATCCCTACCAGGATATAAGCGATGAGTACTGGCTGTCGTAAATGAACAGCAATCACCCCCACTATACTTGTGATGATCAGTAAAAAAGCAAGCTCTGCAAAGGGTTCATGCACGATATAAATACCTTATTTCCTATTTCTTTGAGCATTTCTTGAAGAATATTAATTATGGATTATAGAGCAGTGCGTAATTTGAGCTGACCAATCAGCAAATTAAATAAACGCTAAAATAATTTAGCCCTCTGCAATTCGCAACATTACTTGACAGAGATAGCCCTTTGCTTTAGTTTTTGCACCCTGCTTCAGGTGCCCCTCGCAATAATGCTTGGGGTGAAACGGGAAGCTGGTGCATCCCGCAAACTAGGATAAAGCCAGCGCTGCCCCCGCAACGGTAAATGAGTCAATAATCTGCCACATGCCACTGTGTATTGCACGGGAAGGCGCAGATAGGGGATCGAGGATCCACTCATAAGCCCGGAGACCGGCCTGAAGAAATATCAGGTATTGCGGAGGGCAATGTGCCATACGTTTGTTTCTCTTCGCATGACCCACATCCAATCAATGCTATCGCGCGGGTGTGCGCGGAGGAAAATTTAATGAAAACAATCCCTTTATTGGGTGTCGGCTTATCTCTTGGTATAACTGCACCCGTATTTGCTAACAATATTCAGGCACCCGTCATTGTCACGGCAACGCGTACCGCACAGACAACCGATGAAACGCTTGCATCCGTCAGCGTCATCACACGTGCCGATATTGAACGCTTACAGGCACGCTCCATGGAAGATCTATTGCGTGGCATACCTGGGCTAAATATTGCTAATAGCGGTGGCCCAGGCAAACAAACATCCTTTTTTCTGCGTGGCACTGAAGCGGATCACGTGTTAGTTCTGATCGATGGTATTAAAGCCGGTTCTGTCACTTCAGGCACGACTTCCTTCGAAAATTTACCTCTTGATCAAATCGACCGCATCGAAATCGTTCGTGGCCCTCGCTCGAGCTTATATGGCTCAGAAGCGATTGGCGGTGTTATCCAGATTTTTACGCGCAAAGGAGGCGGTAAACTTAAACCAAGCTTGAGCCTGGGGGGAGGTAGTTATCGTTCAATCAATGGTTCCGTTGGATTGTCAGGAGGTGGAGAAAAAGGGTGGTTTAACCTAAATGCGAGCGGTATAGGCACACGCGGTTTCAATGCCTGCACCGGTTCGGAAAGTGCAGGCTGCTTTATTACTGAGCCAGAAAATGATAAAGATGGTTATCGAAATCTGGCGGGTACTTTACGAGCGGGCTATCGATTCGACAACCGCCTGGAAGTGGATGCTCACTTGTTGCATAGCGCTGGAGAAACCCAATTTGATGGGAGCTTCATTAATCGCTCCAAAGTGATTCAACAGACATTCGGTGGATCGATCCGTTATTCACCATTCGCATTCTGGCATCTCAATATGACTGGGGGGCGTAGCTTTGAAAAATTGGATAGCTTCAATAGAAACATTTTCGTCAGCCAATTCGATACTGTTCGTGATTCATTATTTCTACAGAATAATTTTTCGATAAATCAACAGCATGTTTTAACTACAGGTGTTGATTATTTAAACGACCAAATCAGAAGTACCATTGATTTTACAGAGACATCTCGGAAAAACTGGGGAATCTTTGCTCAGCATCAAGCGGCTATCGCTGCACACAATATGCAATTCTCTTTGCGTTGGGATCATAACGAACAATTTGGTAACTGGCTGACAGGCGGCCTGTCTTGGGGATACGCCATTACGCAGTATCTCAGATTGAATGCAAATTTCGGCAATGCTTTCAGAGCACCCACATTCAATGAATTGTATTTCCCCGGTTCAAACAATCCCAACCTCAGGCCAGAAGAGTCGCGCAGCTTCGAAATCGGCGTAACTGGCTCCTCACGTCTTGGCAAGCTATCGCTCAATGTATATGAAACGCATATCAGCAACATGATTGCTTTTGATGCCGCGACCTTTACGCCAACCAATATTGGTCAGGCACGTATCCAAGGGCTGGAAAGTGTTTTTAGCACCCAATTAATCGGTTGGAGTTTCGTTGCCAATCTCACTTTGTTGAATCCTGAAAACACTTCCTCAAGTGAAGATAAGGTGTTACCTCGTCGCGCCAAACATATTTTCAGGATCGATACGGATCGACAGTTTAACAAATACCGCCTGGGTGCCTCATTTCTAGCAGAAAGTAAGCGCTTTGATGATTTGGCAAATAATCATCCGATCAATGGTTATACTAGGGTAGATCTGCGAGCGGAATACGCTTTTGCCAAAAATTGGCGTTTACAAGCACGCCTAGAGAATCTTTTTAATGAACATTACGAAACAGCTGCTTTTTTTAATCAACCCGGAAGAAATATTTTCTTTACGCTACGCTATCAATCCTGAATACTTATCAGCAAGGAAATACTTTCAACCATTCGCCAATAACCAACCTTAATTATCATGAATGAAACGCCTAATCGTGAGCAACGCTATCGCCAGCGCATGCAGCGTAAAAAAGAAATTATCGATGCAGCTATTGCCAAAGCTGATCAAGAAAAAGGCTTGCTTCTAATCCATACAGGAAATGGCAAAGGTAAATCCAGCGCGGCATTCGGAATGGTCGTACGCGCATTAGGTCATGGAATGCGGGTTGCGGTAGCGCAATTTATTAAAGGTCGCTCGGATACCGGTGAGGAAGCTTTTCTGCGCCAACAACCCGATGTCACTTGGCTTGTCCTGGGAGAAGGCTTTACATGGGATACACAAGATCTCGCACATGATATAGAAACCGCTCAGCGCGGATGGTCAATGGCTAGAGGGTTTCTTCAAGATCCGTCAATTGATCTTGTTGTTCTCGACGAACTCACTTATCCAGTGAGTTACGGTTGGATCGACCTGGCGTTCGCCCTGGAAGATCTTAAAAAGAGGCCCGCCATGCAGCACGTTATCATCACGGGGCGCAATGCACCAAAGGCGTTTTGCGAGGCAGCCGATACCGTTACTGAATTTTGCAATGTAAAACATGCCTTTTACTCGGGCATCAAAGCACAACGCGGGATAGATCTGTAATAGATCTATCCCGCGTTAGCTGCTATTTTCTAACTACTACAACTAGAAACTAGATCCGTTGATTTACATCAATGATGATGTCCATGGCTATGGCTATCATCCTTATCTTCATCATCATCATGATGATCATGATCGTCACTTTGATCATGACTATCGCTCTCCGATCCTTTGGCACCTTGTGGAACAAAACGAGCTCCTTGCGTCTCATACCCAGGAATAGCCACAAAAACAGCTACAGCAGTGTCAGATGTGATTTTAAAATCACCCTTTGCTCTCATCATATTTGCAAATACTGGTTCAAGTGTCACTGATTGTCTCTTCCCATCCTTACCTTCTTGGATATTAGCCTTTCCCTGGCCGCCACGTGCTGGTATTGGCTTGTCCCCATGATCTGTTATATACAACTTTAGTTCTCCATCTTGAGCTACCAGTTCTAAATGAAAGGGCCCGGCTGCACGTAGCTGACCACCGTGAGGTGCTTCCACAGTAGCTAAATACTCATCAGTATGTGCCATTGTGAAATAGGGCACCATCAGCGCACTTAGAAAAACAGATGTAACGACTAGTCTTCTCATTTATTTCCTCCTAGGTTTATTGATTAAGATAAGGATCGTGAAACGATAACGATTTTGCAACATCAGTGTACATGATCACTTGGTGGAGGAAGAATCTCTTTCTCACTGTTAAGTTGAACCAGTTGTCGTGTCAGAAAATTTATATCTTCCCACCCATTTTCATCTATACCAGGGATCCATCTTGCACGCAAGTAGCCAAAGCGATCTATCAAAAATTCTAAATGCTCTGGAATGATGCCCTCGCCCAAGATATCGGGATGAGTGAGCGTTCTTCGATATAAAATATAGCTATTCTTTATTTCTAATGCACCTTCTGTTACGACTGGAAACGGTATATCTTCCGCTATCTCCATGATCTCTTGATTATCTAGTTGATTCATTGGAACAGCTAGCACAATTGTGTTGAGTTCACTCAATCGGCTATACGCCGCTTTTAACTCTTCCAATCTCTCATCAGATTGTGGCCATGTAAATAGCACAAGTACCACATTTTTTTTCTGACGAAAATCTTTCAGATAACCACTGGAACCATCATGAGCAAAATAAGAAAAAATCGGAGGGCCAATTGAAGGTTTCTCAGCAACCACTTGTGGACTGAGTAAACGCGCTTGATAGCCTCTCGACATGGCGTGCATATAATTAACAACATCCCAACGATCTTCTTCCGTTAAATTACTAGAAAAACCTGGCATACCCGTTTCAGCTATACCATAGGTCAACCAGTGAAAGAAATCACCCGCAGTGTGTCTTGCGGTATGGGGCTCAGTCAATAAATCAGCGGGTGGCGGATTGAATGCTTTAGCAGCTATACCATTGCCTTTACCTTGTGGGCCATGACAGGTTGTGCAATTCTCAGCAAAAAATACCGAACCATTTGATATGGAAATGGCATCAAATGGAACGGGTGTATTCTGATAAGTTTCTGGATAAGCATCAATTGCCAGTGGTGGTAAAGCCACAGCAGCAGATGCAACTACCAGCGCCACTGGAATCCCGATTTTCTTTTTCTTTTCCCAATTATTTTTGATACCCAGCCAAATCGAACCCGCTGCCATTAAAAACAACGCGACCCCACTCCAAAAGAAAAGTGGAACATTTGGCTCATCCCAAGTAGCATCGATTGAAAATCTAAAGGAATAAGGCCAATTCTCTACCATTGCATGCTTCGCAGGAATGGTGTTAGCTAAAATAGTTGCAAGCAATACTAAAATGACGGCCAGGACAAATTCGATCCCCACCCATTTTTTGAGATGTTCGCCACCACTTTGAACTTGTTCAACATTGCTGGTCTGCGTAAACAATGGCAGCCATTTTGAGCGTGCCCGATAAGCTATAACCAAAACAATTGCTAAAACTGAAAGCTTTATGTTGATCAACCAACCATAAGAACTGGCAACCAGTGCATGATAATCCTCTTCAATCATGCGATCAGCAACGATCACACCCGTAGCAATTATGATAACCATAGCGGGTAAAGCAATCGATGAAAATTTCTTTAGGCTCTCGATGCTTAATAAATCTAATGGCTTATCGGGTTCTTTCTTACTGAATATGATCAGTAAGAATGCCGGTAACGCACCAAACCAAATACCTGCCAAGAGGATATGCAACGCATAGGGCAGTATAGAGATTACAGACATCTCCTCAGCTGCCGAATGACTCACGAGTGAACCCGCTATCAAGGGCAACGCTGCTGCACCGGCACACAGGATGTAATGCCATCTCACTCTGTACACATGTTGAAGATATAAAATCACAGCTAACAAAATTAAAGCAAAAACTGCTCTTGTAGCCCACATGTGTCCTACGCGTGTCTGCTGCACTATTTCTAGCCACGCACCTGGTCGCCAAGTATTAGCTACAATACCCGTCGCTTCTCCCGTCGTGGTAGCTAAAATACCTAATAATCCAATAAGGATTACACCAACCATCCAAGGGAACCCGCGCTCTAAACGGGTCGCCCAAGAACTTTCAAATACAGCTCTCTGCTGTCCAGCTATTGCAAGAAAAACACAACTTCCAAAAATTATCAGATTAGCAACAAGCTGAGACCATCGAGCGAATGTAGCAACAATCTCAATCATCTTCTTTAACTTTAGCCTTTACTGTGTCAGAAATTGTGAAATTATATTCAGAATCAACCACATGACCATCTACCGAGAGCACCCTGAATTTTACTGTATAACGTCCCACAGGTATTTCAGGTAACTCCAGAACTATTGATTTGGGATCTTCTGGATGCACAGCGACTTTGTTATCGGTTATTGACTTTTTATCTTCATCTAGTACTGAAAGTGATGCAAAGGCCGCCTCAATTTCCTCATTAAACCAAAGACGAACTTGTGTAGGTGCTGTAGATAATACTGCTCGACGTGCAGGCTCGGCCTTAACTAAAGAAGCATGCGCAAAAACCTGATCTGTATGCACCAAAGTCATTATCATTATTATTATCGGTAATGTAAAAAAACGCTTTAACAGTGATACCGTCCATTTTATTCTCATTTAAGCACTCCTCATTTTAGTCTGACACATCGACAATTTATTATTTTGTTAGATTGCCGAGTAAAAGCATGGTTCTCTTTAATGATTGTAAATAGTAATTTGTATGGCTACGCAGCTTCGGTATTATTTTTATTACTACCACCACTGCGCATGAAGAAGAAGCCGACGCCCGCTATCAGTAGGACTGCACCAATGATATAAGGCATATTTGATTTACCCCCTGTTCCCACTGCAAATGGGAAGCGGGATACATATTCAACACCTTCTCCCTTTACTGT